>JAVBLD010000065.1:0-16199 GCA_031553705.1 Marinifilaceae bacterium | reverse complement strand
ATAGAGATCTTCGAGTACATAGAAATCTGGTATAATAAAATCAGACGCCACAAAGCTCTGAATAATATGACAATAGATGAATTCTGGAAACTAAATGCAAAAAGTGCTTAACTATTTGTGCGGATTTAGTTAGGAATTCCAGAGTGAATGTGCTATGTTAGTTCTGAAATTGATATCATCATTTCTGTCTTATCGACAAGACAAAAACAGTTTATTTTTGTCTTGTCGACAGAACAAAAATATCCCTAACTTATCTCAATATTTTATTTTGTTAATAAAACAAGAATTCCGTATTTTTATTTTGTCGACAAAATAAATTCAGGTTTAAAATTCTTCTTCTGCCATTTCACTTCTGCAACTGCTGCCTGATTCTTTTCCAATTTCTAAGCGACTATTGAAGTAATATTTCATTGCCCCCCTCTCGAGTATCATTCAAACACCTTATGCGAGAATCGGGAATTCTTTATAGAACCGAAGCAGGGATATGGTTTCTGTCCGTAGTTTTGTACGAACGAATTTCTTCATATCCTCATCCATTAGCTCTCCTAAACCATTCAGAATACCTCGGTCGCTCATGCTTTCGAGCTGGTCGATACATTTTTGCAGGTAATCAACCAGTGGCATTTCCATACGGGTTTCAACAATCTCTTTGTTTATCGGCGTTTGTTTCTGCATGAAGAACCAACTATCAAAGATATCACGATTCGTTAATTCTCCCCTGTCAAGTAAAGCGCAGAGTTTATGAGCGAACATATCCGGAGCAACCATTACCTGCATATTGATGCCCAGCAAATTTTTTCTTTCGTAATGGTTATTCCACCGCCGGTTGGATATTTCTATTTTCAATTTTCGTTCGCCGACACCGTAGTCCAATACGATAATCGGGCCGTAGAACTTCATTGCCTCGTCAAATATCTTACCGTATTTCAACAGGATTTTTCGTACCTTTTCATACACCGTTTTTTCTTTTGCCAAGTTGAGTAGATTGAAATCCAAATCGACCGAAAAACGGGGCAAATCATAAAAAAACATCAATGCCGTGCCACCCTTAAAACCGAGGCAATTTGCCAACTCTATATCGGAATAGATGTCTTTGAGTATCTGTATCAGGAAAAATTTATGTTTGTTGATGCTAACCATTTGCAAATAGTTTTTTTACCCTTGTCGTAAGCGTTTTGGAATTATATATCGGCAAAAGTCTAGTTATTAAATTCTTGTCAAGGGGATTTAGATTGTCGAAATAGTATGTTGCATTCAAATACAGGATATCCAAGAAGGCACGTTCGGGCGTAGCAATATTTACATTGCCGGTTTGATTGATGCCCTGCGTGACGATAAGGATTTCACCTTTTATTTTTCGATAGGCATAGGTGCGACTTTCTACATCGACACTCCGGCTCAAATAACTGACCGCAGTTATCCGTTCATCATACTGGAAAACAACACCGGCTTTTTGCAACACATATTCCAACGAAATATAAGACGGAGTATAAAGCGTACAGGCCAATTCTTCGGGGTTGTAGTTGGGTTTAACATAGATACCTTTTCGCGGACGGAGCAACTTCCCCTTGCGAACATAGTAATTCAATCGTTCATTTAACCTCTTAAAATCGCTCTCTCCGATAAGCATCGCAATATCGTTTAGCGAGAACACAGTCCGTGTGTCACTAAAAACCGACAAAATCAAATCGATATTTCGAGAACTATTCATTGGATTATTTTCAATGTTCAGTTCACAAATATAAGAAATAATTCTGATTCGGCCAAATATATTGCCTTGTTTCTGAAATGCACTATATTTGTAGCATAATTATCAACAGTGATATGTGAAGCATTCATTTTTTGGTGGGATGGCAATTTACCTCGACAGGGCATTACGTTCATGCAGGAGCTCTTGTGCATATAGCAATTTCGAGTCATGGATGTATTTGTTTATGCGGTTCCAATCAAATGAGTTTATTTAACCAAGCCTTGTTGCAATATTCCGGAGCACAAAGCGAAACACAATTGACGAATTCAGGGCGTTTAAAAATAGTTTTTGATGCTGCAACAAGACTCCCTTTAGTTCTTAAAATTAACTAAAACATCACATTATGAAAGCAAAAGTATTACATTTTATACTCATTCCCGCTATTATTCACTGAATTGCATTTTTTTATCAAAAAAACCAATAAAAGATAAAATTCCTGTCACCCATTCCGATATGCTCCGTGTATTAGCATAAAATTAAATTATGAGCATACACGACGACGATCATGACCTGGAATACTCT
Organism: Marinifilaceae bacterium; assembly: GCA_031553705.1. Lineage (GTDB taxonomy): Bacteria > Bacteroidota > Bacteroidia > Bacteroidales > Marinifilaceae > JAVBLD01. The sequence continues at coordinate 13,927 of JAVBLD010000065.1, read as the reverse complement.
ACCCGGATATTAAACCACAGGAATAAATGTGACAAGAAGGAAACGGAGGAGTGGTTTTCCCAAAAAGAAAATATCCGCAGAATAGATCAGGCAGCACTATTCAACCGGACGCTTGCTCCGAAAAAATTCACCGGACTGAAAGAGCAGGAATACGTCCGTCTGCAAAAACGGATATTCCGCGAACAACTCCGTCCATTCCGGTGGACTTCTGTTGCTGCGTCTATCTTAATAGCAACATCCGTTATATTCCTTATCTTTAACAAACAGGATAAAACTCCACCGGCAACAATTATAACAGAGGTGATCATGCCGGGAAAATACAAAGCGGAACTTATCCTTGACAACGGAACACTTATCCGTTTATCCCAGCAAAATCAAAAAATCAGAGACAACGGTCTTACCTGTCTCCTGAACGACTCCGTATCCGGATTGATATACACAAAGAGAGATTTAAATGATCCGGCCGAAAAAATCCGCTATAATACGCTAAAAGTCCCAACAGGCGGATTCTATCCATTGACATTGTCCGATGGGACAAAAATATGGCTGAATGCCGCTTCGGAACTACGCTATCCGGAAGCATTCACCGGAAAAGAACGGGCAGTATATCTGAAAGGTGAGGGTTATTTTGAAGTAAAAAAAGACACGCGACGTCCCTTTATCGTGTATACTGAACAATCACACATCACGGTTCTCGGCACCTCTTTTAACATAAATACCTATAATGATGAAAATAAGATATATGCTACCCTAGTGGAAGGGTCGGTGTCTTTTGTTTCGGATAAAACGGGCCAACAGATTATCCTGCAACCCGGTCATCAGATAACAATGGAAACAGTATCCGGTAAATTATCGGTAAAGGAGGTCGATATCGAAGTCTACACTGCATGGAAAGACGGTATGTTCTATTTCAAGGATATGACCCTGGAAGAGATTATGCGCACCATCTCCCGGTGGTACCAGGTGAAAGTGATATATAAAAACACACAGTTAAAAACCGAAACATATAACGGGAAAATGCCTATGTATTCCGGAATCGAAGATGTATTGAAGAAAATCGAATTATCCGGAGGAACAAGGTTCGAAATAAAAGGAAGAACGATTTTTATTTCAGATAATAAAAAACGGGATTTTATCAATCCCGTCCGCTAATCTTTCGTCTCACGACGAAGAATAGCAAGTGCTTTTAATTCTTAATTACAAATGTATGAAAAAAAAACGAAATCTATTGCCATGGAGCTGGCAATGTCAAAAATCTAAATTGCTACTAAGCATGCGAATCACAATGTTTTTGATGCTGGCAGGTACGCTTCATTTGTCTGCGGGCAGTTACGGACAAATTAAAGTATCCTTGCATATGAAAAATTCCACTATGAAAGAGGTACTGGGAGAACTGGAAAAAGTAACGGATTATACTTTTTTCTACCGGACAATAGCCTTAAAAGATCAACAGCGGATAGATGTAAATGTTGAGGAAAAGGACTTTATCCAGGTCTTGGAAGAGATTCTCTCTCCTTTGGGACTCGCCTTCAGAATCGATGACAAAGTAGTTATCATAACCAAGACAGAAACCGGTCCGCAAGATAAAAAAGGAATAACGATCACCGGAAAGGTAACGGATTCCCAAAATGTACCGCTTCCGGGGGTTACGATCCGGTTAAAAGATACACTTCTGGGTACGGCAACCAACGAAAAAGGGGAATTTAGTATATCTATCCCGGCGATGGACCACATAGTATTGATCTTTTCTTTTATCGGTTATGAAACAAAGGAGATTACCATCAAGGATAATAAACCTTTAACCGTAGTCATGGTAGAAAAAATCATTGAAATGGAGGAAGTTGTAAAAACAGGTTATGCCAATATCCGTAAATCAAGTTTTACAGGAAGCTCCACTCAGGTAAAACGGGATGAACTGTTGAAGGTATCTCCAGGCAATGTAATCGATGCCCTTCAGGTATTTGATCCCTCCCTGCGCATACTCAAAAACAACCTGATGGGATCGGATCCGAATACCCTTCCTGAATTCTATCTCCGTGGGCAGTCCGGATTCGGAGCGGTAAAGGAGCTGGATCAACTGGAAGCTACAGATGTCTCCCGGTATGCGTTGACCACCAATCCGAATTTACCGGTATTTATCATGGACGGTTTCGAAGTTTCGATGGAAAAGGTATACGACTACGACCCTAACCGGATTGAAAGTATTACAATATTGAAGGATGCCGCCGCCACAGCTATCTACGGATCAAGGGCCTCCAACGGCGTGATCGTTATCGAAACCGTGGCTCCCCTTCCCGGCAGGCTAAGGGTATCGTATAGTGCAACAGGAAGTGTAACTGCTCCCGATTTAACCGACTACAACTTAGCCAATGCAAAGGAGAAACTGGAAATTGAAGTAGAAGCCGGCCTATTGAACAAAGAAGCTCCTTTCGGAGTTAATCCTTTAGCGGGCCGGGTAGCGGATTTCAGGCTAAAACAGGGTAATATCCTCCGGGGAGTGGACACCTATTGGCTTTCAAAACCGTTACGAACCGAATTCAATCACAAACATAGCCTGTTTATCGACGGTGGTGTCGAAAGCATCCGCTTCGGATTAGGTCTGCGCTATGAAAACCAGAATGGGATCATGAAGGAATCGTATCGTAACCGGATTGGCGCCGAACTCAAAGTCGACTACCGGATCAAAGGCTTACAAATCAGCAATCAGGCATCTTTCGATATAGTGAATGCACAGAACTCACCCTATGGTTCTTTTGGTGATTATACCAAACAGCAACCCTATTTTATCCCATTTGATGAAAACGGCCGCCCCATCAAAACATTTCCGTCCACCATCGGGAATGCATCTCCAGCAAACCCCTTGTTCGACCCGATCATGACCGAAAGTTTCAACCGGAACAGTTACAGGGAATTTACGGACAACCTCTCGGTTAACTGGTATATAATACCGCATCTTCAGCTAAAAGGGCAGTTTGCCATCTCGCTGAAAGAAGAGAAAGGCGAACAGTTTATCGACCCGAATTCATCAAAATACGCTAGCACGATGCTTACCTGGTTTCAAAAGGGAGAGCTCTTCCTGAATGATATAAGCACCTACGGTTGGAATACCAATATATTACTGATTTATAATAATACATTCAACAATCATCATATCAATACGAGCTTCGGATTCAATGCAAAAGAGGAGAAATCTTCCTATACTTCCTATCAGTATAAAGGATTTCCCGGTCCCGGACAATACGACGCCAAATATGCCTATGAGATGATCGGCCTGCCCGGACGACAGGATAATCACAAACGGTTGGCTGGACTGTTTTTCTCTTCCAATTACACTTTCAACAACATTTATCTGGCAGACTTGTCGGTTCGTTGGGACGGTTCATCGGAATTCGGGTCAAAAAAACGTATGGCAACTTTCTGGTCGGGAGGAGTCGGCTTGAACATCCATAATTATTCCTTTATGAAAGGAAACACCATATTGCCGATGTTACGCCTGAAGGCCAATTACGGACAGACCGGTAAGGTAAACTTTCCTCCTTTCGCCTCGCGGCATACTTATGAAATAATGACCGACGATTGGCACGCGACCGGTATCGGCGCCGCCCTGTATTATCTGGGAAACGACAACCTGAAGTGGGAAAAAACCAATACGCTGAACCTGGCTGTCGATTTTGCCGTCGGGAAATGGGGAACATTCGAATTCGCCTGGTATGATAAACGCACGGTGGACCTGATCACGGATGTCTCCATTCCATTCTCTTCCGGTTTCTCAACCTATAAGGATAACCTGGGAGAAGTACAAAACCGGGGGATGGAGTTGAATATAGATCTTACGATCATTCAAAACCCGGATTGGAACCTGAATCTGTTTGCTTATATGTCGCACAACAAAAATAAGATTCTGAAAATATCCAACTCCCTGCAAGAGTATAACGACCGGGTGGATACCTATTTCGAAGACTACTATGAAGGGGTTATAAACCCTACAACGCTCAATGATAGGTTTTCAAAACCGATAATGAAATATGTGGAAGGCGGATCTATGGAATCCATTTTCGGCATGAGATCGATGGGAATCTCTCCTGCAAACGGGAAAGAGCTGTTTATGAATAAGGACGGGAGTGTTACATATGAATGGAATTCTTCGCAACAGGTTATTATCGGAAACAGTGAACCCGATCTGCAAGGCTCTTTCGGCCTGAACGCACGATATAAGAATCTTACCCTTTACACTACATTCCTTTTCGAAACCGGAGGAGATCTTTACAACCAGACTTTAGTCGATCAGGTTGAGAATGTGAACTTATGGGCACGGAACGTCGATCGCCGGGTATACCAGGATCGTTGGAAAAATCCGGGGGATATGGTAGTGTTCAAATCAATAAAAGAGCGTTATCAAACAACCCGTTCAACCTCCCGCTTTATACAAAAGAATAATGTATTGACATTCAATTCCCTCTCGGTGGGATATGAATTTGGCAACCGGTTGTTGCAACCCATCGGACTGAGTATGTTGAAATTACAATTTAACATGAAAGATGTTGCTGTAATTTCCAGTGTTAAACGGGAAAGAGGATTAAACTACCCCTTTGCCCGGACATTCAATCTTTCATTAAATGCCACCTTTTAACAATGAACAATGTGGCAAGATAATTCAATTATTCATTAGAATTAATTTTTTTACGTATGAAAACGACAAGAATATATTTAATATCCTTACTGATTATATGCGGTGGTTTCACAGCATGTAATAACTGGCTGGATGTGGAAGCAGACAGCAGGGTGACCCAGGAGGATCTTTTTAAAGACTATACAGGCTATCGTTCGGCGCTAAACGGTATTTATCGTTTACTGGGCGCGCCGGAACTTTATGCCAGGGATTTGACATGGGGCATGACGAGTGTATTGGGTTACAACTACCAGACCGATGATTTACCCGAACCCTATCGTTTTATTGAACAGGGGGAGTATGATCATGTGGACGCGGAAAAGATTATCAGCAATGTCTGGAGGCAAGGCTACCGGGTCATTGCGAATTGTAACAACCTGATTGCCCAAACGGAAAAACAGGATACCTCTTTTTTCCTGGAAGGAAAAGTCGAACACGACCTGATCCTGGGAGAATCGAAAGGGGTGAGAGCGCTGATACATTTCGACCTGTTACGGTTGTTTGCTCCGGCTCCGGTAGTTGACGACGCCAGGGTATATATGCCTTATGTGGCAAGATATCCCGATCCTCAGCCCCGGTATATGACGGTATCAGCTGTATTAGACAGTATCATCAATGATCTGGAATATGCCAAAACAAATCTGGCATATCACGACACGCTATATAATATCTATAGCATTTACGACATATCTTATCGCTTTAACAACGGAAATACGTTAATAAAGGGAGGTTCGTTTTTTTTCCTGAGGGGACTCCGGATGAATTATTTCGCCGCTTCGGCGTTATTGGCAAGAGCCTATCTGTACAAAGGAGACAAACAAAATGCGTTGCGTTGTGCCAACGATGTTTATCAATTCGCTTCACGGAAGACATGGTTTAAATTTACCGCGTCAACTAATCTCGAAACAAGCAATGTCAACGCCATCTACCGGAAAATGTACGATGATATCATATTTGCAGGGATGAACAACCGGATGTATGATCTGTATGATAATGCACGCGTAAGCAATATATACTTCTTTTTCTACAGGAACCTGGATCATCTTTTTGAGGGAGATAAGGATGACTTCCGCTCTACCAGATTAATTGAGCCTGACGGCAGTTCACGCCGCTGGAAAAAACCGGAAGCCAACCAAAATGTTTATCCGACCTCATGGGTGATCCAATACCAGGGACCGATTGCACCGGTAATCCGCCTGAGTGAAATATACTATATTATGTGTGAGTGCCTCATCGACACCGATTTACCAAAGGCGATAAACCTGTTAAGCACGGTCAGAGTTGCACGGGGAGCAAAAACGCCATTAGATCCGGCCATGAGTAAATCGACATTCTTAGGATTACTATACAAAGAGTTTACCCGGGAATCGATGTCCGAAGGACAGACCTTCTTCCTGTATAAACGCCTGAATGCACCGATGTACAACGGAGAATACCCGGTTGACATGGGAGACCGCTATGTATTACCGTTACCGTACGGAGAAACCGCCTATTCTAATTTATAAACCTGAAAGCAATGAAAACATTCGTATACATATTCGTAGTTTTTCTTCTTTTTTTAGAAGGATGTAAAAAATCGGAATTGGAACAATATTGCGGTGTAAACTATCTCCAGTTTTCCGAATCCATATCCGATTCTACAACCCTGTCATTCACTTTTTATCCCAATCAAGATGAGATAGAATGGCCGGTCGGAGTGGAGACATCCGGATTGGCTCTGAATCAGGACACCGAGTACCGGATAGCGATAGACACCGAACAATCTACCGCTATAGAAGGCACTCATGTCAGATTACCGGAAAAATTAATGATCAAATCGGGGGTAGTGGCCGATACCTTTCGGATAGCAATCATACGAACCCCCGAAATGAAAACACAGGATATCCGCTTGGTGTTAAAAGTAGTGGATAATGCAAGCTTCAAAAGCGGACAATGGGACTATACCTACCGTATCATACGGATCAACGACCGGATTTCCAAGCCGGATTGGTGGGACGATATGATCACAGACTACTATCTGGGAGAATATAGTGATAAAAAATTCTCACTGTTTATTGAGGTCACCGGTATTTCCGACATGAGCAAGGGAAGCATGAACGAAAGTGAAGTGAGAACCGCCACGCTTCAATTCAAGTACTGGCTACAGCGGGAAAAAGAGGCTGACAGAACCGTCCTGGAGGAAGACAATACGGAGATGACGGTAAAGGTGATTGGGTAATTAATAATTAATAATTGAAAATAAGATGAAGACAACGATAATACTATGGCTGGCTATCATCGTATTTGCAGGTCAGGCCTGTTACGAAGATAAAGGGAACTATACCTATATTCCGACCAAAGCCGTTACGTTTAGCCTGAACCCGGCGAGTAGAACTGCATATGTCGGAGAAGAGTACATCTACTACCCCAAAGTTATTTTCTCAGATCTGCAGGATACTACCGGTTATGAATTCTGGTGGGAACATAAAGGAATTAACAGTGGACCGGACAGATGCGACACGATCTGTTTAGGAAGGGAACTGCATTTTATTCCGAAAGAAACCGGATATACCAATATAAGGATATGCGCAAGGGAGGTCGGCACGGGTGCGATTTATTCGGGTGATATGCAACTCAATGCGATGTCGTCCTATGCAAAAGGATGGATTATTTTAAGCGAACATGAAGGAAACTCTTCGGTCAGTTATATCCGTCCGGAATATGAAATAAACGACAATGAAGAGAAAGTAAGGAAATTTACGGCATTCCCACACCTTTACCAGCAATTCAGTCCGGATGACCCTCTCGGAAATGGTCCTGCAAAAATCCGGCAGGTGCTGGGTAGTTCAAATACAAAACTGTTGGTCATACAACAATCGGGTTCGGTATACCTTAATGGAGAATCGTATGTTAAAGAACTGGATTTCAGGCAGGAGTTTGTAGGAGGCGATTACCCGGCAGGACTTCATATTAAAGATTTCTTTTATGGCTATGCGATGGACGTACTGCTGGACGAAAACGGAGAGATCTATACCCGGGATTACGGGAGGAGCTACGGGACCTCCAAACCATTCTACTCCTACAGATTCAGCAACATTCCGGCAGAATATCAGGGTCAGAAGTTATTAATCAACAATATTATTACAGCCCGGCCCAATGGATCGGGTTATTATGGTTTGCATGATGCCGTCAATAAACGTATCGTATGGGTATCGATATTTACCTACGGAGAATATATTCCGTCAAAATTTACCGTAGAGCCCGGAACGGAATATATCGACTTTAACCATTTCGGAGAATGGAACCTGATTTTTGCCGGAGTGACGGGAGAAGGAGGTATGAAAGGAAATATTACAGCCCTCTTTCAAAAAGGAGATGAGGCTATGATACAGCAACAGGTAGGCTCCATCCCCTGGCCGAACCCGCAATCGGTCGATATGACAAATGTGGAGTTAAAGTCCTTTACCGGCAAGAATTATACGACAGAAAACACCCGGTATTTCATGTTATCTACCCGCCCCTACTTCTTTTTCTCTGAGAAAAATACCGTATACTGGTATGATCTCAACGGCGAAAAAGCTCATCCTTTCTACACCTTCCCGAATGGATCGGTCATTATCGGGATGGATTCCAATCCACAGGAATCGGAACTGGGCGTAGCGCTGGAAAACGGAACTTTTGTGGTCCTTAACATTCAAAACGAGATGATGTATGCCGGAGAAAAAGTCTACGAACTCCCCGGATTGGGAAAAATCACAGATATAAAGTATAAATATACAAATTACAACGAATATTCCGGCAGGGATATTATAAACTACTGGGACTAAGAAAGCGGCAAGTGGCAGGGAATAAAATAATTTTAAATTCAGAATCTTGAATTGATTACAATTTCAATCTAAAATCGGAAATTTAAAATTCCCGTGCCTTATTCCCTGCCCTTGTCTTCCTTTATTAATTGTTAATTATTCAATATATGGAACAATCAATCGTACAAGTGCAACACTTGTCCCATCGCTATAGCATTCAATGGGCTATACGGGACATCAATCTTGAAATTCCCGGCAAAGGAATTTACGGTTTACTCGGCTCCAACGGAGCCGGTAAATCGACCATTATGAACATTATATGCGGTGTATTAAAACCGAGCGAAGGGACCATCTTTATCAGAGGTGTCAATTTGAGGGAGAAGCCGGTGGAGGCCAAATGCCACATCGGTTTCCTTCCCCAACGTCCGCCATTGCACACGGACCTGACAGTAGAAGAGTATCTGGTACACTGCGCCAATCTGCGCCGGATTCCGGAATCGGATATTAAACAAGCTGTGGAAAGGGTTATGGAAAAATGCAGGATCAGCCATTTCAGCAAACGGGTGATCCGGAACCTTTCGGGAGGCTACCAGCAACGGGTAGGTATCGCACAAGCCATTATCCATAAACCGGATTTTGTGGTGCTGGACGAACCGACAAACGGACTCGATCCAAACCAGATTGTAGAGATACGCCATCTGATCAAAGAGATCGCCGAAGACCGGACGGTTATTCTTTCCACCCATATCCTATCCGAAGTACAGGCTATCTGCGATCATATCTGGATGATCGAAGACGGACAACTGGTTTTTGCAGGTACCGTGGATGAGTTTGACAACTATATAATTCCCAATACATTGGTAGTATCCTTAGTGGCAACGCCTTCAGTAGAGGATCTGAAAATGCTTCCCGGTATTATCGGGGCGGAAAGGCTTAACGGAACGAAATACCGACTTCAATTTACCGACGACCCGGATATTTTGGAACGAATCGTTGAGGTCAGCATGAACCGAAAGTGGCGATTAAACGAAATCTATCTTGAAAAGAGCTCGTTGGACCGGATCTTTGCCGAACTGTCAAGCAAAGCGGGGCAGGTGGCAAGTAGCAGGTAGCAAAAGAATTTTGAATTAGGAACGGCGCGAGTGCCGTTTATGAATAAAAAATAAAGTAAGAACATGAGTGGTAAAAGAAACAAACGGTGAAAAAGTGAGACTTCCTGCCACTTGCCACCTGCTCCCTGCCACTTTTTAATCAAAGATTAAAACATGAAGATGATCTATAAAATGGCTCGTACAGAGCTACAGACCCTTTTTTATTCTCCGGTAGCATGGCTTATTCTGATTGTGTTTACCTTTCAAGTGAGCATGACATTTACCAATTTATTTGCAAATCAGGTAAGAAACCAGGAACTGGGTTATCAACTCTATAGTGTTACATTGGGTACTTTTACCGGTATGTTCGGATTGTTCACTATTGTACAGAACTATCTCTATTTCTATATCCCGCTTTTGACAATGGGATTGATGAGCCGGGAACTAAGCAGCGGATCGATCAAGCTGCTCTACTCTTCTCCGATCACCAACACCCAGGTGATCCTCGGAAAATTCCTGTCGACGATGATATATGGACTGGTATTGATAGGAGTATTATCCGTTATCGTGATATATAGCGCATGTACAATAAAAATGATCGACATTCCGGCGCTTCTTAGCGGGATGTTGGGGCTCTATCTGTTGATTTGCGCATACAGCGCGATCGGACTGTTTATGTCGAGCCTTACCTCTTACCAGGTTGTCGCCGCAATGGGCACATTGGCCGTACTGGCTGTGCTGAACTTTATCGGAAGGATGTGGCAGGATGTCGAATTTGTAAGGGACATTGCCTATTGGTTCTCCATTGACGGTAGGGCGGATGAATTTATCAACGGGTTGATATGCAGCGAAGACCTGCTCTATTTCATCATCGTTATCGCGCTTTTCCTCTCGCTTTCGATTTTACGCCTAAAGGCCATCCGGCAAAAAAGCCGTAAGTCGGTCAGCATTGCAAAATATGCCGGTGTGGCAATCCTGGCAATGACGCTCGGCTACCTGAGCTCCCGCCCGAAGCTGATGGCGTTTTACGACGCCACCCGGACAAAGGTAAGGACTCTGACGCCCAATAGCCAGCAGATTGTAGCACAAATGGAAGGAGGACTGACCATTACCGCTTTCAATAACATCCTCGACCGGTATTATTGGATCACCCTTCCGAACCAGATCAATTACGATCTGGACCGGTTTAAGCAATACACCCGGTTTAAACCGGAAATTAAAATGAAATATGTCTATTATTACGACAATGCTAATTATCCTGATATGGATAAACGTTACCCCGGACTATCGGACAGAGAGAGGATGGTAAAGATGGCCGAGACGTTCAGATTGGATTCGAACATGTTCAAAAGTCCAGGAGAGATCAAAAAAACAGTCGATTTAGCGTCGGAGAATAATCGTTTTGTACGTCTGTTGGAACGAGAAAATGGGGAAAGAACCTTCTTACGGGTTTTCGATGACCCTTATGTTCATCCCTTTGAATCAGAGATATCGGCCGCATTTAAACGAATGGTAATGGAACTTCCTTTGGTAGGCTTTGTCAAAGGACATGGCGAACGGGATTGCATCCGGGAGGGAGACCGGGATTATAACAAGTTTGCCCAGGACAAGCCGTTCCGGTACTCTTTGATCAACCAAGGGTTCGACTTCCGGGAAGTGACGCTGGACCGGGAGATTCCGGAAAAAGTAAAAATCCTGGTCATTGCAGACATGCGCAACCCGCTTCTTCCGGAAGAACGAACAATATTAGACAAATATATTGCGCGGGGAGGTAACCTGTTGATTGCAGGAGAACCAAGACGACAAGAGGTAATGAATCCGTTATTGGAACAGTTTGGCGTACAGCTGCTTCCGGGAAGGTTAGTAAAAAAGGACAAGAATTTCCAACCCGACTTTATCATCTCTGTTCCAACCAAAGAGGCGGGAGAACTGTCCTATCATTTTGCGACCATGATCCGCCGGGAGCAGGTGATCACAATGCCCGGATGTACCGGGTTGGATTACCGGACGGATAAAGGATTCACCGTGACACCGCTTTTTGTGAACGACACGGTCGATAGCTGGAATGAAGTGGAAACTACCGATTTCATCGATGACACCGTATGCATGAACCCTTCGATAGGAGAAACGGAACGCTCTTATGCCACTGCCCTTGCACTCTCAAGAAAGATCGGCGAAAAAGAACAGAAGATTGTCATTCTCGGCGATGCCGATTGTATCAGCAACGGCGAAATCAGCATCTCACGTAAAAACGTAAATGCCTCGAACTTATCTTTGGTAACCGGTCCCTTTTTCTGGATGTCCGACGAAGAAGTACCGATTGATGTCCGGCGCCCCACTCCACCCGATAATAAAGTAAATATCGGCGGAACAGGTATGTATGTGTCAAGGGTTATGCTAATGGGTATGTTACCGATGGCATTAATCATTTCTGCCATCGTTATATGGATACGTCGCCGGAATAGATAATATTATACGCAAATTTAACGACTGAAAATAGTTAAAACGTCCTTTTAAGATGGCCGGTTTATTGCCCGGTTCTTGCGGAATGACTCCCGTTGCCGGAACGCCCGAACGACAGCTGTCCGGACAAAGCGAGTTCCGGAAATCGGATGACTAATATATCGTAGTTCGGCTGCAAATTTTGCAGCCGAACTACAATCTTCACTCATTCCGGATTAGCATATAATTTCTGAGGAAATACATAAGTATCATCATATAATCCTTTAAAAATAAAAGGAAGACTTATCGTATATACTTTTATATCCGGATCAGGCACTTTAAATCTCATTGTTGAGATGAGTTTATCTTCCAATAATGAGTACTTGGATAAGTTTAAATTCTTAAGTTTATCGCTACGAGCATTGAATGCCATATATATGATCTTACCATGTTTATCTATTCTAAATGTTATTGAAAGCTTTTCATCTTTTAATTCTTCAATTTCAGTAGGAGAAAATATTGATTTAACAGCCTCAACAATAGAATCGTTACTATTTAATATTCTTATATTTCTCATGGCCTCACTCACTCTATATTCATCAAGACCTTTATAAGCATTTTTATATTGTTTATCGTATTTATCTCGTAGGGCTTTGTTTATTAATCGCCATGAATTATTTTTTTTTAAATAGACTTTATTTCCGACTTTAATATTTTGATAAACTGTATTATTATAAGTACTTGTAGATTGTGCATATATATTTATCGCTGCGATAATATATGCTAAAATTAAAACCAATGTTTTCATGAATTTTATCATAATATATACAAACGACTAATATAATAAATAGTTCGACTACGACTTCTATAGCCGAACTACTGAAAATTAGCCATTAATGATTAACATATCGATCCTGAGGGAATACATAAGTATTGTTATATATTTTCTCAAATATAAGTCGGAGATTCAATGTGTATATCTCAATATCCGGATCAGTAACTTTAAACTTCATTGTTGAGATAAGTTTATTTTCTAACAATGAATACTTGGACAAGCTCATTTTCTTTAGTTTATCACTTCTTACGCCAAACGTAATAAATAATATTTTGCCGTTGTTGTTTATTCTTAATATCATTATGAGATTTTCATTTTTTAATTCTTCAATCTCAGAAGGTGTAAAAACCGATTTAATGGCATTCAGTATTGAATTATTACTATTTATTAGTTTCAAATTATTAGTAGCTTCATATAGTTTGTCCTGATCAATATTTTTATTTTTGCCTTTATACTGTTTTTCATACATATGCTCGGTAGCTTTGTTTGTTACTATCCAGGTAAGAGTGTCTGCTTTTAAATAGACTTCATTTTTAACTTTAACAATATTGTGAGTCATATTATTATCATTGTTCACAAAATACATATATATGCTGTTAGGCGTCATAATATATGCTAGAATTAAGATTATTGTATTCATAATTTTAATTATTATATATTTAATACTTCAAGTAGAGCTTCAAAATGTATATTTTCAGTAGTAGATGCATTGTAACCATTAGCTGCATTGGAATGGAAATATCCTATCATCTCATCATATTTTTCATATAGTAGATCAACATCTATGGGTTGGCTCGAGTCAAAATCATGAGAAATCCCTGATAGCCAGCCAAAGTAAGCCTGCATTGCAGTATAATCGTTATTATCAACTGTCATAATACTAGAAGGTAGCCTATCTGCAGATGTAAACCCACTCATTAAATCTTTAAAAACCTTTGCCTCAAATTCGACAGAAGACACCCCATTTACCGCATATTGATTGATACCTCCCGGATAATACCTGTCCTGATAGGCATGGAACAGCTCTTCTATAAGATGCCCCGATGGAATGTCATAGGCACTTCTGAAGGTCATTGTATTCGTTACCGGATTGTATGATGCGAGA
>JAVBLD010000062.1:0-22037 GCA_031553705.1 Marinifilaceae bacterium | reverse complement strand
CTTTTCCTTCCCTGTAATCTGTATCATGAAATTACGTAAAAGTCTATCTTGACATACATTTCAATGGGGTCATTTTTATTTTGGATAGAAGGGGCAACCTTATTTTAGAGCAAGGGGTTAAATTCGTTTGGTTTACGGGGTCAATCTGAACTGGATTTTCCACTTTCTCCTCATTACGTTTGAGGTAGAAATTTACTTTTACTTCCGTCATAAATTAACTCTTTTACAGGTTACAAAATTAACTGTTATGGAGCTAATCAACGTTACGCAAAATATTGTGATTTAGCGAATAAGAAACGGATTTCAGGTATAAAACTCGCATAATGATACCGTCACTTTAAGAACCGCCGGAATCCTTATTTTTACACGGATAACCGGTACTTGAATCCGAAAAAGCAGGTAACGGATTCGTAACGGAAAGTATTCCGAAATACACAATATTCTGCTATTTTACTGCTTGCGGGGGAGAGAAAAGTAGTGAAGTTATCACCGATGATTCAGATGGTTACGTTGTTTTATCCGTTTTTGCCTTTTCGGTGCATAGTTTAGAAGCGGAAAGCCTGCGTTAATTTGCATTTTTCGGCGTTTCCGGTATCGGACAGCCAAAGCCACCAAAAGACATAGTTTACTGATAACTATTCAATTACCTTGCTTTTTCTTTCCTTACTGTTACTGCGTTAGGTTGCACCAACAATTACAAATGCTTGTCATTTTTCTGTTGCTGTGTTATATCTGTATGGCACAGCAACAACATCTGGATAAACTACCTTAGAAACAGCGGGACAGTATTCTGGTACCGCTTGCAAAGGAGGTTATTTTGAAATACAGGCCTGATTATTATGATGAGAATCGAACACTGGTTATTAAAAGGAATATATTATCAAAAGCATCTGAGTATCAAACGAATGCTAAAAATCATAGCCTGCGTGCCGGGACACTGTCCAAAAGTCTTTTCTTGCTTGAAATACTTAAATATTTAACTCTTTTTTCCTGCCTCTTCCAATGCCTCCGGCGTACCCAGATCGATAAACCGGCCGTCATGAAGATGCATATACATATCAAACTTTTTCGCTTGCGCGATATATTCGTCTATAATTGAAAATGCTCCCTGATGGGCCATATTTTGCAAATAGGCAGGACTGACAATATGAACCCCGCAAAAACTATAGGTTTCGGCAGTATAGAACCCTCCGTCTACAACCTTCTGTTGGCCGGTAGCCGTATTCTCCCATCCCTTTAAGATCCCGTCCGGATCAAACTTCAATACCCTTCCGCCGACACTCCGTCTCACTACCAGCGTCGCATGAGCCTGACATTCCAAGTGCGACTCTATCACCTGTTTCAGATCGATATCCGAAAAAATATCCACATTATGAATCAACACAGGCTCATTCCGGACAAACAGATTCCGCGCCTTCAACAATCCTCCTCCGGTGTCCAATAAGCTGTCCCGCTCATCGGAAATAACGATGTCAATCCCGAAGTTGTTATGTTCCGCCAAAAATGCCTCGATCAACCCGGCATAATGGTGCACATTCACCACAACCCGACTTATTCCGGCGCATTTCATCCGGACAATCACATGCTCCAGTAAGGTCTTCCCCCTCAACTCGACCAAAGCTTTCGGACGATCATCCGTCAACGGCCGTAACCTTGTCCCCAACCCCGCCGCAAATATCATTCCATTCATAACTCATAACTCTTCTTCTCCCCTGCACCATATTTCCTACCCCTCTTTTACAATTTTATCAACTTATTCTTAATAGCATTCATCACCAACGCCGCCGTATTCCGGCTTCCCGTCTTACTCAGCAGATTTGCCCGGTGTTTATCCACCGTCCGCTTGCTGATAAATAATTCACCGGCAATTTCCTGGTTCGACAGTCCCCTGCATATACATAAAAGGATCTCCATCTCCCGTCCTGAAATCTCATTATCTGCAATCTCCTGCTCCGGTTGTTTGACATCTCTCATCCGGTTCAGAATATTAATCAACAACTCTTCCGAAAAGTAACTCTCCCCCTCCGACACTTTCTTTATTGCCGTCACCACCTTTTCGATTCCGGAACTCTTCAGCACAAACCCTTTTGCTCCGGCGTCGATCATTTTATAGTAATACTGCTCATCTCCATACATCGAAAGTACGATAACCTTCAGGGCCGGCCTCATCTTCACAGCCTGCAATGTTGCCTCTATCCCGTTCATCTGCGGCATCTCAATATCCATCAGTACCATATCGCAATCTATAAACGACAAATTTTCAATAAACTCCCTGCCGTCGGAAGCCTCATAAATATGATGTATAAAGTCCTGCGTCGACAACAACAATTTCAATCCTTCCCGAAACAATTTGTGATCATCCACAATATAAATCTTCAGCTTTTCCGTCATATATTCAGGTTAAGTTTTAATATACGCATTCGCACGCATCCCTTTTCCTTGCTTACTGAGAAGCTCCAACGCCCCGTTTCCAGATTGCAACCGGTAGCGCATATTATCCAGGCCCATCCCGCTGCCCGGTGACAATGCATTTACATCAAAACCAATGCCGTTGTCCGCATACTCCAATCGCAAGATATCGTTATCCAGATGCAAATCTATCTCAATTTTTGTTGCCATCGCATGAGACAATGTATTATTTATCAATTCGCAGATCACCCGGTACATGATCACCTCCATATTATAACCGAAACGTCTCTTTTTGATATTGGATACAAAAACGATATCGATCGTTTTATTATCCCCCAAGCGCCTGATAAAAGCGTCTACAGCGTCGTGCAGCCCGAAATTATTCAGGATGTGCGGACTGATATTTGCCGAAATATCCCGTATCCCTGCAATCGCCTCGTCCACTGCCTGCTTCAGATTCTGCTTTATCTTCTCGTTTACCTCCGACGTCTCTTTCGCATCAAAACCGGCTACCAGCATCTTAATAACACTCAACAACGGTCCCAGTCCATCGTGAAGTTCTTTTGCAAACCGCTGGCGTTCATACTCCTCTGTCTTTATCACGGCCGCCAACACCCGCTTCTGGGTTTCCCGTCGCAACTCATCCAATCTTTTCATAAACTGGAATATCTTCCGGATATAAAACACCCCGATCAGTAAGATCAAAGAGATCACGAAAGCCAACCACCGCTGGAAAATCAACAAGGTATCCTCCCATTCCGGATATATCGTCGGAAACAGCTCAAAAAACCTCGAAACCACCATCAAAAAGAATCCGGCCGATATCAGTATCCACGAAATATTATATTTCGTCCGCTTAAACAAACTAATTGCTATCCCGGCAGCCAACACCTGAAACAACAACGACAAATACACAACAATCGAAGAAAGCATCTGATCAGTAATTAAGAATGAATAATTAAGAGTTGTATTTTCTTGCCTCTTACTCCTTGTCCCCTACTCCTGCCACCCATTCAGAACGGATACCCTATAGCAATATTAAATACCGACCGGCGGAATCCGCCCTGGTTATTTAATAATACAAACCGTCGCTTTTCGGGTTGTGCCGGATCGACCATTTTTATTCCCAGATCGAAGCGAAGCAGGAAGAAATTCAGGTCAAAGCGTAAACCGACACCGGTCCCGACTGCGAACTGCCTGTAAATATCACTGCTCAAACGAGTCCCGAACCGGTCTTCAAATTTATTAATATTCCAGATATTTCCAGCATCTAAAAATAAAGCTCCTTCCAATGCCCAGAAAAGTTTAAAACGATACTCTGCATTGAATCCGATCTTAAGATCCCCGACATTATTCGGATACCTGTCCCCCGACACGTATGAACCGGGACCGAGCGTCCGCGACTGCCACGCTCTGAGGTCATTCGCTCCCCCACAAAAATAGGCCTCTTCGAAAGGAAGCACTTTCATATTGCCGTAAGGATAACCACATCCCAGGAAAAACCGGTAAACCATCGTATTGATCCGGTTTGTATAATGGCAATAACGATACTCCCCATCGATTTTCACAAACTGGGCGTATCGCACTCCGAGCATTGTATGGTAACTCTCCTCACTGGTCTGCTCGATAGGAGTCACACCGCCGATCCGACTTAATGCCGACAGGAAATTACCGGATGTCTCCAGGTTACTCCTGAAATAATTATAACTATTTCTGGTATTTAAGATCTGGTCGGTATATACAGCCGAAAAATTAGCCGACAGGATCATGTGATCGGTGTAAGCACTCTTGACATACTCGTTTTTCAGTCCACTGATGAAACCGGCATCCACCTGTTGCATCAACACATAATTCAGATCGACCAGGTCAAAACCGTAACGCCACCTCCGGTCAGCCTGCCGCCATAAATAACCGAACTTAGCGCTCACTATACGGCGGGCATAAAACGGGGTCTCCTCAAAACTATAAGAGAGCGAAATTGAACTCTTCGGTGCATAATTGCGCCGGAAATCCTTCAACTTTAAAAACGGCAACCAGAACTGAGGCGTGATCAACTTTAGTTCGACCCCCAACTCGGTAGTACTGAAAAATTTCAGCTCATTTATCTGCTCCTTCTTCAAGGCGCCCCACACACTAAGGCTTAGATTCTCCGCTCCGCAAAACATGTTCCGGTGATTGTAGGTGAGATTGCCCCCTACGCCTATATTTCCGGAATTATTGGTGCCCTCGAGAAAAATATGATAAGACTGCCTCTTGACGGGTGTCAACTGCACCTCACAATCCAATACCACTTCGCCATCCGCATTTTTTTTCTCCTTAAAAACGATATTGATGAACTTAAACAGGTTCAAAGCCTGAAGGCGGGAATAGGAATCGGTCACCCGCCTCATATCATATAGATCGCCCCTGTTCAACTGCAATGTCTCCATAATTACCTTCGGGCTGATCTTTAACTTCTCCCGGTACGAAATTCCATAATCCCCGAAAAGTGTATCCCGGTACGCCGAGCGTCCTTCTGTGATCATCAGCAAGGGATCATAGTCCAGGTTTATCCGGATGTCTCCGATCCGGTAAGTACGGTATGCCGCACTGTCTTGCAGATTATTGACGACTGTCAGGAGTAACCGCGCCACCTTGAAACCTTCTGCCAAAGTGGTGTCCGCATAATACTGGATAAAATTTTTCGAAAAATTAAAATAACCGTTTTCCCTCAACATCCGGGTAATCCGGTCCCGCTCCTTCTCCATCAACTCCATATCCATCGGCATATCCGGATGTAACAACGTATTTACCGTATCGGCCAGCACTTTCCGCATCAACAGAGTCGTGTCGGCCAGCTCATTCCGCACATACTGATATTTGTCCTGGAAATCAAATTCTTTCACCACCGTCACACGCCCAGGAATCACCCTATATTCAACAAATGCCCTTTTTTTCCGGAACCAGACCGTATCCCGGATAATAGCATGATAATACCCTTTATTACACAGGTAAGTCTCCATCTGCATCTTACTTCTGTCGGTCAGGAACGGACTGTAAATCACCGGAGCCTCTCCGATCGCCCGAAGCCACTTATTCAAAGACCTGTTTTCATTCCGGCCGCTAAGATTATATAACCCCAGATGAAAACGGGCTACTCCCAAAATACGGGTATTAGGTTTCTGCCGGATATTTTTTCTTAACTCCGCCCCATTTATTTTTTTATCCTCGATCTTTATTTTCACCCTGCTTAACAGACGCTCATCTTTCCCCACATACCTGGTCGGCGAACAAGAGTGCAAAAGACCCGAAACTAAAAAAGCAAATAATATCTTATATACGATACACCTCTCCAATTATCCGAAAATAATCTATTTTTGCCTAATCAAAATACACCAATCTTTAATTCACTGAAAACCATGCTTAGCAAGCACGTAACAAAAATAATCCAAAACCTCGAAAAAAAGAAATTCAGGGAAAAATATAATCTATTTAAAGTTGAAGGCGATAAACTGGTACGGGAATTGATCGATTCCGGTCTGAAGATCAACACTATCATAGCTCGTCCGGAGTGGATCATACAATACCGTGCACTGTTGAAAGGCATACAACCGGTAGAGGTTGACGAAAGAGAAATGCATACGATCTCTAATTTCCAATCTTTGCCGGAAGTAATCGCCCTAGCCGAAATTCCTGCCCCGAAACCGTACGACGAAAAACAGATCCGGAACACCCTCTCACTGGTACTAAACGGCATTCAGGACCCGGGAAACCTCGGCACAATCCTGCGGGTAGCCGACTGGTTCGGCATCCGGAACATCTTCTGCGACAAAGAGTGTGCCGGGATATATAACCCCAAATGTGTACAGGCAAGCATGGGAGCCATACTCCGTGTCGATGTCCGCTACACTGAACTGGTGCCGCTGATAAAAATTTTTGCATCCGAAACTTTTCCCTGCTATGGTACGTTTCTAAATGGAGAGAACATCTACAAAACCAAAACCAATATGAAAGGATTTATTGTTATGGGCAACGAAGGGAAAGGTATCTCTGCCGACATCGAAAAGCTGGTAAACCGGCGACTCACCATTCCTAACTTCGCAGAAAGTTCCGTCTCCTCCGAATCCCTGAATGTAGGGGTTGCCACCGGTATTATCCTTTCCGAATTCAAGCGAAATGTTTTTATTGATTAAATTTTTAATATCTTTGCTCCAAGGACATGGCAATCTTATTCGTAATTTACGCAGGCATTTAAATTTTGGAGAGTAAACCTATCGGTTTGCTGACAAAATAGACACAAAAAACAAACCACAAGTTTTGATTTTATAATTCAAAATTTAAAATTATCAATGTATGAAAAAGTTTATAATCCTATTTTTTATCAGTTTTTGCGGATATGCCGCAATGGCGCAGCTACCGTTCACACTTGGTGTTCATGCCGGTTTATCAAACACAAAAATTGACGTAGACGATTTCACGAAAAGTGTGGAAGACATCATAGACTCCAAAGCGCACAACGGCTACCTGGTCGGAGCCTTCGCCCGGTTCAACCTCGGAAGGCAATTATACATCGAGCCGGCATTCAACTACTCACACAAAGAGAGTGAAGCCGACAAAGCAGATGGTACCACAACCATACTGAAATACAACACATTCGACATTCCGGTGATGGTTGGTATCAAAGTATTGAAACTGGCAATGGTCAACGTTCGTGCATTCGCAGGTCCGGTAGCCTCTTTCGCTGGTGACATCAAAGGCCACGGCATTGACCTGGACAACAACACGATGATGTGGAATGGTAAGGTCGGCGTCGGCGTAGACGTCTGGAAATTCACCTTCGACATCGACTACGAAAAAGGCTTCACTAAACCCGCGGACGGCACCAAATCCCCCCGCTCCTTCAATTTCACCCTCGGATTCAAAATAATCTAAAATACGAATAAAGGTCAATCATAACGATCGGCCAGATATAACAGAGAGGCTGAATGCTGATAGCATTCGGCCTTTTTATTCTGCAAAAATCGCACAAAATAAATAATCAATAATCAGTTGATTATCTATACATTAAATTATATTATTCGCTACATTATCAGTTAATTCTTCTTTAATTTCTTGCATTTGTCCATATTTTGATTTTACTTTGCAACGCAGTTCTGTCTGTAAAGATGGGCTGAATTATAAAGAGGAGGCGAGAGAACGGGCTCACAGAACCTCCGGCAACCTCAGGAAATCTTGAAAGGTGCCAAAACCCGTCCTGAAAACAGGAGTTATAATTTAAAACGAAAAAAGATGAAAACATTAGACACATTAAGAGAGAAGGCCGGGTGCTGTGGTAATCATGTAATTTATTCATCTCTCCTTTCTATGCGTATGCGCTGCATGCGCTAATCTTATCTTCCCCTATTTTTATGCCTTTAAATTATCAGATAATTATCATAAGGTAGATCTTTTTGTCAGGTGGTACCCTCCTACAAGAATCGTTTTAATAAACTTTATTTTTCACTTTTGGGTATTCGGGAATCCGGGTTTTTACTCTATTCAGTACCCAAGCTATTAAATCAATATATCCTATGGCAAAGTCATACGCTGAAATCAATGAAAAAATCAAAAGCGGAAAAGCCGTTGTATTGACAGCGGAAGAGGTGTCGGAATTATCCAAGACCCTTTCGCCGAAAGAGATCGCCGAAAAAGTAGACGTAGTCACTACCGCCACGTTTGGGGCAATGTGTTCCTCAGGAGCTTTTATCAACTTCGGTCATGCAAATCCCCCGATCCGGATGGAAAAAATAGAACTGAACGGAATAAGGGTATGCGGCGGCCTGGCTGCTGTCGATACCTACATCGGAGCAACGGATTGTAACTCGGAAAACCCTGTCTATGGGGGAGCCCACCTGATCGAGGATCTTGTAAGCGGTAAAGATATTACGCTGGAGGCATGGGGGAAAGGCACCGACTGTTATCCGCGCAAACACATAAAAGCAATCATCAATAAAGATACGGTAAACGAAGCTTATCTCTACAATCCGAGAAATGCGTACCAGAATTATAATGTGGCGACCAACTCCACCGACCAGATAAAATATACCTATATGGGCACATTGTTGCCGAAAATGAGAAATGCGTCCTATAGCACATCGGGTGAATTGTCGCCGCTGATAAACGACCCGGAATGCCGGACGGTCGGACTGGGCACGCATATTTTCCTTTGCGGGACAGATGGTTATGTCACCTGGAACGGTACGCAATTCCACTCAACAAAAGCCGTCAATGAATACGGTATTCCGACAAGCAATGCCCGGACCATTGCGGTAACCGGCGATTTAAAACAAATGAGTACCGAATTTTTAAGGGCGGCATACTATGAAAAATACGGCGTAAGCCTGTTTGTCGGTATCGGTATCCCTATCCCGATATTGGACGAAGAGATAGCCCGGCGTGTTTCGATTCGGAACGAACAGATCGAAACCAGCATCATCGACTACGGCAATAACAACCAGATACTGGGAAAAACCAACTATGCCGCACTCCGTAGCGGAGAGATAGAGATCAACGGACAAAAAGTGAGAACCGCCCCTGTAGCCAGCTTGGCGACAGCCAGAAAAATTGCCGACATCCTGAAAACATGGATCCGGAAAGGCGATTTCCTGCTCTCCGAACCGGTACGCCCGATGCCGACAGGCACCAGCCTGAAAGGACTTAAAGAAGAGTAATAAAAATGACAAGGAAAGGGGTAAGCGGCAGAAGTATTAACCTTTAACTATTCATTATTAATTGTTAACTAGGAACATGATAAAGAAATTAATATTGACTTTTCCGGTGGATGCCACCGACAGGTCGTTGACTTATGATTTGATAAAGACATACGATATCAGGATAAATATTCTAAAAGCAGAGATCCAGGCCGGTAAATCCGGCAATCTGTTGGTTGAACTTGAGGCCGATGAGCAACGGCTGGAAGAGGGTATCCGCTACCTGGCCGATAACGGCGTGACGGTAAGTCCCGTTTCCAGCAAGATCTCGTACGACGAAGCGAAGTGCATCAATTGCGGCAACTGTGCGTCCGCCTGCTTTTCACATGCATTGACGATCGGGGCTCCCGACTGGATATTGAAATTCAATCCGGAAAAATGTATCGTTTGCAAGTTGTGTCTGAAATCGTGTCCGCAGAAACTCTTTAAGGTACAGTTTGCAGAAATATAAAAAACATGAAGCCCTACAAGATACATTTAGAAAATGAAAAATCATTTTCTTCTGTCAATTTTCAACTGTTTCACGCATGAAGGAGTATAAAAAGCGCACCTACCGCGGACATTTTAAAGAAGGCAGATGGGAGCATTTTATCGTAAAACATAAGGAAACAGACCTTTGGATCGGAATTGACCGGGCTTCCTATCAGAAAGAGATGCCCGCCTTTACCGAAAAGATCGTCCGGGAATTGAGGAAGGAGATGGAAGCCTATCTGGAAACCGATCCTGCGTATGTAAAAATGCTGGCTCCTTATCCGGCAAAAAAAGAGGCGCCCCGGATTTTCCATGAGATGTCCCGGGCAAGCAGGCAGGCAGGCATCGGCCCGATGGGTGCCGTCGCGGGAGCAGTGGCTCACCATATAGCAGACGAACTGAAACGGTCGTTCCGGATAAACGAGATTGTGATCGAAAACGGGGGGGATATCTATGCCGATATCCGGGAAGATATTGATATTTCCGTCTTCGCGGGCGAATCCCCATTGTCGGAAAAGGTAGGACTGCACATTGAAACTTCCTATGCTCCGCTCGGGATATGCACCTCATCGGGAACGGTGGGTCCCTCCCTGAGCTTTGGCAAAGCAGATGCCGTTATGATCATCTGCAAAGATGTCCTGCTGGCCGACTGTTATGCAACCGCTTTCGGCAATACCGTTCAGACCGCCGTCGACGTCGACCGGTGCCTCGAACGGATTGCCCGGATCGACGACATCATCTCCGCAATGGTGATCAAAGACGACAAAATGGGCGTGATCGGACAGTTTGAGATAAAAATATTTTAAACAGGGGCAAGAAGCAAGAAATAGGAAGCAAAGGACAAAGAATGAAGAATAAAAACAAACAATGATATATTCATTATGGAAGCCGATAGAACATTCGAAAATTTGAACGTCTGGCGGGAGGCAATGCAGTTACGCGTTTCAATCTATGGTATAAAGAATGTAATAACTTCTGTATCAAAGAACAATTACAACACTCCTGTATCTCCATCCCGTCGAATATTGCAGAAAGATACGAAAGGCAAACAGATAAAGAGTTTATACATTTTTTATATATTGCACGAGGTTCTTGTGGAGAATTACGAACGCAGATTTATCTGTCAACGGAATTAAGATATATCCCGCAACAACAAGGAAATGAAAAAATGATTTACAGCTCAATAAAATACAGACAAAATAAATAATAAGAAACAGAGGCGAGCCGCAGAGCCATAATAAACCTTATTCCCTGCCCCCTTGCCCTATCCCTGTAATAATATGCTAAATAAATTGATAAAAGAACGGATTGTTATCCTGGATGGAGCGATGGGTACTTCGATACAGCTCCGGAAACCGGAAGAAAAAGAGTTCCGGGGAGAGCTGTTTACGGCACATCCGGTCAACCTGAAAGGGAACAACGATATATTGTGTCTCACTCAGCCGGGACTGGTCCGGGACATTCATACCGCTTATATCGAAGCGGGAGCTGATATTATCGAAACCAACACCTTCAATTCAAACGCAATTTCACAGGCAGAGTATATCTGTAGCGATCTTGCCTACCGGATGAATTTCGAGGGTGCGCGGATCGCCAAAGAGGCAGCTTTGTCGGCCGGCCGGCCCGTCTATGTAGCCGGTAGCATCGGCCCGACATCGAAAACACTGTCCCTCTCTCCCGACATCAACCGCCCGGCATATCGTCCGGTAGACTTTGATACGCTGGTAGCAGCCTACCTTGTGCAAGTGGCAGGCCTGATCGAAGGCGGTGCGGATATCCTGCTGGTGGAGACGGTATTCGACGGTCTGAACGCAAAGGCTGCGCTGTACGCCATCGACCAGGTACAAATGGAAAAAGGCACCCGGTTACCGGTAATGGTCTCCGCCACGATAAACGATAAAAGCGGACGGACGCTCACCGGCCAACGGCTGGAAGCGCTTTTCACCAGCGTATCTCACTATCCGTTACTTAGTTTCGGACTGAACTGCTCTTTCGGGGCAACCGATCTGTTCCCGTTTGTAGAGCAACTCGCCAGGTTTCTACCCTGTGCGCTGAGCATCTACCCGAATGCAGGGTTGCCGAACGCAATGGGGGAGTATGACGAAACTCCGGAATTTACGGCTGCCTGTCTAAAACGGATGGCCGAAGCCGGATGGTTGAATATGGCGGGAGGATGTTGCGGCACCACGCCGGAACATATCAGAACAATTCGGAATACCTTGGCGGGCATTGCACCGAGGACCGTTCCGGCATATCCTGGACAACTCAGGGTCAGCGGACTCGAAGAGATCGTCGTTGACAAAACGCTAAACAACTTTACCAATATCGGCGAACGTACCAATGTCGCCGGTTCCCTGAAATTTGCGAAACTGATCCGTGAAAAAGCATATAACGAAGCAGCCGTGATCGCCCGCAAACAAATCGAAGACGGAGCCTCCATCATCGACATCAATATGGATGATGCGATGCTCGACAGTACCGAAGAGATGGAAACCTTTGTCCGGATCATCAGCAACGATCCCGACATAGCCAGGGCGGCCCTGATGATCGACTCGTCGGAGTGGAACACCCTGCTGGTCGGATTGAAAAATGCGCAGGGGAAATGTATTGTCAACTCGATCAGCCTGAAAGAGGGCGAAATGGAGTTCCTCCGGAAAGCGAATGAGATCAGGAGACTCGGAGCCGCCGTTGTTGTGATGGCTTTCGACGAAACCGGACAGGCCGCAACCTACGAACAAAAGATCTCAATCTGCCAACGGGCTTATAAGCTGCTGACGGAAAAGGCGGGATTCAAACCTTACGACATCATCTTCGACGTAAACGTACTCTCGATCGGCACCGGCATCGAAGAACATAACAACTACGGAGTCGACTTTATCCGGGCAGTGGCATGGATAAAAGCGAATCTCCCCGGTTGCCATACCTCCGGCGGAATATCGAACCTTTCATTCTCATTCCGGAGGAACAATCCTGTCCGAGAAGCGATGCACTCGGTATTCCTATACCATGCGATCCGGGCCGGACTGGATATGGGAATCGTAAACCCGGCAATGCTACAGGTATACGACGACATCGAACCCGGATTGCTGAAAGCCACGGAAGATGTCATTCTGAACACCTGTCCCGAAGCCACCGAAAAGTTACTCGAACTGGCGGAAAAGATAAAAAACAAAGCTTCCGGAAACAACACCGTCAAAAACGAAGAATGGCGCAATCTGCCGTTGGCGGAACGTCTGACATATTCTATGATAAAAGGAATAACCGAACACCTGGCAACCGACCTGGCGGAAGCTTCCGCTGTATACTCCGTTCCGGTAGAAATCATTGAAGGGCCGCTAATGGCCGGGATGGATAAAGTGGGCACGTTGTTCGGCGAAGGCAAAATGTTTCTGCCGCAAGTGGTGAAATCGGCGAAAGTCATGAAAGAAGCTGTCGCGATACTGCAACCGGGGATCGGAAAACAAAACAGCTGCGGGCAACGTCCGTCCAAACGCTGTAAGATGGTTATTGCTACCGTAAAAGGGGATGTGCATGATATCGGAAAAAACATCGTAAATATCATATTAGCCTGCAACAACATCGAAATGATCGACTTAGGGGTAATGGTCGAAAACACAGATATCGTAGCCGCTGCAAAAGAACACCGGGCAGACCTGATCGGGGTAAGCGGACTGATCACCCCCTCCCTGAGCGAAATAGAAAACCTGTGCGAACTTCTGCAACAGGAGCACCTTAATATCCCGTTATTTGTCGGGGGCGCAACGACCTCTTCGGTACACACCGCTGTAAAATTAGCCCCTAAATATGACTATGCTGTTATCCAGGGAGGCGACGCATCAAAAACGGCAAGCATGATCAAGCAACTGCTCCAGGACCGGGAGGGTTATATCCACCGGATAAAGAAGGAGCAGGAAGAGATACGCCAAAGATACTATAACAAGCCGAACAGCATGCTCAGCTATACCGAAGCCCGGTCCAAAGCGCCGGTTTTTGACTGGCAGAACCGGCAACAGGATGCGCTTTTCGGACAACATGACTTAGTCCAAAAACAGATCAATTTGCAAGAATTGACCGACAGGATCGACTGGACTCCGTTTTTTCATTTCTGGAGTTTCAAAGGGAAATTCCCGGAGATCATCCAAACCAACGGAGAAGCGCTCCGCACCTATCGGGCAGCGCTGGAATTACTGGAAAAAGCCATCGCCGACCAATCGTTCGAAGCCTCAGTGATCGTCCGTTTCTTTAACGCTTATGCTGAAAACGACGATATTGTCCTGGACAACACCCACCGACTCCCGATGCTCCGGCAACAATATCCCAACGCCGAATGCCTGAGCCTTTCGGATTTTGTTATTCCGAAGAATTACGGAACCTGCCGTGTCGGACTATTCTGCTTAAAGATATCGGACAAACACAAGTGCAATCACTGCCACGACTTTGACCATCTGCTGCGCGAAAGCCTTTGCGCCCGTCTGGCGGAAGCATTGGCCGGATGGATGCAGGAAAAAGTAAGCGAAGGCGTTCATGCTATCCGTCCGGCATTCGGTTACTCCGCCTGCCCGGACCACTCTCTAAAGAAAGATGTGTTCGACCTGTTGAACGCACCGGATAACCTTGGAGTAAGCTTAACCTCCTCATATTCCATCCAACCTGTGACAAGCCTGTGCGGTATGCTGATCGCCCATCCGAATGCCCGCTATTTCAGCATCGGCAAGATCGGAGACGACCAGTTCGTCGTCTATTGTGAAAAACGGGGAATTAGCGAAACCGAAGGCCACACCCTTCTAAACCTCAGATAAACCAAATAAAAAGGAACGGCACCGGCAAGTGTACCCTGCCACTTGCCATTTGACACTCAAAATTATGAAAATAACAGACATCTTAAACAACCTGACCAAACCGTTTGCCTCCTTTGAGCTGGTACCGCCGTTAAAAGGAAGCGATATCAATAAACTCTACCGTGCGATCGAACCGTTGATGGAATTTAATCCGCCGTTTATCAATATCACCTACCACCGTGACGAGGTGGAATACCGCCAACGGCCTGACGGGGCAATCCAGAAACTGATCATAACCAAGCGTCCCGGATCGGTGGCTATTGCAGCAGCTATCATGAAACGGTTTAAGGTAGAGGTAGTCCCTCATATCATCTGCGGCGGCGCTACAAAGTACAGGATAGAAAACGACCTCCTCGACCTTAGCTTCCTGGACATTGAGAATATAGTCGCCCTGCGCGGAGACGCCATTCCGGGAGAGAAATTCTTCCGGCCTGAAGAGGGAGGCCATAAATACAGCTGCGAACTGGTAAAACAAATTGCAAACCTGAACAAAGGAGTCTATCTGGACGACACGATCAACAACGCCGTCTCCACCAACTTCTGCATCGGAGTAGCCGGATATCCGGAAAAACATTACGAAGCGCCGAACCTGGAAACAGACATCAAACATCTGAAACAGAAAGTAGATGCCGGCGCCGACTATATCGTCACCCAGATGTTTTTCGACAACCGTAAGTTTTTCGACTTTGCCGGCAAGTGCCGCAAGGCCGGAATCACCGTACCGATCATTCCCGGCCTGAAGCCGATCTCTACCCAGGCCCATATTGAAATGCTTCCCCGCACTTTCGGCATCGATCTGCCGGAAGAGCTGATGAGAGAGGTTCGTAAATGCAACAATAACAACGAAATCTACCAACTCGGCATCGAATGGTGTACCACCCAGAGCAAAGAACTACTGGCCAGAGGCGCGCAAGCCATTCACTACTACACTATGGGCAAAGCCGACAACATCCGGGAGATTCTGAAACAGGTTTTCTGATGGTATTTTATTCATCGGGATTCTCTTGCTTCCCCTCAACAGCATCCGAAGTAAGAGGCTCCTCGCCGGGCAAAGAGAGGGTTGTGCGGAAAACGCTTTTTCCCCCATACACCCTATTCTGTACCCACGGAAGAATACTGATCTTAACGGAACCCGATGGCACATTTCTTCTGGTAACCAGGTAATCCTTAAGTAATTGATTACGATACTCCGCCCACTTCCCGATCTCTACGCCGATACGATCCTTATACAATGCCACCGCTTTTACATAAATGTCGCCGCCGGACAGCGAATCGGCATATTTTATCAACTCTGGGTCGTTATCTTTGATCTTTGCAATCTCCGACTTATCCAGCGCTTCCAGGTTATCAGCCGTTTTTCCCGGATTTCCCTTCAGATAATAATCCCTCTTCAGGCAAAACATCGAATGTTCCCTGGCGGCTTGCGTATAGTTGATATCCTGCACGATTTCCAACACCAGGTCCGGTTTTGACAAAACAATCGATGCCAACTGGTTAAACCGGTCATACTGGGCGGAAGTATAATCCTCCTGCATATTGGAAAATTCAATTTCATCCAGCTGATCCGCCTTTAGCCCCATCGATCCGGCCAGAAAATCAAGCGGCGCCAACGACACCTTTATCAATACATTACATAATGTCTGTATGATAATCTTCTTATAAGAAAACTTCGGAGAACGGATATCCCCTTCCACCGGCAGGTCGATCTTGATTTTATCCTCCCTGTCCTTCAGGACATAAAGGGCCAAACGGAGAGGCACATTCACAGCCGGTTTCACGGCTTCGCTTTGCTTATCTACATTACATTTGAAAATATCGAGGCTGTTGGTTCCTTTCAATATACTCTTATTAACCACATTATGGCTTGAAAATGTCATAATCCCACCGGTAATCGGATAGGCAAAGTACTCCATCGAATAGGGAGTGAAATCCCTCAGCTCCACACTATTCAGGCCCACCTTCAGGTCCAGGCTCGATATATCGTTGAAATTTCCATTCCAATAAACATTAAACATCCCGGTATTTCCGACCTTTCCCTGCATCGTGACATGATTGACCTTGTCAGGGTCGAAATTCTCAGCCGTCACCGCAATATCCTTTAACTCACATATAAACGGCATTTGCAGACTATTATCTTTGAATTCCAATGCAATACCCTGAAGATTCACCTTCGCGATAGAAAAGTGAAGTGCAGCCGGTTCGGCCTTTGGGTCCGCAGGAATAGAATCGGCAAGCGCAACGGTCTCCTTTATCAGATAGGTAAAATTATTCGAACTGTCCTTCTCCGCAACATATCTGGTAGAAGCCCCTTTCAACGAAAATTCATTCAAAATATATTTGGACTCCGCAAGGCTTACTTCCGCCATATCCACCAACAAACTATCGGCGGCAAAAACCAGCTCTCCCCGGTCATCACGCATATCGAAAGAACGGACCGCCACTGTCCCCTGCACCACCGAATTCATAATATGCTGCATCTCTCCGCTGACATGGACATGAGCATCGAGGTAACCGGAAAGGGTACCCAGCCGCATCGTCTGCTGCAAATAAGGTAGCAACCCCTCAATAGAAAAATGTTCCAGATCCAACTGTATGCGATAACCCGAATTTTCAATATCATACAATAACTTCGCCCCGAGAGTCCCCCCGTCGGAAAACAACAGATTAAATCCGATATCGGTCTCCTTACCCGAAAAATAGACGCCGGGAATCTTCAGGTTCAGGTCCTGCATATCCCATTTGCTCCTAACCAGTAAGTCATTATATAAAATACTACCTCTCCGCAATTGTATATCATATATACCGATCTCCCATGGTTTCGGCTTTTTTGCCGAAGTAGCCGGAAGCGTATCGGTCGATTCAAATTTCTTTATAATATCGCTGAAATTGAAAACATCCCCCTTCTGCCACACCTGTACCCGCATGTCGGAAAAATGTATCTGGTTTACCATCACCTTATGTCTCAACAAATCGAAAAGCTTAACATCAACAAATAATGTATCAAACCGGACAAAACTTTCCTGTTCATCTTCCTCCTTCATATTAAATCCGATCACTCTGAGCGAACCGGTAAATATATTGAACTGGAACTTCTCCATAGTAACTGCACGTCCAACCAGTTCCTTGCTGTTTTTCTCAATATATCGCTTAGTAACAGGCGAGATAATAAAAGCGGCAATAGCCACCAGGAGGAACAAAATCCCAAAGACAATAAAAATTATTTTAGTTGTTCTTTTCATACTACACAATACATTTTATTCCTAAAAAAGATCTAAAGTTACATTTTTAAAATTCTCCTTTACTCCAATATCACAGTCCTTCCTTTCGGATACCTCACGGTATATTTTACATTCATACTACGCGACTCCGAAGGTTTCAGCGTATAACGCCAGGTCAGCTTTCCGCTCTCCTTATCCACCTGAGCCTGCGACACATTTACCGCTTCCACCTTGATGTCTTTTTCAGTTGACACCGGAATCTGATCCTCAATGATAATGTTTATCTCCTGCTTTTTCTTATTATGCACAGTCAGATCCCACTCACGGGTCTCGGTAATGCCACTGCTCAGGAGCTGCTTTTCCGCAAAATCTTTCTTACGGACACGGGTCACCGTGATATTTTTATCACGCCCTAAAGAGAGCGCCAGCGTATCATCGGTCTGCCGTGTTTCGATATAGGTGGCTCCGACAAACTTCCCTTCGAAAAACACATTCGCCGATCCGGACAACAGATTCAGCTTCTCCCAGCCCGTCGCTTTGGCCAGCAGGAACACATCCTTCTCCAGTTTACGCACGGCACAATATTCATAAGTAGCCGGCAACGAATACTTCGCCAGCTCGACGCTATGCGGCTGACCATCGCTTGGGATCGTATAGGGAACATCTATCGCAAACTCCACGCTGGTCTGATTTTCCTGTACGGAAAAAACCGGAGAGGTAAAAGCCTTTTCATCCACCACTATATGATCCTCCATCGCAACCTCCTCCCTTTTCGCTTCAGGTGCCATAGCCGACTGGAACATATTGGAATGCGAAGCCCGCGGCATCGGTTGGTAAAATGACAGGTACCATGGCATCAACACAGGCTTTGTATTATTTAACATAGGATTGGCTGTCGAGAACACCGGTTTTATATTTTTCCACTCTTCACCGGTCGATTGATATACGCTGGCTTTATAGATAAGCTCCACCGGATTATTCACATCCGACGCCCGCAGGTCGTACAAAGGACTCCACCCAGCCTCATACACCAGATATGTCAAGTTCAACCTGGCAGCCCCCGCGATCGGAGCCGTCACCGCTACCACCACCTCACTGGTCGGCATCTGCTGCCGTTGCCGGATCACCTCTAACTGCATCTCAATACGTTCCTTCTCCTCTCTCCACTCCCCAATCTCTTTCATAGCTTTGATCTCCTGCACGCTCAAATCGTTCAGGCGCGCCCGGAAATAATCGGCAAACTCCTTCAACTCCGCCATTTTCACTCCGGTCTGACTCCCTCCGATATATTGATTCTTTTTCAACATCTCCTTTTCAGCCTCCAACACCTGGACAGCCGCCGTTTGCCGCACGATCTTTTCATTCAATATTTCCATAGAACGCTCCAATCCCCCCACCTCTTTACTTTTCTCCACCGACTTTAAATAATTAATGCGATGACTTACATCCAGTATCGTAAAATTACCGTTTCCGGACACCTGTATACTTTGCAAATTAATCTGCTGCGGCAGATTCTCAAACACCAACCACTGCATCCCCACCTTCAACTGTACACTCCCCTCACGTTGCACCTCAGCCCCACTGAGAAAAACAGTCACCTGCCCAATCGCCGACACCACCGGCGCGGGTTTATCCTGAGCTTGAAGTTCCATAAACATATTACATAAAAAGATTAAACTTAAAAATAAGGCTGCTCTCTTCATAACCAAGATTTTTTAATTTTTTTCGACCACAAATGTAGCATAAATAGCCGAAATCGGTGAAAAAAGCATCTTATAAAGAGCGATTATGTTTGGGAACCAACGTTGATGGCTGCGAAAGGCGCAAACTACTCACAACAGCTGCGGCCAGTGCAAATCCGGACGCAGTCCATAAACATACCATAGTACTCTTCTCATGAACAACAAAGCTGAACAGAAGAGCTACCAGAACTGTTCCTAAAGTTTGTCCCAGCAAACGCGCCATCCCCAGCATACCACTTGCTCCTCCGGAACGACTGGCAGGAGCAGCAGAAATGATCATA
Source organism: Marinifilaceae bacterium (assembly GCA_031553705.1). GTDB lineage: Bacteria > Bacteroidota > Bacteroidia > Bacteroidales > Marinifilaceae > JAVBLD01. The sequence continues at coordinate 2,350 of JAVBLD010000062.1, read as the reverse complement.
CTGTTGTTTGGTGCCTGGAATAGGGCAAACCCAATTCCACATAAGATTATACGCCAGATAATATCAAGAGGAGAGGACGAGGATGTCAAGATGGATAAAGTGTACAATCCTATGGCAAGAAGTGCCATGCCAATAGCTCCTAATATACCCGGATGAATTCTCTCTGCCAGATAACCTGCTGCGGGAGCAACAATAAGAGCGGCCAACGGCCAGGGAGTCAACAACAAACCGGTCATTACCTCCGTATGTCCCAACGTGCTTTGCAAAAAGAAAGGTAGTGATACAAATGCCAACATCTGTGCAGTAAAAGAACAGACGGAAGTACCGATCGACATGGTAAAAATGGGAATCTTCAATAAGTCGAGGGGTAGTAACGGATATTTCTGCCTTAACAACCTGCGCATATAGTAAGTTCCTACTATGACAAGAACAATGATCTGTATAGCTAAGAATTTCTTTTGCTCCTGATGGGCAAATCCGTCAAGGGTATAAAATAGTAATCCAAAAGTGATGGCATTGGCGATAGCACTGGCCGTGTCGAATTTTCGCTCGGAGCGTCCCTCTTTATGCGGCAGATATTTCATTCCCAATACAAGGGCCACTGCCCCGATAGGAATATTGATGGCGAATAACCAATGCCATGAAGCGATGAAAAGAATACCACTGGCCAGCGACGGACCGGCCGCTGCCGAGATAGCAATGACCATAGCATTGATTCCCATTCCCCGCCCTAATTGATTGCTTGGATAGATAGTACGTAATTGTGCCGTATTGACGCTGGTAATAGCCGAAGCGCTAAATCCCTGGAATACGCGGGCGATCGTTAACGTCCAGAAAGAGTCAGCCAATGCGCAAATTAATGAAGTAATACAGAACATAAAAATGCCTGTGAGAAACACCTTCCGGTATCCGAAAATTTCACCCAGTGATGAAAATGAAAGCAAAGACACAACAATGGCCAATTGGTAACCATTGATGACCCAGGTAATAGCCGCAGGAGATGTTCCGAAGTCTTTGGCTAATGTAGGCAATACAACATTGACAATACTAATATCGAGCCCCGACATAGCCAGAGCAAACGATACGGCCACCACAGCCCAGAGTCGCCGGGGAAAAGGCAAACCGTCCGTCCGGCTCATATCGGAAGATGTGTCAGGTCGTACTAAAGTCATAATGGCCTTTTTTTACGCTAAAGTTTCAGGTTCTGGATCGCCTTTGACATCCCTTTCCCTATCTCAATTCTACGCTGGTACAATTAAAAGGATTAATAACAAAATTTAAAAAATAAAAAACAAGGTCTCGATTTTATTTCAGTGCAATTAAAAGTTCCGGAATCTCACCGGAGACCAAGTAAATTTTTTACTTCAATTCGATAAGTCGTACAATTAAAAGATTGAGGCGTTGGATAAAGTACCAGACCGGTATACTGGAGAGGTGTATCGGGGAAGAGGATTTGACGAAGATCTTCTAAATAAGTATCAAGATGCGTTTAAAAATAAGCAACTTGTATCGGAAGGAGTGTTTCTAAGTACAACAAAAAATAAATCAAAGTCGTTTCCTGGCGAAATGCAATTTATTATCAAAACAAAAAATAGCGCTAGCATATCCTCTTTTTCAGGAGCATCTCGCGAAGAGGAAATATTAATAAAACCGAGTTCAAAATTTAAGGTAAGAAAGATAACAAAAGGGAAATTCGACACTTATTTGATTCAGCTTGAGGAAATTGACTAGCTATTCATTTTGTCAGATAAGTTTTTAATAATATCATTTTCTCTATCGCGCTCATTTTTTGGCATTTTTGAATGTTTATATTGCTGAGCTGCTTCTTTAAATGCAAGATATTTGAACTCTTTCCCATCGAGAGGCCAGCCATCTTTTCCTAGATACGGATTCTCACCTTTTAACTCCTCTTCAGTAAAAGTATAGTCATACGCTGTAAATGTTTTCATTTTCGTAAATTATTAAACTTGTTTACAATATCGATCATTTCAACAGGAAGGCGCGCCATCGCTTCCTGTTTTATATCAAATTTCAATTCGATAAGTCGTACAATTAAAAGTTTATTTGCAACTACCCTTCTGGAAAATCCAATGTGTGTCGATCCCTAAATCCAAAACAGGTTTGACCCCTGAAAATTATTTAATTTTGACCCCCAAGTATCCTGATAAGTGGGGTCATTTTTATTTTAGCAAACCATCCTTAGGCGATACACCATTATTTTTTCTTTTTTTAATTGATATACATTTCATTCATGGAAACGATAGATAAGACAACACTTTATGGAAATTTACTCTTTCGGCACGAAAGGAAGAAATTTCTATAAACCGCTTGCGGCTTGGTGTTGGCGTTC
>JAVBLD010000070.1:0-32766 GCA_031553705.1 Marinifilaceae bacterium | reverse complement strand
GTTCATTGTAATAGGGGTATTCGACATATCGAGGGATTTTAAGTTTTTCTTAAAATCTAACTCAAATATCTCTACTTAAAAAGCCCGTAATGAACAATTTTTACGCTTTCCTGACAGGGGGCTGGTTAGCCGTTTTTTCCAATACCCGGGGAAACAGATAATATCAGATAAATGGCATATCTGGCATATTAATGATGATAATTTTACTCGTGTAGGCAAGCTAGAAGGCGAAAACCAGAAAGCAGAAATCGGCTTAGTCATCAATCCTGAAAGTATTGTCCATCGGATGCGAACAGGCGAGTATGATTTTAATTTTTACCCTGATTTTGAATAATACAAAATGAAGTTATTTTTCAAAATATTACTTCTCATCTTCACAATGATTATTACCACAGTGGGAGAAACAAAATCTTCCACTGTGGTAAATCTTTTGCAGGAGGAAACTTCATGCCCAATTTTTCAAAAGTTGCAACTTTCCACAGGTATCCTTAAAAATCATTCGGGCAATTCTTGTTTGAACGAGGAAAATATAGTAACTTGTAGTGAGCACTCTGTAAGCCTTACGACAAAAGCTGCTAAGACGGGAATGACAAAGGTAGGTCGTTGGATGTCAGAGGCTGAGTACAATGTGATGAAAAATACCGGACGCATGGTGGAAGGTGCTGGAGATAAAACATCTGTCGCAGTTGGGGGGCCTAATGCTTTCATTGGTGCGGCAAAAGGTTCTGTATATGTTGAATTTGAGGTTCCCACAAGCAGTTTAATACAAGGAGGCCAATCGAATTGGTATAGTATTATCGGACCTAATGCTAATAAAGCTCAACTTTATATGCCACAGAAACAGGTGGACAGATGCTTCCCCAGATACAAAATCTTTCCCCTATACTAAAGATAAAGTAATATGAAAGATTTTGAATAGTTTGAAAACATGTTTGTTTCCAATCAGTATCATAAATAACAAAGCCACCTATTATGGTGGCTTTGTTATTTTACAGTAAGAAAAATTACAGTACATGCTAACCCGAACAAGAAATATTTTCACCAACTTACCTAAGGAATAGCGTAAAAATCACTAGCTTTGTTGCTTGTTTTATAGGACTTATCACTAAAGTGATGAGAATTAGCATGATTAATATTTAATATAACACCATATATGACATTTGATCGAATTCTATTAAAACTTAGCGGAGAATCGTTGATGGGAGACCAGAAGTACGGCATTGACGCTGTTTGTGTAGAAAGTTATGCCCGACAAATCAAAGAGGTCTCGGATATGGGGATCCAGGTTGGGATTGTGATCGGCGGAGGAAATATTTTCCGCGGGTTAAATGGAGCAACCAAAGGGGTCGACCGGATAAAAGGAGATAGTATGGGAATGCTTGCTACTGTGATCAACGGTTTAGCGCTCAGTTCAGCCCTTGATCACAATGGTTGTAAAAATAAAATTCTTACAGCGATAAGAATGGAACCTATCGGTGAATTTTATTCCCAAGCTAAAGCCGTCGAATATCTGGAACAGGGATATGTCACGATATTCAGCGCCGGAACAGGCAATCCCTACTTTACTACGGATACCGGGAGCAGTTTACGCGCTATTGAAATAAATGCCAATGTCATGTTAAAAGGTACCCGCGTCGACGGGATCTATACGGCTGATCCGGAGATGGACCCGACAGCGGTGAAATTTGATAAAATAACATACGACGAGATCTATAATAGAGGATTAAAAGTGATGGATCTTACAGCAACCACCATGTGTAAGGAAAATCGCCTGCCGATTATCGTATTTAATATGGATATCGAAGGAAATCTGAAAAAGCTGTTAACCGGGGAATCGATCGGTACGATTGTATATTAAATTATTGATAAAACTATTTTTGAAATTGCCGATTAGGATCTGAAATCGTATTATGGATAAAATTCTGGACAACATATATTTTCCGGAGGATCTGAGAGAATTGCCTGAGGACTCCCTGATTCAGCTTTGTCAGGAGATCCGTCAGAAAATTATTGATGATTGTGCGGAAAATCCCGGGCATTTAGGTGCAAGTTTGGGTGTTGTTGAATTAACCGTAGCTCTCCATTACGTTTTGGATACCCCGTACGACAACCTGATATGGGATGTGGGACATCAGTCTTATGCTCATAAAATATTAACAGGCCGGAAGGAATTGTTTAAAGCAAAGCGATTATATGGATGTATAAGCGGTTTTCCTAAAATGTCGGAAAGCCCTTACGACTCTTTTGGGACAGGCCACTCCTCTACTTCTATTTCAGCGGCGCTGGGAATGGCTATCGCCGCTAAAATGAACGGGGAGGAAAATCGGCAGTCCGTAGCAATTATCGGAGACGGTTCAATGACCGGAGGGATGGCCTTTGAAGCACTGAATAATGCCGGCGTTTACGATTCCAACCTATTAATCATTCTGAATGACAACAATATCGCGATAGACCCCAATATTGGCGGCGTAAAAGAGTATCTGCTGGATATTACGACTTCCAAGACTTATAACAAACTCAAAGCAGATGTATGGAATGTACTGGGCAAATTCAACCGGATCGGTCCAAGCATGAGAAATTTTATCCAACATATTGACAATAGTGTCAAATCGATGCTATTGAAACAAAGTAACCTGTTCGAAGCTATGGGATTACGGTATTTCGGACCGGTAAATGGACATGATATTAACCATTTGGTTAAAGTATTGCAGGACCTGAAAAACATACCGGGCCCGAAAGTGTTGCACTGCATTACCATAAAAGGAAAAGGTTTTAAGCAAGCTGAAAACGACCAGATCACCTGGCATGCTCCCGGAAAATTTAATAAAGAGACCGGCGAGCGGATACAGGAAAACAGCCAGCCTATGCCGCCTTTATTCCAGGATGTCTTTGGGAACACGATTCTCGAACTGGCAAAAAGCAATCCGAAAATTATCGGGATCACACCTGCCATGCCTTCAGGATGTTCGTTAAACATTATGATGAAGGCCATGCCGGAAAGATGTTTCGATGTCGGGATCGCAGAGCAGCATGCGGTTACATTTTCGGCGGGATTAGCTGCAAAAGGATTTGTTCCTTTTTGTAATATTTATTCTTCATTTATGCAAAGAGCGTATGACCAAATGATCCATGATGTAGCGCTGCAAAACTTGAATGTTGTTTTTTGCCTCGATCGCGCCGGCCTTGTCGGTGCAGACGGTGCGACACACCATGGCGCTTATGATCTGGCTTACTTCAGGTGTATTCCGAACCTGATTATCGCTTCTCCGCTCAATGAAGAAGAGCTTCGGAACATGATGTATACTGCCCAGCTACCGGATAAAGGACCTTTTTCTATTCGCTACCCCAGAGGAAACGGCTATATGATAGGGTGGAAAACTCCATTCCGGGAGTTGGAGATCGGAAAAGGACGTTGCCTCATCGAAGGAGAAAAGATCGCTATTATATCTATCGGCGCTATCGGGAATATTGCAAAGCGTGCCGTGGAAAAATGTACGGAAGTAAATGTTGCCCTTTACGATATGAGGTTTTTAAAACCTATTGATGAAGAACTGCTCCATACGGTATTTAAAAAATTCTTAAAGATTATCACAATCGAGGACGGAACAATCATTGGAGGATTAGGCAGCGCTATCGTAGAATTCATGACCGATCATAACTATCAGGCCAAAATAGTCAGGTTGGGTATCCAGGACAGATTTACGGAACATGGGAAACAAGAACAGCTTTATGCCGAAAACGGATTTGACGAGCAGTCTATCTTACGACAGATCATAAAGATGAACCAGGAATGATAAGGTAAAGGTTTAAGTTTGAAGGATAATACTTTTTAATTCTCAATTTTTGCATGAAAGAACACCCTGTACTACCTGACTGTGAAGCATGCCGTAAGAAATTGAAAAATACATTTCGACACCTTACGGAAAATGAATTAAAACTATTATTCAATGAAGATCATGCAATAAAGTTTTATAAAAAAAATCTTATCGTCTACAAAGAAGGTGCCCGGATCAAAGGTTGTTATTACGTCTATAGCGGTATTGTAAAAATATACCAGACCGGCTTGGAGGGGAAAGAACAAATCATCAAATTTGAACAGGAAGGAGATATTTTCGGTTTCAGATCGGTTATTTTACAGGAACCGGCCTGCACTTCCGTCGAAACGTTATCGGATGTCGTGTTATGTTATATTCCCGATTCAATCCTGTTGCATTTGATAAAGAGTAATCCGGGATTCGCCTATGAATTAATGCAGATCGCGTGTAAAGAATTGGGAGATTCGAACCATTACATCAAGAATATTGCTCAAAAATCGGTAAAAAAGCGATTGGCAGAAGTACTCTTGAGAATCGCCTCCGACTTCGGGATTGAGAAAGACGGAACGTTAAAATTAAATATATCCAGGGAAGATCTTAGTAATTTTGTAGGAACGGCCACCGAAACCGTCATACGTCTGTTATCGGACTACAAAACAGAAGGACTTGTAGAATCGAAAGGCAGGAAAATCAAATTGCTGGATATTGAAAAACTAAAAGCAACTGCAAAATAATATCATCGAGAAGATACTGTTTTTAGATACAGCAGTTGCATTTGTCGGGCTTTTAATTTTGCGCTATTTCCTAATAATTCCAAAAAAATATCTACCTTAGAGGCGTTTTTCTAATAACAAAAATCATACGTCATTATGCCACAAATCTCAGAAAAAGGAAAGATTGTTCCAAGTTCTCCGATACGGAAACTTGTTCCATACGCTGATAAAGCCAAAGAAAAAGGGATTAAAGTATACCACCTGAACATCGGCCAACCGGACATTGCTACACCTGAGGTTGCCATTGAAGCGATAAAAGGCTTTCAAGATAAAGTAATCGAATATACCCATTCGGCAGGGAATGCCGGTTACCGGGCAAAATTAGCCAAATATTATCAAAATATAGGCATCGACATTCAGGCAAATAATATACTTATCACTACCGGTGGCTCTGAAGCTATTATTTTTGCTTTCATGAGTACGCTGAATGAGAATGATGAAATTATCATACCTGAACCGTTTTATGCAAATTATATCGCCTTTGCCCTTATGGCAGGGGTTAAAGTAAAAACAGTTACCTCAACCATTGAAAATGATTTTGCATTGCCTTCTGTGGAAGAGATCGAGAAACAGATCACTCCTCGGACAAAAGGAATTGTAATTATTAATCCGAACAATCCTACCGGATACCTTTATTCCAGAAAAGAATTGGAGCAGCTGGCAGAGATTGTTAAGAAACATGATCTGTACCTGTATTCCGATGAAGTATACAGAGAGTTTTGCTATGACGGGAATGAGCATTTTTCAGTCATGAACCTGAAAGGTATTGAGCAAAATGTGATCCTGTTGGATTCTGTTTCTAAAAGATACAGCGAATGCGGGCTGCGTGTTGGCGCCCTGATCAGCCGGAATATGGATGTGATCGGAGCGGCGTTGAAATTCGGTATGGCTCGTTTATGTCCCCCGGCAATCGGTCAAATCGCTGCAGAAGCATCGCTTGATACACCGGAATCCTATTTTGACGGAGTGTATCAGGAGTATATCGAAAGACGGAACTTTATGGTAGAGGCGCTTAATAATATGCCCGGGGTAGTCTGCCCTAAACCGAAAGGAGCTTTTTATGCTACGGTAAAACTTCCGATCGATGATTCGGACAAATTTGCACAATGGCTTCTTGAAGAGTTCAATTATAATCAGCAAACCGTCATGGTCGCTCCGGCAAGCGGATTTTACCAAACTCGTGGATTAGGGAAAGATGAGGTCAGGATAGCTTATGTTCTGAAAATCGAAGATTTGAAAAAGGCAATGGAAACACTTGCTGTTGCCTTACAGGAATATCCGGGACGCACGGCATAATTTATAAGAAAAATAGAACCCGGACGATCGGGACAACATAAAGTTTAAATTGATTTATTCCTATTTTTACAATCCAATAGCAGCTTTAAATGTCAACTGCTATTGCTAATTTATAAAAAAAAGACATGGTATTGGATTCCGAATTTGATCATATTAAGCCATATTGTGGGCATGAAGTAATCGCAGCAACAGAAAGGCTTTGTGAATCTCCTGAGTTTCTGACACTTTTCTCTAAACTGACGGGAATAGATAAAAGTTCTATGGTTGCTGTTCTGAAAGACATCCGTACAAGAGATGAGTTTCAGGAAAAATTCTTCGGACCGGCAATAAAATCTTTGATCGCCAAAACAGCTGCAGATTTGACTGTTTCAGGGCTAGAGTGCATATCTCCCGATGCTTCTTATATTTTTATTTCCAATCACAGGGACATTATCCTTGATTCGGCAATACTTAACCTATTATTGAGAACACATGGAGCTAAATATACACGCGCAGCAATAGGCAGCAACCTGCTGATCAACGAATGGATTACCGATCTGGTGAAACTCAATTCATGTTTTGTGATCGAACGGAACGTAGTAGGCCGGGAGATGTTGATCAGCTCAACGCTTCGTTCAAAATATATCCGGAGTGTGATCGAAGAAGGCGAAAATTCCGTCTGGATCGCGCAACGGGAAGGAAGGACAAAAAATGGAGACGACAGGACCCAACAAAGTTTGCTCAAGATGCTTAAAATGAGCGGAAGTACCGATCTTGTGGAAAATTTCAAGCAACTACACCTCGTCCCGTTAGCCATCTCGTATGAATGGGAACCTTGTGACGACCTTAAAACAGAGGAACTTTATGCCAAAACATTCGGGGAATACACAAAAACACCGGAAGAGGATATGAATAGTATGCTATCCGGCCTCAGCGGTTATAAAGGGAGAATTCATTTTCACATGGAAAAATTGACGGACGGTGAGCTGGATAGCATCAACGATCTGCCCTCAAACGGAGAAAGAATAGAGACATTGGCTAAAATAATCGATTCCAAAGTTCATAAGAACTTTAAATTGTGGCCTAACAATTACATTGCATACGATCTGCTCCACTCGATAAATAAATACTCTGCATTTTATACTGAAGAAGAAAAAGAGCAGTTTATCCGTACAATGGCGGCAAAAATAGACCGGATCCAAGGAAATACTTTGATGTTGAACAATATTTACCTCGAAATCTATGCCAACCCTGTTAAAAACAGGTTAAGTTAGGCTTTGGATATCAGATTAAAGAATGATAATATAACCTGAGACAAGAGTGTCCCTGATCCCTTGTTTTTATATAATTAAATTTATGAGGACTATTCGATTATTGATCATGCTCACGGCTTTTTTGATCATGGTGTCAAGTATCCTGACCCTTTATGGTAATACAAGTAAGATGTTCCCTGTCTATATCAATATTGCGGCGATGGTTTGCCTGATAGTTATTGTATCGATACTTAATTTTAAAAGTAAACCTAAAGATCATATATAATGTATAAAGTAAAACGTACAATATATGTCAACAATCAAGCCATTGATGTCTGGTTTGGCTTGGTCAGCAAAACAAAGAACGGAAAGAATGGGAAATACACGGTTTACCTGCTTACCGACAATCCGGACAATCAGTATAATCATGCCGAGCCGATATTAAGCAATATCACGTCAAAAGAAACGGCAATCAAACGAGCCACCGAATATGCCAGAGAGCTATTTAAAAATATATTAGATAGTAAATAAACAGAATATTGAGAATAGAGGTTTCTGATTCTTAATTTTAATTCATCATCTAATGGAAAGGAAAGTTAGAGTAAGATTCGCACCAAGTCCGACAGGCGCACTTCATTTGGGAGGAGTTAGAACAGCGCTTTTTAATTACCTATTTGCGCACCGCAACAACGGTTGTTTCATTTTAAGAATTGAAGATACCGATCAAAGCCGTTATGTACCTGGTGCGGAAGAATATATCATCGAATCGTTGAAATGGTGCGGACTTACGATTGACGAAGGGGTCGGAGTAGGCGGACCATACGGACCGTACAGACAAAGTGAGAGGAAAGACCTCTATAAACAATACGCTCTGCAATTAGTAGAATCAGGTAATGCATACTATTCTTTCGATTCGGCAGCAGAATTGGAACAAGAGCGGACAAAATGCGAAGCAAAAGGAGAAACATTCATTTATAATGCAAAAAGCAGGAGTAAACTCAGGAACTCGATCAGTATGCCTCCTGAAGAAGTGAAGAAAGCGATCAAGTCGGGTAACCCCTACGTTATCCGTTTCAAAATGCCGGAGAATGAAGAACTCTGTTTGAATGATATTATACGGGGGGAAGTACTATTCAACAGCTCTTTGCTCGATGATAAAGTGCTTTACAAGTCGGATGGAATGCCAACCTACCATCTGGCAAATGTTGTAGACGATCATCTGATGGAAATATCTCACGTTATCCGGGGAGAAGAGTGGCTACCTTCATTACCGCTGCATGTCTTGCTATACAGGGCGTTCGGTTGGGAAGAAACAATGCCTGTTTTTGCCCATTTGCCGCTAATTTTGAAACCGGTAGGCAACGGAAAATTGAGCAAACGGGATGGTAATAAAATGGGATTCCCTGTGTTTCCGATGGAATATACCGACCCGGAAACCGGAGAGAAATGGCATGGTTACAAAGAAGACGGATATTTTCCTGAAGCTTTTATTAATATGTTGGCCATGCTGGGTTGGAATCCCGGTACGGAACAGGAAATATTCTCCCTGAAGGAGTTGTCCGGACTGTTTTCTTTGGAAAGAGTCGGTAAATCGGGAGCAAAATTTGATCCTGAAAAAACAAAGTGGTTTAATCATAAATACCTGGTCACCAAAACAAACAGCCAGTTAGCAGACCTGTTGGAGAAAATAACCAAAGCTCATGGAACTGCCTGCGAAAAATCAAAATTGGAAAGGATATGCGGTTTAATGAAAGAAAGAGCGAATTTTGTATCCGACATTTTCAACGATAGTCAATTCTTTTTCTATGCTCCGGAAAGCTATAATGAAAAAGATGTCCAAAAGAACTGGAAGGAAGAGACCCCGGCCCTTATGAAAGAACTGCTTTTACTTTTACGGGGGATTGACGATTTTTCACCGGAAAATACCGAAAGAATCGTCTCGGAATGGATTAACGGTAAAGGCATCGGGTTCGGCAAAGTGATGAATCCGTTCAGATTGGCTATTGTAGGAGCAGCAAAGGGACCACACATGTTCGATATCATCGGACTTATCGGTAAAGAAGAGACCATTAAACGTCTCGAAAAAGCGATACAAACATTATAAAGGGAATCAGACTTTTCGTTTTCTATTGTAACTTTTGACAGGGTCTCTCCGTCATAGGGAAAAATAAATCTGACAGCAATGAAACACGTACAAATAAGATTGCTTGTCCTGTATTGTTTATCCCTCCCATTATATACGGCAGCACAATGGGAAGATCCCCGGATATTCGGGAAGGTAATTACAGTAGACAACGACACAGTGACCGGTTATTTCTTGTGGAACGACAATAAAATGTATTGGACTGACCTTTTTAAAGCCAGTAAATTCAATAACCCTTATGCACACTATTTTAAAAATAGTTCTGTTGTATTCAAACAGAACGGAGCTCTTTATACAACTCCTATAACTCATCTATTTCTTTGCAGATTCGGCAATATCAATAAAATCTATCCGACCGGAGATAATAAACTAAGACTGGAAATGAAAGATGGTAGCCTGATGGAGCTTAGGCAGGAAAACAATATGCCGTTTTCTTTTCAGATGGTTACAAACGAGGGAAAACTTCAAATCAGGTGGGATAAAATTTGTGAGATCGAATTTACTTCTCCTCCGCTACTGGATAACCGCATAAGTAAAGCGCCCATTATCGGGGTGGTAAAAAGTAATCAGGGTTTATATAAAGGCTATATCTCCTGGAACAATATTTCATCTCTGGAGGAAAACATCGCAGGAAAATCCCTATCGGGGAATAACTTGATTTCCTTCCATAATATCCGGAAAATCACGAAAAAAAACAACCAGTGTAATATAACTTTAAATAACGGCAAAGAGGTTGAAATTCAGGTAGCGTCTAACATCAATATTGTCGTAAACATGCCTCATATAGGGGTAGTGACAATTCCCTGGAAAAATTTTGAGTTCTTAGAGACTGTCGGACAACATGAAATCGACATGCTTTCCTACGAAGATTTTACCCCTCCCCGGAAACTTTCCGGCAAAGTAATCACCCGTAACGGAGAGACGATAAGTGGCACTTTGGCTTATGATCTTGATGAAACCATGGATTTTGAGTTGCTTGACGGCAAAAACGACAACAATCTCTATCAGATACCTTTTAAATACATCCAATCCATCGAGCCTAAGAATTACAAATATTCTCTTATCAAACTACGTAACGGCACAACCCTCAGTTTAGGGGACCTATGCGATGTAAACGAAGAAAATAACGGTATTATTGTTTTTTCACCTGAGTCTATCCCTACCTACATTCCATGGGAGAAAGTAAAACAGGTGTTCTTTTATTGAAACGTTTTTTTAAAACTGGATAAACTTCTTACATCCCCGGATAACGTTCGCAAATAAGTTTGAATATATACCATAACTCCTCGATTGAATTAGCCCGGAGCATTTGAATCCTCAGATCCCTGAAATGAGGCAAACCTTTGAACATAGCTGCCATATGACGCCTCATATGTAGTATGCCGCGCATTTCATCTAGCCAATCGACCGATAGTAGAATTTGCTCCTGGATTATTTCGATCTGTTCAGCTACCGATAAGTCAGGCAAAATTTCGCCCGTTGCGAAATAATGTTTGATCTGCCTGAATATCCAGGGACGTCCGATTGTTGCCCGTCCGATCATCACGCCGTCAACGCCATACCTGTCAAAAGCTTCTTTTGCTTTGACAGGAGAATCTATATCACCATTCCCGATAATCGGAATTTTAATCCGTTGGTTATTTTTTACCTGACCTATCGGTTCCCAATCAGCTTCACCCTTGTACATCTGCGCTCGGGTCCTGCCATGTATTGCTAACGCCTGGATACCGACATCTTGAAGACATTCGGCAATATCTTCAATGATTATATGGTCATTATCCCACCCCAGCCGGGTTTTAGCAGTAACCGGTATACGAACGGCTTTCACGATCTGTTCGGCCATCTCTATCATTAATGGAATATCCTTTAACATTCCGGCACCGGCACCTTTTTGAGCCACTCTTTTCACCGGACACCCGAAATTCAGGTCAATGAAATCCGGACGCACCTCCTCCACAATTTTTGCAGCCTCCACCATCGAATCAATATAACGGCCATAAATCTGGATCGTAACCGGTCGCTCCTGCTCCTCTATTGTGAGTTTCTTCAACGATTTATCAACCGAACGGACCAACGCATCCGCAGAAACAAATTCGGAATATAACCAATCGGCCCCATAAGCCTTGCAAAATTTTCTGAAAGGCGGGTTAGTCACATCCTCCATCGGTGCTAATATCAACGGGCGATCTCCAAGCTCTTTTCCGGCAATCTTCATAAAAATCTCTTTAAAAATTCTAATATTCGGTATCGATATCCATTAATGACGGTTTATCCACTCTGCCAACTTTTCAGCACTTTTTTCCCGCTCTTCAATAAACCCCATATGTCCTGATTCCTCCAACAGAAATGTTTCGGCACCCAGCAACCGAGACAACTCCAATGCTTTCTGCAATGTGATAAAAGGATCTTTCAAACCGATTATGTTTAAAACAGGCTTAGATAGCTGTTTTATCTGTAGTGTCGCATCTACCCGGTCCGTCATAGCATAAATACACGATATAATTCCTTCCGGTTGATGCATGGAGCAATTAGCAATCATTCCATCAAGTTCTTGCCGAAAACGTTCCGCATTCTCTTTTGTAAAGGTTCGGGGCAAGGCGTTACAATATACTGATTCCAGTCCATTTAAACGGATTGCGTTTATTTCCTGCATCCGGTTCATTTTCTTTTCCGGTGTATCGGCCAATGTATTGGAATGAAAAAGAACCAATCCGTTTACCCGATCCGGAAACATTAAAGCATAACGGGCAGCAACATATCCTCCCATAGAATGTCCGACAAGATAAAAGTGTTCCATCCCCAGATACCGGATTACTCTATCCACAGCGTCAGCCATCTGTTCCATAGAAGAATGTTCAACAAAAGAAGACTTGCCATGTCCGGGAAGATCAAGGGTCAATACGGTAAAACCGCCAGTTAATAAAGATATCCATTTATCCCACACCTCCAGAGTTTCAAGGTATCCATGCAATAACACAACATGTTTATGCTTTTTTTCCGATAATTTATAGCGTATATTCACGCCATCCTTAGCGTAATAATGAATCATATTCTCTATTTTTACAACAAAAATAGGCGAAACAATCCATAATTTGAAATTCAATTGCTAAAATAACCTGCTATGCTGATTATCAAATTGTCTTTAATATGTGCGATGTTGCTGTCTGCCGATACAAAATGGCAACGGATCACCACAGATGAGCATATCTCATTTCTATTTCCAAATAAAGCTGAGAAATTAACTCGTGTAACCAATAACATCCCGTCTCATATTTATCAAACCAAAAATCTGGTATGCGTATTCGGAGTCGTTTGTTCGGATTTCTCAAATCAAAACCCTGATTTTTTGGGCAAAGACGTTACGCAGCTTTATGAAATACTTAAAAAAGAGTCTATCGCAATGGAAACAGCTATCCTGAAATCAGAACGTACTGTTCCGTATGAAAACATGCTGATCAAAGAAATAGAGTACTCTATTATTAAAGATAGCTATGAGATGACCTACTTTAAAAGATTTATATTCAGAGATAAATTTGTATATCAGATATCTATCGGAGGACGTACGCGTCATTTTGAGAATATAAAAGAAAATAGGGATATCTTTTTCAACTCTATCCATTTCGATGAAAAAACCAAACTCCTTAATGGGATCTGCCTGTAACTTTTCATGGTATCCATCCGTCATATAGCCGATATGACAAGGATAGAATACAATCAGTGTGTTGAGCGGTTTTCTGATGCGATTTTTCGCTTTATATTAAAAGCGTGCCAAAACAAATCGCTGGCAGAAGATGTCGTGCAAGATAGTTTTCTTGTTTTATGGGAGCATGTGGATAAAATCAGCCAAAACAAAGCCAAAGCTTTTCTTTTCACTACCTCCTATCGGAAAATGATCGATGTTTTACGCCATGAAAAGAAAAACACAGACATGGAACATATAGACTCAAATCATTTTCTATCTGAAGAATATACTACAGATTTGCAACAGATACTTGAATTTGCACTGGATAAACTACCGACAATACAACGGACAGTTGTTCTGCTAAGGGATTATGAAGATTATTCCTACAGGGAGATTGCAGAGATTACAGCCTTGACGGAAACGCAGGTAAAAGTATATATATTCAGAGCCAGAGCCTTTATGAAAGCATTCATCCGCAGACCGAATCTGGTAGTATAGAAAATCAAAAACTGATAGGGGAATAAGAATATGATAACAAAAGAGAACTACGAAATATATGTCATTGATTACCTCGAAGGGACATTGCCTGATTCTATTGTTAAAGAGATGGAATCACTTTTAATTACATATCCTGATCTAAAGGAAACATTGAATAATTTGGAGGAAACAAAACTACTTCCGATCGAAGTTAAATTCTCTAGAAAAAAGCGGTTAAAAAAGGAAGAGTGTTACGAATGTGTGGACTATTATGCCATTGCTGCTGCAGAACAAAGTTTGACTGAAATTGATAGGATCAATCTAGGTAATCATATATACGATGCTGATTTTAAAAATCTTATTTCAATTTACTCAAAAATAAAACTAATTGCTGACACAAATATTCGGTTTGAAAAGAAAAGAGAATTATATCGGAAAAGCGGCTATATAATCTCTTTCCATAAATGGACAACCGCTGTAGCCGCAGTTTTATTATTTTTGGGTATCGGGATGATTATCTATTACTCTGCAAAACAATCGGGATCCATCGTGGGAACAGGGCAATTCTCTCCGGCAGATTTTTTTGTGTCCGTACCAACAAAGCAACACATTATCGTATCAAGATCAACGGCCGGAATTAAAAGCGAACCGGTGAAAGTTCTGGTTCTTCTTCATCAGCCGGAAGTACAGCAAAAACGTTCTAGGAATCAAGATTATATTCTGGAAATCATTCCGACACAACAGATGATAACTGTTTATAATCAAGAAATTATAACTCCTCCTGATGAGATAATACAAAAGTTTAATATATCTGTAAATATCGTTTTAGACAAAAATGCCGTAGAGTGGAAGCCTTCCGGTGATATTATATTGCCTGATAACATATTGACCTCTATATTCCATGCCGGAAAAAACATTGCAGACAAAATCAAAAACAGAGATTGGGAATTTTTGCAGTAATAAAAACAGGTACTTGCCCGTCTCATGTGAAAATAGGAAACAATTTATATTCTCAACATATTAAAATCATAAATGTATGAAACTCTTTCTACTTCTTTTCGGGGTATTATGGATTCTGAATTGTCCTGCACAGCTACCCGATACGGTTCTAACCAAGGACTCCCGGCAAAAACGGGATATATCTTCTTCCAAAGATTCTCTTAGCGATCGCATGGAAATAAAGATGGTCATTCCTAAAAGCACTACAGTCAAAAAAACCGTCGAAATCCGTGTACTAAAAGACAGTACCGTTACTGAAAACAGTGACCAATCTTCGGAAATGCATGTTATCGGAGGTACATATAAAAAAAGCCATTCTCATTATAAAACAGGCTCACGGTTTGATGGAAGCTGGCAAGGATTTTATTACGGATTTGTCAATTTTGCCGGTGCCGACTATTCTATGTATCCTTTGGAATCAGGAGAGTTTATGGATCTTGATTGGGGTGGTTCTTTTTCAATGCAATTTAATCTTATTCAAAAAAGCTTCGGACTAAATCCGACAAATTCAATCGGATTGGTTACAGGGATAGGACTGGAATATCAGCGGCTTCTTTTTCAGAATAAACACATCTCTATCATTAAAGAAGATAATAGCGGTAAAATAATCCCGTATTCACCTCTACCGCCGGGAACAGATATCAAACGGAACGGCTTTAAAATTCTTTATATGACATTGCCTTTACTTGCTGAATTTCAGATTCCGGTCTACGAACGTAAAAAAATACATTTATCGGGAGGAATTGTAGGGGGTATCCGGCTCCATTCAAAAACCAAGATCGTATTTTATGATGATGATGGAGATAAACACAAAAAGAAAAATACAGACAATTTCAATATTGTCCCTTTCAAAGCCGATATATTAGCAAACATCGGATTCTCCTATTTTAATGTTTGGGGCAGTTATACCCTTACCGAATTATTTAGATCCGGAAAAGGACCTGAGCTACACCCCTATGCCATCGGAATCGGAATTATTTTCGATTAATCCTGATCATTCATTACCTGAGTCTGCTTATCTATAGAGGCTTGATGGATCGCTTTGAATATTTTTTCAATGAACTCTTCATCAAGCCCTTTTTTCGTCCCTTTTATAAACATTTGTTCAAGAATCTGATCCCAACGCGCAGGTTGTAGAATGGTAATATTATTTTGCTTTTTATATCTTCCGATCTCTTCGGCAATCTTCATCCGGGAAGACAAAATATCTATCAACTCTCTATCAAGCATATCTATCCTGGTTCGAAGCTCTTCTATGCTCTCTCTGTAGCCAGAATCTTCAGAATCGCCATTACGGATAATCAGACTGGAAAGCAGATCAAATAGTTCTGATGGAGTAATCTGTTGGTCAGCATCACTTAAAGCCATACCAGGACAGATATGCGATTCGACCATTAATCCGTCAAAACCAAGATCCATTGCCTGTTGAGATATTTCTTGCAAATACTCTCTCTTCCCTGAAATATGACTGGGATCGCAAATGATCAACATTTCAGGGAAACGCCGTTTGACTTCTATCGGCAACTGCCATTGCGGCATATTTCTATATTTCGACTTCCCATACATTGAAAACCCTCTGTGAATAGCTCCAATTCTCCTTAAACCCACCATATTCAACCGTTCCAGGGCTCCGATCCACAATTCGACATCTGGATTGATAGGATTTTTAATCAGTACCGGAATATCAGTGCCTTTCAAAGCATCAGCAATCTCCTGAACGGCAAAAGGATTTGCCGTTGTCCTCGCTCCGATCCAGAGTATATCTATTCCTGCCTCCAGCGCCTCATAAACATGTTTGGCATTGGCCACTTCGGTTAACGTTTTCATCTCCAACTCTTGTTGGACTCGACGCATCCAATTCAATCCGATTGCTCCGACACCTTCAAAACAATTCGGTTTTGTTCGAGGCTTCCAGATTCCAGCCCGAAATAAATCTACTCCAATACTTTTCAACGCTTTTGCAGTCTCAAACACCTGCTCCTCACTCTCAGCGCTACACGGACCAGAAATAATAACAGGTTTTTCCTGATTTGGAAACACATCCCATTCATTTATATCCAATATATTTAGTCCCATCATCTTGTCTTTATGAACGACCTTCTCTTCTTTGCTTCTGAATCATTATCTTACTATCTTTTTCACACAGGGTAAATAGTTCCCTAAATTCGCCTTTTTATTCGTATAAACAGTCGATACAGCTGAAATAATTATCCTTTTACGAAAAAATAACAGCGCTATACCATTACTTCACGCTTGGTTATCTATATACAACTATTTATTTTTTCATACCTTTGGTTTATCTTTATTTTTTACCTTTGTCATACAAATAAAAAAATATCCGATGACAAACACAAATATTTTATATCTTTTAGATGCCTATGCTCTAATATATCGCTCCTATTATGCTTTTATCAATAATCCGCGGATAACCACAACCGGGATTAACACCTCGGCAACATTCGGATTCTGCAATTTCCTGCTGGAGTTACTCGAACAGGAAAAGCCTACACATATTGCTGTCGTATTCGACCCCGAAGGCCCGACATTCCGCCATGAATTATATAAACCTTATAAAGCCCACAGGCCTCCGATGCCGGAAGATCTTAAAAAATCGATCCCATATATTAAAAAGACTATCAAAGGTTTAGGGATACTATGTATCGATGCTCCCGGTTATGAAGCGGATGATCTGATCGGAACGCTTGCGAAAAAAGCGGAAAGCCAGGAGTTCACCGTATATATGATTACACCCGATAAAGATTATGCACAATTAGTCAGTGAAAAGATTTTTATGTATAAACCCGGACGTTCCGGCAATAAATCGGAAGTCTGGGGTATTCCCGAAGTACTGGATAACTTCGGGATTGAGCATGTAGATCAAGTCGTTGACATCCTCGGATTGATGGGAGACCAGGCGGATAATATCCCGGGATGCTCGGGTATTGGGCCTAAAAGCGCCTCGGCACTTATTTATAAATACGGCAACATTGACGGAATATATGAACACATTGACGATCTGAAAGGAAAGCAAAAAGAAAATCTACTGCAGTGTCAACCCACAGTTCACTTGTCACGGACACTCGTAACAATCTGTACGGAGGTTCCTATCTCTCTAACTCCTGACGACTTAGTTAAGAAACCGATTGAAACCGATACTCTGAAATCTATTTTTGATGAACTGGAACTTTTTTCATTAATCAAAAGAGTTTTGGATACGGAACAACAAGAGATAAGCAGCGAACCACTTGTCAACAACAGTATAAACAGCATCGACCGGACTCATGACTTTACCGCCTTGGCAGAAGAATTAAAGACAACGCACGAATTTATCTTATACTCTATATTTAAATCAATTGATATATATAACTCATTTCCAGATAAAATATGTTTTGTATCGGATAAAGAACAGGTGAATTTCATCCACATACCTAATGATACGGCAGAAGCCCAAAAAGTATTGTCTGTATTCAGGCCAATCTTTGAAAATCCGAAGAAAACGTTGATTTCAGTCAACACAAAAAACGATATTATCTGGCTAAAGAGAGCCGGCATAAACGTTCAAAACATACTATTTGACATTACTATTGCTCATTATGTTTTAAAACCCGATTTGTCGCACGACCTGTCGCGTATCGCCTTGGAATACCTGAATTATAGGTTTGCCGGAGTTAAAAAGGAGGATATACAGCTCACATTAACTTTTGAAGGAGAAGAGACTGATGAAGAAAATCTTACAGAAATTGCTTGCATTTGCTTCCATTTAAAAGAAAAACTTCAGGCTGATTTAGTTCAAACCGGATTATTAAACTTATTCTGTACCATTGAAATGCCTCTGGTATATGTGTTGGCTACAATGGAATATGAAGGAATAAGTATTGATGTACAGGAACTTAAAAACATATCAAACGAATTAAAAGAAAAAATTCATATCATCGAAAACGAAATATACGACCTGGCCGGCCGGGAATTTAATATCGGTTCTCCGAAACAGCTAGGAGATGTCCTTTTTAGAGAATTGAAGGTGGATAAAGGAAATAAAAAGACAAAATCAGGTCAGTTCAGCACCTCGGAACAAGTATTGATAAAACTCGAAGAAGAACACCGGATTATCCCGAAGATACTAGAATACCGTGGATTAACTAAATTGCTCAGTACTTACGCGGAAGCGCTCCCAACATATATAGACCCGACATCCGGAAAAATACATACCCACTTTAACCAGGCAGAAGCCGCTACCGGACGGCTAAGCAGCCTGAACCCGAATCTACAAAATATTCCGATAAGAACGGAAGAAGGCCGGAAAATCCGGAAAGCTTTTATCACAGGCGATAAGGACTATATTTTTTATTCTGCCGACTATTCTCAGGTAGAATTACGGCTGATGGCGCATTTAAGTCAGGACGCACAACTTATCGGAGCTTTCAGCCGGAATATCGACATTCATACCGCAACGGCTTCTAAAATCTATCATGTAGCGCTTGAAGAGGTTACTCCCGAAATGAGAAGGCGGGCAAAAACAGCCAACTTCGGGATCATTTATGGTATCTCCGCATGGGGATTGGCAGAACGCCTACACATTAGTCGCAAAGAGGGTAAAGAACTTATTGACGGCTATTTTGAACTATATCCCGGAGTCAAAAGATATATGGAATCCTCGATCGAAAAGGCTAGAAAACAGGGATATGTAGAAACGATAATGGGACGGCGTCGCTATCTTCGTGATATTAACTCCAGGAATGCCGTAGTCCGTGGCATGGCCGAACGAAATGCAATCAATGCCCCACTTCAGGGATCCGCCGCCGATATTATTAAAATGGCCATGATTAATATTGACCGGCGAATCAGAGAAGAGGAATTGAAATCGAGAATGATCCTCCAGGTACATGACGAATTGAATTTTAAGTGTCATATACAGGAAAAAGAATCCCTTACAAATTTAGTGGTAAATTGTATGGAACATGTCGTCGAAATTAGTGTACCATTAACGGTAAGTTGTGGCTTCGGGAAAAATTGGTATGAAGCACACTAGAAGAGAAGATTTAATATAAACGGTTCTCAGGAACGTATAAAAATTCGGCGGCGAAACATATAATTAGCTTTTTTTCTTTATTATTGCAAGCTTTTTAGTCATACAAGTGGTATTTATAGGTGATATACAGATTTGATGGAAAATACAGATATGGCATATTCTTTCCCCGATTCCCTCTCCTTTAATGGAGAATCTATGTACCATGACAGTACAACTCTATTACAACCTTTGGAAACAAACACCATCCGGATCAGTACCCCTGAAGCTTACTTTTTGCCTCAAACAGAGATTCACCGCTCTCATAGTTCGCTTGGAAATTTGATTTTCACTGTCTTATTTCTGATGGTCCTTACTTTTGTCCGGATGCGAGAAAAAGACTTGTTCTCCTCCCTATTGAACATTTTATGGAAAAGAAAAAAAGCGGAGAATATTTTAAATGAGGGAATTGCATCTAATCTAAGCAGCTATATTTTATTATTATTTCTTTCTTTTTCAGTAATTGCCAATGGAATTGTAATCTTCACCCAAAATACATCTAACATCAGTTATATACTATATATTTTTGGAGTACTGCTGTTATATCACTTTACACTTATTGTTATCGTCAAACTTTTAGGCTGGACATTCAATGCCCGAAATACAGCGGCTGAAGTTGTCATCCATTTGTGGACTTACCATATAATGGGAGGACTAATCATCGCACCTTTTGTTATCGCTCTCTTTTTCGTTAAAACATTTGTGATAGCCTCACTATTAAAAATAACAGTTATAAGTCTGATTTTACTCTATATCATAAAATTCATCCGATGGATTGAAATATTATTTGCCTACAGAGTTTCAATTTTATATATGATTTTGTACCTTTGTGCCTTCGAAGTAATGCCTTTGCTTGTATTATACAAGCTTTTGGCATAATCTTAAATTTATTAAAATTTACGGCCTTGAAAATAAAGAAGATACTTGTATCGCAGCCTAAGCCAGCAACAGAAAAATCTCCCTATTTTGATTTAGCAGAGAAATATGGTTTAAAGTTGGAATTTAGGCCCTTTATAAAAGTAGAAGAGGTGACGGTAAAAGAATTCCGTCAGGAACGTATAAATATTCTTGATCATACGGGAATTATCTTTACCAGTAGGACTGCCATTGATCACTTTTTTAGAATCTGCGGAGAATTGCGGATAACTGTTCCCGATACGATGAAATACTTTTGTATATCAGAATCCACAGCATTTTATTTGCAAAAATATATTGTTTATCGAAAACGGAAAATTTTCTATGGAGATAAGAAAGTGGACGATATGACAAAAATTCTGCTGAAGCATAAAAATGAAAAGTTTTTGGTCCCATTATCCGATATTCATAAAGAGAATATTCCTGGATTAATGGATCAACTTCGTTTGAAATACACTAAAGCAATTCTTTACCGGACAGTTGCCAGTGATTTAAGTGATATTAAAGACTTGAAAGAATATGATATCATTGCCTTTTATACACCATCCGGTATCAAATCGTTATTTCAGAATTTCCCTGATTTCGTTCAAGATACAACGATCATTGCAGCGTTCGGTCCGGCAACGGCAGAAGCAGTCAAAGAAGCTGGATTACGGCTTGATATTGAAGCCCCTACCACACAATCTCCTTCAATGACTATGGCAATTGAAGAGTTTATTAAGAAATATAATAAAGAAAACAAAATAAAATGATTCCTCCGGGAATAGCTGGCACTCCGGAAAAAAGATCGGGAAAAGCCACTTTTGGATTGTCTAAATCGGAACGACTGTGTAACAGAATACTTTTCCAGGAATTGATTATCACGGGACAGAGCTTTGTGAAGTATCCTTTCCGAATCATATTGAAAGAATCTTCCCAACAAGGAGACGTTCCTGCTCGGATTGCAATCAGCGTCAGCAAAAAAAAAATAAAGCGCGCCGTACAGCGGAATCATATCAAACGGTTAACACGAGAAGCTTATCGATTGAATAAAGCTGATTTATATAAACATATCGCTTCGGGAACAACTGTTGATCTGCTTTTTATATATCTTGACCACCAGAAGCCTTCATATACTAAAATCGTAACAGCTATTCAGCATGCCATACAAAAAATATCAACCCAACTCGATTGTTCGAAACAAACGTAATTCCGAAAATATTTTTTCAGGTATTGTCAGACTATTGAAAAAAATACTTATTTACTTTTTTATCCTCCTGATCAAGCTCTATCAGTATTGTATTTCTCCTTTCACTTCCCCTGCCTGTCGTTACTCTCCTACATGCTCCCAATATGCATTGGAAGCCATCCGAAAATATGGACCTTTAAAAGGCTTATGGCTAGCCATTAAACGAATCAGCCGTTGCCATCCCTGGGGGAAAAGCGGATATGATCCTGTTCCATGAAAAGATGACGACAAATATGAAATCTAAAAAGATCCACCATATTTTGAATCACTAGATTAAACTTATCGTCAAAGACAAATCAAGCCTAAATAATTCTGAATCCGACAGTTTTCATCTCATTTTAAATATATTGCCTTAAAAGCTAAAAATACTGTTAAAATTTTAAACATAAAATACTAAAATCCTGTATAATTTCCAACTTCCAACTAAATATCGTACTTTCGTTAGTCGGAATTATAAATTTCACAAAGCTATAAAACGAAGATTGAAAAATTCCTAATATCGGAATTT
This sequence comes from Marinifilaceae bacterium, assembly GCA_031553705.1. Taxonomy (GTDB): domain Bacteria; phylum Bacteroidota; class Bacteroidia; order Bacteroidales; family Marinifilaceae; genus JAVBLD01. The sequence goes on along the minus strand of JAVBLD010000070.1, from coordinate 10,633 downwards.
AGTATTCACAACTCAACATCTCTAATTTATAAAATATGACGACAAAAAAATTTTTACTTATAACCTCTCTGGTAATTTCCGTTATTCTTGGAATCTCTGCGTTAAAAAATGACGAAAGGAATTTTGAAATTAGCAAACAATTAAATATTTATGCTACGCTTTTCCGGGAAATCAATATGTTTTACGTAGATGATATCCGTCCGGAAGAGTTTGTTAATACTGGGATTAATGCCATGTTGAAATCATTGGATCCCTATACCGTTTATTATCCTGAATCAGAAATGGAAGATGTAAAGTTTATGACCACAGGAGAATATGCCGGGATCGGATCGATTATTGGTAAAAAAGACGATCATATAATTATTCGCGAACCATATAAAGATTCTCCTGCAGCAAAAGCCGGTTTATTGCCTGGTGATATTATTCTTTCCATTGACGGATCTACCACCAAGGGAAAGGATATCTCGGAAGTCAGCGAAATGTTAAGAGGCCTGCCGGGAAAGGAAATTACAATAAAAATTCAACGCGAAAACGAAATAAAACCAATTGAGAAAAAAACCATCCGGGAAAAAATACAGATTCCCAGCGTCCCATATTACGGTATGGCAAATGATAGTACTGGTTATATCTTTCTGACTAACTTCACGGATAAGTCGGCAACCGATATTAGAGCTGCTCTCATTGCATTGAAAAACAAAGGAGCACAATCTATGATTCTTGATCTCCGTGGAAATTCGGGAGGCTTGCTTGATCAAGCCGTAGAAATTGTTAACTTTTTCGTTCCACGAGGTTCCAAAGTTGTCAGTACTAAAGGAAAAGTTAAACAATGGGATAAAGAGTACCTCGCTGATAAAAATCCGATCGTACCCGATATGCCGCTAATCGTTCTAATTGACCGCGGATCTGCCTCTGCATCGGAAATTGTATCCGGATCGCTACAGGATCTCGATCGGGCGGTCCTGATAGGCGAACGTTCTTTTGGTAAAGGATTGGTACAAACAGTACGTGACCTGGCTTATAATACGAAAGTAAAAATAACTACAGCGAAATACTATATCCCTAGCGGCAGATGTATTCAAGCTTTAGATTATGCCCACCGTAATCCGGATGGAAGTATAGGTAAAGTTCCGGACTCGTTAATAACAGAATACATCACTAAAGCCGGAAGAAAGGTATACGATGGAGGAGGTATTACGCCCGATATAAAAATAGCGCCAAAAGAGTATGCCCGTATTACCGAAGAGCTGATTCTACAAGATCTGACATTTGATTTTGTAAATTCATATGCATTGAAACATCCCGTTGCTCCCCCCATTGCACAATTTAATATCACGGATGATATATATAACCAATTTAAGGAGTTTCTGAAAACTAAAAAATTCAGTTATGAAAACGAATCACAACAGGAATTGGATAAGTTAATACAGATCTCCAAAGATGAAAAATATTATGAGCACGCTAAAGATAAACTGGATGTTCTAAAAAATATTTTTGCCCACTCTATCGATCGCGATATGAACGTATTTCGGGAAGAAATTACCTCTTTTCTGACGATGCAGTTTATTCAGCGTTACTATTTTATGGAAGGAACAATAGAATATAATGTGCAACATGATGATGAAATAATAGAAGCGGTTAAACTATTCGCGAATAAAAAAGAATACCATAAATTATTACAATAACCGGCGAAACTTTTATTCTCCCATATAAAAAGAGGTTACCTATTTGTTTTTAGATAACCTCTTTCTATTTTTAGAAAGATCCGATTTATTTATTACCCGGTATCCGCACCTGAAGATCATCATTTCAAAGTGCAAGTTTACACCACAATTAATCCCGAAGATTCACTATCCGATAACACTTCATCTTACTGCCAAAGGGCAGCCGGACGGAACTATCAGACATATATTTACTTCGGGATTTATGGCAAACGAATGGCCGACATTTTAGGATGTCCTTAGTGCCCATAAAACATTTAGTCAAGAATCCTTGATTACAGAGAAAAAAACAGTAAGATTTTTAAAATTAAAATGTCATTTGAAACATATCGTTTATCCATTAAAATTCAATGATTATGAAGAAAAAAGATAATATCATTATCTTTTTCTTCATAATCTGTTCCGCTAAACTTTTAGTAGCATCGGAAGCAAGTTTTAACCGTATTATAAAGGAATACACTCGACATCAAGACGGATATATTGATTTCATATATTATATATAGCTGAAAATCAATATATACACAGCATTAAATAGACCATATGGAGAAAGCATTATTGTATATAGTCCTGATTTACAATTTATTATATTTAACACATTATATACTAAACAAGCTAATGGCATCATTATAAAAATACCCGCAAATGCTTTTAATGTACTTCCTGCCAATGTAGCCAATGCACCTGTTTACAATCACTTGAAAGAAATGGTAGTCACTCATACCGGTCTGGAATTAGGAGCAGCAATCTATTGGGACTATACTATATTAACAAAACCGGAAATAGATATTGACGAAATTATTCAAGAACAAAGCCCGGTCGAAAATATATATAATGTTATTAAAACGTCTGCCGATAAGGAGGTATTTTTCCGGTTATGCCCTCAACAGATATGAATAAATACTGTCAGGAATTGGCAACTTTAGCCAGGAAAGTAATCAAATCCGAGATAAAAACAGGGATTTCCAACATACCGAAAGCAATATACTACAAAACAACCTTTATTTTCTGTCCATAAATATATTATCTACACATTACCTATTCCGGATAAAGGAGTAAAGAATATAAATATTTTAAACAGTGACCGGAAAGAACATCTGGAACTTCCTAATTCGATAAAAGAAGTATATGCCTACAAGATTGTTTGTGCTCCCGGCATGACATTAAAAACAAAAAATAGCGAAATTAACATTCGTAAACTAGCAGGAGAAGTTATTATTTCAATTCAACAACATGGAAGTACCATTAAGATTCACAAAGAGTTACTATTAAATCATTCCTTAATCCCTGCAGTTGAGTATGACGGATACAGACAATTTATCACCACGTGGAACAATTCAAATAATTCATTAATATTCAGATTATAAACAACTATATTTAAATTTATTATATTATCAATTACCGTTGGATTTGAAAAAATTATAAATAATAAGACCTTTTTTCGCTCCCACAATTTCAGAAAGTTGTGAAAGTGTTGCTTTCTTTATATTTTCTATAGATTTAAATTTCTGTAACAGTAATATTTCTGTATTATTACCTATACCTTTAATTCCATTTAATATACTAATTGTCTGTGATTTCTCACGAAGTTTGCGATGAAACGTTATGCCAAAACGATGTGCTTCGTCACGTATATGCATCAATGTTTTCAAGGTAACCGAATTTTTTGCTAATAGGTACGGATCTTTATCGCCCGGAAAATAAACTTCCTCAAGACGTTCTGCTAATCCTAAAATAGGAATTTTATCATCCAAGTCAAGTTTTTTCAAACTATTGATTGCTGCATGCAATTGACCTTTTCCACCGTCAACAATAATCAAGTCAGGTAATTTTAATCCTTCATCCAACACTCTTTGGTAACGCCTGAAAATGATTTCTTCCATAGAAGCATAATCATTTGCCCCGGCAACTGTTTTAATGTGAAATTTCCGGTATTCCCGTTTGGCAGGCTTACCATTAACAAACACAACGCAAGCAGCCACCGGATTTGTCCCTTGTATATTGGAATTATCAAAACATTCCATATGATGAGGCAAGGTCGGCAGTTTAAGCTCTATCTTGATTGTTTTTAGCAAATCAAACTTCGAATTCTCTTTTTTAAGGCCTCTTTGCCGTTCTTTATCTGATTTGAAATAGGAAACATTTCGCTCCGAAAGTTCCAGCAATTGTTTCTTATCTCCTTTTCGCGGGATAATGTACCGAAGGCCATCCATTTTAATATCTGGATAAAACGGAACAATAATTTCTTTTGATGTTGTATTTACCAACTGCCGTATTTCAAGAATTGCAAAAGATAATAAAGCCTCTTTCTCTTCATCTAATTTTTTCTCTAATTCTATATTATGAACCTGATTTACAGCACCATGAGTGATTCTTAAGTAGTTAATATAGGCATATCTTTCGTCTTCTATATAGGAAAATACATCAATGTCATGGATAGATGAACGAACGACAGTTGATTTTACCTGGTGTTTTTTAAGAATTTCTATTCCTTCCTTCATCTCATTTGCTTTTTCGAATTGAAGAGATATAGCATACTCCTTCATTTTGCGATTCATAAAATCGGTAACAACAGAAAGATTTCCTTTTAAAATATTCCGTACCTGGGAAATAAATTCATCGTATTCAAGTTCATTGCACTTCCCTACACAAGGGCCGATACAATTACCTATGTGATATTCGAGACAAACCTTAAATTTTCTAGCATGGATTGCCGGCAAAGTTAACTTAAGATTACAAGTACGTAATTTATACAATGTTTTAATCAAAGACATCATTGTATAGGCAAATCGACCCGAGGTATACGGGCCATAATATTCCGAACCATTCCTAACAAATCGACGAGTGATAAAAACACGGGGGAAAGGTTCTTTTTTAATACAAATCCATGGATAACTTTTATCATCTTTCAATAATACATTATATCTGGGCTTATATTTTTTTATCAGATTATTCTCCAGTAATAATGCCTCCTGTTCATTTTCAACGACAATATACTTCAGATCGTATATTTTTTTTACCAGCAAAAGAGTTTTGCTGGACTGATTCGTTTTATTCAAATAAGATGACACCCTATTTTTTAAGTTTTTAGCTTTACCTATATAAATAATATGATCAAGCGCATCAATATATTGATACACACCCGGAGTTGTAGGTAGCTCCTCTATCTTTTTCTTTAGAATATCATCATACAAAGCCATATTATGCTATCATAATATCAATTTAACCGATATTTTTAGTTGCGATCATATCTTTAAGCTTTATTTTTCAGCAATAAAATCAAACGCATTGAAATCAAATAACCCTTTTTCCCCGATTCTTAATTCCGGTATTACCAACAACGACATAAACGAAAGTGTCATAAAAGGTGCCTTTAACGGACAACCCATCTCTTTCAGTTTTTGATTCATTTGCTTATAAAGCAAAGCTACCTCTTCCCCACTCTTATCGGACATAATTCCGGCTATCGGTAATGGTAATAAAATTGTTTGTCTGGTATCTTTCACGACCAAACCACCTTTATGACGGATCAAATCGTTTATTGCCTCTATTAAATCCTGATCATTTGTTCCAACAGCTAAAATATTGTGGGAATCATGCGAAACACTACTTGCAAAAGCTCCTCTTTTTAAATGAAATCCGTTGATAAATGCCACTTGAGGTTCTCCATTCCGATAACGGTTTAAATAAACAATTTTCAAAATATCCCGACTTAAATCAGACTCCATATTTTGTAAAGAGAACGGAACTTCATATTTAGCCTTGGTTGTAGTCAATTCATCAGGAATTACTTTTATAGCTATTATCTCTTTTGCCACAGATATACTAATTTGCCGAACTGTGACATAGTCGTGTTCAAAACGATTGGTAAAGAGAGCCTGTTCCTCTAAAACAGGTGGTGGAATCAGTTTTTCCCCGTTATTGTATTTTTCAACACCATCAATATAAGAAGATAAAACACAAAAAGAATTTAAATCTTCAATTATTATAAAGTCCGCCGGATCTCCTACTTGTAATAAACCGACAGGAAGTTGATAGTGTTTTACTGGATTAACGGTAGCGATTTTTAACACATCAAATAAGTCAAAGCCATCTGCAACAGCTCTCTTGACTATTTTATCAATATGACCCTCCATTATCAGTTCATCCGGATGTGAATCATCAGTACAAAACATGACATTATCCGAATGTAACTGGATCAATAATTTTAGAGCTTCATAATTCTTTGCAGCACTTCCTTCACGGATTAGAATATGCATTCCAGCTAAAATCTTCTCCTTTGCTTCTTCAAATGTAGTACATTCGTGATCGGTCGAAATACCATTAGCAACATATCGATTTAATATATCTCCAGATAATCCTGGAGCATGTCCATCTATTTTGAGATGATAACGCCTAGCAGATTCTATTTTCGCCATCACTTCCGGATCCTTTCCCAGAACACCTGGCACATTCATTACTTCCGAAAGCCCCACAAAAGTCCCAGTTCTTGACAATTTTTCGATATCTTTAGAAGAAAGTGCTCCTCCAGATATATCCAAGGGAGTCGCCGGAACGCAAGATGGAATCGTATATGAAATTTTTATCAGCGACTTTTTTTTATTTTCAACCATAAATTGAACGCCGTCAATTCCAAGTACATTGGCAATTTCATGGGGATCACTTACGATTGCGACAGTTCCTTTACGAATAACCAAACGAGAAAAATTTTCCGGCGTTAACATTGAGCTTTCTATATGTACATGTGCATCAATAAAGCCTGGAGATATAAAATAATTATATGATTTCGTATTTCGAGAAATATCGGAGATTTTACCATCTTCGATAATGATTACACCTGGGTATATTTCCCGTTTCAAAACATCAACTATATTACCTTCGACTCTTTGCATAATATTTCAACTAAGAATATTTGACACTTGATTTCAATCCAATTGTTCCACGTGAAACAATTTATATGCGAAGGATAGGTAAAAACAACTCATTCCCCACCTAAAATCACCTACCCATTAATATCAAAAGCACATTAATATCAGCCGGCGACACTCCGCTAATTCGAGAAGCCTGGCCAATTGTTCGAGGACGAATCAATGACAATTTTTGACGAGCCTCTATAGAAAGATTTGTTAGTTCATTATAATTAAATTTTCCTTCAATAACTAAATTCTCTAACCGGGACAATTTATCTGCAAGCATACGTTCTCGATCGATATAGCCGGCATATTTTATTAATATCTCAGCAGCTTCTACTATTTCTTCTCGAATTTGATATTCAATAATAAATTGTTTAAGTGATTCCAATGTATTAAACAAAGATATATCAAGATTCACTTGTGGACGTGTCAATACATCCATTAATTTCATCCCTTGTTTTAATGGAGCAGAACCTAATGCTTCCATCAAATTGTTTAACTCCTCCGGTTTTACACTCTGATTTCTTATAAAATCGATTAATAAATCTCTTTTCTCTATTTTATTTAAATAAATATTATATCTATATTCATTAACTAAATTAATTTTATATCCTTTAGGAGTCAACCTTATATCTGCATCATCTTGTCTGAGCAGTATACGATATTCAGCACGGGATGTGAACATCCGATAGGGTTCATCCACTCCTTTTGTCACCAAATCGTCAATCAAAACTCCAATATATGCTTCATCTCTATGTAAAACAAACTCATCATTGGAATAAAGCGATAAATGAGCATTGATCCCAGCCATCAATCCTTGTGCAGCTGCCTCCTCATATCCGGTTGTACCGTTAATCTGGCCTGCAAAATACAAACCCTTTACCCGCTTCGTCTCCATTGTATGATAAAGCTGAGTCGGAGGGAAATAGTCATATTCGATCGCATAACCGGGACGGAAAATTCGTACCTGCTCAAAACCCTCTATCAAACGCAAGCCACGTAACTGAACATCCCAGGGCAAAGAAGAGGAAAAACCATTCAGATAATACTCAACGGTCGTTTCCCCTTCCGGTTCCAAAAAAAGATGGTGACTGGTTTTATCTGCAAAAGTATCAAGTTTTGTTTCTATACTGGGACAATAACGCGGTCCTATACCCCGAATCGTTCCATTAAACAACGGACTATCATTAAAGCCCTCTTTTAAGGCGGTATGCACACGTTCGTTTGTATAGGCCATGTAACAAGGACGTTTGATCAAATCATTCGTATAATCAAAATGAATATATGAAAAACGATGAAAATCATCTTCTCCATCCTGAATCGTCAATTTATTGAAATCAATGCTTCGCCCGTCAATCCGTACCGGAGTACCCGTTTTCATCCGTCCTGATTCAAATCCCAATTCACAAAGCTGTTCAGTAATACCCGAAGAAGCCGGCTCTGAAATGCGCCCTCCCTGAAAGCTGACTGTTCCCACATACATCAAACCATTCAAAAATGTACCATTAGTCAATATAATCCTTTTCGCCTTAAATGTAACTCCCAAAGAAGTTACAACCCCATAGATCACATCTCCCGATATCAATAACCGTTTAACCTCATCCTGCCATATATCCAGATTATCCGTACGCTCAATGCTATCTCTCCAAATAGCAGAAAATTTCATCCGGTCACACTGTGCTCTAGGACTCCACATAGCAGGACCTTTAGAACGATTCAGCATTCTGAATTGAATCGAACTCCTGTCGGTAACTATTCCCATCATCCCCCCCAAAGCATCAATCTCCCTGACAATCTGTCCTTTGGCAATTCCTCCAATCGCAGGATTACATGACATTTGCGCAATCTTATTCATATCCAATGTAATGAGCAAGGTACGAGACCCCAAGCGAGCGGCAGCACATGCAGCTTCACAGCCCGCATGTCCGGCTCCTACAACTATTACATCATAATCGGGTAAAAGGCCTGTCATTTTATATTGTTTTAAGGAGTTCTAAGCAAATATTTTCATTCAACCGCATCTCTGCTTCATCAGCATCCGTTTTGTCTTTAAATCCTATTAAATGAAGTATCGCATGACAAATTACCCGATAAAGTTCATCTTCATAACCGGTAGAAAATTGTTCCGCATTAGATTTAACTGTATCCAAACTGATAAATACATCTCCGGAAAGTATTTTCTTTTTACAATAATCAAAAGTAATCACATCAGTATAGTAATCATGTTGAAGATATTGCCGGTTTACTTGAAGTATATACTCATCATCGCAAAAAATAAATGATAAATCTCCTATTCTCTTAGAATAATATTTAGCAATCACATCGAGCCACTTTGAAGTAGAAACAACAGAAAAAAAGGACGGATAATCCACAACTTCAGTAAAAAACAAAACTTCCTTCATAATCAAAATCACATACTCAATAAATATTCGAACATATGCCCAATACAAACAGTTATATCAACAAAATAATACTTATATCGAACTCAGCATATAGTTTAAAATACAAAGTTACACCATCTTTACTTTTAATAAAACAATATGACCTCGCATTTATAAATTAAATATCAAAGTCACTTTCGAACCTCCATTTTCAAATATCATCCCATCTGATAATGTTTTCATTATATATAATCCTCTTCCTGTATCCTTTTGTACATTTTCCGGCGTGGTAGGATCAGGAATGTAACTGTAATTAAATCCTTCCCCTTCATCCTGCACCGATATAAAAAAGCGATTATCAATCATTTCAGCTCTCACCACAACCAGTTTATCAGCACATTTTTTATTACCCGACAAAATAGCATTATTAACCGCTTCAATCACAGCCAAACTGACCCTTCCATACACTTCTTCAGTCAAATGAAAATGATCCATAAAACTTTCAATAAAACTTTCAACCTTAACAATACACCTGATTTCAGATGATATTGAAATTTTTAATTTATTCATTCCCAAGCTTTACTTTATATAATAATTATCATAGATATATATTTAAAAAAGATTCATCCGAATATCGAATTCACACAGACCAACCTATCTTTATAAAGTTCATTTTTTTATACTCCATTCTCCCACCCTTTAAACTTTTTTCCAACATCAAAATTTGACTATTATTGTTGATCAAAGAAGAAGAAGCAAACCTATCCGAAATTTATCCAAAACAATCCATTCGATCTAATCATATTACTAGTTCTATAACTCAAAGGTTTTCTTTTTTACTATTTTTCATTTTATTGATCAATTCTTCAGTTCCAGTCTATAAAACTATGATAGTGAAACTAAATTGCTTTAATACACCTCTTTCAATTTACAAGATCCAATGTAATTTACTATATCTATAAATAAAACCGAATAATTAAAAATTATTTCTTCTCCTTAATATAACAAAATTATTAAAATATTTTAAATAATCAATTAAATACCATTTCCAGGCAATAAATTTTTATCAAAACATAGTTATCTAATTACTATATTTTTAAAAAACCTCACCTATTTTTCATCTTATAATACATGGCAATTTACTATTTCTTTTGGCATCTCACAACCCTCTATATCTCAATAATGAAATTTCGAGGAAATAACTATTTTTACTTTATTCAAAGCCATAAAATAAATACGCATAATATATCAAGCATAAAATAAGTAATTTCCTGTTTTACAATAAGCTATACAATACATATTTCTCCTCATTTTTTAAAAAAATAGAGAAAGCCAAATATAAAGAAAAAAGAATTGGAGTAGATTTTTTAAACTGAATACTTACAAATAATAGAGCAGATATCATATATAAAACACAGTATCTAGCTTTTACATTTTATGGTAAAACGTACAGTAATAATAAAAGCCCGAAACATGACTATACTTGGAAAAAACGGCTAAATAGACCCCTGAATGTCGGAGGAAAATGACCCCCCGAAGCTGGTTTAGAAAAAAGCGTAAAGTTGTCCACCGGAACGGGGTCTTTAAGGGAGATAAAATATGTCCGGTTTAACAACTAAATTTT
>JAVBLD010000061.1:0-2928 GCA_031553705.1 Marinifilaceae bacterium | reverse complement strand
TAGAGATCTTCGAGTACATAGAAATCTGGTATAATAAAATCAGACGCCACAAAGCTCTGAATAATATGACAATAGATGAATTCTGGAAACTAAATGCAAAAAGTGCTTAACTATTTGTGCGGATTTAGTTAGGAATTCCATGTATACAACATAAGCAGTTTAGCAGTAAAGATAGGTATTTTTTGTGTTTCACCAATTGTTGATAAAGTTAATTTTTCAACTTACAGCCAGTAGTAGAGTTATGACGGACGGCGTGACTGTAAGCGGGCTTTCTCACCATTGTTAACTGACAAAAGTTATTCGGACAATCGGTTATTCTTGCGGGCTTCCGCCCCCTCCCAACGGCTGGAAAGCCATGAATGAGGAAATAACCGAAATTACGCAGAAAATAACTTGACAGTGGAAAGAGGATACGGAAATAGCTTTGCTACAAATAACACAAAATGACTGTGTGCTTCTCGTTCCTTTCTTTCTGGATAATATTATTGTTTTTTAACTGACCATCCAATTTAAAGTGTTTTTTATATCATAATTTAACGGGTCAATCCGATGCAGTATTTATAAATATACAATAAAAAACATAAAATCATATAGTTGATTGCCTAAATAATCAGGAATATTCATTATAATATTTCCAAATAATCTCGTTTTATTATATTTAATTCGTAGTGCATTTAGAATATAAAAATACTTGTTATCAATAAATTGGTTGTATTTAATTATCTGACAAACAGTCAAATAACATAAACAACTTCAGTGCAATTTACGCAAAAATATTGGAAACAATCCGACAAGTAGTGTCATTATTTGGTTTTTTGGGGTCTTTTTTTGACTCGTATAATTCAAAAATATTGAACCTAATGGTTGTTTATGGCTCAATTTTTATTGTTTATTGAATTGCATTTTAGTTGTTATTTTTCAATTTAAAAGCTATCTTTATCCGTTTTTAATACCTAAATGTAGAATATAGTTTATGGAATGGTTGATTGTGCTCATGCTCATTTTGATCGGAGCCGTTTTGATTATGTTGGAGTTTTTGGTTTTTCCCGGGGTGAATGTAGTGGGATTGATCGGTTTTGTGTGTATCATCGGCGGGGTTTATTGCGGGTACCGCTTTTACGGGACAATGCCGGGGCATTTTATATTGGTCGGGACCGTATTGTTCGGGGCTGGAATGACTTGGTATGCGTTGCATTCCAATACGTGGAAAAAGATGAGTTTGCATTCGCAGATTGACAGCGTGGTGGAGGGGGTGAGCGAATCGATCAAGGAGGGGGATCAGGGGGTATGTTTGGGACGCCTTGCGCCTATGGGGAATGTACAGTTTGGAGATCATGTCGTAGAAGCGGAATCGCAGGTCGGATATCTCAATGCAAATACCAAAGTGGTGGTAGTGAAAGTGCTTAAAAATAGGGTTGTGGTAAAGCCGGTTGAGAATCAGGAGTAAAGAGTCGGAAATTTAATATAAATAGAATATGGAAAATAGTTATTTTTTATTATTGGCAGCGATAGCCGGAGGGCTTTTCCTGCTTTGGATTATCTTATATTTTATACCAATCGGGTTATGGTTTCAGGCATTAGTGTCTGACGTAAAGATTTCATTGTTGCAGTTGGTATTGATGCGTTGGAGAAAAGTACCTCCCACGGTGATTGTCGGCGCAATGATTGAAGGGAAAAAGGCCGGAATAGAGCTTTATCGCGATTTGCTGGAAGCGCATTATCTGGCAGGCGGTCATGTGGCGCAAGTAGTACATGCCTTGGTGTCCGCATCAAAAGCGAATATTGATCTGACTTTCCAGATTGCAACGGCTGTTGATTTGGCCGGACGCGATGTGTTTGAGGCGGTTCAGATGAGTGTGAATCCGAAAGTGATCAATACTCCGCCGGTGACGGCAGTTGCCAAAGATGGTATTCAGCTGATTGCAAAGGCAAGGGTTACCGTACGGGCGAATATCAAACGCTTGGTAGGTGGAGCAGGCGAGGAGACTATCCTGGCGCGTGTTGGCGAGGGAATCGTTTCTTCTATCGGTTCTTCCGATTCGCATAAGATTGTAATGGAAAATCCTGATTTTATATCAAAGGTGGTATTGGGAAAAGGTTTGGATTCGGGTACTGCTTTTGAGATCCTTTCGATAGATATCGCGGATATCGATGTAGGGAAAAATATTGGCGCCGGATTGCAGATAGATCAGGCTTCTGCCGATTTGAAAATTGCCCAGGCAAAAGCGGAAGAACGCAGAGCAATGGCTGTGGCCAAGGAGCAAGAAATGAAGGCATTGGCGCAGGAAATGAAAGCAAAGGTTATTGAGGCGGAGGCAAATATCCCGTTGGCGATGGCGGAGGCTTTCCGTTCGGGCAACTTGGGGATTATGGATTATTACAAAATGAAGAATATCGAGGCTGACACACAAATGCGTGAATCGATAGCTAAACCGGCAGATAAAAAGAAACCGGATAAGATGGAATAGGGATAAATTAAAAATGGAGTTCGCCAGGAACCTCCAAGTATGTTGAAGGATTAGAAAGGAGACTTCTAATCCTTCTCTTTTTCAAGCAGATAGCACCTTTGTGGTAGAAGGTTTAGAAAGCATTATTTCAGAAATTACACCCTTTGTTGGTCGAATATTGGTCGAATTTAATTCGAGAATAATGAGAGCAACAATCAGATTACAGCTAAGAAAAGACTATGTCAGAGAGGACGGAAAACAGCAATTGGTTTTGCGCTACCTCGCCCATCAAAAAAGTTCCTACATCGGACTGGGTATTTCTATCTATCCCAAGCATTGGTGGAAAAAACGGCTAACCAGCCCCCTGTCAGGAAAGCGTAAAAATTGTTCATTACGGGCTTTTTAAGTAGAGATATTTGAGTTAGATTTTAAGAAAAACTTAAAATCCCTCGATATGTCGAATACCCCTATTACAATGAAC
>JAVBLD010000030.1:0-46529 GCA_031553705.1 Marinifilaceae bacterium | reverse complement strand
ACTAAAGAGCAAATGAGAAACGCCATGTTTGAATATTTGGAAATTTGGTATAATCAAAATAGAAGACATTCCTTCCTGAAATATCTCACTATTCCGGAATTTTGGGTAAGATATAGAGCAATTAACAATAATGTAAAACCGACCGCTTAACTTTTTGTCCGGAAAAAGGTAGGATATTCAGTTACGGGAACTATAGCTTCTTGAGATACAAAATATCCTGAACAGCAAATCGGAACAGTTCGATGTGCAGGAAGAACCCATTAACATACCTGAACATGAGAACATACGCGGCAGGGAATATTACAAATAACATCATTTTTAATTATTATCGATATGAACAATCATACATTGGAAAGATTGCGCCAGATGCGCCTCTTCGGCATGCACGATGCTTTTAAGACATCACTGGAAACATCCCTCAAGGAGAATCTGACACAGGACCAGCTCATTGCCCACTTGGTAAACAGCGAATGGGATAACCGCCGCAACCGGGCAGTGGAACGGGTCGTAAAAGCAGCCTTGTTCCGTTATAATGCCACCCTGGAGGATGTGGATTACACTTTTGAACGGGGACTGGACCGTAATCAGGTGGAACGGCTTTCATCCATGGATTTTATCAGGGAACATAAGGACCTGTTTATTACCGGACCTACTGGGATCGGTAAGAGCTACATGGCTACTGCTTTGGGAAACAAGGCCTGCCAGGAAGGGTACAGGGTGCTTTACGCCAGTACAGTCAAGTTGATGAGCCAACTGAAAATAGCCAAGGTAAAAGGCTCCATCCTGAACGAGCTTAAACGAATCGAACGGGCGGACCTGTTGATATTGGACGACTTTGGTATGCAGGCCTTCGACTCCCAGTCCCGAGGAATACTCATGGATATGATTGAGGATCGGCATCGGAAGCACTCGACCATGATAACCTCACAGGTACCTGTAAAAGGATGGCATGATGTCATCGGAGAGAAAACCGTTGCCGATGCCATCCTTGACAGGCTGGTCCATCATGCGTTGCGGGTAGAACTCTTCGGGGAGTCCATCCGTAAAAGAAGGAGTGGCCTGGATAATGGATATAAATGAAGCAGGATATGCCGTACTCGAAGAAAAAATAGTATTTTTGCACAAACGGTCCGTTTTTTATGGTCTTGGAAACAAGAAAAATCAAACGGAACCAAAAAGATAAATGTTGTTTAATCCGGGTATGATTTTCTTCCGAAAGACCCCAAAATCCGGTGACAACTTTTCTACATTTTAAGGTTACAATTTTGGGGGGCACTTTCCCCCGTTTTCAAGGGGTCAATTTATCCATTTTTTCCACATTATGATAGGTATCGTAATACCTGCAATTTTCACTTTGCCGTTTTGCGGTTTTCCTTTGAATCCGCAGGTACCGGCAACCTGACTATCTCGGATAATAAAATACCCTACCCATGGAGGGTTGAGCCCGATTACTTTATAATAGTCCGCATATATTTTAATCACTTCTTAACATCCTAAATCTACGCCTTGTACTGTGGATCCGAAAACAATCTATATGATTCTTTCAGACTTGAATTCAAAGAGGGATTATGTTTGTTGTGTGAGATCTTTTGTCAAGGATGGCAAAAGATTCTATAAAAATAGTGATGTCGACAGTAGATAGTTTCATTTGTGAAAAGGGTGAAAATAATTTTATTTTAGCTCTGTTCTTTAATGTATTTCAAAAGTTATAGCTCCTTCCAATACCTCACCTTTTTTCAATTTTGTCCGGCCGGCAGTGAACGGTGAACCATAGAATGGTTCCGAACCACCATTATTGAAATCAGCTATCAGGAATTGAATATATCCGTCCTGTAACCAGGCGCGTATGGCCTGTTTTTCACTACCGGATATTGATATCCCATGCTTTCCGTCAGAAAGTGATGCTTGTTGTATTTGTGTTTTAGTCGAACGAAAATCGACAGAACCGAGTATATTGGCATCGTCTTTCCAGTTGCCTTCCGGTTTTACCTGCCACTCTTCCACCTCATAGAGCGGTTTGGCATTGAGCATTGCCATGCCTTCTGTACGGGCAATGTCATTCTCGGGATATATGGAGAATTCTCCATTACGTTTCCATTTTAGAATTTCCATATTTTTAGGCAACTGGAATAACATCCCGTATTGACGTGGGGACCTTTCTTCAGCTAAGGTGATTATATAGTCCATATTTATTTTTCCTGATTTGGAAAATTTGTAACTTATTATTCCTGTGGTTCCTTCGCGATATAATACTTCCGTTTTTATGATTATGGTTCCGTCTTCTTCCCTGTAATTTACATTCTTGGCAAAGAGCGTATAGAGCGTATAGTTTTTTATAGGGTAGATATTATTCTGGTAGGTCTCTCCGGCTACATTGGGCTTGCCTCCATTGTTGTTATTCATATCGACAACACAGAATACAGGACCTTGGGTCAGTATGACATTGTCGGAGGCAACCGCATGTGTCATGATTCCGGTTTCCTTGCTGATCACGTAGGTTGAATGAGTTTTTTCATTTTTTATATAACGGATCTGGAGCGCATTACTTGTTTCCTCTACCTTGCAGGTATATTCCTGCTTTTCTCCTGCCGTTTCCGGTACCGGATCTCCTTGTTTTTCTTCTATACATATAAACCCTCTCGGGTCGGTGATCCTGAGTATTCCAGTCCGGTCCGGAAGAATGATTTTCCCTTTTGTTCCCGGAGCAATATTGGCTTTTATCTTTTTGACAGTCTTCCCGTCGTCAAATATGATACTTGTTTTGCTCAGGTTGATGAAGTCATACCGATTTTCCACTTCGGCTACTATGGCCCGTTCTTTTTTAGAATATTCAAATTTCAGGATGCGGACCGGGGCATACGCTTTTTTTATACCGGTATATTCGGGTTTTGGGCGGCGCCATCCGTCTATCGGTCCCCAGGGACCATAACCCAGTATACGTCCGTCCGCCAGATGGAAATGATCGTCTATTCCGCTCCAGATCGCACCCCCAAGACATGCGCTGTGATAATACATACTGTCGTACATCTGTTGCAGTGCTTTGCCGAATGCTGCACGAACCCCCGGATCAGTTACCAGTTCCTCCCGATTATAGCACGATAGGTGTGCATATTCGCCGAACAGGGTAGGGCGTTTCATTGTGTCGCAGGCCATTGGTCCGTTGAGTCCCGGGTAGTGGTAATTGGCAATATCTGCTTTACTTCCGGCATTGTTAAATGTACCCCAGCATTGATCGTGGAAACTGGTAGGACGCGATCGGTCTAGTTTTTTTACTGCTTCCTGCACTTTTTCCCACAAGGGCGACCAGCGTGATTCGTTGGCCATAGACCAGATGATAATGCTTGGGTGGTGGCGGTTGGCTAAAATGTTTTCTACATTAGCGCGAATCATATAGGGCAGAAATTGTTCATCTTTATAGTTCCATTTTTTCCAGATAGGGGAGGCATGGTGTTGGATCCAGGTGAGGGCTGCTTCGCACTCCACAAATAAACCCAATTCGTCACATGCGTCCAGAAACTCTTCCGACGGAGGATAGTGCGAGGTGCGGATATAGTTACAATTGGCGGCCCGGAATAGTTCCGCATCCATGCGGCAAAGCTCCGGTGTGAGGCTGCGACCGCGTAAAGGGTGGGTCTCATGGCGATTTACTCCATGTAATTTGATTTTCTGCCCGTTTACCAATAACAGGTTGCCTTCTATCTCTATTTGCCGCAGACCTGTGCGACGGACATGGGTTTGTACTAATTTGCCATCAATGTAAAGCTTTACTGTTAACGTGTATAAATAGGGTTCTTCGGGATTCCATAGATCGGCATTCCCGACAGACAGTGAAGCATCGGCATGATGATTGGGAGCAACTTCCTTTTTTGCGATAGCTACCTGCTTTCCTGATGCATCGGTCAATATATATTCTACTTCAGCGGTTAAATTTGCTGAAGAGCCTTCGTGAGCAACCTTGGTGGCAATATTCAGTGTGGCTTTTTTATGGCTTTTATCCAGCGATGTGACTGCGTCGATACTTTCGATATTAGTAGCAGGAAGTACGAAAAGCTGTACCTTGCGAATCAAACCGCCTACGATATGGACGGCATATTGAGAGATGCAGCCCATACGGTCGCTTACCGTCAAGGCTTTTACATAAACTTCTATTTTATTTTCCCTGTTTACGGCGGCATCGGTGATATCAAACTCGAAAGGTACCATTCCACCCTCGTGTTCACCTACTTTTTTTCCATTGATTTTTACGACGGCATTGGAACTAACCGCATCAAACCGGATTTTTATGCGCTTACCCGGCCATCCGTCCGGAAGAATGAATGTCCGGCTATAGACTGCTGTTTCGCCTTCAGGAACGTCAAAACCCTGCATCGTCCATTCACCCGGTACTTCGATTTCGGAGTTTTTAATACTTTCTGTATGGAAGTTCCATTTCCCGTCGAGAGAGATGTAACATTGCTCCACACCTTCTACTTTAAAGGGTTTCGGAGAGAGGCGCGGCAGATTACTTTGCGCCTTGCAGATTCCGCAAAGAAGTGTCAATAACAAAAAATAAGGCAGGATACTTTTCATGATAGATATGTTAGTTCGTTAAATTACTTCGTTTTAATAGTGTCTGTTTGAAGAATTTGGTAGAAATCCAGGTATTATTTTTGAATGTCCGTATAAAATGCTCGGTGGAGTTGAAGCCGCAGCAGTAAGGTTCGTTTCTTAAATAATAGTTGGTAAACCGGCCTACGCCGGCTTGTAGGGCATCTTGTCCGGTTAATACTTCCAAATCATAACCATACCATTGGCGATGATGCAGTTCCGTCGTACAAGGTACAATATCGAATTGTTTGCGTAGCCGGTTTGCGAATTCAGGGATAAATGTTGCCTGAAAAGGCGGCCGGTCGGTTCTTTCGTGATTCAGCGCGGCAAACACTTGGTCTCGATGTTTCATATATATAAAGTATTGCTTAGGTAAATGTGGTATGCGAAGATAGTCATTTTGTTTTAAAACCGTATGGTAGGTAACATCTTATATACTAAACAAAACGGAGTATATTTTCCAATTAGATATGATAGTGATGAATATGGCAAAGAAAGAGGTAGAATAGAAAAGAAATATGTATATTTGCTTAAAAATAAAGAAGTTCAATCATAATTTAAATTATAAATAATACCAAAAACAAACTAATATGAACAAGCAACTTGAAGTTAAGGCTGCGATTCAGGTCGGTAAATCCGTTCCGGAAGTTTTTGAAACTATCGTTAATCCCGAAAAAATGAAGAATTAC
This sequence comes from Marinifilaceae bacterium, assembly GCA_031553705.1. Lineage (GTDB taxonomy): Bacteria > Bacteroidota > Bacteroidia > Bacteroidales > Marinifilaceae > JAVBLD01. The sequence goes on along the minus strand of JAVBLD010000030.1, from coordinate 41,253 downwards.
TTTATTTCCAAAAGTACAGGACGGATGGAAGAGGGAAAAACCGTCGTATGGAATTTTCCCGAATTTGAATTTGATGCGCCGGTTCGTGTCGGAAAAATTGAAAAAGACCGGTATATTTCTTTTTATTGGGAAGGAGCCGCAGGGAAAGAATTGTTGGTTGAAATAACCCTGGCATCCCAGCCGAATGGTTCAACAGTAGTACGTATTACCGAAAAAAGCATGGAAAACAACGAGGCCGGAATTGCCTGGCTTATCGGTAATACCGAGGGGTGGGCGAATTTTCTTGCCTGCATGAAGGCCTATCTAGAATATGGAATCAATTTGCGTAAGGGTGCATTTGATTTTATGAAAGTGTAAATAAGAACAAGATTGATTGCATAAATATTAGTTCCTTCCGGTGGATGTGGTTTTTATCAAGCTATGTTCACCGGAAGGTGTTTCATATTCTTTCCTTTGCTATTTTGTAAGGCTATATCTGGTTCTCAACTGATTTTTCGTATTTTCATCTAAAGAGGTAAAATATTTTTTCCATCCGGGACAGAAATTAATATGCCATCTCCAGAATCTGCCGATGAACGACCGGGGAGATTGATCATATTTTGTACGAATAGGACAGTTTTCACAATGGTGTTGTTTTTCCATAGATCTATCACTTTTTTAATGAATATCAAGTCTTATTTTTGTCATTACTTGTCTGCCTGAAGGTTTCTTTTCTTTATTTTTTCTTCGTCAAGGCAATATTGGACATATTCGGACCAATTACTATTTTCCATAGCAGCCTTTCCAATAGTTAATAGGGCAGACTGTCACAAATATAGTAATATTTCAGTTTGTGGAGGATGTTTATAAGATTCTAGCCAGAGGTTGCCGATAGCTTTAGAGAATAATTCTGGTATGGCTTTTGCGACATTCCTCATATCTTTATTAAATTTGTGGGAGCGGCTCATAGTAAGTTTTAGGCCTGTCGCCGGAACCGATTAAAAATTATGGATATGAGAAAGGTTTCATTTGTAACGATTTTTATCATATTTTATAGTAGCTTGTATGCCTTGGAATTGCAGTCGACAAGGCAACGATCGAAACATCAGTTAGACACTGCAGCAAAGCAGGAAAGACGGATTGACGAACAGGAGGTCTATGATGGCCTTCAGCAATTCCCTAATAATCAACCTAGTTTTGGGATATATCGTGATAACTATTTCATTACCGGAGTACCGACCAATCAAAAGATAAATAAGTATACGGCCGATGCAAAATTTCAGATCAGTTTCAGGCAAATACTATTTAAAAGTATCCTTCCCAAGAATAATCTTCTGGCATTGACATACACTCAAAAATCATTCTGGAATATATACTAGAATTCTTTTCCTTTTTCCGACAATAATTACAATCCGGGGCTTGTTGTTTTCAGGCCGGTTGTACGTAGAGGACAGCTCAGAGCGGCATTTTCAGTAGGTTTTGAACACGAATCCAACGGGCGCGATTCAATCTTTTCCCGTAGTTGGAACTACTTTGTATTTTCCGGTGCATACTATTTCAATCATTTATTATCGATGCAATTTAAAATATGGCCCGGATGGGCGGGAGAGGATAATTCGGATATATACGATTACCGTGGCTGGGGGCTTGTTGCCGTAAATTACTGTTCATTCAATGAGCGATTTTTGTTTTCGGCTGTGGTTACACCCCGTAACCGCTTCCGTGATTTCAATACCCAATTGGAAATGAGCGTAAAACTGGGGAGAAATGCCAATCAGTTTACATTTATCCAATGGAACCAAGGATATGGCGAAGGATTGATGGATTATAATCAATATACTTCAATGGTTAGGATAGGAATATGTATAAAACCACAGACAACACATTTTTATTATTGATCCAACAGCTTTTGTATAAAATAGATTATTTCGGAATATAATTTCTGAACTTGAAAGAGAAATGGCATTTTCTAAATCGTTTTTGGTTCGAATTTCGTAGAAGAAGGACATTTGGATTTTTTGTAACAGATTACAGAAAGAGTAGTTTAACAATATATAAGTAAAAGTATGATCATACCATTTATTAATTTTACAGGACAGGCGTGTGAAGCGATCTCGCTATATGAAACTGTTTTTAGCGTACAGGATAAGCAAATTTCATTTTACAAAGAGATGCCTGCCGAGGTAAAATCGCATTTTCCAACAGAAACAGAAAATTATGTGTTGCATGCCGAGATGATTATCAATGGGACAAAAGTCTGGATAGGAGATACCACACAGAGAATTACGCCGGGTGACATCGTTTCCCTCGCTGTTCCGTTTTCATCCGAGAAGGAGGTGCAACAGGCTTTTGGTAAACTGAAAGTGGGTGGAACAGTCTTAATGGAGCTTACCCCTACATTTTATAGCCCTTTGTTCGGCGTGGTAAAGGATAAATATGGGGTTATCTGGCATCTTATCTGCCAATAATTTTTAATAAACAATAAAATCACAAAACATGACACATCTAGCTAAATTTGACAACGATTATTCTAACAAGAGAATAACTGTTACGACCGAACTTAAAGCTCCGGTAAGCGTAATATGGAATGCTTTTACCAATCCGACGATTTTGGAAAAATGGTTTGCACCTAAACCTTTCCGGGTACTCACGAAAACAATAAACTTTACGGAAGGAGGAAAATGGCTGTATTATATGTTGTCTCCAGAAGGAGAGAAGTTTTGGAGTGTTTCGGAATTTAGAAAGGTTCGGATGTACCAGTCTTTTGAAGCGACCGACGCTTTCTGCGACGAGAATGGAAAGATCAATACCAATCTTCCCCAAATGGTTTGGACGTACAACTTTTCGGAAGAAAACGGTGCCACTACGATCACTGCTGTAATAAAACTTACCAGTGAGCAAGATATGAACCGATTGCTCGAGATGGGTTTTGAAGAGGGTTATGAAATAGCGCTTGAACAGTTGCAGAAGCTGCTAAAAAAGCAAGTTGCGTTAATTTGAGATCAATTTGCTTGATATTTTTCATGGGGCTGTCGGATTCGACAGCCCCATTTTATTATTTTACTAATATTACTTCGCCATAGATAGGTTGACTACTTCTCTTATTGCTGCCAGCAAAGATTCGGTAGAAAGAGGTTCGCCGGTAGCTGCCAGTATCCATTGGTTGGGAGTCAGACGTCCTAAACGGAAAATGCGATCTACTTCTTGGGCAAAATCTTTTCCATTTAAATATTGTTCCAACTGGAATTCGATAATTTGTCCGAATGAATATGCCGAAAGATATAAAGGATAGCTTACCATGTGCGAATAAATGGCTAAAATAGTTTGGTCTTTTATTCCGTAAACGGGAGCAAAATATTCGTTCCAAATCTCTTTTGACAGATGGATCGTAGCATCGCGCAATTGTCCGGCAGTTGCATTCGGATTTGCATACATCCACTTCCAGACAGCAATATCGAGCATCGATACACCGCAAATCTCATATAGTTGCCATGCTTTGTCCAATATGTTCATTGCCTCTTTTTCGGGATTATTGTTTTCGATCCCCAATAATTCCAGGTCGCGTTTCTGAAATACAAATGCCAGCGCTTCGGTAAATGCCGTATTCGGAACCCCATTTAGCATATAATAGTCCACCTCGTATAACGAGAGAGTTTGCTCCACATTATGTCCGAATTCGTGGATGGCAATATTGTATCCTTTATAGTCCATGCCTCCGGTAGGGATACGGGTACGCAAATGTGATTTCTGGCCTTTTCTGGCAGCTCCCCAGGCATGGCCTGAACCACGTGCCGCATCTACTGCGATTTTCTCGGCAAGGTACGCCGCACGTTCCGGGCTGAATCCCAGTTTTACTAAAATAGAGGGCAATTGTTTTTCCATAGCTTTGGCGTCCGGATAGAGTGCACGGGTTTGCTCACTTAGTTTTTCTTCATTCAGGGTGCTGCGCGGTTTGAATCCGTCATACCAGATATCGAAGGCCTCCAGATCTCTTGACAGGTTTAGGGCAACTATTTTCCCAACCTCTTTTAATTCGGGAGCGGAGAGATATTGCCGGAAAAGTGTTTCGGCATCTTCTATCGAAACTTCCATACTTTTTGAAAAGTTGCGTTCGATGTATGTATTGCCGGTATATTTATCAATGGCCTGCAATGCTTTGAAATTATTTAATAATTTTTGATACCGCTCTGTATTTTCAGGCGTTCCGGTAATTTGTTTCCCTGACTGATAGACTATGTTTGTAAAAGGATTCCATTCGTACCGGCCTGAATTGATGACCTCTTTCGGAATTTCCTGAGAGATAATTCTTTTCATGGCCTCATAAATGGTTCGTTGTTTTTCAAAACCATCATTCCCTTTGTTGTAATTTGCCTTTATCTCATCACGCAGATTCCAGTGCGAAAGTAGAACCATATCTTCGGGGAAAAGCTTCTTTTCATCTTTGCTGAGCAAGTGGCCGGCATAAATGTTATAGTTGGAAATATAGACATCCGCATCGCTGTTTGCTGCCGAACAGGTTTGCTGTAATTCGGCGGGAATACGTGATGTAAACATGTCGCCTAAGCGGGCAAATGCCCAGGTCAGCCGGTCTTTTCCCAATGACTCTTTTTCTGTCAGCGAGAGTTCAGGGAAATTCAAAACAATCAGGAACGCGATCTTGTTGGCATACAGATCGTCACTTAAGTGCGTGCCGGGATTGTATGCTGCAAATTGTTCATCAATACGGAGCAGAGGGCCTGTCGCTTCATGAACATGACGTTGCAGCTGAAGCGACATCTCGTTAAAGTGGCCGTTGATGGCTTCCAGATATTCGCTTATTTTCAGAAAAACCTGTTCTTTTTCTTTCGGATCGAAAATGTAGTTATTCAAACAGAATTGTGTGAATTCTTCGTTTGTTCCGTCGGATTCCTGCCACAGTTTGGCAATTTGTTTTACTGATTTTTCAATTGCTGTTTTGTTTTGGGTATTTTTTGACGAAAGGGCGGCAATTACTTTGTCAATAATATCCGGTGATACGACCTGTTTTTCAGCCTGTTTTGTACATGCAATCATAAATGGAAATAATGCAAAAAGTAATATTTTTTTCATAGGTATTTAGGTTAAGTGGGTTCTATATGTTTGCAAATGTAGTGATAATATAAGATAATAAAAACAGACAGACAGGGTACTATTGTGATGAATAGATAAGACTATCCGGTATCCCAAAACACTGAATTGAATAAGTTACCGGATAGTTTGCAATATACCCTTAGAAACCGATACTATTTTAAGGCTTTCAGAAGATCGGGCATAAGGGTCCAGAGGGTGTTCTCTGTCTGGGCGGTATACAGATTACCGTCGATTTCAAATTTCTCATCCGTTGCTTTTGCTTTTTGAATAGCCGGTTTGCCGTACGGATGCACAGCCATTTTTTTGCCTTCACCTATACCTGCTTTATCAAAAAGCAAAGCTGCGGCACAATGGCCTATCAGCATTTTTCCTTTGTCGTTAAAATTTCTCATGACTGCCAGCATGTCTTGATTATGAGGCTTACCGACGTTTTCACCGAATTTAGGAATTGCATCGCCACATGCGAAGACAAGAGCGTCATATTCATTTTCATGTCCTTTTAAATGAGCGACTACATCATCTGTTTGTATGCTGATTCCTGAATTTGTTTTCACTTGGGTTGTTTCGGTTACTGCAAATGTCCTGTAAGGGATGCCGTTTTCAAAGAATGGTTCCAGATATTGAAACAAACCGAGCCCGTTTACCGGGTTGACTACTAATACTGCTACTTTTTTTGCCATAATTCAAAATATTATATTAGACAATTGTTATAAATAGTAAGTTTATTACTTTTGTGCTGTAAATGTACGATTAGTAATTCGACCTTGCAAGAACGGACAAATAGGTAATAAAGTTACAAACAGGTAAGTAATCCTGACTTGCAGGGGGATATACGTGAAAAAAAAATGAAAACTTTTCAGGTTACTGAGAATTGTCCTGTACGGAATGTTTTAAACAGGCTTGGGGATAAATGGTCGTTATTAGTGCTTATTGCGTTAAGCGCGAACGGTACGATGCGTTTTAGCGATATTCATAGGTCCATCGGGGATATTTCCCAGCGGATGTTAACGGTGACTTTGCGTTCGTTAGAAGCGGATGGTATGGTCAGCCGGAAGGTATATCCAGAGGTTCCGCCCAAAGTGGAATATTGCCTGACAAAATCCGGAGAAGGACTTATTCCTCACATTGATAATCTTGTGAAATGGGCCCTTGAGAATATGCAGGAGATTATGGTTTCAAGGCAACGTCGTAAATAATTATAGTATGGAATTAATTATTGATTTTTATAAAGACCTGGACTATTTAGGGCCGGGAAGTGAAGAGCAGACCCAGAAAGCACTAAGTTACATTCGTTTTTTATCGAAAATACCGAAAATTGCCGACGTCGGATGTGGAACAGGAAGACAGACGGAAATCTTAGCTAAAGAGACCAATGCCGAAATCGTAGCGGTTGATCTTCTGGAAGATTTCCTGGAAGCTGTCCGGCACCGTTTTTCCGATTTCGGAAAAACGGTGCGGACGGTACAGGCCGACATGACTGCTTTACCGTTTTCTGATGATGAATTTGACCTGATATTTTCCGAAGGTGCAATTTATAATATGGGTTTTGAAAAAGGAATTCGTGAATGGAGACGTTTTATTAAACCGGGAGGTTTTTTAGCTGTGACGGAAATTTCATGGCTGACCGACGAACGCCCTAAAGAGCTCGAAACGTACTGGAACGCGGGATATAGTGAAATGGATACGATTGCCAGCAAAACAGCTCAATTAAAAAAAGCGGGATATAAAATTGTTACACATTTTACCTTGCCTGATTCATGTTGGAATACGTATTATCGCTATATACAGGAAAAATCTGAATCGTTTTTGAAGAAATACAATTACTCCGTTGAAGCGCAGGAGTTTATGGCTGGCTGTAAGGAAGAGATGACCTATTATAAAAAGCATGGGAAATTTTACGGATATGTATTTTATATCGCACAAAAAGACATTTAGACTGTTGTGATTGCATATTGGCGCGGCTGTCATATTAAAAGAGGCTGTCTTATCCTATTTGAGACAGCCTCTTTTAAATCGAGATTTATTCTATAGTTCTATTTCAATAAACAGGTTTACTTTTCGTAGCGTTCTTTTTCATCGCTTCTTGCTTTTCTTTAGCTTCTTTTTTAGCCTCTTTGGTCATATCTTCATACATTTTGTACTGTTCTGGAGTCAGTACCTTTTTAAATTCCTTTGCTTTGTCTTCATGATTGGATTTAAAGAGTTGAAGTTTTGCTTTTTGATCGGTGGCTGTTTTGGCTGTTTGGTCTACCTGCTTGGCATATTTTAGATTGATGTCATATACCTTTTGATATTGTTCGTCGGTCAGAGATAATTTGCTTTTCATTTCGTTGGTAAGCATTTTAGCCCTATCTTCTGCCGATTTTGTCATTTGCTGTGCATTAACTATGTTGACGCTTAAAAACAGACAACCCACTAACATTGTTACAATACATAACCTACTTCTCAAATTTGTTTTCATTTTGTTTCAATTTAGTTAATAAATAATTATTTATAACAGGAATGGATTTCCCTGTTCGAATATAAACGCCTTTTGATAAAAAAAAGTTTGTCGGCGATGGATATATTTTCAAATAGCAAACAGATAAATTATTTTAATTAGTACTTTTGAAAATAAAAAGAAAATGGAGCAACACTTTTCAGATAATGAGACATACGATAAATTTTCTTTCAGGGAGAATCCATTAAAGAGAGGAATTTATGAGAATTGTAATTTCAACAATTGTGATTTTCCGAAACGAATCTTTCCGATATACAGTTTGCCGGATGTGTTTTTAACGCCTGTAATTTGAGCTTGGCCCGATTGAATGGCACTGCTGTCCGGGATGTTGCTTTTAAAGATTGCAAAATGCTGGGACTTCATTTTGAACATTGCAATGAATTCGGTTTATCGTTCGGTTTTGAACATTACATATTAGATCACTCATCATTTTACCGGTTGAAGATTAAGAGAACAGTATTCAAAAATACCCGGCTGCAATGGGTGGATTTTGCCGAATGCGATTTAACCGGTGTGCTCTTTGACCATTGCGATTTGTCGCGGACAACATTTGAAAACACAAACCTCGAAAAAGCCGATTTCAGCACTGCTTATAATTACTCCCTTAATCCGGAAGTAAACCGGATTAAAAGGGCCAAATTTGCTTTGGCGGGGATTCCGGGACTTTTAGATAAATATGATATCGAGATTGACTTGACGGAATAGATGATGGAACACCGGATTGAAATACTTTGCGAGAAAAAATTGATAGGTATACGAATGTCAATGTCATTAATTGATAATAAAACCGGGAAATTATGGCGTAATTTTATGCTCCGGAGAAAAGAGATCCGTAATAACATCGGTACGGCACTTTATTCCATGCAGTTATACGATATGTCATATTTTAGCCGCTTTGATCCTGCGAAGGAGTTTGAAAAATGGGCGACAATTGAAGTTACCAACCACGATAATATTCCCGATGCGATGGAGGCATTTACTCTACCCGAAGGACTTTATGCTGTCTTTTTACACAAAGGGCCTGCAAGTGCAGGGCATTTGTCTTTTCAATATATTTTTGGCTTCTGGCTACCCAATTCGGAATATATGCTGGACGATAGACCTCATTTTGAATTATTGGGAGAGAAATATAAGAATGAGGAATCGGATTCCGAAGAAGAGATATGGATACCGGTTAAACGGAAGGAGTAGGTTATGGATATTCTTACTCATGCACTTTCAGGAGCTGTTATTGCAACTGGCGTGGCTTCGGTCGGTAACTCCGGCCTGTTATACCGGATCGGCTTGGTAGCGGCCGGCATTTGGGGTGGAATTCTGCCGGATCTCGATGCTATCAGTATGTGGTCGCATTTTGACGCTACATTCGGTCGCTTTTTCGGCTTGGCGCATAGCGGTCGTGCTATTTATGGCGCTAAACTCTGGTATTCGCACCATGCTTTTTTTCACTCAATTGCAGCAAGTATCTTGTTTGGGTTGCTGTTTCTTTGTACATTCTATCTTATAAGCCGGTTACAGACAAGACACACATTGTCTTTATTAGAGTATTTCAAAGTAAATGTAACTTTATTTACAGCCTTTGTATTTGGGTATTGGGCGCATCTGGCAGGAGATTTACCTACTCCCGCATCGGTCTGGGGCGGTATGAACCTGTTTTGGCCGCTTCCGGGATATATCGGAGGATATGGAAAAACCTGGTGGTGGAATAATTATGATGTTTTCTTGATTTTGTTGTTCTTTTTTATAGTGAATATGCTGACCTTAACCATTCCCAGGGCAATTACTCATGGAATCAGGCGTTTTTCCGGGGCGCTTATTGTATTTGCCTTTATTATGGTTTTGATACAGTTCAATACCCGGAAAACGGATTACAGGTACATCGGGAATACAAATAAATACTCTGTTTTCGAGGAACAGTCCAAAAAAGAACAGGAGCGTATCTTGCCATCCGGACTATATCGTAGTATGGATGCCTTTGATCAATGGCTAAAGATTAATTTTTGATATGAACCGGGATTTTTGTGTTTTTTTGACCGCTGATTTGTGTTCAAACAAACATCAAACTTAAATTTTTCAATATTGATTCCATTAATTATAGTTCTTTGCATTATCTCTCATATCTTCCGGTAGATATTAGTGTTTTTTTAAGAAAAACTCCTGCGAAAATATCTGAATATATTTATAATAAACCTGCTATATGTTGTTTTAACTTCCTATCTTTGCACGGTAATTTTTGAGGGGGGTGGGGTATTGAAAATGTTACAGTAAAAAGTATCTATTATATTCTATGAAAACAAAAACTATTGTTACGGGAGTTATCGGTGCAGACGTACATGCCGTAGGAAACAAGATTCTTTCTTATGCATTGCAGGATGCCGGATTTAATGTGATTAATCTTGGAGTTATGGTTTCACAGGAGGAGTTTATTGAGGCTGCATTGGAAACAAATGCCGATGTGATTGTGGTCTCCTCGTTGTATGGTCATGGAGAGATTGATTGCAACGGATTAAGAGGAAAGTGCGATGAAGCGGGATTGAAAAATATTCCTCTGTTGGTGGGAGGGAACCTAGTAGTAGGAAAACAGGACTTTACCGAAGTTGAAAAACGCTTTAAGGCAATGGGATTCACAAAGGCTTATCCTCCCGGGACAACAATAGAGACTACGATCAATGATTTGAATGAGTTGTTAGGTTAATTTGTTGTTTATATGAATTACTTGACGGTAGATTTTGGCAGTACATATACCAAGCTGACAGCCATCAGTGCCGGAGAGTCCCGAATTTTAGGAACGGCCAGTGCGTTTACTACAATCGAAACGGATATCATGAAGGGCTTTAAAATAGCTTTGCATGGACTTGAACAAAAAATAGGCAGGTTTGACTATGATCAATTGTTTTGTTGCAGCAGTGCAGGGGGCGGTTTGAAAATGGTTGCACTGGGTTTGGTGCCGGGGCTTACCGCGAAAGCGGCCAGGATGGCTGCTTCGAGTGCCGGGGCTAAAGTGGTGAAGACGTACGCGTTTGAGATATCCCAGGCAGAGCAGGATGAGATTTATGATATAAACCCCGATCTTGTTTTATTATGCGGAGGCACCGATGGCGGTAACAAGGAGGTGATCCTTGCGAATGCCCGGAGGCTTTGCAATATACAGAGGAATTTTTCCGTTATTGTTGCCGGAAACAAAAGCGCATCACATGAACTGAGAGAAATATTCGATTCTTCGGGTAAGGATTATGTTATCACGGGTAATGTAATGCCGGTGTTCAATAGTCTTAATATTGAGCCTGCGAAAGATTGTATCCGGGAATTGTTTATCAAAAAAATCATTGATGCCAAAGGGCTTACGAGTGCCCAGCAGATGGCTTCGAGCGAAATTGTTCCGACTCCTTTGGCTGTAATGACGGCATGTGAGTTACTAAGCAAGGGTACTAAAATAACCCCGGGTATCGGAGAGTTGATGGCTGTCGATCTGGGAGGCGCTACGACGGATGTTTATTCTATGGCGAAAGGTAAGCCTGCGATGGAGAATGTGCTGATGAGAGGGTTGCCTGAACCTTTCAGTAAACGTACGGTAGAGGGAGACCTTGGAATGAGGTACAGCCTGAACTCTTTGTTGGATGAAATAAGCATCGATACTTTAGCCGAAGACTCGAAAATGCAAGACCGGGAGATCAGGGAATGGGTTGATCAATGTTTATTGAATCCCGATATTATTGCCGGGTCGAACTGTGAGGTGTGTGTGGAAGAGGCGCTTGCCAAGGGAGCGGTTAAGATTGCGATGGAAAGACATTGTGGTTTTATGGAAAGTTCCTATTCTCCGATGGGTGAAATATTTTTGCTTACCGGAAAGGATTTAACGGAGGTGACTTATGTAATAGGTATCGGTGGAGCCATTATAAATAGTGCTCATCCGGCTAACATACTGGCAGGGGCTAAATATGATCCTCAAAAGTGGAATTATATGAAACCGAAACATCCACAGTATCTGCTGGATGAAAAATATATTTTTGCCGCGATGGGGTTATTGAGTGAAGTAAATCCCGAATTGGCGTTATGTTTAATGAAAAAGGAAATAAAATCAATTATAATATAAATGGAATTTTAAGACGTCATGGAAATAAAAAACAAAAAACTGTCAAATGATGATTTCTTCGCAGAACGTAAAGAGGTTCTCGAGCAATGGTCTACCGGAAAAGGGGTGGATTTCGAAGAGGCTGTCGAATACCAGAAACAGATTCCGGTTGAAAAGAGATTCGGAGCGAAGTTAGCTAAAGCAAAAAAAGAGCAGGCAACGTTAATTCAGCCTAGGGCGGGTGTTGCGCTTTATGATGAGCATATCAAGCTTTTGCAATATCTGGAAGAGGTCGGGGAAGCGGATCTTTTACCGACAACGATAGATAGCTACACACGTTTGAACAGATATAAAGAGGCCGAAGTCGGCATTGAGAAGAGTAAGGAGGGGGGAAGATCAATGTTGAACGGTTTTCCAGCCGTAAATTACGGGGTAGGTATCTGCCGGGTGGTTACTTCTGCATTGAAAAATCCGGTTCAGGTAAGACACGGTACTCCTGATGCAAGGCTATTAACAGAAATTTCGATCGCCGGAGGTTTCACTTCTTATGAAGGGGGCGGTATTTCTTATAATATTCCATATTCCAAGAATCACTCGATCGAGCAGACAATTGCTCATTGGCAGTATGCCGACAGGCTGATCGGGCTTTATGAGGAAGCTGGGGTATCGATTAACCGGGAACCGTTCGGGCCATTGACAGGAACTCTTGTTCCTCCCTGTATTTCGAATTCGGTGGCTGTGATTGAGGCGATACTGGCTGCTACGCAGGGAGTAAAAGATATTACGGTTGGTTACGGTCAGTGTGGTAATATGATTCAGGACGTGGCTGCGATCCGGTCGTTGGAGTATATGACACGTAAATACCTGGATAAGTTCGGATTTAACGATGTGCGAATCAGTACTGTTTTCCATCAATGGATGGGTGGATTCCCGCAGGACGAGTCAAAGGCGTTTGCTGTGATCTCATGGGGTGCGGCAGCTGCTGTATTGGCGAAGGCAACTAAGGTGATCGTGAAGACTCCGCATGAGGCGATGGGAATCCCGACAAAAGAGGCAAATGCCGCGGGATTGAAAGCGACAAAACAGCTTACATCGATGTTGCAGGTACAGAGTTTTGTCGATATACCGGCGGTCATTGCTGAGAGCGAGATTATCATGCAGGAGATGGAGTGCATACTAAATAAAGTGGAAGAGCTGGGTAAAGGCGATTATGCTATCGGTACGGTGGCTGCCTTTGAAGCGGGAGTGATCGATATTCCTTTTGCACCGAGTAAATACAATGCGGGAAAACTGATGCCTGCGAGGGATAACCTGGGTGCGGTTCGTTTGCTGTTTGCGGGGGATGTTCCGCTAAATGAAGAACTGAAGGCATTTCATAGGCAGAAACTGGAAGAGCGGGGAGCATACGAAAAACGTCCGGTGAATTTCCAGATGGTGATCGACGATGTATACGCCATCGGAAAAGGGTTCCTTGTAGGGCGACCGAACGGAATCAAGTAAATAGCAAGATAACAGAATGAAGTAGGAGTTTAATAAAAAGTAAAGATATGAAGATTATTGATGTTGTTTGCGCGCAAGGAAGAACAGGTTTTTTCTTTGACGATCAAAAGGCTATTAAAGCCGGAGCAAAACATGACGGCGCTTTTTACGAAGGCAAACCGGTAACGGAAGGTTTCACAGCCATACGGCAATCAGGCGAAGCTATTTCAGTGCTATTTATATTGGAAAACGGAACAGTTGCTCATGGCGACTGTGCTGCCGTACAGTATTCCGGTGCGGGTGGCCGGGACCCTTTGTTCCTGGCAAAGGATTTTATTCCTGTTATTGAGCAAGAGATTGCTCCGTTATACAAAGGGAAGGAGATTACCTCTTTCAAGGAGATGGCAAATCGGGTGGATAAGGCTATTAGTCCCTCGACCGGAAAAATATATCATACGGCGCTTCGTTACGGTGTTACTCAAGCCTGCTTGGATGCAGTGGCTAAAAGCCGGTCTAAATTAATGGCGCAGGTGGTAGCCGAAGAATATGGAACAGAGATTTCAAACATGATTATTCCTATTTTTTCGCAATCGGGTGACGACAGGTATACGAATGCCGATAAGATGATTATGAAAGGTGCCGATGTGTTGCCCCATGCATTATTTAATCATGTGGAGGAGAAAGTGGGGCTTAAAGGGGAGAAAATCCTTGATTATATTAAATGGTTGAGGGACAGGATTTTGAAGTTCAGAATTTCGGAAAAATATAATCCGATCATCCATATTGATGTATATGGTACTTTAGGTATCGTTTTCAATAATGATTTTGCGAAGATTACCGACTATATCGAAACATTGGAAGTAGCAGCACGGCCTTTCCATCTGAGAGTGGAGGGACCGGTTGATATGGGCGAACGGGAAGCTCAGATCGAGGGGTTACGGATCATCCGGGAGTTCATGGACAAGAAGGGGATGAAGTCTGAGATTGTCGCGGACGAGTGGTGTAATACGTTTGAGGATATCCGGGATTTCACTTTGCGCAAAGCAGGCCACATGGCTCAGATAAAGACCCCCGATCTGGGAGGTATAAATAACTCTATCGAGGCTGTACTCTATTGCAAAGCGCACGGAATGGGCGCTTATTTGGGCGGAACATGTAACGAGACCAACAGGTCGGCAGAAGTATGTGCCCATATTGCAATGGCCACTTCTCCTGTGCAGTACTTGGCTAAACCGGGCATGGGTGTTGATGAAGGCTATATGATTGTATTCAATGAAATGCAACGCATACAGGCTCTTAAAAATAAACTGTAATTGAGGAGTGGAAACGGTTTGTTATGCTAGGCTCATACAACACTTTTCAACTTTCGATTTTAGTGTAGCTTTGCTCATTTTAAGAAAATTCAACTTTCAATTATTTAAAACAATACGAAATGGAACAGATCAGAATTCTTTCCGCCACTGCCATTCTCGGATATGGATTTCCGATGGAATCCTTTATCGAAGGAATGAAGCGTAAGCCGCATGTGATTGCGGTAGATGCGGGTTCGACCGACCCAGGGCCTTATTATTTGGGAGCAGGTAAGTCATTTACTGATTTTAATTCGGTAAAGAGAGATCTGGAAATTATGATCCCTGCGGCTATCGAAGCAAATATTCCGGTGATCATCGGTTCTGCCGGCGGCTGTGGCGGAATACCCCATGTGGAATTTAACCTGCAGATTATTAAAGAGATTGCCCGGGAGAAGAAGCTTTCGTTCAAACTGGCAGTTATCCAGTCTGAACTCGATAAAAAACTTATTAAAGAGAAGCTGGCGAAGGGCGAAGTGACTCCGCTTCATCCGGCAAAACCGATTACTGCGGCAGATGTGGATGAGTCGGTGCGTATCGTAGCACAGATGGGTGAAGAGCCATTTATTAAAGCGTTGGAAGGAGGGGCTAATGTGATTCTGGCAGGGCGGTCGTACGATCCGTCGGTATTTGCGGCGCTTGCCATTAAAGAGGGGTTTGACAAAGGACTGGCTATCCATTTGGGTAAGATACTGGAATGTGCTTCGATCGCAGCGCTACCGGGAAGCGGTAGTGATTGCATGTTCGGTTATCTGAACAAGGACAATTTTGTACTGGAACCATTATCGCCGATCCGTAAATGTACGACGCTTTCGGTTGCAGCCCACACTCTGTACGAAAAAACAAATCCATATATCCTTCCGGGACCCGGAGGAGCAATCAATTTACACAATTCCAAGTTTGAACAGATTACGGATAATCAGGTGAAAGTTACCGGTAGCCGGTTTGTTCCGACGAAAGAGTATTTTGTGAAACTTGAAGGAGTGAAAAAAGTCGGTTGCCGGACAATCTCGATTGCTGCGGTGAAGGATCCGGTGATGATAGCACAGATTGATAAGGTAGTACAGAGCGTGAAAGACCGGGTGAAGAACAATTTTGAAACCTATGGAATCAGGAATTTCTTCCTCGACTTCAAGATTTACGGAAAAAATGGCACGATGGGAATTTTTCCGGAAATCGATAAGCGGGTAGCTCATGAGTTGGCTATTGTGATCGAAGCGGTGGCTCCGACACAGGAACAGGCGGATACGATTTGCGGATTTGCCCGGAGCACTATGCTGCACTTTGGATACGAGGGGCGCATTTCCACCGCGGGAAACCTTGCATTCCCCTTCTCTCCGTCGGATTGTAAAGTGGGTGATGTATATGAGTTCAATATATACCACCTGATGAAAGTGGAAGATCCTACGGAATATTTTCCTATTACCTATACGAATTTTAATAAAGGCGAATGATATGGAATATAGTTTAAAAGATGTCGCTTCTGTTATACGTAGCAAGAATTCCGGCCCGTACGAACTTACATTCGACGTTATTTTCAAGGATTTCGATATGTATAATAAAGTAAAGGAGGCCAAAGCTATTAATGAAAAGGCTTTTGCTGCATTGTACAATATACCCGAATCGGATATCATCAATCTGGTGTATTTCGATCCGGCAAAGGCGGTGAAGATAACCATCGTGCGTCCTATCCCGTCGGGCGCGTTGGGTGAGACTGACGTCTATGGCGCACAGCAGCACTCGCCTTTGATGGGATACACATTTACGTTGTAACGCTGATGCGTAACCTGATTCAGGAATATTCGGTATTCTCACAATATTTTGCCCCTCGCGGCAAAGAGCGGTTATTGTTTTTGGGTGGCCAGATAGCACAACGTCACTTGAACTTTAACGACAAACTGATTGGAATTGTTGGAGATGCAGGGTCCGGGAAGTCATCCCTTATTAAAGGGATGTTTCCCGGACTTGAGCTATCTAATGACGATGATACGATAAATCCGAGAAAGATCATGCAAGTACGTGATCTGTTTGAGAATGTGCAGGATTCGACAACTTACCACATTGATATGCGGTTTCAGATCGCATTCACACAGATGCACGAAATTGTTACTTTTGTACAGAATGCGCTGGAGTGCAACCGGAGGGTAATTGTGGAGCATTTTAATCTGCTGTATCCTGCACTGGGCGTAAATGCCGATATTATTGTCGGGATAGGTGAGGAGATTATCGTTACACGTCCGAGTATATTCGGTCCTACGCCACAGAGTATATACGAGATTGTACACACTTCGCTGGTATATCGTAAAATGGCGCATACCGTTGAGGATATAACTATTCTTGTACTGACCACAGAGTTCGGTGTAAGCAGTGATCTATTCTTCAGTGCGGATATGAGAAACGGCTTTGTATTGAAATTTATCGAAGAGATCGACCTCGATTTTGAAACGTTGTCCGAAAGGGTTAACCAGATATTAGGCGAACACCTGCCGATCTGTTATTATGATGAAGACCATATTCTGATAGGAGAGAGGATAATCAACTGCAGCGGGCCCCGCATCCATGTCGGTAATACTTCAGAAGTAAAGCATTTTTCATTTATCAAACGGTTTATCAAGGATCCCAAACACAACCAGTATTGCCTGATCGGGGTGTTGAACAATGATACAAATGTGGATATAGCAAATCTGAATACAATACATTTTTTGAAAAGAAAAGGATAATGAGAGAAATAAATACGGATAAAGTTACGGAGCTGATCGAAAGACTTTGTATCGAGGCTAATTGTTATTTAGGCGATGATATTTTCAATTGCCTCGGAGAGTGTTACGGGAAAGAGAAGTCGCTACTGGGAAAAGAAATTTTGAACACTTTGATTGAGAATGCAAAGATTGCTAAGGAAGGCTGCGACCCGATTTGTCAGGATACAGGAATGGCTGTGGTTTTTGTAACGATCGGCCAGGATGTGCATATTACCGGCGGATCGCTCGAAGAGGCAATCAACGAAGGAGTAAGAAGAGGATATGAGAAGGGATATCTACGCAAGTCGGTGGTGAAGGATCCGCTCGACCGGGTAAATACAAAAGACAATACACCGGCGGTAGTGCACTATGAGATTGTACCGGGTGACCGGCTGCATATCATTATGGCTCCGAAAGGATTCGGTAGTGAGAATATGAGTCAGCTTAAGATGTTGAAGCCTAGCCAGGGATTACAGGGGGTGAAGGATTTTGTGATCCGGACGGTATCGGAAGCCGGTGCCAACCCATGTCCCCCGATCATTGTTGGCGTGGGGATCGGTGGTACGATGGAGAAGAGTGCGTTGCTGAGTAAGAAAGCATTACTCAGGCCTGTGGGGCAGCTGAATTGTAATCCAGTACTTGCCCGTTTAGAGACCGAATTATTGGAATCGATCAATGGGTTGGGAATAGGTCCTGCCGGATTCGGAGGAACAACAACAGCAATGAGCGTGAATGTATTGACTTATGCTACACATATTGCAGGATTACCGGTGGCGGTAAATATCGGATGCCATGTCACGCGGCATGCTGAAGGCGATTTATGATCAATAGATCGAAAGAATACTGAAAACATGAGAAATGGTGTGGTTCCCTTTTGTATTTTTCACATCTTTGTGATGGATGATTTCAATAGTAAATAATTTTGATGTAAATGAAAAAAATAATTGAAGCTACAACTCCGTTTACGGATGAAATGATAAAAAGATTGAAGGCCGGTGATATGGTTTATATTTCAGGTGTAGTGTATACGGCCAGGGATGCTGCTCATAAAAAGATGTGCGAATTGCTGGACCGGAGTGAACCGATGCCATTCGACTTTACCGGCGCTGCAATATATTATGCGGGTCCCTGTCCTCCGAAGCCCGGTAAACCGATTGGTTCGGTGGGGCCGACAACCAGCGGACGCATGGACTTGTATTCTCCGAAGCTGATCAAAGAGGGACTTAAGGTGATGATCGGAAAAGGACTTCGCAATAAAGAGGTCGTAGATGCTATTGTGCAGTATTCGGGCGTTTATTTTGCAGCGATCGGTGGGGCGGCTGCCTTGATGGGCAAAAGTGTAAAAAGTGCGGAGGTAATTGCTTTTGACGAACTCGGAACCGAAGCCGTAAGAAAACTGACGGTGGAAAGACTACCCGTTATCGTTGCTATTGATTGTCATGGTAATGACATCTACGATTTGGGAAGAAAGGAATATGAAGTAAAATAAAGAACGAGGAGTATTCCTCATTCTTTATTTTTAGCGTCTACATGAAGTATAGACGGGATAGTGAAAGATGCACTACCTATAATAATAATCACGATCCCGCATGCAATAAACGAAGCGGTGATACCTAGACTATCTGCAAAAAAGCCGATGCCGATTAATCCGATAAGAGCTGGGATCAAACTAAACGTATAAAACATCGAAAATACCCGCCCAAGGGCTCCTGGATCGATATTCGTTTGCACGATTGCTGTGAAAGCCGAATTATAAACAGCTCCCGAGATTCCTCCTATAGCCGTGAACAGGGCGAAAAATACAAAGTCTTCCGGCGATAAAATACCTGATAAAAGAAAGGTAATTCCCAGAAGGATGTACATACAATTGACTAAAACTACCTTATTAACCTTATATACCCTGACGCCCATTACAGCGCCTCCGGCTAAAGCACCGGCGCCCCATAGGACCTCAATGAGACTTACCTGGAAAGCATTGCCTTTAAAATGATCCAGCGTCATCAACGGAAAAAGTACGCTGACAGGCATAATAAAGAAAAGGGTCAGTATCGAGAATAAAAAGATCCAGCTCAGACCTCGATTTTTGAGTACTTCCCATATCCCTTCCTTTATTTCATGAAAAATGTTCTTTACTTTTTCGACATCTCTTTCAGGATTAGGAATATGCACGAATAGCAATGAAATACAAGCCATCAATGCACCTGCTACATCAAGCAAAATCACATATTCCATTTTCCAGATTGTGATAAATAATGCTCCCAGTGCTGGTCCTGCAATGTTTCCTACCGATTGAATGATTTGGTTGATGCCCGCTACACGTACTAATTGCGATTCCGGGGCCAATAGCGGAACCGACGCCTGCATTGCGGGCATATGAAAGGCCGAGCCGATAGAACGTAATCCAAGTAAAATAAAAATATACCACATCTCGGCTATCTCCAGGTAAAATAAAAAAGCAAGAACAAGAGAAGCCAAAGCAATAAAGCTATCGGAGAAGATCATTACCCGTTTACGGTCCCAACGATCGATAAATACGCCGCTTACCGGTCCGAGTAATGTTTGGGGCAGCAAGGCAGCAATAGCCGCGTATGCAAGCATTTCGGCAGAACCGGTCTCCATGCTGATCCACAGAATGACGGCAAAGTTAACAATGCTGCTGCTGAGCAGTGATAAAAATTGCCCTGTCCATATAATAGCAAAAACTTTTTTCCAATTTTCCATAGTATAAAATCAAGCGATATCACAATTAAATCATTAAAATGCAATGATATCTGTTTATTAAAAATAGATAAATATGCGCATCCGGAAGTCGGAATACGCTAAGACAGTAGAATAAATTTCTGTTCGGAAATTTACCTGATTCTGTAGTTTACTGCTATTTTATGAAAGGAGTACATATTTTTCTTGTCTGATATTGGACAAAGGTAAAAAAAAACGGGTACATCCCCTTATATTGTTGAAAAAATAGATTGTTTTACGTAAGCGATATAATTATTACTCATGATTGCTGAGTCATCTTTTTCTAGATACAGAAAAATGTTTTAAAAATTAAATATTATTTAATTCAAATCCGGATTCACATCTTTTACTATTATATTTGTGAAATTGGAAAACAAAATACCGGATAGAGACGTTTTTTTCATTCCAGAGAGTGTGAATGAAGTATTGATACTTCATAACGAATTGATAAACCAATAATTAAATGACTATGAAAAAAATGTTATTGAAAATTTTAACAGTTGCAGTTTTTACAATTCCGATTGTAAGCTGTAATGATAGTGATGGTAGTGGCGGTATGACAAGAATGGAAATTAGATTGACAGACTCGCCTGCGCTTTATGATAGTGTGAATATAGATATCCTATCGATCTATATTAATGCAACCAATGATGCGAATTCAGGTTGGCGTCAACTTACTCTTTTACAACCGGGTATTTATAACCTGTTGGATTTTAGGAATGGTGTGGATACATTATTAGCCGGACAGGATGTTCCTTCGGGAAGAATCAATCAGATTCGTTTGGTATTAGGACCTAATAATACAGTCGTGGAAAATGGGATAAGTTATCCTTTGGAAGTACCTTCTGCTATGCAGAGTGGTTTGAAATTGAACTTGCATGCAACGTTGGCTGCCGGGATTACTTATAAACTCTGGATCGACTTTGATGCTTCGCGCTCGATTGTAACGACCGGTTTCGGCGAGTATATCCTAAAGCCTGTTATCCGTACTTATACACAGGCGACAGGCGGCACATTGGAAGGTACCGTATTGCCTTCTGGGGCAAATGTTGCAGTATGGGCAATTCTGGAGACGGACAGTATTATGGCTTATCCCGAAACCAACGGTTTTTTCCGGATAACCGGTTTGCAGGGAAGTGCTTCGTGGAAAGTACTATATGATGCGAATACTCCTGGCTACATGGATTATGAACTAAACGATGTCACGGTTACTGCCGGTCAGGTTACGACATTGGATCAAGTGACGTTGACTCTGCAACAGTAAGTTGTTATAATTAGCTTTTGTCTTAAATAAATCAAGGCCATACAAACGAAATCGTAATACCGAACCATCTCGTCCCCAAAATGAATGCGGATAAACGTTCGTACGAGTCGATACCCGTTTATTATCCGGATATCCGTTAGGTTTGGACTCTCGGTGAGAAATTTTAAAATCGTGGGGAACAGGCTATCGGGTTCCGGATAGTTATTCTTAGATGATACAACGGCAGGCAAAGGATCAAGCTGAATACCGATTATTATAAGAAACACTATCGAAATTGTGCCGAAAGTCGCAGAAGCCGTCGATTATACGGTAGGAGATCCTCATATTGAGATATAAATGCGGAGAGCTATAGGAAATCCATTCTTGATCGACAAAAATTACTTATTACGGAATAACGAGAGGTATTGAGTCATAAATGCTTCCAATGGTTCAAAATTCGCAGGCAATCCGGAATGTCCAACTTTCGATAAGGGCAATTCGGTTTTAGTATGGCTTCTTTTTGCACATCTGATAGGAAAATTTTTTTGGATAAATCTAAATCAGTGGCCAAACTTATATACAATACATAAGTTAGGACCGTTATAACTCCATTTGAAATCGGTTTGCAGGCGGTCGCGATCGTAATCTACTTTAACATGGAACAGGGTGTAGCCCAGATCAAGCTCCCAATGTTCGCTTAAACGATATTGTCCGGCAAGGCTTGCACCTAAAAGACGTCCCTTGAAATCGCTTATTTTTATACCGAAATATCCGACTTCGGCAGTTAATGCCCAATTGTGATGAAAGGCATAAGTACTCCATAACCCTAGGTCTGGTAACGGGGCGGTGAAGTTTACATCATCATTCCATGAAAGTTGTTGTGTCTCTCCTCTAAGATCCATACCGATACCGAATGCCATTATGTGGAATCCCAGCAATGCACCGACTTCGACGGTCGGATTTGAGATAAAGGCATAACCATACGATAAACGGAAAATATTCGTATTAAAATGGGTTTTTACATCCGAATCGACCGGATAGTCGTGTTCACCGAAATGGATATCCTGTTTTGTGGTGACTCTTTTATTACGAAATAGGTTATAATAAGAAAAATCTACTCGGTGGTGCTTCCCGAAACGGGCATTGAAATTCACAAGTACACTACCGGTATGCCGGTTCATTCCCAACCTGTTTTCAAAATTGATGACAGAAAAAGGTGCCCCGTCCGTACTTATTCCGAGATCGGTATTATTGATAGCCCAAAATCCTCCTAGACGGATCGAATAACGGCTGACAGGCCATGGCTTCTGATCATAGATATTGGGTTTGTGCGGATCGTTCGTAGTCCACAAACCACTAAACCAGGTAGAAATCTGATTAAACGGCGAAGGTTTTTTATATAGTGTCGGAGGCTCGCCAGGTATCGAATCGACCGGATGCTCAATCTCTATTTGAGCTGCAGTACTGCTTACCGCAGATAAAAAAACAGCGAAAAATAACGACATGAACCTGTTTAGCCATAAAAGTCGCATAATGGTCAATTTGATGGTTTACTTACAGTTATAAAAAAATAAGCACTATTTTTTGTTAAACGGTTTCCGTTTTGGTAATGTTATACTTAGATCATAACATATAGTTTCTTCTATGTTTTTTTAAGTTTTAAATACGATGGATGCAGGAAATAAATAAGCAATAGTGTAACTTTGCAGGAGAAGTTCGTACAATATAATTTGAGTTAAATCATGTTCGCTATGGAAAAATTATTTGGATTATTTATGATGGGAATTTTGATTATTATAAATAATGTGTCCGCACAGGAAAATAAAAATGTCTTTACCTGTAAGATTGGTGATTTTGAAATATGCCTGCTCTCCGAAGGGCAACAAAACGGGAAAGTGGATATATTGATCGGAGCAACACCGGAGATACTCCGGAAATATGTTCCGGAGGGAAGTTTCCCGAATGCTGTCAATGCGTTTCTGGTACGTACCCAAGGGAAAACAGTTTTGATTGATGCCGGTTTCGGAAGAAATCTTTTTGATAATATGAAATCGCTTGGGGTAAGTCCGGAACAGATAGATGTCGTGTTGATCACCCATATGCATGGCGACCATATAGGAGGAATGTTACGCGAAGGTAAAGTTGCGTTTCCTAATGCGGAGATTTGCCTGCCGCAGCCGGAGTATGACTACTGGACCGGCGATAAAGTGGCGGATGTCCGGGCTCAGGGGGCGCGTAATGTGATCGCTGCTTACAGGCAGAAGTTACATCTTTTTCAGCCGGATGAACTTGGCATAAATGGTAAGGCATTGTTTCCCGGATTCCGGGGGATTGCCGCATACGGTCATACGCCGGGGCATACAATGTATATGGTAGAGTCCGGTGATGAAAAGATATTGATCTGGGGCGATCTGGCCCATGCAATGGCTGTTCAGATGCCTCGTCCGCAGGTCGCTGTCACGTATGATGTCAATCCGGGCCAGGCGATTGTGTCCCGTAAGAAAACGCTTGAATATGTTTCAAAACACAATATACCGGTTGCCGGTATGCATATTGCATTTCCGGCTGTTGGAAAAGTTACCGCCGATTCAAAGGACAGCTACCGGTTTACACCATTAAAATAGGATACGATTATCAATGTAAAACTAAACGACAACTGAAATGCCATCTGCTTCCGCTGTTTTTCGAGACATGTTTTCGGCATTATACCACAAGAACTTCAGGTATTTCTGGCTTGGACAGGCTGTATCGACTATCGGAAGTATGGTGCAGGTCACCGCATTGAACTGGTATGTCTATAAAATAAGTGGCTCACCCTTTCTGCTGGGATTAATGGGAGTCTTTGAATTTGGCCCTGTACTGTTGCTGACTCTTTTTGCCGGCGTTTTCATAGAACGCTACCCGAAAAAAAATATCCTGCTTTTTACCCAGTCCCTGTTTTTACTGCAATCATTGGCTTTGGCTCTTTTGGTATGGATGGGGTCTACCGATTATTGGCTGTTTGCAATACTTGCCATTGTTGCCGGAATAAGTAACAGCATTGATCAGCCTACCCGGCAATCTTACTTTGTCGAATTGGTGGGCAAACAGGATTTACCGAATGCGATCTCGTTGAATTCGACGACTTTTAATCTGGCAAGGATCGTTGGCCCCGCTATTTCCGGTTTGGTTATGAAATATGTGGGAGTGGCGGAATGTTTTTTTATCAATGGGTTGAGTTTTATTCCGGTTCTGTACGGTATTGCCATGATTACCATTCCGGGAGTTCCGCGTAAAAAGGATTCTGAGCGAAAAGTTTTGTCGGAAATAAAACAAGGAGTCATTTATACCTTCCGGAACAGTAAAATACTACCGACCTTTCTGATTATGGCCGTTATTTGTACTTTTTCAATGAACT
This sequence comes from Marinifilaceae bacterium, assembly GCA_031553705.1. GTDB lineage: Bacteria > Bacteroidota > Bacteroidia > Bacteroidales > Marinifilaceae > JAVBLD01. The sequence continues at coordinate 16,651 of JAVBLD010000030.1, read as the reverse complement.
CAAATGTGATATTGCCTGTGTTCGCAAAAGATGTGTTGCTCGGGGACGAAAGTACGTATAGTATGCTGATGTCTGTGCTCGGCTTGGGCTCAATGCTTGGTGCATTGTTTATGGCCAGCATAGGGAAAGATATTCCCAGTAAATATTTTCTGATTGTCGTGGCCCTTTTAATAGGAATGCTACAGATGATGATACTGTTATACCTGCATTCCATGGTACTTGTTATCACCACATTGATCGTCACCGGATTCCTCACTTTATGTTTTTTGAACCGGGCCAATACCCGTATTCAATTGAATACTGATGATGATTATCGTGGAAGGGTAATGAGTATTTATGTGCTGATTAATACCGGAAGCACTCCGATCGGAAATGCTTTTACCGGTTTTGCGATGGATCGGATGGGGGAGAAATACGGATTTTTTTCCAATGGTCTGGTGTCTTTTGTGGTAGTTTTATTGCTTTTTTTAATTTATAAGCATTACTTTGGTAAGGCAAAAGTTATACCTCGCACCGATAAGGAAAAAAGGGATATTATGGCACCGGTGGTCGGCCAGCATAGTCCTTAGTCGAAATTTTAGAGTTATAAACCTTAAAATCAATATGTTAAAGAAAATAAGTTTGTTTGCTCTCCTGGTCTGTTATGTCTGTTCTGCTTTTACACAAGTCTTCGTTTCCGAAATACCTTTTTTACCGGAAGAGAAATGGTGGGGAGCTTTTGTTGCAAAGGGGGCTCAGATGCCTTATCTGCAGCTTGCGGGCGAATTGGATTTGGCCCGGCAGAATTTTAATAATCAAGGTGTACCCTTCTTTGTTTCCAATAAAGGGAGATATATATGGAGCGATAGAGCTTTCCGGTTTAAAATCATACAGGAGAGCATTACTATTTATTCCGATGGCGAAGAAGTGAAAACGGTTATTGGCGGTAAAACATTGCGGGAAGCCTATCTGGCGGCATGCAAAGCCCATTTTCCACCTTCGGGAAAGATACCGGATCCGCTGTTGTTTTCGATGCCGCAATATAACACCTGGATTGAACTAATGTACAATCAGAACCAGGAGGATATCCTCCGGTATGCGCAGCATATTATCGAGCGTCGTTTTCCGAAAGGAGTGCTGATGATCGATGATAACTGGCAGAAATACTATGGGAATTTTGATTTCAAACCGGACAAATTTTCCGATCCGAAAGGTATGATCGAACGATTACATACGATGGGATTTAAAGTAATGCTATGGATTTCGCCTTTTGTGAGTCCCGATAGTCCCGAATTTCGTGAATTGCAGGGAAGAGGTTACCTGATCAGGCAAAAAGGAAAGAATAGCCCGGCGATTATTCCGTGGTGGAACGGCTATAGTGCCTGTTACGATCTGACCAACCCGGAAGCATTTGATCATTTTGTTGCGGCATTAAAAAAAATGCAGCAGGAGTATGGGGTAGACGGTTTTAAATTCGATGCCGGGGATGTCTCATTTTATGATCCCGGCAAGATCGACAGTTACCGGGAAAATGCTTCCTCGACGGATCATACGATGGCTTGGACCAAGGTGGGACTCAGCTTTTCTTTTAACGAGTACCGTGCGTGCTGGCGGATGGGGGGCGAAGCATTGGTTCAGCGGCTTGGAGATAAGAACTATTCGTGGGACGCGTTGCAATTGCTCATTCCTGATATGCTTGCTGCAGGCTTGTTGGGGTATGCCTATACCTGTCCCGATATGATCGGCGGAGGACAGTTTTCCTCTTTTTTAGGGATCGATCCGGTCCGGTTTGATCAGGATCTGATCGTACGTTCTGCCCAGACGCACGCTTTAATGCCGATGATGCAGTTTTCAGTAGCTCCATGGCGTATCCTGGATCAAAAGCATTTGGAGATCTGTCGCCAAATGGCCGATCTGCACGTCCGGATGGGAGATTACATTTTGGCTTGTGCCGTAAATGCTTCCAGGACAGGAGAGCCGATTGTCAGGCATCTGGAGTATATGTTTCCCGGACAGGGATTTGCCGATTGTAAAGATCAGTTTATGCTTGGCGATACTTACTTGGTTTGTCCTGTCATAACGCCCGGCACATCCCGTATAGTCAAACTGCCTCAGGGGAAATGGCGCGATGAGCAGGGAAAACGATATACGGGAGGCAGGACAGTGACCATAAGAGCCGACATAGAACGGCTTCCCTATTTTGAGCGAATAAAATAAAAATGATTTACATTCAGTTTGTTGTAAATGTCATATTGGCATCATATATTTTGTATTAGAAAATCGTCATGTTCAAAAGAATATTTACTTTATCTGTGTTTGCTTTATTGCTTTGTTTCAATATTCAGGCAAAAGAGAGTGGAAAAAGTGTTCAGGCTGTCAAAGATCTGGTCGTCCGGATTATGCCCGGCCATGCATCGCGATTTATATTCGAGATAAATCCTTCGGCGAAGGAGAGGTATTTTGAAATCAGACAATCCCGGAGAAAAATACGGATCGAAGGAGATTCTCCTACCAGCGTTGCAGCCGGGTTGAATTACTATCTCAAAAAAATAGCCGGTACCTCGTTGAGTTGGAGTGATTTTCAAATGAATTTACCTGCGATATTGCCGTTGCCGAAAGAGTCTATACACAAGAATAGCCCTTATAAGATAGTGACCTATTTGAACTATTGTACATTTGGCTATACCACTGCTTATTGGGATTGGGAACGTTGGGAAAAAGAGATTGACCTGATGGCATTGAACGGTGTCACCCATCCTTTGGCAATGGTAGGGGTAGAAGAGGTATGGCGTCGCTTTTTGGTGCGTATCGGTTATGCCGACAGCGAAGCCAAGGCTTTTTTACCCGGTCCCTCTTATATGCCCTGGCTTCTGATGGGAAATATGGAAGGCCTGGGGGGCCCTATGCCCGACGAGTGGTTTGAACGCCAAGTGCAGTTACAACGGAGAATCGTTGCACGGATGCGTGAATACGGAATGGAACCAATATTCCAAGCTTTCTTTGGTATGGTACCGACCACTTTTAAGAAGAAATTCCCTGATGCGTTTGTCGTACCGCAAGGCGATTGGAACGGCTATACCCGTCCGGGGGTATTATCTCCGCTGGATACTCTTTTCCGGAGGTTTGCTAAGATATGGTATGATGAATATCATAAACTGTTCGGGAAAGCGAATTATTATGCAGGCGATCTGTTTCATGAAGGAGGAAAAACAGGCGGATTGGATGTGGCCCGGTGTGCCCGGGCGGTCGAGGCAAACTTGCTGATTTATAATCCTAAAGCGGTGTGGGTTGTCCAAAGTTGGGGAGCTAACCCAACTAAAGAGTTAATGAACGGATTATCTCCGGAACATGTTGTGGTTATTGAGCTTTGTGCTGAATTCTGGCATCGGTGGAAGGGTGACGGCAGTTATAACAGCTTGCCGTGGGTGTGGTCGAATATCTCTAACTGGGGAGGGAATATCGGATTGCACGGACGCCTGGATGCCATTGCCACACGACCGGTAGAAGCCCAGAAAGATCCGAAAGCCGGAAAAACATTGAAAGGCATCGGGTTTACTCCCGAAGGAATCGAGACCAATCCGGTAGTGATGTACCTATGGAGCGATATGGTGTGGAGCGATCAAGCGCCGGATATGAATGCATGGATTGAGGCTTATCCGCAATACCGTTACGGTAGTTCGTTGCCTTCTCTTCGTACTGCGTGGAAAGGCTTTTATAACACGGTATATGGAACTTACTCAACTCATCGTCGTCCCTCGGAACCGGTATTCTGTGCCAAACCCTCACTCAATGTTACGACGGTATCAGCCTGGTCCCAAAGTAAAATATTTTATAACCCTAAAGAGTTTGCTGAAGCGTGTGCCCTGTTTTTGCGAGACGCTTCTGTGATGAAAGATAATGTCAATTACCAATATGATGCCATCGATGTGGTGCGGCAGTATATTTCCGATTTGGGACGCACCACTTATACCGCTTTAGTGCAGGCATGGAAAGAACGCGATCGTTCCGCATTTGAACATGAAACAAAGCGCTACCTGCAATTGATTGCCGACCAGGATGAACTGTTGTTAAGCCATCCGGCTTTTTGCTTACAATCTTGGCTGCAGGAAGCGCAGGATGCCGGAAAGACAAGGGCGAACGGGGAACAATATGCTTTTTATAATCGTTTGATCCTGACTTCCTGGAATAACAAAGAAGGACCGTTGGACGATTACGCCCATCGTGAATGGGGTGGATTGTTGGGAACCTACTACTATGAAAGATGGAACCTCTATTTCAACTATTTATATCAGGCGTGGGATAATCCGGTTCTTCCTGAACCTCGCTTGTTTGACGTTACCGAAATGTGGTGGTATAAAAACATCGATAGACAGATCCGGCCTTCCGGACAGGATCCGGTAGAGACGGCGGTCAGGATGTTTGGGAAGTATTATAATTAATAATGCTTATCTTTATTTTAGAAATTCAGGCTACGGCTCTGCGATATACTCTGGTGGCCCATCCCAATGTTATGATGCTCAGGCCGATCATTACAGCAAAAGCGAGGTAAACTTTCGGATCCGCTATAATGCCTTCGGAGAGGATGCGGGTGGCGTCTACCACATAATAGAGCGGATTGAAATGGGCGATAATTTGCAACCACTTCGGTCCCAATTCCAGCGGAAGTAATACTCCTGCCAGTAGGGTGATCGGGAGTTGCAATCCCACTACAACAGCGGAAAAAGGACCGTTGTCCTTTAATATCAGTGCCAGGCTGATGGAAGCGGCAGATACGACGGCTGTCAGCAATGACAGTAAAATCATCAATACCGACAACCCCCAGAAATGGATATGGAAACCATACCATGAAGAAACCATGATAACAAGTAGGGCAGGGACAAGAAACATCACGATGTCCCGCATAATTGGCCCCATCAATAAGGAAAGCCGCCGGGTGGGCGTAACCCTGAAACGTTCGATGATACCGTTTTGTATTTCAAAAATAACCGTCCAGCCCTCGCCTGTTCCTGTTCCGAATGCAAACAACGCTAACATGCCGGGTACGAAAACATCAATTACATGGTCCGGACTCAATGCTCCGGCATTGAGCCCTTTCAGTAATGGGGCAAATAGGATCAAATAGAGCAGGGGGGTGGACAGACCGGCTACGATCCATACCGGTTCACGAAGAGTCTCCATCATTTTTCGCCTGAAAAGCAACCAGACTTCCATCGTTATATTCATAATGAATCCTCCTTTCCCATATCGCGTAACAGTCGGCCTGTTTGTTTTAGAAATACATCATCCAGAGACGGACGCGAAAACGAAATCGTATCTATCCGGATGTTCTCCCGCTCCAGCATTCCGAAAACATGCGGTAACACTTTAGTACCATCATGTACATACAGGTGTACATGATCGCCTTCGAAACGGATTTTATGGATGTATGATTCTTTCCCTAGCAAAAATTCGACATCCTCTTTGTTTTCCTGGCCTGTCGCCAGTTTTATCTGAATTACGTCACCTGAGATTTGCTGCTTCAACTCTTCGGGTGTCCCTTGCGCTACGATTTGCCCGTTGTCCATAATGGCCAGCCGGTTGGCTAGCATGTCCGCTTCCTCCAGGTAATGAGTGGTCAGAAATACCGTCGTACCCTGTTTTTTTAATTCCCTGATCTGCTCCCATAAATTGGCGCGGTTTTGCGGGTCGAGTCCTGTCGTAGGTTCATCCAAAAACAGGACAGCAGGACGGTGAAGCATGCCTAACGCCACTTCCAGACGACGTTTTTGTCCGCCGGAATAAGTCTTTACGATTCGTGGCAACACCTCCCGGATACCCATCAGATCGGCCAGTTCGTTCGCCCGTTTTTGAACATCTCTTGGGTGCATGCCGTAAAGCCTCCCTGCCAAAATCAGGTTTTCCCAGCCGGTTGCATAAATATCCCCGCCACCCGATTGACTGACATATCCGATGTGACGGCGTACCTCTTTCGGTTGTTCGGCCAGATTAAAACCGGCCACAGTCGCCGTTCCGCTATCGACAGGAAGCAATGTGGTCAGCATTCGGAGCGTTGTAGTCTTGCCGGCCCCGTTCGGGCCTAGAAAGCCAAAAATTTCACCGCTCCTCACCGACAATGAAATACCGCGTACTGCCTCCACAACCATCCGTTTGCCTTTACGGGTCAGGAAACTTTTTTTCAGTCCGGTTACTTCAATAGCATTTTGCATAGCTTCTGAACGATTTTATTTTGTAAAGATATGCTAATCCGGATGATTTCTAGATAAAAAGACGCATAAAAATAAAAAAGAAGAGAACGGAAATGGAAGAATATTATCGGTTTTAAATGGTAAAGAGTTGAAAGTGAATTTTTAATTTAGAAAATTTCTTCACTTTCAACTCTTAATTTTATCCTGCTTTGCTGTCTTGATTTTCTGTCGTCACCCGGCAATTTTCAAGTTTGCTTGGCATTGCGCCAACTCATTAAAATCGTTTTATCCACTCCTCAAACTGACCTAGGAACTGCTTGACGAATTTAACGGAACTTTCGGTCAGTCCGTTTGTGTCCATTCCGCTTGAAGCATTGAAATAGAATTCCGGCTGGCTCATCAGGTGCATGTTTAAATAAGAGCAGATGTTGCGTAGGTGCTGTTGTGCACCGAATGTTCCGGTTGCACCGATTGACGCACCCAGGACGGCTGCCGGCTTATCATTCCAACAATTGTCTCCATACGGTCTGGCTCCCCAGTCCAGCGCGTTTTTAAGCACTCCCGGAATGGAACGGTTGTATTCGGGAGTGATAAGAAGAATGGCATCTGCACGCCTGGCCATATCTTTCAGTGTCTTGACCTCGGTTGGAGGATTATTCTCAATGTCTTGCGAAAAGTAGGGTAGTGATGAGATATCGAACAACTGGAAAGAGAGGTTTCCCCCTGTATTGTGCTTTACCATTTCGTTGTACAGGCGTTTGTTGATCGAATTACTGCAGATTCCTCCGACAAGTGTTAATACATTCATTGTTTTCATAGTTACTATGTTTTTGAGGAGTTATACTGTAAATTTCATTAAAAGTTGGTCAATCCGATACGAATTTTCGCAAAGTCCCTTGTCTCTTACTTCCTGCCCTTTGCTCCTATTTTAAAATATTTATTACCTTAGCCGAAATTTTTTGATTGTTAAAGTGCCAAAATCTGATATCGATGAACATATTTCGTAAATTCCCGCGGACCTTCTGGATAGCTAATACCATTGAGTTGTTTGAACGGTGGGCATGGTACGGCTTTTTTATGTTATTTGCCAATTATCTGACCGGTTCTACCGATGCAGGGGCATTAGGGTTTACACAGATTCAAAAAGGTTGGATCATGGGGGTTGGGACGGCTATTTTGTATTTTCTGCCGTTGATTACCGGGGCTATTGCTGATAAATACGGGTACAGGCGGGTACTGTTGTTGGCGTTTGTGGTTTATGTTTCGGCTTTTATTTTATTACCCCGCTTTAATACATTTACCGGGGTATTTGCGATGTATCTCTACCTTGCATTAGGTGCAGCGCTGTTTAAACCCGTCATTTCCGCCACCATTGCGAAAACCACTACCGATGAAACATCGTCGATCGGATTCGGGATATTCTATATGATGGTAAATATCGGAGCCTTTTTAGGACCAATGGTTACTTTGATATTTAAAAACGAGTCGTACGATTCTGTATTTTATATCTCGGCAGGAATGATATTGGTAAATTTTGTCCTGCTCTGTTTCTACAAGGAGCCTGTGCGAATACCGAATCAAGAGCCTTTCGGAAAGTCCGTCGCGACCGTATTTCGTAATATTTATACAGCGCTCCGGGATTATAAATTTTTAGTCTTTTTGCTGCTGGTGGCGGGTTTCTGGACGATGTACTATCAGTTGTTCTATACGCTTCCGGTATTTATCTCTCAATGGGTTGATACATCCTCGATCTATTACTTCTTTACCGAATATATGCCGTTTCTGGCTGCAAATTATGGATCAAACGGAGTAATGGACGCCGAATTTATTACAAATTTCGACTCTTTGTTTGTAATTATTTTTCAGCTTGCCATATCGGCATTGGTAATGCGCTTGAAGCCGCTAAACGCAATGATAAGCGGTTTTCTGGTATGCTCTATCGGTATGGCGCTTACATTGGCCACACAGAACGTGGTTTTCGTGATGGTTGCCATCTTTATTTTTGCCGTCGGGGAAATGTCAAGTTCGCCGAAAATAACCGAATATATCGGACGTGTTGCTCCGAAGGACAAAGTGGCCCTTTATATGGGGTGCTCTTTTCTTCCGGTATTCCTGGGAAATTTCTTTGCCGGGATCGTATCGGGAGGAGTGTATGGCAGTCTGGCGGACAAAGACGTGTTAGTTCACACCGAAATGGCTGCCCAGGGCATAACGCTTTCGGAGGGACTTTCTAAAAGCGAATATTTTGCGCAAGCTGCCGCTCAAATGCATTTGACTCCGGAAAAGCTCACCGGTTACCTGTGGGACAAGTACAATCCATCCTCTATCTGGATTGTCGTTCTTATGATCGGACTGTTGGCTGCAACCGGATTATGGATATATGACCGGTCCCTGTCAAACCGTAGATAAGGAAAGCAGGAACCCCGAATTGTCTCTCTTTTTTTGTCTATTTCCTCAATTAACCGTAGTTTTGTCTTCAGAAACCAATTATGCAGGTAAAAAGAGACGGATGAAAAGAATACGTGTATTTATCAGCAGTGTACAATCGGAGTTTATTGAAGAACGCCAGATGCTTTTTGATTATTTGACTTCCGACGCCTTACTCGGGATATTCTTTGAACCGTTTATCTTTGAAAACCTTCCGGCAATCAATCGTTCTGCTTCGTCTGTTTATTTGAATGAAGTCGGGCAATGTGATTTATATATCGGATTATTCGGGAAAACGTACGGATATGAGGATGCGGAAGGAATATCCGCTACCGAACGGGAGTTTGACTATGCCGGACTTCATCATAAAACCAGATTGGTTTTTATTACGGCCCACGATTCTTCGGAAAGGAACCCGAAAGAGCTTGCGCTTATCACGAAGGCGGAACAATTGGTTGTCAGAAAGCGGTTTTCTACCGTTTCTGAACTTAAAGCGTCCGTATATGCGTCGTTGATCCGCTATTTGGAAGAAATAGAGTATATCCGGACAGCACCTTTCGATGCTGCATTACACAAAGAGGCAACTATAGAGGATCTGGATGAACGGAAAATCAGGGATTTTGTTGTTTCGGCAAAGGCTAAGAGGGGATTCCCATTATCGGCCGATTCTTCTGTCGAAGTCATATTGACCCATTTAAACTTGTTGAAAGACAGTCGCATTACAAATGCCGCTATCTTGTTATTCGGCAAGCAACCTCAACGTTTTTTTATCGCCTCCGAGGTAAAATGCGCTCATTTCCATGGAAAAGAGATTACCAAGCCGATACCTTCCTATCAGGTTTATAAAGGCGATGTGTTTCAACTGGTCGACCAGGCTGTTGATTTTGTCCTTTCTAAGGTCGATCTGGAAGTGGGAACTCGCGACGAGAACGCACAAGTTCCGATAAACTATGAAATACCCCGCGCAGCGGTAACTGAGGCTATTGTCAATGCGATAGCGCACAGAGACTACACCAGCAATGCAAGCGTACAGGTCATGCTGTTTAAAGATCGTTTTGAGGTATGGAATCCGGGACATTTGCCTTATGGATTGACTGTTGCCAAGCTCCGAGGACCGCACAACTCTATCCCTGCAAATCTTCTGTTGGCGGAACCGATGTACCTGGCCGGTTATATCGAGAGAATGGGGACGGGTACCGGGGATATCATCCGTTGGTGTGAGAAAGCCGGATTAAAGAAGATGCCGGAGTTTGTACAGGAAGAGGTTTTTAAAACTATTATATGGAGGAAAGGAGCGGCTGATGAGGAAACCGGACAAGTTACCGGACAAGTTACCGGACAAGTTACCGGACAAGCGGAGGAGGAAATAGACCTGATTAAACGGGTTGTCCGGGTAGTGTCGGGAGAATTGAGGCGATCGGAAATACAATATGCGCTTGGACTGAAACATAGGGAACATTTTATGGACAATTATCTGAATCCTGCGCTCCGGCTTGGATATATCGAAATGGTTTATCCCGACAATCCCAATCATCCCCAGCAACGTTACCGGTTAACAGGGAAGGGAATCGAATTGAGAAAGGCGACTTGAATAAAATAACTTATAAAACCGTTAGGATTTTGGCTTTGAAATAATTAAAAAATATGACCCCACATAATGTATTTATCCTGATCGTAATCATTCTGGCTGTGGATTTCATAGTAGAACGGCTACTGGAGTATCTGAATATAAGATATATGTCACCGCAACTCCCGGATAGCCTGAAAGGCATTTATGACGAGCAGGAGTATCGGCGTTTTCAGAATTATAAAAGGGAAAATAACCGTTTTGATATACTCGGTTCAACTGTCTCATTTCTGGTCATGATCATTTTTCTATGTAGCGGTGGTTTCGGGTGGTATAATCAATGGATTGTGACCCAAACCGGTCTTATAGTATGGCAGACAATCTGGTTTGTGATAGGATTGCTGATAGCTTCTACTCTGGTTAGTATACCATTCAGTTATTATGCCGTATTTCATATCGAAGAGAAATACGGTTTTAATAAGACAACGTTGAAAACATATATTCTGGATACCGTAAAGGAGTTGTTACTCTCCGTTGTAATCGGTGGCGCATTGTTAGCGGCGGTGGTATGGTTTTATTTATGGGCCGGAGAGTATTTCTGGTTATATGCCTGGGGATTGATGGCCCTGTTTTCGGTGGGTATGGGACTCTTTTATTCCCGTCTGATTGTACCGTTATTTAATAAACAAACGCCTCTCGAGGCAGGAACGTTACGGGACAAGATCAATGCTTTTGCGGAAAAAGTGGGGTTTAGAGTGAAGGATATTTATATCATCGACGGATCGAAACGCTCTACAAAGGCGAATGCTTATTTTACCGGTTTTGGCCCTAAAAAGCGGATCGTATTGTACGATACATTGATGAAGGAGTTGACCGAAGAGGAGATTGTGGCGGTATTGGCGCATGAGATAGGACATGACAAAAAAAAGCATACATTACAATTTATGGCCGTTTCGTTGCTACAGGCCGGATTGGTATTGTGGTTGTTTTCACAGTTTGTGGATATGCCCGAATTATCAATGGCGCTGGGAGGTGATAAAGCTTACTTTCAGCTGGGACTGATCGCTTTTATGGTTTTGTATGCTCCTGTCAGTAGTTTTCTGGGACTATTTATGAACAAGTGGTCCCGTAAAAACGAATATGAAGCGGATGCTTTTGCCGCTCGTTATGGCCAGGGGGCTTTTTTAATTTCGGGATTAAAAAAAATATCGGTGCAGGCATTAAGTAATCTCACTCCTCATCCGGTTTATGAATATGTTTATTATTCTCATCCGTCATTATTAAAAAGAATTCGCCGGATCAATGAAGAAACCGGAGAGAAAGGAAAAACAAAAGCCTGAAAAAACGACAGCCTTACGCACAGAAATAATGTATACTGAATAAAATGAAAGAATCACGTTCAACTTTAATCCGGTTTCGCTGTCTTGATTTTCTGTCGTCATTCGACAATGTTCAATTTTCAACTATTTTTCATGAATGCCATTATCATTATTATCGGAGATGAAATCCTGCTAGGGCAGGTTTTAGACACAAATTCGGAATATATCGCCAGAGAGCTGACCGGCATAGGCTTGGATGTGATCGAAATATTGACTATACCCGATAAACGGGATAAAATTTATGACTCGGTGGTCTATGCAATGGAGCGTGCTGACTTGATCGTTGTGACCGGCGGACTTGGGCCGACAAAGGATGATGTGACAAAGAAAGTGCTGGCGGAATACTTCGATTCCAATCTGGCGCTTAACCGGGATGCATTGACATGGATTACGGAATTGTTGAAAAACCGGGGGATTGCAATAAACGAAAATAATAAAAGCCAGGCGCTTCTGCCGGACAACTGCCGGTTACTGCATAATTATAAAGGTACAGCCTCCGGTATGTGGTTTGAGAAAGACAGCAGGGTGTTGATATCGTTGCCGGGTGTACCTTTTGAAATGATACACCTGATGGAGACTTATGTAATTCCGGATTTGAAAGAGGAGTATCCCGATTTGCAGTTGAAGTACAGGGTATTGAAGGTATACGACATTCCGGAGTCGGAGCTGGCGGAACAGCTCGAAACATGGGAGGAGAACCTTGGGGAGGGGCTGGGATTAGCCTATTTGCCTTCTCCCGGCTGGGTAAGGTTGCGTATCACGGCAAAAGGGGAAGCAGTGAATGTCCTGGACAGTTATTACGAGAGCCTTAAGCTCGCTTTAAAAGGTTTGCGCTATACGGAAGGGGAGGAGAGCTCCATCGAACGGCAATTTGGCGAGTTGTTCCGGTCAAAGGGATTGACGGTGGCCACCGCCGAGAGCTGCACCGGCGGGTATTTGGCCCATTTGATTACAGCAGTTCCGGGAAGCTCAGACTACTATAAAGGAGGGATCGTGGCATATTCCAATGAAATAAAAACGGATATATTGGGAGTAAACCGGTTGGATATAGAACGGGAGGGAGCGGTGAGCGAAACGGTAGTCCGACAGATGGCTGAGGGAATAAAAAGATTGACAAGGGCCGACTATGCCGTTTCGACCTCAGGGGTTGCAGGTCCGGATGGAGGAACTCCGGAGAAACCGATCGGTACGGTATGGATCGGCATAGCTACTCCGACTAAAACGACTGCACGAAAATTTACATTCTCATTTACTCGCGAGCGGAACATATCAAAAGCCGCACTGAAAGCAATGGAATTGTTGATAAACGAAACAGGTTGCTGATAAAGGTATTGAGGAAATATCTTGTAAGAAACAAAAATAAGAAGAGACAAGAAACATTTGCTTTAACAGCATTGCTCTTGCCTCTTCCGGGTGTTTGGTTTAGTTTCTGATTGTCTGTTTGTAAATGGTACTATTAGTTTTAGTTTGATTTAGCTGACTTATTTGATTTAGTTTAGTCGATTCTTTGGGGCTGTTTTAATATTCTTTTGCTTAGTTATTTGGTGTAAAAAAGGACTATTCTTCTATCGTAAAATTGTAATATAATTTCTGCCCGTTCGGAAGAACACAGTAAATTGAAAACCTCCGTTCCGGCAATATCGAGATATCAATCAGGTCGGAAGTAAATATTGACGTATCAACATATTTTCCGACATGGATAAATCCATATTCATCGATGACACAAAGTTTGATTATCCCCATATCTTCAAAGAACTGGTGCGTGATGGTGTTATTTGTATACGAAATATAACCTTCCAGCATTTCATTTATCTCTGCACTATCCAATTGTGTCGTCATTGCGGCACTCCGGAGCGGGATAATAATAATAGTAGAATCATCTGGCCATTCTCCTTCAAATAGTCCGTTCCATTCATATACTGGCCCGCTGCCAGAGCTTGAAGGTGAATGCGGATTGTAAGAAATTCTTTTAGGTGCTGGAGGTTCTTCTCCATATGCTTTATTCAATCCTAATGTATATGTTCCCAAAATCAAAACCAAGAAAACCAAAAATCTCATAAATCTGTTATGTCTGTTTCCGAATCAAAAATCTTTAGCAAATTTAATACGATTTTTGTTTGAACTTCTAAAAAACGGTCGGACCATAGGAGGATATATTGCAATATTAAATTATTGTATATCAGCATGATTGTACTCGATTGGGGCCGGACACAATTTCTTTAATCCTTTTTTGGGGCTTTTTTTCTTCTGAAGAAGAACGATTTTTTGAAGAAAATTGGTTTATCGTCTTTATTCAATTCCCACAAATAATCTTCCAGGTGTTCCAGGTCTGCATCTTTGCCAAGAACCTTATTTTTTAGTCGTGATCTCCGTTTTCGGGCGGCATCTTCATTGATTTGGAAAACTGCTGCAATATCGGGAATAGACCAACGGTGGCGGACCATAGCCGCTGCCACGATATCTTCGGAATTCAGTTTTGGATATTTTTCCAGTAGATTCTTGATAAAAAGTTCATCAAAATTAGTCAGTGTCGCGAATAGCCGGGTGGAATACTCCTCCCGCCCCTCGATAAACAGGTCGTTTAGCTCCTGATAGAGCCTTGGATCGCTGAGCGGTACCCGGTTTTTAGTTAAAATCCGGTCGACTTCCTTATAGGAACTACGGTTTGCCGACATCAATTCTTTTGCTACCAAAAAACCCCATCGGGTATGCTGTACATCCTGCGATAACTGATCAAGATTGATCTTTAATCTTTTATGATAACGGCGGATAAATAGTAGAATGATGACAATGAGCAACAATATATTCAGGACTACTATAAATATAACCAGTTTTTCATTTCGCTCCTCTAATATCGCCCGCTCCCGTTTTGCGATTTCATAGCTTTTCTCTAATACAATTAAAGAATGGTTGCTCGTAGTTTTATGCCAAATATCCATTGCTTCGGCAAACTTTTCTTTTAATCTGCTAGCTTCTTTGTAGTTGCCGAGTTCTTCCTCCATATTTGCCCATTCCCAATATGTAAGAGCAACAGAATATACAAATTTGGACAGATATATTGTATCAACGGCTAAATCGTAATAGTATCTGGCGCTATCTATTTGGCGTTGAGATTGAAATATTTGAGCCATACCTTGATATAGGTCGGGTTGGACGTCAAATCCCGCTTGCTGGTATGTTTCAATAGTCTTTCTAGTAAATGTCAGAGCTTTACCTTTATCTGTTCCTATTTGGTATAAATAGCTTATATTATAATAGGCATAAGTTTTGATATCTGCAAGTTGTTTGGCAGGGACATTCTTTAATGAGTCGATTCGTTGTAATAATTTAGTCGCAACACTATCCGCTTTGGTTAAACGTCTCATGTAACTTTCAATCCGTACGACTTGTGCCATTGAATAAAGTACAGCAATCGTATCATTTGCTTTACTAAACATCTCCTCTGATTTTTCAAAATAGACTTTTGAGGCTGGTACATCATCCGGACCGCTTTCCGTACAGCCTAATTGGTAATAAATCAATCCTCCCAGATGAGGATCGCTCTGGTCGGTTTTTTCGAAATGGTCCTTTGCTTCTCTTAGCATCATGTGGGCGGCCTGAAGTGAATCGCGTACACGAAGGCATTTTGCAATATAGTACTCTGTCCGTGCCAGATTATAGTAGTCCTCTTTTTTCTCAAAATGCTTTTTTGATATCCGGAGTTCCGAATCTTCATTTTTGAGTCCGGTAAAGCTTCGGTCGATTGCGGAAGCTTTTAGCAGGTAGTAATAACAGAGGTCGGAATGCCGCAGTTGTGACGGATCAATTTTATTTAATCGTTCCAAAGTAGCATGCGCATCTGTTTTAAGCAGGAGGTCCAGCTCTGTGAGTTCTTGGTCTTTTTGACGATCACATCCGCCCAATATGGCAAACATGAGGATTACGAAAAGCATTTTGTTCATAGTTAAGCTAATTGAGAGTTGATTGTGCAATTTTCAGATTTTATCGTATAAATAATAATATGTGCTTGTTTTCATTTTCCGTTTCTCTTTAACACTTATCCCGTTTTCCAATCATTTAAAAATAAAAAAGACAATTTCCGATGACTTTTTCACTCATATAGACAGGACCCGGTAATTTTCTTATTAAAATACCCGCAACTTGTATGTTTTTATGATAAAACAGCACTCCACCAAATACCATATTATTGTTCTCGCTGCAAAGTTAAAAACTTTTTCTATTATAAAACATTTATTCATTCGAAATATGACCTGACAACTCTTTTTCTTACATGGTAGAAATCATAAACTAGTACGTGGTATATATTAAACACTCATATAATAAGTAAGTTATAATGTATCTTATATTTCATTTTAAAAAAATGTCCAGGAAGAATTAGTCTATAGGACATTTTTTTTGACCTATCTGCTTTGTTACAATTGATAAAGTTGTAGTTTGCTATATTGTATTACAACTCCCTGAAGTATGGCGAACAGTTTGTTGAATATGGGGAAAAGCAACACCTGGAAAAACAGAAAATCCAGAAACAAAAAAGCTGATCAGACTGGCACAAAAGTATAATATGCAGTTACTGCTGCCTATCGAAAAATTATTTTTCTTTTCAAATACATCCAGGGTTAGTGAGAGGTCTTCGAAAAGAAAAAATAATTTAAGGTTCTTTGAATGAGTAGATTATTTTTGACACAGTCACAATTACACTCCCGAAAATCAAGACAGCAAAGCCGGGTAAATATTCTTCCATTTCCATTCTCTTCTTTTTTATTTTTACGCGTCTTTTTTACAAAAATAACACCATATATTTTTTTCTGTCCGTCAAGTAACCCCTTATTTTTGTATTTATTGTCTTTTGTTTTCTATTTTTACACCGATACAATCGAAAAGTGTGCTAACAAAAAAACAAACCCGTATGGAAAGAATCATTACACCCGGCACATCATACCCTCCTTTAAATGGTGTATGACGACCGGGGAAGATTAAGGTATGTGCTGTCGCCGGAGGCCAGTACACAATTGGGAACAACGGTAATTCAGAGCGTACTGGATGCGTTGGCTTATTATTATGCGTATGATGATTGGGGAAGGATGATTGAAAAGAAGTTGCCGGGGGTGGAGAGG
>JAVBLD010000056.1:0-21922 GCA_031553705.1 Marinifilaceae bacterium | reverse complement strand
TTAATATTTACCGACACACACTGATGCTGCTTATTTTAACGGTTCTTTATTTATTCTTATTACCTCCTTTCTTTTTGAATAATATTATTGTTTTTCTTACTGACCATTCAATTTAAAATGTTTTTTATGCCATAAATTAACGGGTCAATGCGATACAATATTCTCAAATATACAATAAAAACATAAAATTATATAGTTGATTACCTAAATGATCAGAAATATTTATTACAATATTTCCAACTGATTACCTAAGTCCGGAAAAGCATTTTCGACTTTTTTTGCGTTTGCGTAATTATTTCTTTCCATTATCTTGTGATAACGTCGCTTACGTCATTTCTCATTATTTTGCACTTTATCTGGTATTTTTTGATAAAAAAAAGTAAGACAAGGTCGTCTTTCATTAAATCACGCAGGTAATTTATTGCCCGTTTCAGATGGGTTTTTACGGTGTTGACCGATATATGCAACTCATCAGCAATCTCTTTATACGACATTCCCTCTACAAAGCATTGTTCCAATACCTGGCGCTGTTTATCCGGCAGTGTTTGTATATAAGCAGTCAGATTTGCCAGGTTTTTTTCGTAAGTTTCCAAATCCTGTTCGATTTGCATAGTGTTGTATGTCAATAAATGCTCATTACCGGTTACCACCTTTTGATGCCTTAAATAATTTAAGGCATAATTCCGAGCCATTTTGTAAAGATAGGACTTCGGAGATTGTGAGATGTCGATGATTTTCCGGTTTTTCCATAATGTGAAAAAAGCGTCTTGTATAATGTCCTTGGCAACCTCTCTATCTTTGACATAGCTGGATACGAATGCCATAAGGTCGTCAAAACGAGATTCGAACAGTTGTTGAAACTGCTTCTTACTGAAAGATTCCTGTGTCATGACAAAACTGAAAAGTGAGTTTATACATCTTGTCTGACAAAGGTAGTTTATTTACAGATATTGTATGCATGAGCCTGTCTAAAAAGTATTTAGTATCCTCGTTTATTCGGATTCCTACCTGAGAGTGAAGGCAACCTCTCGATTCTCAAGCAGGTTTTTTCGACTTTTTAAACAGGCTCAGAATATTTTACCTGCTTCGGCGGCGTACCCAGATAAAGATAGAGAAAAAGGCCAGGGTAGCCGGAACTATACCCATCAATGCTATTTTCCAGTTTTGCATGTTATCACCCGATAAATTAATTTTTCGATCGGGAGGTGTTGGGCGAGTAACATTAATCGGGACCTCTTCGTCGGACATCCAGTAGAACGCCCCATTTACTAATGAGTAGTTTCTTGCCGGGATATTTTTGCGCCCAATGCTGATCTCTCCGTTACTGATACAATCGGCATCTCCGAAGATGATGATTTTTTGTTCTTTTTCACCGACTTTTCTGGACAGAGCCAATGCTGTGACATAAGCGTTTTCCGCTTCTCCTACGGCAGGATTTATCCGGACCGTATCGTCTATGAAGTCGGTAGTTTCCACTTCATTCCAGCAACCTGCCGTATCGCTCATAAAAAGAGGAGTGACGTTAAAACCTTTGTCTGTTGTATAACTCAGACCGGTGGTACCCGGCATTGTCGCCACATATTTTTGTCGATACATACTGTTGAAGATGTAAGAGAATTCGGCAGCCTCTTTTGTAGGAGTGGTAATGATAAAATCAGGTTGATAGTTTTCGCTTTTCTTTACCAGCCGTCCGGGTATAAACTGTACGCCGAACCGCTCAATCAACGGATTCATTACTTCCTGCCTGCGTGGTTCGCCGGCGATCAATAGATTGCCGCCGCGGGCAATGTAATGGTTTAAATAGGTTGTCTCTTCCGGTGTTAACGGGTTTCTCATGTCGGCAATCACCAGGATCTTTATATTTTCCGGAATTTCTTTGTCCAGAGTCACTTCCTGAAAGTCGAAACCGTTATTGATCAAGGAGTAACGGAACGGTTTGTCCTGAGCAAATTTGTTGTAATCGCGGTCTCCTTCGCGGATGCAATCCCGCTCTCCATGCCCTTTCAGGAATCCTACCCGCGGCAGTTCCATTATCAGGCGTTTAAATGCCGCTGAAATTTCGGCCTCAAGCGGGTGACGTATCATATCGTCAAATATCCTTAAGAATGTCTTTTGGCCATTGTCCCGTTCCAGTTGACGTACAAACCGGTTTTTTTCGCCGGATAGATCGATGATCTTTCTGATCTCTTCCGGCCGCTTAAACATGTTGGAATCCAGACGCCAACTCCGGCAGAGTTTCACCATCCGTTCCCGGTCGGAGAGGTTCGGGTTATTTCTGTCCAAGTCCGGATTTACCGCTTTGTCATAGTAATAAACGTATTTGAATTTAATCTCCGGCTTAAACCGCCAGTACTGCCTGAACCGTTGGAGGTCATCGTTGACATTGCGCGGTATACCGTAATAGAAAAACGGATCTAAGATATTTACAAAGGTGGTAATGGTTAAACCGCCATCCATTTTTGCCACGATATCCTGGCTGTTGGGAGTCAGCGTATTGGTCTTTGTCTTTGTAGAATCGTAGAATGTCATCAGTTGCGGTCTCGAAGATAGATACCCCAGCATTGCAGCTCCGACAGTTACCATCAGGTATTTACTTAATGTCACTGAAAAGCGTAGTTTTTGTCGTTTTGCTTGTAGGCGGATGATGGTAAGAGCGATGAAAAGAGTCGTCACGATCAGGAAATAGAACAAATCTTCACTACAGATCAGACCTCCGATAAATTCGCCGGCTCTTCCGTTGATCGATAACCAATAGGTGATGTCGCGGACAAACTCAATCTCTTGCCATATTCCGTCAACAAAGTTCAATACAGCCAATACGGCAAATGTGCCCATTGCGGCTACTACCTGGTAGGAAGTGAGGCTTGACATAAACAGACCGATCGCACAGTATGCGCAGATCAACAGGTATAATCCCAATAATCCTGTAAAGACGACCGGTATATCTATATGTTCGATTGTAGCGATTGCAAGCAATGAAGGAATAAGTAGAATGATAATCATAATCAGCGCATAGATCATCATCGACAGGTATTTTCCCAGAATGATCTGTGTATTGGTCAGGGGGGAAGAGTAGAGCAGCTTTATCGAGCCGCTGCTAAACTCCCGGCTGACCAACCCCATGGTTAACAGTGGAATATACATGTAAAGATAACTTTGCATTATGGTAAACATTCCCCGTACGCCGGCGAAGGTTTTTAACGTAAGGTCATTATTGGGGTATCCCATTTCCTGATACCTTATCCACATCTCGTATATGTTCGAAAATGCCATACTTGCCTGAAGGGCAAATATAATCAGGATTAACCAAGCAATCGGCGAATAGAACAATGTCTGTAATTCGGTATGGGCTATCTTATAGATCGTTTTTAACTTTTCCATAGTATTTATTTATTTCTTTGATAATTCGGCAAATATGGTATCCAATGAACTTTTCTCCAAGGTGATGTCGGTTAAACGCCACCCTCTTGCCACACTCGTTTCTATCAATCGCTCTGCAATATCCTGAGTATCCGAAAAATACACTCTGTATCTCAGACCTCCCAATTCATCCACACCTATAATACCCGGAATGGAGAGTAGTTCGCTTTTTGCAGGAGCAGCGATCATTGATATGAGCAAAGAGTTGGGAATAATGTAGTTATCGAATTCGTCTACTGTGCCGGCAAATACCAGTTGCCCTTCTTCGATCATCCGGATATGGTCGCATGTAGCTTGCACCTCTGATAAAATATGGGTGGAAAGCACTACTGTACGATCTTCGGCAATCTCTTTGATCAAATGGCGTATTTCTACAATCTGATTTGGATCCAGGCCGTTTGTCGGTTCATCCAATACCACAAATTCGGGATTATGGATGATTGCCTGCGCGATTCCCAGGCGTTGCTGGTAACCTCCGGAAAGATTACGGATCAATCGCTTACTAAAGTGGCTGATTCCGCAACGTTCCGTTACATTTTCTAAAGCTTTCGGAATGGTCTTGGAAGGCATTAAGCGAGCATTGGCGCAATGTATCAGGTATTCATTTACGGTAAGATCCATATGTAAAGGAGGACGTTGCGGCAGGAAGCCGATATGTCGTTTTGCTTCCACCGGGTACTTGCGCATGTCGATTCCTTTGATAAAAATATCCCCTTTGGTTTGTTTGATTACGCCGCACATAATATTCATTATTGTGGATTTACCTGCTCCGTTTGAACCTAACAAGCCATAAATACCATTGGATCGAATCTCAAAATTAATATCCCGAACAGCCCATTGAACGCTATAACGATGGGACAGATTTTCTACCTTGACAATTGACTCTTTCATAAAATAATTGTTAATTGTTAATTATTGATTGTTTTTATCTTCCTCTCCGGCGTATCCATATAAAAATGGAGAAAAAGATCAAGATGGCTGTGACGCCTCCCATAAACACAATTTTCCAGATTTCCATACCAGTTAAACTTACCCTGACTGCTCTATCGGGAGGTGTTGGGCGGGTAACATTAATCGGGACCTCTTCGTCGGACATCCAGTAGAACGCCCCATTTACCAATGAGTAGTTTCTTGCCGGGATATTTTTGCGTCCAATGCTGATCTCTCCGTTACTGATACAATCGGCATCTCCGAAAATGATGATCTTTTGTTCTTTTTCACCCACTTTTCGTGAAAGGGCCAGTATTGTCGTATATGAACACTTTACCTCGCCTGCTGTCGGATTAAATCGTACCGTATCATCTATAAAATCGGTGGTTTCTATCTCATTCCAGCAGTCTGTCGTATCGCTCATAAAAAGGGGAGTGACGTTAAAACCCTTGTCCGTGGTGTAACTCAGGCCGGTAGCGCTTGGCATGGTTACAACCTGTTCCCGTGCAATCATGTTCTCAAAAATATAGGAAAATATCCCGGCCTCTTTGGTGGGGGTACTGATAATAAAATCCGGCTGGTAGTTTTCACTTTTCTTTACCAGCCGTCCGGGTATAAACTGCACGCCGAACCGCTCAATCAACGGATTCATTGCTTCCTGCCTGCGTGGTTCGCCGGCGATCAGCAGATTGCCGCCACGGGCAATGTAATGGTTTAAATAGGCTGTCTCTTCCGGTGTCAGCGGATTTCTCATGTCGGCAATCACCAGGATTTTTATATTTTCCGGAATTTCTTTGTCCAGAGTCACTTCCTGAAAGTCGAAACCGTTATTGATCAGGGAGTAACGGAACGGTTTGTCCTGAGCAAATTTATTATAATCGCGGTCTCCTTCGCGGATACAATCCCGCTCTCCATGCCCTTTCAGGAATCCTACCCGCGGCAGTTCCATTACCAGGCGCTTAAATGCCGCCGAAATCTCCGATTCAAAAGGATGTACATACGGATCGTCAAATACCCGTAAAAAGGTCTTTTGTCCGTCATCCCTTTCCAATAAACGTACAAACCGGTTTTTTTCGCCGGAGAGGTCGATGATCTGCTTTATCTCTTCCGGCCGCTTAAACATGTTGGAATCCAGACGCCAACTCCGGCAGAGTTTCACCATCCGTTCCCGGTCGGAGAGGTTCGGATTATTTCTATCCAGGTCCGGATTTACCGCCTTGTCATAGTAATAAACATATTTAAATTTTATCTCCGGTTTGAAACGCCAGTATTGCCTGAAACGTTGCAGGTCATTATTTATACCGCGGGGTAATCCGTAACTAAAATACCGGTCCAGAATATTGACATAGGTGGTAATGGTCAGGCCACCGCCCAGCCTGGCCACGATATCCTGACTATTGGGAGTTAATGTATTTACTTTTGTTCTGGTGGTGTCATAATAGGTCATCAGTTTGGGACGGGAAGAGAGGTAACCCAATGATATGGTTACGAATACGACCAATAAATACTTGGAGAAAGTCGTGGAGAAACGGAGTTTCTGCCTCACGGCCTGCAGGCGGATAATCGTAAGTGAAATAAAGAGGGATATAACAATTAGAAAATAAAGGACATCTTCGCTGCAAATCAAACCTCCTACAAATTCATTGGCTCGCCCGTTAATAGATAACCAGTAGGTAATATCCCGTACAAATTCGATATCTTGCCAAACCGTATTGATAAAATTCAATACTGCCAATATAGCAAATGTACCTATAGCCGCAACGAGCTGGTATGAGGTGACGCTTGACATAAACAGGCCGATAGCGGCGTAAGCACACATTAACAGGTACAAACCCAATAATCCTGAAAGGATAGCGGGTATATCCACATGCTCAATCGTGGCCATACTGAATACTGCAAAAATCATCAATGCTCCGATCATGACCAGTGCGTAAATGATCATCGACAAGTATTTGCCCAAAATAATCTGCGTATTGGTTAGCGGAGAAGAGTAGAGCAGTTTTATCGAACCGCTGCTATACTCTCGGCTGATCACTCCCATGGTCAGCAGCGGGATATAGAGATATAAATAGTTTTGTGTGACCGTAAATAGACCGAACATGCCGGAATACGTTCCCAATGTGGCGCTCCATAGCTTGTATCCCAAATCCTGACTTCTTGCAAAATCTATAAAAATATTTGAGAAGGTCATGCTCGCTTGGAATGTAAATACAATCAGAATCAACCAGGCTATCGGAGAGTAAAACAGAGTTTGCAGCTCCGTATGCGCAATCTTGTAAATAGCTTTTAATTTTTCCATTCTTTTAATTTTTAAGTATTCCACTTCCTTGAAAATAGTCCGGTAATGGAGGTATATGTGAACTTTTCGGTGTAATACCGGATGACTACTTTTTCACACATCATATCATATATGATGTGTTTAATACGTAAGGGTATCTAAAAACAGGCCAGACTATCGGATTCATCCGGCAGGGTCACACCAACAGTATCGTATGGGTACGGGAGTCCCCGGACTCCCGTACCTGTTAACAGTATTTCCGGATACAAGAAGATCAAGGAGCATTATAGTATGTATCTATCCGGAGTTCCATGATATCTACGATTTTACCTCCCACATTACATTTTGATTGTTGTATAAGTGCGGGCTGATCAAACTGAGAGATGTCGTATATCATAAAATCGCCGTTTGTAAGCGCTATGGCCAGTTGCAGGTATTTTGTGCCTTCAGTGGCATATTTTGCTATTACCACATCATTATTAAACGTCAGGTAAGGATAATCTTTTTTATTGACCAGATTGACATAGCGCAGCTCTTTCCCTTTGGTATAAAATATATACTGGCTCTTGTACGAATCGGAACAGGTCAGGAATTTCGTTCCTTTAGGCAAATTGCCTGCCGGAAAAGTTTCCAAAGAGTTGTTTTTATGTTCCAGGGCGACCCCATTGTAATTTACAATAAAGTCTGCCATCCAGGTGCTTCCGCTTGCATCATTAAAAATCATAGTAAACATCTTCGAACTAGCGGGTGCTCCTGTTTTATGTACGGAAAGATAGAGATGCAGTATTTCCGTTCCCTCCGGCATCTCCCAAACCGGTATAGGAGTGGTGGCTCCTGCCGTGATGGTTACCGGCATGATCTTATAAGGTGCGGCCTGCCGGATCATCAATACCCTCCGGTTTAACTCGTCGTAACAAGGAAAAATATGACTCCCTTGAGCAGTTTGTCCTGCGCCGAATGTGGTTACTTTATATCCCTTGGAATCAATAACATAATGTTCTGTGATAAACTTTCCACTAAACCAATCGTTGGTCAATAATCTTCTGAAAAGCCTTCCATCCTGTGTGGCAATATAAGTAATCAGTCTTGAATGGAATACATTTGAAATTGTAAAATTAGGAGGAGTACCGCCTGCAAATTCATTGTTCAGAATATCGTGAAGCTTAAAGTTTTCATTGTTCAGTGTATACACCGTTTGGTCGGTGATAATAGAGGTCGACCCGTTAGGGACGGATATATTCCGTCCCTGGCTGAACTTTAATCCGATCGGCCGGCCGGATAGGGTCGTTCCATTTACGGTTTCGTAATAATTATCATAAAAATGCCATGTGGTAGTGACCAGATTATTAATCGTCCGGGTTTTCTTTTTCAAAAACGAAACTTTGGCATCAGCCCCCTTTTCGGATAAAATTAACCAGTCCCACTGATAGATATAGGGGCGAATTGTTACCCATGTCCGGGCCATGTATTTAAGACCCGTTTTCGTATCGATGATCGTATATGTTCCGTTGGAACCGGAGGTTCCTGAAAACGGCAGGTTCAACTTTTTTAATATAGTGTCGGCTATTCCAAAAAAGTCGCGTTCTTCACAAAGCATTAAACCGTTGAATTTCCATTCATATCGCACCCTTTTCAGCATTTCGGCAGAGTCTTTTACGAAGTAGAACGGAGCTTTCAGCCACACCGAGTCTCCCTGGTAAGTCGTAATACGGATCGGGTCTGCAGTAAAGACCGGTTGATTCAATTCGATGTAATCGTAATTTCCTTTATCCTCAAAACATCCTGTCAGTAAAAACAGGGAAAGGATGTATCCTATAATATTTCTCTTTTTCATGCTATTGTATATAATTGAAAATGAATTCAAAATTCACAATTATGTTCTTGCTACCTGCCACTTGCTACCTGCCACTTTTATATCGCTACTTGCATTAAACTGCCGTCAACCTCCTCTATAGGAGGATCCTGAGTGTTTAACCATGCTTTAAAACGGAGGACTAATTTTATCGCTTCGTCCGGACGCTCATTAATTAACATGGTGCTCATTTGGGCTTGCTTGTCAATCTCGTTCAGGAATAATTTATACTTTTTTTCGGTATATTTTCCCATCAGATTGTTTTCAATCGTGGTTGTCCACCAGACCGGACGGATAGGAGTTGTTGTTAAAATAACCTTTGTCCTGATTCGCTCATATTGTCCCAGCGCAACCTCGTCATTAGGCACGATTTCCACAACTAGCCTGATCCCCTCAGGCCTGCTTTCCAATCGGGAGGAACGGTGCATCTTTATATAAATCGTGTCTTGGATATTCGCTGAATTTTCCTGGATAGTGCCTGCCCGGAACACGTAATACGGATCTAGCGTGTACTCGTCAGGGGTGGCAGTTGTTGCCTCCGGAACCACTTTTAGTCCGAAATGCAGATCGGAGGTAAGCGGCATTCCCGATAGCTGTACGACCAAAGGTATGGTAACATCTACTGTCCCATCCGGGTGGAAGAAGAACGATGTTATAGTCGAATCGGCCGGTTCCGTTCCGGGATAAATCGCATTTACATAGAATTTTTCGAAGAAGATCTCACGTCCGCCCTTAAATGTCATTATTTCTTCTTTTTGACATGAAAAGAGAGACAGGGTTACTATGCCGGATAATAAAAACAGATATGTTTTCATATTTATAAAATTGAGAGTTGAAAATGATTTTAAGATATAATACATGTCACAAGCGCTGATCATCCGGAACCGGAACTAAATACTCGGTGCGGGTCAGCGGACGTATCACATTGTTTCCGAAATTTACCGGTGCATCCAGCCGTTTATACAGATAAAATAATTGACCTTCGGAAATCCACTCTCTTCTGGCATCCCGTATCAGTTCGTCAATAAATTCATCCCAATTGGCGATTGAAACCGGCGGCTGTGTGCCAAATCCTCTTCTGCGTCTAAGCTCATTCAAAATATTCTGGGCTTCGGTGAAATTGCCGTTTCGCGCATTGCTTTCTGCAATAATATAGTGCATTTCGGTAGCCCGGATAACCGGAAGAATAGTTGCGTTTTTATTTCTGGTAACCTCATTATCACTTAAATAATATTTTCCGGAAAGAGGATATAATCCGTCAACTAAGAAAATCCAATATATATTACGATAATCGTATGATGCTTCGTCGTTTCCGTTTTTATCATACCAGATCCGTTGAGCATCTTGGTTGATAATAAGCCATGTCCCGTAGATTCCGTTGGAAGTTTTATTAAAATATTTATCCAATTCCAGAGATAAAACCGCATTTTGATTGTATAGTGCAAATATCAGGTTGCTGGTGATTTTCAGGTCTGCTTTTGTTCCCCAATCCACAGACTGGATACCTGCAAAATCATCTTTATCGAATGCTTTTTGTACACCATAATAATCACTGATCTCTAAATTCAAAACCTCTTTTGCATAATTCATCGCTTCCGTATGGTTGCCTATATATTGATGTACCCGGGCAAGCAATGCTGTAATGGCATAATAATTCATACGATATCCTCTTCCTTTGAAAAAATCTTCCCATTCATTTGACGAATATATCTCCGTGCCGAATGAAAATTCATTCCGGAAACGAGCTTTCCCGCTAATAAATGCACCTTTCGCAAAAGAGGTAGTATCCCATTCGGCAACCAGTTCCCTCGCTCTTTCCAGATCGTGAATAACCTTATCCAGGAAAGGCTTTACGGGGATAGCCTGCGCATAAATGTTCGGATAGGTCTCTGCGTATGGAACGTATGCATTTCCATCATCGTTCACTACCGGGGTAGCAAACAACCGCAACAGATCGAAGTGGATCAATGCCCTGCATGCCAATGCTTCTCCCAAAATTAAATTTTTCTCCATGGACTTGCCGGTATATATCTCAGGATCTGAAGATGCTACCACCTGAATCAGGCTGTTGGCATTGGCGATGACATTAAACCCTGTTTGCCATGTCTTTTTTATCAGTGTCGCCAGGTTTGAGGTTGTGTAGCTGAACTTTCCCGCATCATAATAGCTCTTGTTGAAAGTTCTCAGATCTACATTATCTATTTTGTATTGTTGAGAAATACAATCTACAAATCCAAAAGAGAGTTCTCTTCCGTATAAAGCGGGAGTAGCCATTGTTTGATATATCCCGAGCAATAACGAACGGTATCCGTCTGCCGTTTTCAAGAGTTCGCTTTCTGTCGCCTGTTCCCCCGGTTTTACGTCTAGCCACTTTTCACAGGAGGTGCCAAGAAACAAAAATAGTAGCGTAAAAATTTTTGTATATGTATTCATAGTTATTCCGATTTAAAAACCTATCCTTAAATTAAAGTTATAATTATGCGCATACGGGTAGTTTGTTCCCCGTTCCATTTTTATCGTGGACAAGCGGAATATGCTTGTTGCGTTAAATGAGATGTCAAGCGATCTTAACCCCCATTTTGAGATTACTTCCCGGTTGAAATTATACCCCATTGTCAAACCGCCAAGTTCCAGGATGTTTTCCTTTTGAACGAACCGGGTACTTGGCCTTGTCCGGGCTACAACGCCCGAACTTTTTATGTCAAGGAAAGGAGCGATATCTCCCGGCTTTTTCCAACGCTGCGTTAAAACCCGCTTATCTACATTTGAACTTTGGATATTGGCTTCTTCAACTTTTAATAATAGCGTCTCATTATATATTGATCTTCCCCATTCGTACGCGAATGTCGATTGCATATAAAATCCTTTATAAGCGACATTCACGCTAAAAGAGCCGTTGGCGGACGGTTCGGTATTACCGACTTCTACCATATCTTCCGCATGCCAGGTATATGTGCTTGTCCCATTTCGTTTGATAAATTTCTCTTTTCCGTTTGCCGGATCGATACCTGCCGAACGAACCGCCCAAAGAGCATGTTGCGAGACTCCCTCGTATAGCTGGATAAGGGGCTTGATCGCCAGGGTGTCATATTTGTTATATTTGGCAGTCTTATCATTATAGTTCTGGAGTATCAACTCGTTATAGCGTTTAGCCGCCGCACCTAGCTTAAGAATCTTATCCTTATTGCTAACCAGGTTTGCAGAAACAAAAATCCGCCAGTCTTTTGTTTGCAGAGGCACAACGCTTAACGTGAACTCCCATCCGCGATTAAGAAGGGAACCGCCGTTCGCTTGAAATTCGGCAAATCCGGAAGAGGTTTGGATCGGAACATTATCAATCATATCGACGGTTTTCTTACGGTAATAATTTATTCCCAGAATAAAGCGTCCGTGCCACAGGTTTGCCTCCATTCCGATGTCGTTGATATATACTTTCTGTCCTTTTAATTCCGGATTGCCTAAATAAGTGATCGCAGCGGCCGGGCCCATATAATACCAATCTTGAGGATCTATCTGGTAGGTGGTGACGGCTGCATAAGGATTGAAGCCGACCGTACCGGTAATACCGTAAGAGCCTCTTAGCCGCAGTTCAGAAAGAAACTCCCTGTTGATCCTTAACCAGCTTATGTTTTGAAGATTTATTCCGGCACCCAGCGACCAGTAGCTACTATGCCGTCTATCGGAACCGAATTGTGAGTTACCCTCTAGATTGATATTTCCGTTCACATAAGCGATGTTATCGTATGTATAATTTAGAATTCCTTTATACCCGATGGACCTTACCTGAGAGGTTGATACGAGGGTTTTGCCTGTCTGACGGGCCGCGAATGCCGGGCTAAAAAATTGTCCCAATTGGAAACCCCTGTAAGTCATTTGCATTCCTTCTGTTTTTTGGTTTGAGGCTTCAAATGCTCCCGAGATCGAAAAGTGGTGCAAGCCGAAATCAGGGAAATAGCGGATCTGAAACAGGGTTTCCCAACGTGATGAGTTGGTGAAGCTCTGCCTTAATTCACCTTTATCAATAGCAGCATAAGCGGTATATTCCAAAAGAGCCGGATCTTCAAAGCTCTCTACTTTACGGTCCAGTTTTTTCAGACCAATTTGCCCTTTAATTTCGATGTTCGGTACAGGAAAGTAGAATGCTATAAATTTATTTTGGATATCATTGATATAGTCCCTGTTTGAATAACTCCTTGTCGTGGTTTTCCACAACGGATTTCTGCTGATGCCTCCTTTGAAATACTTTAAATATTCTCCATCCTCGTCATATACTTCCCGGTAGGGCAGTTGTTTTACATAATCGGAGAAAACACCGTAAGGCGAGTCTTCGGCTCTTGTATTATTATAACTTATGGCGTTATTCAAACGAAATTTTCCATAATTATAATACACCGTTAAATCGCCTCCGTATTTATTCCGGTGAGAACCTTTCATTACGCCGGGGGTACCGTTGGCATTCACCCCGATCATATATCGAAGGCTTTGAACTCCGCCTTGAAGAGTAAAGCGATGGGTTGTTGCGTAAGCGTTGCGCAAGGGCAGGGCCATCCAATCTGTGTTCACTCCCCGTTGAATTTCATTTTTAAGGGTATTGTAATCAATATCTTTCTGTGCTTGTTCGCTTGGCGTTTTTCCCGTATATAGCCCGGACAGCCGCTCTATTTCCAGTTTTTCGGCTGCATTCGCCATATTGTAATCGGATAGGTCCGGAAGTGTTGTTGTCATACCGAACGCATAGTCTATATCCAGATTACCAGGTTTAGGAGGAACCGTTGTGATCACGATTACCCCGTTTGCAGCGCGTGATCCGTAAAGCGCCGTGGCATTGGCATCCTTTAAGATACTTACCGTTTCTACCCGGTTTATGTCCAGGTCGTAGATGGTTTGAACCGTCACTTCAAATCCATCCAGTATAAAAACCGGAAGATTCGGATTGTGGGCAAACATATCCGTACGTTGGGTCAGTTTTGCGTGTTCGCTTTCCAGGCTATTGTCCAGGATACTCGACTCTCCGCGAAGCGTAAACTGAGGTAGTGAATTCGGATCGGAACCGAAGGTGTTGTTTTCTTTCATTCGTAAGGATGGCTCAAAATATTGAAGGGCATTTAATATATTACGACTGTCTACCCGCAGTAACTCTTCTTTTTTTACCTGAGTCACATTCCCGGAGTAGGTAGAGCGGTTGATGTTGAAATACCCTGTTACAATCACGTCTTCTAACACTTTGGCTGTTTCAGCGAGCATAACGGTGTACTCTTTTTCTCCGTTCAGGATTTTCTCATCTTTTATATCGGCCAGTTTCAGCTCTTTTTTTTCCATACCGACGAAACTGAATACAAGGACTATGTCTTTTGAATGCGGTATCGTCAAAACGAATTGCCCTTTGGCGTCCGTCGACATTCCGGTTTGTGTCCCTTTTATAAGTACTGTTACGCCGGCCAGAGGTTCTCCTTTAGTATCGGTTACTTTCCCCCGAATGATATATTTCTGTCTGTCGCCCGTTTGCTGGGGGATGATTAAAATATTTTCACGTTGTACTACAGAAGTCAGTAACGTCTCTTTTAGACACTCTTCTACTGCGTTTAATACAGTAACATTTTTGAGGTCGAGTGTGACTCTTTTTTTCTCTTTTTCCACCTCTTCGTTTTTAAAAGCTATACAATCTCCGCCCAGCCTGTTAATCTCATTTAAAGCTTTTATAGGCTGAACATTGTTGAGTTTTAAAGAAATGATTTTAGTGTATCCCGGTTTTGCCGGTTGGGAAAAAATGGATATGCTCCCTCCCGCTAGGAGTAATACCGTTGAAAATAACTTTCGGGATCGCATCGAAAACATGCGAAGTTGTTTCATCAGATTGTTTTTTTTCATAATTTTGTTTTTAAGTTAATTACTATTGCTCTTCTATGGAGTGAAGGATTACTGGCCGGTGACATCTGAGCCATGTCTCCGGTTTTTTAAATTAACTATAATTGAGATCAATATATATATATCGTGTTGTTCTTTAGCTCAAAGCGGGGACCGCCCAAAAGAGTCAAAGTATTCAGCACATCATTCAGGCTTTCGTTCCGATCGATCTTACCGGTAAAGGAGTGCTTGGCCGATAGTTCCTGTATATATACATAGGAGACATCGTACCAGCGGGATAACATCCGGACAACGCTTTCAAGGGATTCTCCCTTTAACATAATAATACCATCCTTCCATATTGAATAAACCCGGCTTTCCACATTTTTTACCGACATTTTTCCGGTAGTTTCGTTCCAGGCGGATTGCATTCCGGAGGTCAATATTTTTTTTATCGTTGTTTCTTTAATCGTAACCTCAACGCTACCGCTGATCAGTGTGGTCTGTATCTCCGGTTCGTCGTGGTATGCCATGATATTGAATGTGGTGCCCAAGACCTTTGTCTTTACTTTTCCGGTGTGTACGACGAAAGGTTTTTCCGGCAGATGTTTTACTTCAAAATAGGCCTCGCCTTTTAAAAATATTTCCCTTGTCTCTCCTGCAAATATGACAGGATAGGTCAATTCGGATTCTGAATTCAAAAATATAGTGCTTCCGTCGCTCAGTACCAGGGAGAAAATACCGCTCCGCGGAACAATAATCGTATTATAGCTGATAGAGTCCGTCGTATCCGCAACTTCTTTCGGATTGTATTTAGCTTGGCCTGTCTCAATTTTTATCTGGGAATGACCTGTGTTTAACAATGTGTCCCCGTCATTTAAAGCGATTTGCTGTCCGTCATCCAGTATTAATACGGCCTGATTCTTGCCGGGGACAACGGTTGCTATTTCTTTGGCGCCTCTGTTTTGCGGCAGGTTACCGTACCGGTATAACATAATACTTAATAAAAATAATAATGTGATAGATGCTACACAAGCATACCACACCGGATATTTTCTTTTCGGCACGGACCGTGTGGCACCGTCCACTTGTTTCCAGTGAGTGGACTGATTTATGTCAGAAAGCGTCTTATTGCAATAATCGTATATCCTTCCGTCAGCCATCCGGGCATAAAAAATCCTGTTTTTTTCCGATTTGTTCAGCCATTCCCGGAGTTGCAAATCTTCTTCTTCTGTCATAATTTGCTTATAAAGTAGCTTTTTGACGATAAGATCCGAAATATGCAAATGATCGCTTATCTGGCCCATAATTTGTGTTTAATTGCTATAAAATTCCGCAATTTAAAAAAGAGGGTGTATGAAATATCAATTTTTTTTAATAAATGGAAATTCGGAGCAACTGACTGGGCTGAAAGTATTGTTGTTTGTTACTGCTGTCCACAACATCTAAAAGATAAGATAAAGGAGGAGAGGGCGTAGATGTTTCAATTGTATACGGAGGGCGCGGTAGCCTGCTTTTTTCAGCATTTTCACGGTGTTTGGGGAGATGTTCATTTCCTTGGCAATTTCGTCTACTTTTAGGTCCTGCATCGAAAAATGGATGACCTTTTGCGTTTGGGGAGGAAGTGTGGCCACGGCTTGCCGGATCTGACCCGTTATCTCTGCGGCCATCATAATATGTTCTTCCGGTGTTGATTCATCCCAATGCAATTCGTTCAATATACGTTTGTGCAGGGATTCGTTTCGGTATAACTGTAATGCTTTATGGCGTATAATGGTGTAAAAAAATGCCTTAACGGGTAAGATCTCCTGGAAGTTCTCCCGTTTGTTCCAATAAATCACAAAAGCTTCCTGCAAAATATCTTCCGCAACCTCTTTATCGTGCACAAGACTAAAAGCATAAATATAGAACCGCTCAAAAAACTCTTCGTGAAGTCGCTTGAACACCAACCGATCGCCTGAAGCAATCCGTTTTATGTGAAAATTATCAAGCATTGGAAAAATATTGTGCTTTTATAATGACAAATATAAACTTAATACACAATATTTCAAATCATCCCTCACAACCTTTTTAATCGTGTAAGGATACGAGTGTGTGCCCGGTAAAGACATCGTACGCTTCGTCCGGTATGGCTCCTTCGATAAAGAGGGAAAGATATACCTTCCCTATACATTCGGTACTCAAAATGGAGCCCATATCGGCGATGACACCAACCCCGACCGTTGGATCTCCGACTACGGCAACAACGAAAAGGAATATGCCTATACTTCCGTCCCCCTACGACAACAGTCCGCTCAGCCGGATCCTGAAACAGCTCGGCGCCGGAGAGTCATGGCACACCGCCGGGAAAGAGATATCCGTTTCATACACAATTTACCTTCTTAAGACAGGCTGCCAATGGCGAATGCTGCCAAAAGAGTATCCCAAGTGGGAACTGGTGTACTACTACTACCGCAAGTGGCGTGATGATGGTACGATAACTGAAGTTCATGAGGTGTTGAGGGCACAAGTTCGGCAGCAGGCTTGAAAGCAAGCCTCCCCCGTCGCTGGCCATCATAGACTTGCAGTCCAGTAAAACGAGCTGAAGCGGAGCAACCAGCAGAGGTATAGACGGTGGTAAGCAGGTAAAAGGTCGAAAGCGACATATCGTAGTAGATACGCGAGGGTTACTGATGGTAGTTGTTGTTCACGCAGCCAACCATTACGACTCTAAGGCCGCATTTGACGTGATTGAAGCACTCCGCTATCGCTTCCCTAAGCTGGTGAAAATTATTGCTGACGCTGGATATAGGGGTGAGCTGGCGGATAAAGTTAAGTGGTGCTTTGGGTGGATACTCACAGTGGTAATGAGAAAAGATAGCAAGAAGTTTGAAGCTCTCCCACAGAGCCATATCATACTTGTCCACATTCAGCATCTTCTTCAATCGGTCTTCGGCATCAATGTTTTCCAGATTGAACGTTAGCGTTGCTTGCTGATTCGATAGTCGGGACGACACTGCTTCATCGACTATTTTGCTTATAGCTGCTTTTAGTTTATCATCCATATCTAATTATCTTTACTTCTATTACATATCTGCCAAATCCCAGCAAAGACTTTCTACTGTATGTTTATTCAGTTCCTTTGTTTTTAGGATTTTGACTTTCTCTTCAAACAATTGAGGTTTGAAGTTCTTTTTCTGCCGTTTTACTTCAACAGCAACTGCACTCTTATCATCCAAATATACTCCCACAATATCAATCGCATTCTGGTTCCCTTTTGGTTCCCACCACGAGCCTATTGCCCGATAAGAAAAGCTCTCCTGCATCTTTTGCTTAAAGTATAGTTCCAATGTCTTTCCCGAATAAGTGGGATAATCATCGAGCATGATTTTAGACAGCCCTTCAAAATTTCCAATTTCAATTAGCGACCTGTTCCGCTCAATGTACCTGAACCAGAAACGCAGGAAATTGTCAGTTATTTCGTATCTTACGGTTTGCGTTCCCTCTTTAGCAAAAATAGGGCGTTGCTTTTTAATGACTTCGTAAACCGTTTCCAATTTCTGCAATTGCCCGCCGATGCTTTTTTCGCCCATAAATGCCTCAATCTCGGCCTGTGTATTCTTTCCAGAAGAAATTGCATCAAGAATGGAAAAATAACTTCCATATTTTTTGCCAAACTCCTGAATCAACAAGTTACGCCCTTCATCTATAAATGGGGATTCGCGTTGGCAGATGTGTCTAATCATTTTAGGGATGGTCAACGCTTTGTTATCTACCAACAGTTCGATATATTTAGGTACACCACCAGTAAAGGTGTAGAGAGCCAGTAACTCGTCATTCGTGTAACTCGGATGGTAGTCGTGCAGGATTTCTTTGAGTACAGTGGTTGTGAAAGGTGTTATTTTCAGCATAGCATCGGCTCGACCAAACAACGGTTCGCGCTTATCCTGAAATATTTTTGTCATCAACGAATAAATGGAGCCGCTTACAACAAAATTTATGTATGTTTTAGTCCTGTATCTGTCCCAATAGTTCTGAATATCACTGTATATTGATTCGTTGATATTGATAAACTCCTGAAACTCATCAATTACAAGGGAAAACTTCGTTTTAGTCCCCTGCTCAAGCAGAAAGCGAAATATATCGGAAAATTTATCCATAGCAGGAACAAATATCCCCAACTGTTTCTCAATCTCTCTTGTGTATCCACTGCATAAGTCAGCCTCATTCTTCCGGCTGACAAACAAATAGATTACGGTCTCGTTTTCAAGAGCTTTCAGAATAAGAGAAGTCTTACCGACACGTCTCCGCCCGGTAAGTACCGTAAACTTAGAGTGGTCATTGTATGCCTGCTCTTTTGTTCGCTGCAACAGGGTAATTTCGTCTGTCCGATTATAAAATTTCATAATTTATATTTTTATAGCGGTAAAATTTACCACCGTTGCAAAGTTAAATGAAATTTAGAGTTTTACAAAATAAATTAGCGAGAATTTTTATGACGGTAAAATTTACAGTTGTTTAATTTACCTTTTCTTTGTCCCGAAACCGCCAGTTCCGAAACGTACATTTCGCATTATTAAAAAACGCAATCGAGTTTGAGCCGAAAAATAATTTCTTATCTGTTCAATCCGTATCATAGGCCGTAAACTTTTAAGAGCAGTTTTACCCTGTGGAAAAGGGCTTTACTCTGGAACTTGTCGCAATAGTTCATCAACAAATCTTTGTTCAAATCATCTTGCATGTAATCTTCATCCAAGCGTAATTCTTCCAACTCCTGTTCACTATCGTAGAACGGGTAAAGGTATAACAAATCGAGTAATGCCTTTTCGGGTGTGGCAAATTGTATGGTGCGGTTGTCTGCCATTGGCTTTAACTCATATCCGAACATCAGATTTTCCTTGATACTATGATAAGAGTATTCTCCAATGCCATTGCTAAATGATGCGGTTTTCAACGATGTTACACTAACAATTTGTACTACCGCTTCCGGTATCATTCCGTAAAATGACAATGCCGTATGCAGACTAATGTAAGATGGTTGATAAATACGGTTGGCAAAGTAAAGAGGATAATCCGGCTTCTTCTTATATTCCGTAAAAGTGAAATATCCTTGCCGTAACCGGATAAGATATCCTTTCTTAATCCAGCGGGTAAGATTATTCCGGTCAAAATCCGGCTGCCATGCATATACCTGATAGATATTGAAGCATGCTAAATCGAATAACTGATTCCTAAATTCCAGAAAGGTCATTTCTTATTTTGTTTCTATTATGCTGTAAATATAGTGCATTTTGGAAACAAAACAAAATATTAAGGTGAATTAGGGGTATTCTTGTCCTGTCGACAAGACGAAAATAGGCTGTTTTTGTTTTGTCGATAAAACAAAAACGGCTTTATTCCAAAATTAACATAGTAATAAAATAGAATTGTGGTAAATTGTCTCATCTCCAAAAGAAAACGGTATCTTTGCATTGTTAAATTTAAGTTATTATGAAATATGAATTTGAGGTTTTAAAGGTTGATGATGCTGATGCCATCTTTATTCGACATTATATCGAAGAAAAGCCATATGTAATCCTGATTGATGCAGGAAATGTTTGTGATTCACAAAAAATCAAGAATCATTTATTAAAACATTATGGTTCTACCATACATTTAGCTATCTGTACGCATCCTGATAAAGATCACAAAGGTGGTTTTTTTGAGTTGCTAAATGACAAGAGCTTAACAATCAATGATTTTTGGTTGACAGACCCTGCACATTATCTATCAGCGGATGATTTGACACGATATTCTGATGAAAAAAGCGCGACAAAAGCTGTACAAAAAATATATAACCACCCTAATGATGATAGTCAAAATCTCATTCGGTTAGCATTAAGTAAATGTAAAAATGTGTGTTCTGTTGTAAAGGGAGATAAGCACGAGTTCTTGCCTATCACAATTATAGGACCAACAGAAAAATACTATCAAGAAGTAGTAAAAGACATGGTGAAAGAATATGGTGTTAATACATATGAAGAATGTGATACAGAGAAGTATGACGAAGCTGCAAAAGTAGAGGAGAAAGATGCCAAAAGTATAATAGATGAAGATGACGATCCTTCTCCTTTCAACAAAAGCAGTTTGATAATTTTGTATGAACCAGTCAAGGGAGAACATTTTGTTTTTGCAGGGGATGCAACTTGTGCTTCATTAACGCAAATATTATCGGATTACCCTTATTTACGAAATATAGATTTCTTAAAAGTTCCTCATCATGGCAGTAAACATAATTTAAACACAACTATAATTGATTCGCTTTCTCCTAAATCATCCTATATTTCAGCAAAAGGAACTCGGAAACATCCTAATCCTGCCATTGTATCTTATTTGAGTAAATATGGAGATGTATACTCTACTCATAAGAGTAATTCTTTTATACGAAGAAATAAGGGAATTCCGAGAAATAATACTATATCAATAAACCCACTAAAATCCAAGCAACAATGAAAACGAATAATAGAGATAAAATTTATGAGAAGAAAGCAAGACTTTACCCGGTTGTTTTTACAATGCTAGTACCCTGTTTTATTGCATTTCTGTTTATAATATACTGTTTTAAATGGAATGTAAGTCCAATAATACGTGTGATTACAGCAATTATACCAGCAGGTTTAATCGCTGCTGCATTTTCATACTACCTTAAAAATGTTGTTCGAGCTATCTCAAAATGGATTTTCCAGTTTAAATATTACAAAAAGGATGAATCCTATATGCCCACAACCGAACTGCTTTTATGGAATAATGATGAATTTACAGATGATTATAAGATTAGAATCCGAAATAAAATTTCCAGCAAATTCAATGTGAAATTATCCTCCAAAGAAGACGAAACTTCAAACGAAAAGAAGGCACGAAAATTAATAGCAGAAGTTGTACCGCAAATAAGGGATATAACAAGGGATGATATCATTCTATTTAATTACAATTGTTATTATGGCAGTATTAGAAATGTAATTGGTGGCTGTGTGTTGGCCTTAATCATTATAGCAATATTCTTTTTTATAAATATATTTACACACACATTGCCAATGTGCTACATTTTAATTGCATTGGTAATAAATATTCTACCAGTATTGTTTTCAAGACCAATAATGAATTTCTTCGGGTACGAGTATGCGAAAAAACTATATGAGGCATTTATGAAAATACAATAATTCTTATAAAGAAAGGACTAAGTTGTAATTTTTATCCCCAATAATTCCCATTATTGTTGGATTACCTTGCCGAGATAAGTTTTCTGATAAATAAGCGAATAGCTTTAAGTCTAAAGAACTCGGATTTGTTGAGCATCCTTTAGGATGGGAATGCCATTCGCCTAAGTATTGTATTTGATTATCAGTTATTTTCTGATATTTTATATATTCATCCAATACACCTTTTATTCCCCTTTCAAAAGTAGAGGTGGTTTCTTCACTATCTTCCGGCGCAGGGATTGGATAAATCGGAGCATCCCCACCCAGAAAATCGATTTCCCAGGTGTCTAAAAATCGCCTAAAACCGGCCTGAGAATCGGAGCATTCCCGTTCATTTCTGGAAGAAACGAGCAAAAAGAGGCAAAAAAACGGAGCATTCCC
>JAVBLD010000007.1:0-123801 GCA_031553705.1 Marinifilaceae bacterium | reverse complement strand
ACTCTCGTTTCCTAATGATGATGCCCTGAAAAAGTCTGTTTATCTGGCTATTAATGAAATTGAAAAGAAATGGTATCAACCCATTTGGAACTGGGGAATGATTTTCAATCAGTTTTTGACTATCTTTGAAAACAGAATCCAGGTATAAACCTGGATCCCGTAGTTGTTATTTACACAAAATTTTGGACAGTGTCAAGAAAAGCTATTATTTTCTCTTTTTGCTCCGAGGCAAACCAAGAAATATCGCTATCCCGGAGAAACCAAGAAAGCTGTTTTTTGGCATAATGGCGGCTATTGCGCTTGATAAGCCGTATCGCTTCTTCATAGTCGATTTTACCGTCGAAATAATCAAAAAACTCTTTATATCCAACGGTATTCAAAGCATTAAAATGGCGCAGATGGTATAGGGAGCGGGCTTCCGCTTCCAATCCGTCCGCCAGCATCTGATCCACCCGCCGGTTAATCCGGTCGTACAACTCCTCCCGATCCCGGTTCAACCCGATCCGGACAATATTAAATCCCCGGTCCTTAGGTGTATTGGTACGAAGCGACGAATAAGGCACCCCTGCTATCCGGCACACCTCTACCGCATGCAATACCCGTTTCGCATTGTTTAAATCCACCTCCTGATAAAAAACAGGATCCAGCTCTTTCAACATTGCCTTGATAGCTTCCAGACCTTCCCGCTCATACAGTTCCATCAACTCTTCCCGAAGCCCGAGAGAAATCGTCGGAATGTCATCGATCCCTTTACAAACGGCATCAATATACAACATCGAACCACCGGTCATTACTACCACATCATGTGTAGCGAACAATTCCCGGATTTTTTGCAATGCCTGCAACTCAAACTGCCAGGAGTTATAATACTCTTCGACCGACAAAGTCCGTATAAAAAAATGAGGAACCACCGCCAGCTGCTCCTGTGCAGGTACGGCAGTTCCTATAGTCATTTCCCGGTATATCTGTCTGGAGTCGCAGGAAATAATAGACGTATTAAAGTGCTTTGCTATCTCTATGCTCAGGTCAGTCTTTCCAACCCCGGTAGGCCCAAGCAACACGATCAGCATCTTTGTGTGAGGTACGGGATGTACAACAGGCGTCACCTCCTTTTCGGTCATCCATTAATATTTATTACAGTTTATCAATATAATCATCGAGACTCTCGTACCGATCATCATAGTCCTCCTCTTTATCACATTCATCTCCCTCATAATCATCATCTCCCTCATAATCATCATCTTCATCATCAAACCCCCTTCTTCTTCCACCGCTGTCTCCGAACTCTTCCATAAAACTATCGTCATACTCCTCCTCTTCCTTATCAAACTCCCAATCCTCTTCCGCATCGTAACCGGTCTGTTCCGGAATAATCCCGTCACAATAAACGCATAGAGGCAATACTCCCGCAGAATCCCCGTTGTATTCCCCGGCATACTCTACCTTGAAGTACTTGTTGGCAAAAAAGTCATAAACATATTCCAATTCGATACAATTGGCATTTACAATCTCCCGGATTGTCGTAACATCCATTACTAATGTTCCGGCATCCTCGTCATCGGTAGACATATCCATTAAAGCGATCTCCTTCACCCGGTTTCCAACCTTGTCCAAGGTAAAGAACGATGCCATCTGTGATCCGTCATAACCCAATGCGTCTATGATCGTATCGTGAAATTGTTGAAAAGTTTGATCTCCGTTAATAGCTATTTCACACCTGAAGTCCGAGCTATTAGGTAAACTGATTTCAAATCTGTAATCCATAAATATTTCCAGTTTTTATTATGACGCTATAAATGGTATGTAGCCTATTCCCAAAGCAAGAATACCCACAAACAGTAAAATAATACCAATAATAACTACGGAAGAAATACACAGGGCAATAATCCCGCATATCCGGCCCGCATTCAAATTCTTAAAAGAGCTCTCCGTATATTCTTCCGGATGCTGTAAGTAGAGCCTGCGCGATTCCACCGATATGACCACAGCAATAATGCCTAATATGATGCCGATAATACCGTAACACCAACAAAACACCAACGACAGTATTCCCAATACCAACACTGAAGTCGAATTAGGTAAATCTCTCTTATACGCTTCGTAATTTTCCATAAAATACAATCAATGATAAATATCTATTAGTTTAAGCAAATATGACGTAAAAATCATGAACAAACAAACAAATCCGATGTTTTTTAACAGGTTCAATCCTATCATTTTCACTCCGCATATCCTTATAACAGCTAATCCCATAAATAACAACAGAGGCATCAAAGCCGGGTAAGCAATCACTGAAGCAATCCACTCTCCCTGTAATAAACATAATACAGCCGTCTGGAATCCGCAGCCCGGACAATCTATTCCGAAAAACGCCTTAAATAAACAAGGCAGCTGATGAGCCTCGAACCATTCAAACATTTCTTATATCGTTACGCTATTTAGAAAGGTTTCCTATTCCTTTAAAATGTGCCAATATATACTATTTTGTTCTGACAATGACCGTTTCGATTATATCCATCGCCTCTTTTACCAGGTTCAAATTGGCTTGTGCCCCCATGTGTCCTATACGGAATACTTTACCAGCAAGACTGCCGTAATTCCCTCCGACAACCAATCCCTCTTTTCTCAGCCGGGTGTCAAAGCTATGCCAAGAGAGAAGCTTCGGCACATATATAGCGGTTACAGTCGGAGACAATATAGCTCCGGGCACCGGATATAGCCGCAATCCCATTTTTTTCGCCCGTTCCCGGCAGTACTTCGCGACCTTTTCGTGACGCAGAATAACCTTTGCCAATCCCTCTTCCAGGATCAGCTCGCAAGCTTTATTCAGTTGTGCCAAACCATGCCAATACGGTGTGTATGGAAAAGAGGCATTCTTAACGGCTGTCTGAAATGGCAATAGCGCATCATATCCTACATACCCCACCTCATTAATAATCTCCCAGGCTTTTGCACTGACGGAAAGAAAAGATAAACTGGCAGGTGCCGAAAAACATTTTTGTGAAGCCCCCAGGCAAAGGTCTATATTCCATTCATCGCTTTTTACAACGCTTCCTCCCAAACCGGAAACGGCATCCACATATAAAAGAGGAACACCGTATTTCTCCTTTAAGGTTCCGACTTCAACCACAGAATTCATCGTTCCGCTCGGCGTCTCGTTTTGCACCATCGTGATCATTTTCGGACGAAACGTTTTGATCGCATTCTCTATGATATCAAAATCGGTGACGGTTTCATCAAAGCCAAAAGATATCGTCTGCACTTCACAACCGATCGATTCCGCCATCGTACCGATTCCATATCCGAAGATTCCCGTCGAAATAGCCAATACTCTATCGCCCGGTAACAATGTGCTCTTCAAAGCACTCCATAAAGCCAGCATCCCTTCTCCCGTTTGAATCGCAACGCTGTTTTTCGTTTGCATAATCCTCTGTAATGCCTTCTCCGTTTTCTTATATAAACCGACATACTCTTTCTCTATATCAGCCGAACCGTAATTTACGGCACCGGCATTTAAAATTTCCTGCGGCACGGCAACCGGCCCAGGAACCATCGGTATTTTATATTTTTCCATTCTTTAAAAAATAAGTTTAGACAACCATAAATATGGCTACAATATAGTTTTTGCAAAACTATACAAAAAAGAAAAATAAATACGAAAATCAGGGAAAAATAGATTACGCCAGCCAATAGTTTAAAACGTTTTTTTTGATGACCTGTTTTTAACCCGTTTGAAAAAGATAGCCTTAACCATAGAAGATTATAACAACGAGATATTTATTGTTCTACAATATAGAAAGCCATACCGACAAATTTCGAAAACATGCTTTTTAATCCAGAATTTTCAGTTCTCCATTTTTAAATGTAAATTTGCAACCTGAGAAGGAATAAATATTATATGCTAAAAACAGAAAAATTAGTAAATAAAATAATAGAAGCGCTGGAAGAACACAAAGGATGTCACATTGTTAAGATCGATTTAAAGAAAATAAACAACTGTTTATGCCGTTTTTTCGTAATATGCCATGGTACATCAAGCACACATGTGCTCACATTGGCTGAGGCTGTAGAAGAAAGGACGAGGGAGGATCTGGGGGAAAAACCGTTCCACACCGAAGGCGAACGCGCCGCACAATGGATTGTATTAGATTACGGAGATGTTATTGTCCACATATTTCAAAAAGAGCAAAGAGATTATTATCAATTGGAAGATTTCTGGGCGGATGCCGATATAGAAGAAATAGCGGAACCAGCCTATGAATTCGATAATGTGTGTTCGAACTTTAATGGCTAAAACCCAACGAGTCTATCAATATCTCTTTAAATCCGGAGAAATGATGTAAAACGAACAAGTATCAGACGTTAAAAAAGATTTTAATTAAATATCAGAACAACTGGATATGGCACAAAACAAAGATAAAAAAGATGACGGTTTTAATTTTTCTCCGTT
Organism: Marinifilaceae bacterium; assembly: GCA_031553705.1. Lineage (GTDB taxonomy): Bacteria > Bacteroidota > Bacteroidia > Bacteroidales > Marinifilaceae > JAVBLD01. The sequence goes on along the minus strand of JAVBLD010000007.1, from coordinate 119,351 downwards.
AGGCGGAAAAAACATAAAAACATCCAAATATAACGGATACTGGATATATTTACTCATTGCATTGATCATTATAGGTTTTCAATTTTTCAATATGAAAACCGAACCGGTTCGTACCACCTGGCAAGAGGTCAAGGCAAAGATGCTTGAAAAAGGTGATATCGATAAATTCGTTGTAATCACCAACAAAGGAATGGTCCATGTCTTTATCAAACCGGATAAAATTGAAAACTATTCCCAGTTAAAAGCCAACGGTTTTAAGAATTCCAGCCCCGGCCCGCAATTTTATTTTACCATCGGCTCCTCCGAAACATTTGACAAGAATGTAGCGGAAGCGCAGGAATTGATCCCCGGAGCAGCATCTGTTACTGTCGATTATGAAAAAGAGTACGACGGTTGGGGGGATATATTTTCGTTCCTCTTCCCTATCGCCTTACTGATTTTCATCTGGATATTCTTTTTCAGAAGGATGAGTAAAGGCGCAGGCGGCGGCGGAGTATTCAATGTCGGTAAATCGCAAGCTAAATTATTTGACAAAGATACTAACGTAAAAATCACATTTAAAGATGTTGCCGGTCTAGCAGAAGCTAAACAGGAAGTGGAAGAGATTGTCTCTTTCCTGAAAAATCCGGACAAATATACCAAGCTGGGAGGTAAGATCCCCAAAGGAGCTTTATTGGTAGGTCCTCCGGGGACAGGTAAGACATTGATGGCAAAAGCAATGGCCGGAGAGGCCAATGTACCTTTCTTTTCCATGTCGGGATCCGATTTTGTCGAAATGTTTGTTGGAGTGGGTGCTTCCAGAGTGCGCGATCTTTTTAAGCAGGCAAAAGAAAAGGCCCCATGCATCATTTTTATTGATGAAATCGACGCTATCGGGCGGGCCAGGGGAAGAAACCCGAACATGGGATCAAATGACGAACGGGAAAACACATTGAACCAGCTATTAACCGAAATGGACGGTTTTGAAACCAATTCCGGGGTAATTATTCTAGCTGCTACCAACCGTGCCGATATACTCGACAGCGCCCTGCTACGCGCCGGACGTTTCGATCGCCAGATTAGCATCGACTTGCCGGAGTTAAAAGACAGGGAAGAGATCTTTAAAGTACACTTAAGACCGCTTAAGTTGGGAAATGATGTCGACTATGTATTCCTGGCCAAACAAACGCCCGGTTTTTCAGGTGCCGATATTGCCAATGTCGCCAATGAGGCAGCCTTAACTGCTGCCCGTAAAAACAAGCACGAAGTGGACAAACAAGATTTTCTGGACGCCATCGACCGGATTGTAGGTGGATTGGAAAAACGGAGTAAAATCATAAAGGTAAGCGAAAAGAAAGCAATCGCTTATCACGAAGCCGGACACGCTACCGCTTCATGGTTGCTGGAACATGCCCATCCATTGTTAAAAGTGACTATCGTACCGAGGGGAAAAGCTCTGGGAGCCGCGTGGTACCTGCCACAGGAGCGCCAGATCACGACAAAAGAACAGTTGCTCGACCAGATGTGTTCGGTATTGGGAGGACGTGCCGCTGAAGAATTGACGTTCGGGCAAATCTCAACCGGTGCGCAAAACGATCTTGAAAGAGCCACCAAACAAGCCTACGCAATGGTAACCATCTTTGGCATGAGCGATAAGATCGGTAACCTTAGCTACTATGATTCCTCCGGACAAAGCGATTTCAGTTTTACCAAACCCTATTCGGAAAAAACGGCAGAACTCATCGATTCAGAGGTGAAGGAAATGGTCGAAACAGCTTATAGCCGGGCCAAAAAAATATTGGAAGAGCATCGGGAGCAGCATAAACAGGTAGCCGAATTATTATTGGAGAAAGAGGTGATCTTCAGTGACGATTTAGAGAGAATATTAGGCAAACGACCATGGAAAGAGGAAGAGGAAGAAATGAAAACAGAAGAAGAAAAAATGGAGGAGAAAGAAGAAAGAAACGAGGGAGAAGAGAATAAAAATTAATTAACTTTCGGCTTTAGATTTGAAGAAAAAATCCATATATTTGGAATAAGAAGGAGATCGAAAAATAAATCTAAATTTAATATTATGGACAACTGGATGGTTGCTTATGAAACAGAACAGATGTTTCAAGCAGAATTGGTAAAGGAACTACTTGAAGAAAGTAATATTGAAGCTGTTATTCTGAATCAAAAAGATTCTGCAATTACGTTGGGAGTTATTAATGTCATGGTGAATGCTGACGATTTGGAGAAAGCTACAGAGGTTATTAAAAAAGCATATCGTGAATAACTTTGTAAAGCGCATTATTAGCGGATTATTGTTTATCGTACTCGTAACAGGGTGTATTTTTTTACATCCTGTTAGTTTTTTTATCCTTTTCTTTTGTATCAATATCCTCGGATTACTGGAATTTATCCGCATAGTGAAGCCCCTGGATATTCATATAAATATCCCGGTATGCCTGATTTGCGGCGCGACCCTTTTTACGGCAGGCTTTTTAGATAATTATATCGGCTATGAAAAAGCCTACCTTTATTTTTTCATTGCAATATTTGCTCTCTCTATATGTGAGTTATATCGTAAAAAAGCTTCGGCATTCCAGAATCTGGCGTTCGGTTTCTATGCATTATTATATGTAACGACTCCTTTTACACTGTTAAATTACCTGCCTTACCTGCACACCGGTGAGTGGCAGCCTGAGACAATATTTCTCCCATTCGTATTGGTATGGTTTAACGATACCTTTGCTTACCTGTTCGGTTCGCAATTCGGAAAGCATAAACTTTTTCCCCGGATCTCCCCGAAGAAATCATGGGAAGGTGCAATTGGCGGCGGGATAAGTACTATCATTGCCGGTGTGGTCATTGCCCCCTATATCAATCTGACCTATGCAGATACGGCTATGATCACCTGCATTGTTGTATTTTTCGGCACCATAGGAGATCTAATCGAATCAATGTTTAAGAGATGTACCGATATCAAGGATTCAGGACATATTATGCCGGGACATGGGGGAGTACTTGATCGTCTGGACTCGATTCTTTTTATTATACCGGCCATTTATGTATATCTGAAATTCATTATTTGAATACCTTCTGTGCTTCAATTTTAATGATAATTGCCGCTTTCTTGTAATCTAACAACAACAACAAACAGATAACCAGTATACTAAACGATACAAAATCTTTTAATTTTCCGCTTAGATTTTTAGTTATAAAGACTAACTTTACACGCTGAAAATTTATTAATCTTTAAATAAGCGGAAATGACTCTACATAAAGCAGGATTCTCTACAATACTGAAAACTCTGATGTTGCTCATTATATTGAACGGTATCGTTTTTTTTCTTACCGACAATGCTACGGTTGTCAATAGTATATTGATTATTTCCGTCATTTTTTATCTGTTGGTTATAAATTTTTTTAGATCCCCCAAGCGGGTAGTTATTCTGAACAACAATGCAATCATAGCTCCGGCCGACGGAAGAATCGTTGTGATAGAAGAGACCGAAGAGCCCGAATACCTGAAAGACAGGAGGATACAAGTATCCATTTTTATGAACATTTTTAATGTACATATCAATTGGTTTCCGGTAAACGGCATAGTCAGATACTTTAAATACCATAAAGGAAATTTTGCGGCAGCCTATCTGCCGAAATCTTCTACACAAAACGAAAGAACAACCATTGCAATCGAATGCCACAACGGACAAACCATACTGATGCGCCAGGTTGCAGGAGCAGTAGCCAAACGTATTGTATCCTATGCACCTGTAGATGCTCCGGTAAGACAGGATAAACATGCCGGATTTATTAAATTCGGTTCGCGTGTAGATCTTTTCTTGCCGGTGAACACTAAAATCGAAGTACAGCTGGGCCAGAAAACAAGAGGTTCCCAGACCGTTATCGGAGTATTCCAATAACGGAAAATCCGTATTCTTTGACTACTAATCGGAGCGTCAAAGTTTCGTGGCGGAAACCTATTAATACATATAAATTAAGGATAAGCTTATGTCAATTCAAACAGGAGTAAAAGTAGTAACGACCCACGTTTTATCCGAAATGAAACTGAAGGGAGAGAAAATAAGTATGCTTACGGCTTATGATTATTCAATGGCGCGGATCATTGATCAGGCAGGTATAGACATCATATTGGTCGGAGATTCGGCATCCAATGTAATGGCAGGATACGAAACCACGTTACCGATGACATTGGATCAGATGATATATCACGGAGCATCTGTCGTAAGAGGAGTAAAAAGAGCTTTGGTGGTAGTTGATATGCCTTTTGGCAGCTACCAGGGAAACAGTAAGGAAGCCCTCTCCTCTGCGATACGGATTATGAAAGAGACCAGTGCGGATGCGATAAAGCTGGAAGGCGGCGCTGAAGTAATCGAATCGGTGCAGCGAATCCTGTCTGCCGGGATTCCGGTAATGGGCCATCTGGGGCTAACTCCGCAAAGCATTCATAAATTCGGTACTTATGCCGTCAGGGCTCAAAAAGAAGAGGAAGCCAGAAAGCTACTGCAGGATGCAGTCTTACTACAGGAAGCCGGCTGCTTCGCCATTGTGCTGGAGAAAATACCGGCAACACTTGCAAAACAGGTGGCACAGAAGTTGATGATACCGGTCATCGGAATCGGAGCAGGCGGTGGTGTTGACGGTCAAGTGCTGGTTATCCACGACATGCTCGGTATTAATCAAGAGTTTTCTCCCCGTTTCCTGCGGCGCTACCATAATCTGTTTGCTGAAATAACCGGAGCGGTCGGAAACTATATTGTAGACGTAAAAAGCGGGGACTTCCCTAACGGAAAAGAACAATACTAACCTGTTCTATATAGTAACAGAAAAAAAATACAGACCATGCTTAAGGTTCTATACGAAGACAACCATATCATCGCTGTCAACAAAGACGTTTCCGATATTGTCCAAGCAGACAAAACCGGGGATACTCCGCTAAGCGAAGAGGTAAAAGCCTATATCAAAAAAAAGTACAATAAACCGGGGGATGTATACCTTGGTGTTCCCCACCGCGTAGACCGTCCGGTAAGCGGAGTGGTTATATTTGCCCGTACCAGCAAAGCATTGACCCGGCTGAATAAGATGTTCCAAGAACATGAAAAAGAGATAACCAAAATTTATTGGGCCATTGTCGGTAATCTGCCGGAAGTAGATCATGCCATACTAACCCACTATCTCGTGCGCGATAGTGAAAAAAACAAATCGCATGCATACAATAAACCCAGAAACGGAGCCCAGGAAGCCCGGCTGGAATATACCTTGATCGGTAGCCTGCAAAGGTATTACCTTCTCGAAGTAAAACTCTATACCGGTCGCCACCACCAGATCCGCTGCCAACTGGCCAAGATAGGATGTCCTATTAAAGGTGACCTGAAATACGGATTTCCCCGTTCTAATGAAGGCGGTGGGATCAGCCTGCATGCCCGGTCAATCAGTTTCAAGCATCCGGTAAGCCAGGAAATGCTCACCATTGTGGCTTCCCCACCACTAGACGACAACCTCTGGAAGATGTTTTATGAAAATATAAAATAGATTTTTTCTATAAAATCATAAAAACATGATATAGAACTTATATTTGATTTATTATTTATTGTTGTATTTTTGAAATCGATGACAAGAATAAATAAACTTCTGTGCCATCGTTACGTAATAACACTAAATTATTTATCAATAAAAATGTAAAGCTATGAGTGAAAAAATTTGTAATTGTTTTGATGTAAGCCGCGAAGAGATTGAAAAGGCAATCAAGGAAAAAGGGCTAAAGACCGTCGATCAAGTTGGTGAAGAGACAAATGCAGGAACCGGATGTGGCGGATGCCAGGAGAAGATCCAAGAAATACTGGACCAAATAAATGGTAAGTAAAGTGTACCGGACCCATCTGAAATCTTAAAATAAAAGCCGTCGCCAAGGCGGTTTTTTTATAGGTTTAAAAATCGTACTTTTACTCCGGATTTAAAACGTAAACTTATGTTCAAAGCAGAAATTCATACCGAGAAGGGAGTAATGAAAGTAAACTTTTATGAAGAAGATGCTCCCAATACTGTCGCTAATTTTGTAAAGTTGGCAAAAAGCGGATTCTATGACGGATTAACATTTCACCGGGTTATTCCGGACTTTGTTATCCAAGGCGGTTGTCCCAAAGGAACCGGCACCGGAGGTCCCGGTTATACCATCAGATGCGAATTGACCGGAAATAACCAATACCATGACAGAGGAGTTCTTTCTATGGCTCATGCCGGAAGGGATACCGGAGGATCGCAATTCTTTATCTGTCATAGCCGGAAAAATACGTCCCATTTAGACCGTAAACATACCTGTTTCGGAAAAGTATATGAAGGACTGGAAGTGTTGGATGCAATCCGCCAAGGAGATGCAATCGAGCGTATTGTCATCATGGAAGAGTAACCGATAAAATATATAAAATCCGGAACAAATTAGTGTTCCGGATTTATATATAGAATAAAACTCAATTACAGGGAAAGCATTGCTGCCAGAGCAATCGAATTTAATTTTGTTTCCACACTGTCACCTCTGGAGGAAAGTACGCTCGGCACCTTTGCCCCAACCATCACCGCCCCTTGTTTGGATCCGCAAAGCTTGGTATTGGTCTTATAAAATACATTTCCGGCATCCAGATTCGGGAAAATAAGGCAATCCGCATCTCCGGCCACTTCAGAACACACCTTTTTAATACCGGCAGCCTCTTTGTCCACTGCAACATCCAAAGCCATCGGCCCGTCAATGATCGCATCGGCAATCTGTCCCCGCTCTCCCATCTTTGATAGGATCGCGGCATCTACCGTCGATTGTACTTTAGGCAATATCTGTTCTGTCGGAGCGACTAACGCAATCTTCGGACGTTCTATCCCTAATGCTTTTGCCATAGCAGTAACATATTTTATCATAGCCGCTTTCTGGCTTAAATCAGGATTAGGAATAACAGCCACATCGCTTACTGTCAACAATTTATGATAAAGAGCTATTTCAAATACAGTGACATGGGAAAGAACCGAATTAGCAGCAACCAGTCCCTGTTCCTTATCCAAAATAGCACGCATATACTTATCCGTACTTATCAATCCTTTCATAATCACATCCGCCTTACCTTCCCTGACCATGGCTACGGCAGCTTTTGCGCAAAGCACATCAACCGTTTCATGTACAACGGTAAAGCTGGAAATATCATACCCTTCCTGCTTACATACCTGCTCAATCACCTTACTATCGCCAATCAGTATCCCCTCTACCAATCCGGCTTTAACAGCCAGATAAACAGCTTCTATAGAATGACTGTCATTAGCATATGCTACAACCAAACGTTTCTTCTTGGGATTGTTCTTTAATAGCTCATGAATGTCGCTGATTTTCTTTATACTCATACGTATTATTGTTTATTTAATGATAATTAATACTCAACAAGTCTCTCTCATTAAAGTCTATATTTTCTAAGACATTCCGATCTAAAAGTTAGACTACACATCTATTTATGATCTAAAACAAAAATAGTCTTTTTTATTAAGAACCAAAACAGTTTTGCACATTTTATTTCTTTTTGTGCATATTTCGTTCCGGTTATTTTTTTATCTTTTTAATCGACTGAAATCGGCGATCCTGAATCTATAATTCAAAATTTACCCCTATCTTTGCCGGCAATCCGGAAACCTTCGCATTTAACGAATAACGTGCCTTTTAAGAGAAATATTATATCGCTCTATCTGATAAAAATGTCCAAATGGTTCACTTTGGTCATGCCGATCATTGTACTTTTTTATGAAAAACACGGGCTGGGACTAGGCGATATATTCCTTTTAAAAAGTATCTATTCGATCGTGCTGGTTATCTTTGATATACCCACCGGCTATCTCGCCGACTCCTGGGGACGCAGGAACTGCCTGTTAACCGGCTGCCTTCTCGCTTTCGGCGGTTTTGTCTGCTATTCGTTTTCGGATACTTTCATGGCTTTCCTTTTTGCGGAAATATTACTGGGGATAGGGCAAAGTATGGTTTCAGGAGCCGATTCTGCGATGTTATACGACACTATGGTGCAGTATAAACGGGAAGATGAATACCTGAAATATGAAGGAAGGGTCACAATGATCGGCAATTTTTCGGAAGCCTTTGCGGGAGTGTGCGGTGGACTTCTCGCAACTTATTCCTTACGACTCCCCTTCTATGTCCAGTCCTTAATCGCTTTTACGGGTATTCCGGCAGCCTTGGCGCTACACGACTACAATATCAAAACGAAAATCACACATCCGATTGCAAATATCTTAAAAATCATACATCATTCATTGATTATCAACAAAAAACTCTGTTATGATATTATGTTTTCCGGGGTTATCGGAGCAGCTACCCTGACTATGGCCTGGTTTGTGCAACCTCTGTTAATCCGGATCGATATGCCTACCGGTATGTACGGCATTATTTGGACGATCCTGAATCTGGTAGCTGGTATTGCCGCCCTCTATTCGGATCAGTTATGTTGCCGACTGGGACGCAACAGAACCTATATTACGATCCTGTTGGGCATTGTCGGCGGTTACCTGGCCATTTCGTTCTATATCACCTGGTTTTGCCTATTCCTGCTATTTATATTTTATATCATACGCGGCTTAGCAACCCCGTTATTGAAAGGATATATCAACCGGCAAACCCTGCCGGAAATGCGGGCCACCGTACTCTCCATCCGTAACTTTATCATCCGACTTATGTTCGCAGTGATGGCTCCTTTTATCGGCTGGCTGAATGATTTTTACTCCCTCGCGACCGCCCTGCAAGTCACCGCAGCTATCATTTTTATCCCCGGAGTGGTCTTCCTTAGTCTGTTATGGAATAAAAAATAAATCCGGAATTATTGCATATCCCGGATTCTTTTTGAAACGGAATCTACTTATTTCACGTATTATTATGACACTATTGTTCTACTTCTAATATTTGAGCCGGAACGGTTTATTACTGTTTTTTTAATATATATTTTAAAATCAGATTGCTATGTATACAAAAATGATATTTCCGAATCTTCCGGTAAAAGACCTGAAAAAGTCAATGGAGTTTTTTAGCGGATTGGGATTTACCTATAATGAGAAATTCACTGACGAAAACGCTGCCAGCATGAAAATCAACGATACGGCCTACGTTATGTTGTTAACTGAACCTTTCTTCCTGTCATTCACAACGAAAAGCCTTACAGACACGTCCAAGGATACCGAAGTTATGCTTGCTATCTCACTAGAAAATAAAGAAAAAGTGGATGAAATATTCTCAAAAGCCATATCATTAGGGGCAAAAGAAGGGCGGAAAGAAGACCTGGGATTTATGTATACGCGTAGTTTTCATGATTTGGACGGACATATCTGGGAGTTCTTCTGGATGGATGAAAATGCCTGACTTAAGACACTTTTTGAAAGAAAGCAGATGATAATTGAATATCTGTGAATTTAGTGAGTTTTTGAAGAAAGTGAATCGGAAGCATTCCAATCTCAATAAACTTCTACACTGGAAATATCAGTAAAATTGATCCCCCTTTGCCGAAGCAAAACGCCCACTTGAAGTTGTTGGTCAAAGAGGATTTCAGATTTTACGAACCTATTCCCAAGGTGCAATTTGATCCAATCTGATGTATCCGGTATTTTCATTTAGTGCACCAAAATTGGTCAGTATACTTTCCGGCTCACACCTTATTTGTCCATGTCCGCAGGAAAATATTACCCTTGCCGCTTCTTTTCCCGATTTATAGAATTTTATCTGCGCTTTGTGCATTTGCGTCCCACACTCTCCATAACCAAAATTATTGGGATCATTTACTAAATCTATTATCGCATCGATTTTATCTTTACACAATACGATCGTAATTTTCGGTGTCCTTTTGTCAGGCCGAAAATCAGAAGAAGCTTTCTCCACGACCTCATAACCTAAATAGACGGCAGAATCAACTTCCGTAAAAGGGAATAGCAATCTTTTGTCTTGTTTCGCTTTTTGTAAAAGGTCTATTTTATCCTGAACAATTGCTCCAAAATGTTCCCCGATACCCTCTTGTTCTATCAACTCCCGTCTTTGTTTTACAATGACGGAATCAATATTAAATTCATATTTCCCTTTTAATTCACAATCCGATTTTACTGCATCAATATTGGTTTGCCTTTTACAATCAGTTAACAACAAAATGATCCCTGTTGTTATTATTATCTGTTTCATCAGGTCATTTTTAATTCTTTCCATTATGCACCGGCCGCATAACTTCACTATTTCCAAAGAGAACCCACCTTCATCTACAAATTCAGCAAAATTATTATTATCCCGACCTTTCATATCAAACGAAAATAATATCGTAAATGATAAAAATGCCGTAATAATAAGGCATTAAAGGACTTCTCCTTCCGATTGCAAAGCGCCGGATAATACTCCCATAGACGCTATAGCATACAAGAAACCCAGGACACCAAACCAGTATTCCTTATAATCAATTTTTCAGAGATCTCACGCGCTTTTCCCATAAAGGATTTAATTCTCAATTTTTCTGATTCCAAGTAATGTCCCGCTATATTTTGAATAACGAAATTCTACCAGATCTTTTTTTTTCACCTTATCATACAACTCTTTTTCAATATTATACTTACATCCGTTTACAATCAGACAGTATTTTTTGTGGAGTTTCATATCCTGTCCCCAAAGTTTTGGAAACAAATCTCCAAGCCCTGGAATATACATCGCACCACTTCCCGCTTCACACGAAGTCTCATTATTTTTTCCTGGATTTGCTCTGTTGTAACTTTTACCGTCTCTTCTGCCAAGTCTTTATTGTATTTCCTGTTCATGAAATGAACAATCGTAACAATTAAAATACATATTCCACTTTGCATTCCTCGCCGCTATTGTCATGATTTATCTGATTATGGTCGCATTGTATGACTCCCTGTTGGATCCGGTCGTCGTACTATTTTCAATCCCACTATCGCTGATCGGGGCATTTCTTGCCCTGGCCCTGACTATGAACGACCTGAACATATTCAGTATTATCGGGCTGATTGTATTAATCGGTTTGGTAGCTAAAAATGCTATTCTATTAGTAGACTTTACCAATCACATGAAACGTGACAAAAATATGGACACGTTCACTGCTTTGATTGAAGTCGGGAAAGAGCGTCTCCGGCCGATCCTGATGACCACATTCGCGATGATATTCGGAATGTTGCCTATTGCTATGGCTTCGGGCGACGGTGCCGAAATGAAAAACGGTATGGCCTGGGTGATCATCGGCGGACTAGCCAGCTCCATGATACTGACATTGGTGGTAGTACCTGTTGTCTACTATATTTTTGACAAGATATCCGCCCGTTTCCGGCACTATAGAAGAAACCGGAGAATAAAATACATCAAAGCAAAATTGATGAGTGAGGATGAACCGGTTGTTTCCCAATAAGATTAAAAATAATTTATCAGTAACGTAAAAACTCGATCAAAAAAATATTCTCTTAAAATAATCCGTTTTAAACCGTTTTTGCCGTGGAATGACTAACGTCTCCAAAAGAACGAAAGTCATTCCACAAAAACTTTGCAAGTTCGATACAGTCAAATTCGATCATGTTGGCAGCGAAGAAGCAAATGGTGTCGGGGATCGACGGATTGTTTTGTGCTTTTGCCTGAATGCCAGACCGATTGATATATGAGTAACCTGCTCCGGAGGCCGGTGAATGGCAGAAGTTACAAAATATCAACAAACTCTTTTCCCGTGCTATCCTCTTTAAAAAACCTCTGCGTTATATACTATTTTTCAAAAATCTCTACTAAACCAGAAATTTGATATGCTGCTTTTATATCCGTTATTTTTAATTCTATCCCCTTCTGTGTTTATTTTCCATTTTAGTGCTCTCATTCTTCATTTTATTCTATCTTTGCCGTGAAATATATCGAAAGGGGTGCCTTAATATTACGGGCTGAGATTATACCCTATAACCTGATCCGGATAATGCCGGCGTAGGTAGAGTTACCCCCTAAGAATTATATATCATATAAACCGGAAGGTATTCACTATTCAGCTTGTAAAACATTTACGCTATGTACATTACGATCAATAATAATCCAATTGTCTGTAAAGACAATCTACAGCTTAGTAAAATACTGGAATCCAATAATACCCCTATCTGCAACATTGCAGTAGCAGTTAATGACAAAGTCATACCCAAGAGGCAGTGGGATACGGAAATCATATACAATAATGACCGTATCCTGATTATAAAGGCCGTACAAGGAGGATAAGACAGATTATGAGTTATGAGTTGAGTTATTTATTTAATAAAATATAATGAAGGAGATACAAGTTACCTCCGGCGCCCTGCCCGGATCGGAAAAAATTTATGTAAAAGGAACGAGGTTTGATATCCGGGTACCGATGCGGAGGATAAAACTGTCGTCCACAGTAGAAACAGACGGTAGTAAAATAGAAAATGAGGATGTGTTTGTCTACGACACTTCCGGTCTCTATACGGACGATCAATACCAGGTAGACTTGAGACGAGGACTTCCGGGCGTACGTGAAAAGTGGATAGAAGCACGCTACGACACGGTCCGGTTGGATACATTGAGTTCGGAATACGGAAGAATGAGACAGGATGATAAAGGATTAGACCATCTTCGTTTCGAACATGCCAAGACCAAGCCCAGGATCGGTAAAAAATGCGTAACGCAGCTTAGTTACGCCAGGCAGGGAATCATTACTCCGGAAATGGAATACGTTGCCATCAGGGAGAACCAGTTGGCCGACCAGATCAGGGAAAAATATAAAAAAGAGCAAGGCGACCCGATGGGCGCCTATATACCCGATCATATCACACCTGAATTCGTATGCAAAGAAGTAGCTGAAGGCCGCGCCATCATCCCTGCCAATATCAATCATCCGGAAAGCGAACCGATGATTATCGGCCGGAATTTCTTAGTCAAAATAAATGCCAATATCGGCAACTCGCCTGTTACCTCCTCTATTGCCGAAGAGGTAGAAAAAGCAGTATGGGCTTTCCGCTGGGGAGCCGACACAATCATGGATCTATCCACCGGAGAGAATATCCACGAAACCCGTGAATGGATCATCCGCAATTCTCCGGTACCTGTCGGTACCGTTCCGCTATATCAGGCATTGGAAAAAGTAAAAGGCAACATTGAGCAATTAACCTGGGAGATATACCGGGATACCCTGATCGAACAGGCCGAACAAGGAGTAGATTACTTCACCATCCACGCCGGATTGCGCTGGGAACATGTCCCGTTAACCCTACGCAGACTGACCGGCATCGTATCGCGCGGAGGTTCGATTATGGCGCACTGGTGTACCACGCACCGAAAAGAGAGCTTTTTATATGAACATTTCGATGAAATCTGTGAAATACTGGCAAAATATGATGTATGTATTTCGCTGGGGGACGGATTACGTCCGGGTTGTATTGCCGATGCAAACGACAAGGCACAGATAGAGGAGTTGAAAGCGCTCGGGCAATTGACCGAAATAGCCTGGAAACATGATGTACAGGTGATCATTGAAGGCCCCGGACATGTTCCGATGCATAAGATCAAAGAGAATATGGATCTGCAGTTGAAATATTGCCATGAAGCACCGTTTTATACCCTCGGACCGTTAGTTACCGATATCGCACCCGGATACGACCACATCACTTCCGCTATCGGAGGAGCGATGATCGGTTGGCTCGGCACGGCGATGCTTTGCTATGTCACACAAAAAGAGCACCTCGGCCTGCCGAACCGGGAGGATGTAAAAGAGGGGGTAATCACGTTTAAGTTAGCCGCCCACGCCGCCGATCTGGCAAAAGGACACCCTGCGGCCTATTTCCGGGACTATGCGATGAGCAAAGCCCGGTTTGAATTCCGGTGGAAAGACCAGTTCCATTTGGCGCTCGATTCCGAAAAGGCATTAAAATTCCATGACGAAACCTTGCCAGATGAAGGGCACAAGGAAGTCCATTTTTGTTCGATGTGCGGAGAACACTTCTGTTCAATGCGATCCAACCAAAAATTAAGGGAAAAAATCAATCAACAGAAAGTCTGAAAAGCCAATGTATACAATCGTTTTCACATCACCGGTCCAGGTCAAAGACGAAGCCTTGATTTGCAACTCTCTCTTCGCGCGCGGATTGGAGATCTTGCATCTCCGGAAACCGGACTTCGACAAAAGCGGATATGAAAAATTCATACAACAGATCGAACCGCGATACCACAACCGGATCATGATCCATAACTACTATGATCTGGCACGAAACTATCAGTTGCGGGGAATACATGTTAAATCGTATGCGACAGATCATGTCGATCAGTATGCCGGAATACCGTACATCAGTACTTCCTGCCATACGCTTGATGAAATCGAAAAACTATCTTTTTCGCCTGCTTACTGTTTTCTAAGTCCGGTATTTGACAGCATATCCAAAGAAGGTTATAAAAGCAGATTCTCCGAAGCAGAACTGGCGAAAATAAAAATCTATAACAGATCGTTCCCGATCATCGCGCTCGGAGGCATAAGTCCGGCAAACTTAAACCTTTGCCGAGATTATGGATTCGACGGAGTCGCCGTACTCGGATATATCTGGCAGCAAAACGATGAAGCGATACAACGCTTTGTCCGACTCACCACACCATCGGTAATGAGCATTGCCGGTTTTGATCCGTCATCCGGAGCGGGAATCACCGCCGATTTAAAAACATTTGAAGCCTGCGGTACGTACGGTTTCGGCGCATGCTCTGCAGTCACTTTTCAGAACCAGGATACTTATACCGGCACACATTGGATCACCTTTGATGAAATCCGCCGGCAATGCGACCTGCAATTCAAATATCACAAACCGCGGTATGTAAAAATCGGACTGATCGAACATTTCGACCTGTTGGATTCCCTGACCGAATATCTGACCGCTGTCCTGCCGAATGTCCGGATCGTCTGGGACCCGATACTGAAAGCCTCTGCCGGCTTCAGGTTCCATAAACAGCAACACCAGCAGGGTACTGAACAATGGAATCGCATACTAAACCGGTTATACCTGATCACTCCGAACAGCGACGAACTCAGGTATCTATTCGGCGAGCCGGTAAACCCCGAAGTATTACAGCAGCTTTGCCGCCAATTTCAACTCCATATCTTATGGAAAGGCGGACACAACGACGAAATTCTCTCCACCGACCGTTTGATTACTCCCGATGCAATACATACCTTCTCGGTTCAGCGAGGTAAATATGAAAAACATGGTACCGGTTGCATCCTTTCGGCAGCACTGATGGCAGCTTTGGCACACGGAGATCCGTTAGCCACGGCATGCAGTAAAGCACAGCTTTATGTGTCACAGTTGATCAACAGTAACCACAGTAAATTAGGATATCATTCGATCGGTACTGTACTATCTACCCTAAAACCGTCGATAACCGACAATCATCTTCAATACATCACCGACCACAAGCCAGGGATGACCGTATGCGAACAGGTAGAAGCCGTTTGTCGCGGAGGAATACGCTGGATTCAACTACGGATGAAAGAGGCAACCGACGAAGAGTGGTTACGGGAAGGCAGGCTTGTAGGCGAGATCTGCAGGCGATATAATGCCCTTTTTATTATAAACGATCGCGTAGACATTGCACGCCAGCTAAACGCCGACGGTGTCCACCTGGGCAAAGAGGACATGAATCCGGTACAGGCCAGAGAGATACTGGGAAACGATAAGATTATCGGTGTAACCTGCAACACATATAATGATATCATTCAATGCAGTAAACAACCGGTAAACTATGTCGGTCTGGGCCCTTTTGCATTTACCGCCACAAAGAAAAAACTAAATCCTGTTCTCGGTTTGGCCTGTTATATTCAAACTATTGTGCAAATGCGCCTGAATAATATCCAATTGCCGGTTTTTGCCGTGGGAGGTATAAACGAAACAAACCTGATCCCCTTGTTACGAACCGGGATTCAAGGAGTAGCCCTATCGGGACTGATCAAAAACAGCAATGATTTGACCGGTACAACTGCCGGAGTCATTCAAACGATAAGCAACGGTTTATCCGATTCGACACCCGACAGATCCCATTCTACAATCTAAAATCGTATTAATATGGAACCTTTAAAAATTGCAGATAAAGTATTCTCCTCGCGGTTATTTACCGGAACCGGAAAATTTGCATCGGGAGCACTGATGAAAAAAGCAATTCTGGCCTCCGGCTCGCAATTGGTAACCGTTGCGCTAAAACGGATAAACAATGGGGAGCATTCCGACGATATCCTCTCCTATCTAAACGCTCCGGAGATATCACTCCTACCCAACACATCCGGCGTACGTACGGCAAAAGAAGCCATCTTTGCAGCGCAACTGGCAAGGGAAGCGCTTCAGACCAACTGGTTAAAACTGGAGATACATCCCGATCCGAAATACTTGCTCCCGGACCCTATTGAAACACTCCGGGCAACAGAAGAGCTTGCCAAACAAGGGTTTATTGTATTACCCTATATTCAGGCCGATCCGGTATTATGCAAACATCTTGAGAATGCAGGAGCTGCAACCGTCATGCCGCTCGGCGCTCCGATTGGCACTAATAAAGGATTAAAAACAAAAGAATTAATCGAGATCATCATCGAACAGAGCAATATCCCGGTCATCATCGATGCCGGTCTCGGTGCTCCTTCACATGCGGCCGAAGCAATGGAAATGGGCGCAGCAGCTGTACTGGTAAATACGGCTATTGCGGTTGCGCAGGATCCCGTTGCCATGTCCACTGCATTCAAACTCGGAGTGGAAGCCGGACGGACAGCCTTCGAGGCCAAGCTGGCCAAAACAAACCAATATGCACAAGCCAGCTCTCCGTTGACAGCATTTTTGGACTAATAACAGTACAAAAGATATATATGACTTTTTACGACCATATACAGCAATACTCCTGGGATAATATAAAAGAAAAAATACACTGCGCTTCAGGGCAAGATGTGATGTGTGCCCTCAGTAGGAATCATCGCACCCTGGATGATTTCGCAGCTCTGATCTCTCCGGCGGCCCTTCCCTTTCTGGAAGAGATGGCTGTCGAAGCCAACAGGCTCACATTGGAACGTTTCGGCAATACCATCCAAATGTATATTCCTCTCTATGTATCGAACTATTGCCAGAATGCCTGTGTATACTGCGGTTTCAACTATCATAACAAGATCAGGCGTAAACAATTGACTCTCGAAGAAATAGACAGAGAAATAGACGCGATATTAAAACTGGGATATCAGCATATACTAATTGTATCGGGCGAATCGCCGGCAAAAACCAATGCAGCATACTACAATGAAATTATCAAACGAATACGTCCCTATTTTTCGCAAATATCATTGGAAGTTCAACCGCTGGAAGAAGAGGAATATCATACTTTAAAGCATTCAGGCCTCGGATGCGTCTACATTTACCAGGAAACCTACCGTCAGCAAACTTATCCCTCCTATCATCCGGCAGGTAAAAAAGCCGACTATCGCTACCGGCTTGAAGCACCGGACCGGATTGGCCAGGCCGGCGTAGCTAAAATAGGTATCGGGGCATTACTTGGCTTGGAGGACTGGCGGGTCGATTCCTTTTTTACCGCCCTACATCTCCAATACCTCGAAAAGAGGTACTGGCAAACAAAGTACTCCGTATCACTGCCGCGTTTACGCCCCCATGCTGGAAATTTCAGTCCCAAGGCCCCGATTTCGGACAGAGAGATAGTTCAGCTTATATGTGCCTATCGATTATTTGACCGACAAGTAGAGATTTCCGTCTCGACAAGGGAAAGTGCCGCATTCCGGAACCGCTTGATGAAACTGGGGATAACGGCTATGAGCGCCGGATCAAGCACCGAACCGGGAGGTTATGCGGAACCGCAACACGGACTGGAGCAATTCGCCATTCATGACAATCGATCCCCGCAAGAAGTAGCCAAAGCAATCCGGGAGCAGGGCTATGAACCGGTGTGGAAAGATTGGGACAGTTGGATGTGATGAGCTGAAAATTCCAGAAATGGGTGTAACACAAATTACCTTGAATATTACCAGGCAATGACAAAATATTAAAACAACGAAAGCGGATTAAAGTTGAAAGTGAGAAATCGGATATGCAATTGATGGAATTGACAGAGAACGAAAAAGAAAGGTATTCGCGACACATCATGCTGAGTGAGGTAGGAGAAGAAGGGCAACAGAAAATTAAAGAAGCAGGTGTTCTGGTTGTAGGGGCCGGCGGTCTCGGTTCTCCCGTGCTTTTATACCTGGCCGCCGCCGGCGTCGGACGCATAGGCATCATTGATCCCGATACCGTATCGGAAAGCAACCTGCAAAGACAGGTTCTTTATGACATAAATACTATCGGACAGTTTAAAACAAAGGTTGCAACGGACAAACTACAAATGCTCAATCCGTATTGCCGGACAGAGACATATCCCTATCGGCTGGATCAAGATAATGCTCAGAATATTATTGAAAAATACGACATTGTAGTGGATGCAACCGATAACCTGATCTCCCGCTATATTATCGACGATGCCTGTGTCCTGTGTGGAAAACCTTTTGTTTACGGAAGTATTTGTGAATTTGACGGGCAGGTCTCCGTTTTTAATTATAACGGAGGCCCCACCTATCGGAGTCTATTCGAATTTGACGATAATGTTCCAACTTTCACACAACCGCAAGGCGTACTCGGTACTCTTCCCGGCATAGTCGGTTCCATTCAGGCTTCTGAAACGCTAAAGATTATTCTCGGGAAAAATACACTTTCCGGAAAACTACTGATAATAGATCTATTACAAAATACATTTCAAGTCTTATCCCTATAAAACGGAAGAAAGACCATTATCCTGCTCGCCTTTTTACTGGCAATAGAGCCTTACATCCAACGGCTTATCAGCAACCTTCACATCCACAGCCCTGACATTGCCCATAACATCGGCATATTTAAACGTATAGGTTTTATTTTTTTCCAATATAAACCCAAGCACATCATTCATATCCTGTGTCAGAGCGGCAGTCCGTCCTCCCCCAACCTGTTCCGCACCGCAAAATACGTCTACATTAACTGCAACACGATCATCGGAGTTAAGCGTACATTGATCACTTTTAAACATCATTACTTTTACCTGTACGTGTTGTCCATCAGTAGTAATAGAAGCCTCATAGGATCTATACAAATCCAGATAGCGGGCTGTCACATTTTCTGCCGGCACGTATTTTATATTTTCGTCCCAAACCAATGGAAAAGAGGTCGCTGTCGGTTTAAAGGAAGAAGCGTATATAGCATGATCTGGATCATTTTCCACAGCTTTACCTGCATCGGCAAAAAACCAGGTTCGATTTAACTGATTCATATAGTACTCCGTGAAATACCATTTCCCATCAGCCCAAACTTCACACCAGTTATGATTTCCCCGGCTATCGTGCCAATTAGGAGTTCCGGCGATACGTGACGGGATTCCCACTGCCCGGAAAGCATCGGTCAGCAAAATCGACAATCCGCTGCAGGAAGCCATTCCCTGCTGTATCGATTCAAACGGACTCTGATCCGGTTTCTTGCGCTTCGTATTGTAATCTACCATTACTTCATCCCGGATATTCCGGTTTACCGAATCAATAGCCTGGTATATATTCTGACAATTTGCCACATACTTTGAAAAACGGTTATAAAAATCCTTTCTCCATCCTTCGCGAGTTTCATTCAGGCTCACATAAGGCAATACATCATTCAAAAATATACTATCCGGTACGGCTTTTGCCCAAGAATACTGCTCACGCGCTTTATAAGCATATTCTACATTTTCCAGTAAAAAATCGGCTGTCAGCTCATGCAAATCACGTTCCGGCATATGGGCGATTAAAAAAGCAACTCCCTCTTTGCGCTCTCCGTCAACCGCATCCAATACTTTCTTTAATTCAAGACTATTCCTGTCCGCTTTCGAAAAAGCCTGATCCAATAACTGATGATATTTTTCCGGTACTCCCGGATATTTACTACTACATCCGGTTAGACATACACAAAAAAATAATAATAAATTCCTCATATCTAAATAGTTAAAAACAATAATTGAGCTCAAAGTTATCCATCTGTCCGAAACTTCCGGATCAAATCTCTTTATCACTAAAATATTTCATAAATTGTGCCCTTTCATAACGAACCACATCATCGCTTTCCGCACAATAAGACAACTGCCCCCTGAACTGTCCGATAGTCCGGAATGAATGTTTTTCCATCCACTCGGACATAAAATGATTAATCTCCTGAACTGCAATATTTCCACGTTCATATAATACTGAACACACTTGCACCGTAGTAGCCCCGGCCAACAGTAATTTGACGGCAGCCTTCCCGTCATGCACTCCGGTAGAAGCCGAAAGCTGCAATTTCTTATCCTTGCCGGCCAGTATCCCGGTCCACCTTAATGTTGTATGTAACTCCTCCGGTACACTAAACACCTTTGCACTCTTCAGTTCTATGCGGTTGATATCGATATCCGGCTCGTAAAAACGGTTAAACAATGTCACTGCATCAGCTCCATAAGCCTTTAGTTTTTCTACAAAAGCGATGATGTTGGTATAATAACGACCTATTTTTACTATGATTGGTATATTCACCTTTGCTTTAATCTGTTTTACCACATCATAATACATCTGCTCGATCATTGTACTTTCCTTGAACTCATCTAACGGCAATACGAAAATATTCAATTCGATAGCATCCGCTCCAGCCTCCTCCAATTGGCGGGAAAAATCGATCCATTCCCCGCTACGTAAGCAGTTAATACTGGCAATAACTGGAATTGTCAAACTCTTCTTCGCCTCCCGAACCAGATCGACATACTGCTGCATTGTATTGACATGCAAATAATTACGAATATAATCGGCGGCTTCCGGATAACTTTCATTTTCGACAATATGGGCTATATCCATGTCGATCTGCTCTTCAAAAATAGACTTCAACACAACTGCACCTATTCCAAGTTTCTCCAGTTTCACCATTCTCTCTATATTGGCTGTCACTCCACAACTACCTGCTATGATAGGGCTTTTCAATTCCAGCCCAACAAACTTTGTCGTTAAATTTACCATAATAATATCTGCTTTAGTATTTTAGATCAGGGTGTATTATAAAAATGTCATCTTCAAATTTTCCACCTATCCTGCCATCCGATTCATCCGCCCCTCACATCAAATATGGAGCTGCCTATCCTAACCATCGTGCTTCCTTCTTCCACAGCAATCCGGTAATCTCCGGACATTCCCATTGAAAGTTCTTTAAAAGCAGGTACATCTTTAAAATAATCGGCTTTCAAATTTTCGAACATCTCCCGAAGGTGCCCGAATTCCTGGCGGATTTGCTCTACATTTTCCGTATAGGTAGCCATACCCATCACACCGACAATCCGGATATGAGACATCCTTACATAGCTCTCATTTAACAACAATTCCGCCGCTTCTTCACAATTCAGGCCGAACTTTGTCTCCTCTTTCGCAATATGAAACTGCAACAAACAGTCAATAACCCGTCCGGATTTTTCAGCCTCCTTATCGATCACTTCCAACAAACTCAGACTGTCTACGGCATGAATCAACGACACAAAAGGAGCAATATATTTGACCTTGTTGGACTGCAAATGTCCGATCATATGCCACTCTATGTTTTTCGGCAACAGATTGTACTTCTCAACCAGTTCCTGTACCCGACTCTCCCCAAATCGACGTTGCCCCCACCGGTAGGCCTCCTCAATGGCCTCCACCGGCTTGGTTTTGGACACCGCAATCAACTTCACTCCCACCGGTAATGTCTTTGCTATCTGGTCTATACGATCCGTGATACTCATATACTTGGTCTATAGCTATAAAAAATTAACATTGTCACAAATATACGGCAAAATAAATGAATTTCTTTCACACTCTGTGGTGAAATATATTTATCGACTTTCCGTTATATTTAACTATATGTAATACCAAATAATGAAAAACGGATTCAAAAAAGACAAGAAAATCATCGGGTATTCACTATCAATTTTCAATTTTAATCACCTATCTTTGACCCAAAGAATATCTGCTGCATGTTTCGCTATTTTATCGAATTATCGTACAATGGAGCTCCTTATAACGGCTGGCAAATACAATCTAATGCGCCGTCGATACAGGAAGATGTCAACATAGCCTTTACCACTCTACTCAAACAAGAGATTTATGTGGTAGGAGCCGGAAGGACCGATACCGGCGTGAATGCCTCTTTTTTTGTAGCCCACTTCGACATCGCAGAAGAGATTGCCGATACGGCAAAGCTTATCTACAAATTAAACCGGATATTGAATCAGGCGATTGCGATACATAAAATCTATATGGTTTCGCCGGAAATGCACGCCCGGTTCAGCGCCATTTCCCGCACCTATAAATATGTGATTGACAAGGAGAAGAATCCGTTTACCTATCCGTTTGCTTACCGCCTCTACCCTATTCCGGATATCGACAGGATGAACGAAGCCTGCCGGATCTTATTCGAATATGATGATTTTACCAGTTTTTCCAAATTGCATACCGACACCAAAACCAATATCTGCAGAATAATGGAAGCCAGGTGGAAAGAGTGCGGCCATCAACTGATATTCACCATCAAAGCCGACCGTTTTCTCAGAAACATGGTACGCGCTATTGTCGGTACGATGATTGAAGTGGGACAAGGTAAACTTACCCTATCCGGCTTCCGGAGTATTATCGAATCGAAAAACCGCTGTGATGCAGGTGTGTCGGTCCCCGGTAATGCTTTATTTTTACACGATATAGAATATCCTTCAACCCTATAATTTATGAATATGTTCCGGTCTCCTTATATCTCAAGGCTAATCATCACGTTTGGCATTCTGCTGTGTTATTCGAATAGCAATGCTTTACTCCTTTCGAAAGATGCCGAGATCAGTTTATTGACCTGCTCGCCGGGTGACGAACTCTACTCCTTGTTTGGGCACACCGCCATACGGATTCATGATCCGCAACAAGACATAGATATCGTATTTAATTACGGGACATTTGATTTCCGTACATCGTATTTTTATTTAAAATATGCCCGGGGATTACTACCTTACTACCTAAGCATCAATTCGTATCAGGATTTCATATATTCATACCAACGGGACAATCGTACAATATATGCCCAGACATTATTGATCGACTCGATAAACAGGCAGAAACTCGCAGATCTGTTAGTTGAAAATTACCGGCCAGAAAACCGATCATATCTCTATAATTTTCTGTTCGACAACTGCACCACACGTGCACGGGACATTATCGAAAAAAGCCTGCCGGAAGAAGTCAAATGGCAGCCCTTCCGGACAGAAAAAAGCTTTTGGAACCTATTGGACGAATACCTTAGCGTATCTCCATGGGTGAAATGGGGTATCCACACCATTCTTGGCCAACCGGGTAGCAGGTTTGCAACCACTCATGAGCAGATATTTCTTCCCGACTACCTGATGTACGGACTCGATTCGGCTCAATACAACGGACATAAACTAGCCGCACCGGCAAAGATCGTATATCAGGCATCCGGATTAGATATACATAATCCGTGGTACAGAGGCCCTTTCTTTGTATTCTCTGTAATTACGATATTACTTATAGTTTTATTACAGAAATATAATAAAGTACGGTTTATAAATGCCGTCACAATACTTCTCTTCGCCGGAACCGGTCTGATCGGGTGCCTGATTGTTTTTCTGGGAGGTTTTACAGCACATCCTATGACGGCTCCGAACTGGAATATTCTTTGGGCCAACCCGCTCAATCTTGCTATGGTCTATTATATTCCCAAACAGTATTTCTCAAAAGTTGCCCGGATATATCTGATGATATATTCTCTTATCCTGGTCATCGCCACTCCGTTATGGTTCCTTATTCAACCAGCTGTTCCTGCAGCGTCGATCAATATTATTTTCCTGATGCTCTATCTATGCTTTAAAATAAAAAACAAATTCCAAAGTTGACATTAAACATAGGCGTTATCGTAAATATAACATCATTTAAAAAATGATATAGGATTATACTATATATATAATAATAAACACATTCAACTTTTTTATCCAATCTTATATTAATATATAATATAAAATATTTTTATATATTATTTTCTTTCACTAATATTACATACAAATAATATTATTATTTAAAACACATACCACGGCAATAAACATATTTATTACCATTTGACAATTAAAAGTTCATAAATTTTTCATTATAAAAATGCTAAACTAATTCATCACAATAAAAAATTATTTATATGAAAAGTGTTTTATATTTTATTTCACCAATGGTGTTGTTTTTTATATTATCTTGTAATGATCACCACGATGTTAGAGATAGATGGGGCAATCTCTATTTTGATGTGGAAAAAAAACCGAATTTAATGTTGATACGAAAGGTTATACCAACAGCCTTTTTATAAAAGATCGAGCGGATAATGAAATCAACTTGAACTGGACTCTTAGCGAAGTCTACAATATTGTAGATGGCGATACTACCATTATTAAAAACACTTTTATAGAAGACCTTCCGGTTAACATCCCTAAGTATAAAATGTCAGGCAATTGGTTTTATTTGGAAAAAGATATTGAAAAACTAAATATCACTATAGAAAAGAATGAAACAGGTTATGAGCGAACGTTAGTGATCAGTATCTTCCATCCAATGATGCTTACTGAAAATTTGATATTACATCAACCAACAAAATAACAATTAACAAAAAAAACACAAACAACTTAATAAAAAATTGAAATATTTATTATTTCTCTATTGCTTATTTCCTGTGGTCGTGAAGAAACGAATAATGTTACACCCGACAACCGAAGATTATCCATTTTTAGCGGATAATGAACACATATATTTTTATGGTCATACTGACAATCCTAATTTTACAGGGGGGTATGCGTATTAATTACTATTAATAAAAAAGTTGATGTAATAAACAATCTAATGGATAACCAAAACTGATATCTGCTTTCAGAGACATCAGTTTTGGTTATCCATGATGAGTTTCAACTTATACATCCTCTGCATAATTCTTTCTCTTATCGTATCTAGACATAATTTTTCATTCAATCTTTGATCTATTAGTGCTATTTATGATTGTCTGCCTAATTTCAATTATTTTATTTTTTTATGTTCAATTTATTTAACCTCAATACAACACTTAAATGCTTTAAATTCTTATAGAAAATAAACCTAATAGAAAAAGATATTAAAAATATGAAACCGTTTTTTATTTTATAAGTAGCATTTAGCTTTTAATTCTTGGTTTTTAGAACTATTTTTGTTGCTTTTAAAAACAATGGGACATAAAGATGAAATACAAAGGCGACGTACCTTCGGGATTGTCAGCCATCCGGACGCCGGAAAAACAACACTGACAGAAAAGTTATTACTATTCGGGGGGGCAATCCATATTGCAGGAGCCGTCAAATCAAATAAGATAAAAAAGACAGCGACCTCCGACTTTATGGAAATCGAACGCCAGAGAGGTATCTCAGTGGCTACTTCGGTAATGGGTTTTGAATATGAAGGGATAAAAATCAATATTCTGGATACTCCCGGCCACCAGGACTTTGCAGAAGACACCTTCCGTACCCTGACGGCATGTGATAGCGTGATCATTGTTATCGATGCTGCCAAAGGGGTGGAAAGCCAGACTCGCAAGCTCATGCAGGTATGCCGGATGCGCAAAACTCCCGTCATCGTATTCATCAATAAGCTGGACCGGCCGGTCCAGGACCCGTTCGATGTACTGGATGATGTGGAAAAAGAGCTTCAGATCAAGATTAACCCTCTCAGTTGGCCTATCGGTAGCGGCGAAACCTTTAAAGGTATTTATAATATACACAAGCAAAACCTGAATCTCTATACTGCGAGCATCCAGACAATCGGCGACAATATCGAAATATCCGACACCGATTCGGAAGAGCTGGACAAATATATAGGAGAAAAAAGTGCCGATAAACTGCGGGGAGATCTTGAACTTATTCATGAAGTATATCCGGCTTTAGACCGCGGAGAATATCTAAACGGAACGGTAGCGCCAGTATTCTTCGGTTCTGCTCTGAATAATTTCGGTATAAAAGAGCTGTTGGATTGTTTTATTGAAATCGCACCCTCCCCACTACCCCGTGAAACGGAAGAAAGAGTAGTAAAACCGGATGAAGATAGATTTACTGGTTTTATTTTCAAGATCCATGCGAATATGGATCCCAATCACCGGGACCGCATCGCTTTTGTCAAGGTATGTTCGGGAATATTCCGGCGCAATACAAATTACTTGCACGTAAGGAACGGCAAAATGCTTAAATTCGCCTCTCCTACGGCATTTATGGCATCCAAGAAATCCATTATCGACGAGGCTTACCCGGGTGACATTATCGGATTGCATGATACCGGCAGTTTTAAAATCGGGGATACTTTGTCCGAAGGCGAAAAGCTTCACTTCAAAGGAATACCGAGCTTTTCTCCCGAACTTTTCAAATATATTGAGAACGCCGATCCGATGAAGTCCAAACAACTGGCAAAAGGAATAGACCAATTGATGGATGAAGGGGTTGCCCAGCTGTTTATCAACCAATTCAATAACCGTAAAATTATCGGAACGGTTGGTGCTTTGCAGTTTGAAGTAATAGAGTATCGCCTGCTGCACGAATATACAGCCTCCTGTCGATGGGAACCGATCAATTTGTATAAAGCATGCTGGATAGAATCACAAAACGACGAAGAGCTGAAAGACTTTAAAAAACATAAAGCGCAATATATGGCAAAAGACAAAGAAGGACGGGATGTATTCCTGGCCGACTCAGCTTATATGTTACAAATGGCGCAGAGCAACTATAAAAATTTAAAATTTCATTTTACATCGGAATTTTAAAAAAAACACTTATATCTCTATCAGAAGCGTTTATAAAAATATTTAAACAAATTTTCAACTGAGGATTGAGAATTTAATTTATAAATTGTAACTTTGTTAAATATGGTAGAGATAGGAAAATCGTTTACACAGGAAATGACTGTTAAATCAGAGGATTCTGCAAGTGGACATGAATCAATAGACTAGAAATATTTGCGACATCGGTAAATGGTCGGGTTAATGGAAAATACAGCGTTAAAGTGTCGAAGAGTTGATAGAGAATGTGGAAGGCACTGTTGTATTGAGACGAATTCAAACATACAAAAGCTACCGCTATCGGTAAAAAGTAGGGTGTAAAGCCGTGGTTATCGAAACGGAAGGACGGTGAATACGGTTTGAAACTGAGGCCTAGGATAAAACAGATAAGAGAGGCTATGCTGTACATGATCGTTTTATTATCGATCCGGAGAAATTTATGCATAAACTTTAAACCTTACAATGGTGGAAAAAAAAATAGAATCACCGGACTGGTCAGACAAAGTGATCTTGATAGCCGAAGATATGGATAATAATTATGCTGTATTAACCGCACTACTACAGC
The DNA here is from genome assembly GCA_031553705.1 of Marinifilaceae bacterium. GTDB lineage: Bacteria > Bacteroidota > Bacteroidia > Bacteroidales > Marinifilaceae > JAVBLD01. The sequence continues at coordinate 91,876 of JAVBLD010000007.1, read as the reverse complement.
AGACGCATATTAATATACTGCGCGCAAAAAATGGAACCGAAGCCATTCAAATGGCGACAGACCATGTTGATGCGATATTAATGGACATTACCATGCCGGATATGAATGGCGTAGAAGCAACCCGAAAAATCAAACAATTATTTCCCGAAAAAATTATCATAGCCCAAACAGCCCATGAAATGACTGCATTGATGAAAAAAATGCAATTTGAATATTTTGACGCAATTTTATCGAAACCAATTGTACGAAAAAAACTAATCGAAACATTAAGCGAATATCTTTCATAATATGCAATTTAACCTGAATTCCGAATTTAGTCCGACGGGCGATCAACCGGAAGCAATCAAACAACTGCAAGAAGGGCTTTTGAACGGAACAGGGTATCAGGTACTATTGGGGGTTACCGGTTCGGGAAAGACATTTACAATTGCCAATGTCATCCACCAGGTAAACCGGCCTGTTCTGGTATTAAGCCATAATAAGACTTTAGCGGCTCAATTATATAGTGAATTTAAAACTTTCTTCCCGGAAAACGCCGTAGAGTATTTTGTCTCCTATTACGATTACTACCAGCCGGAAGCCTATCTTCCGACAACAGATACATATATCGAAAAAGATCTGGAAATAAATGACGAGATCGATAAGCTCCGGCTGAGTACAACTGCCTCTTTACTCTCCGGACGTAGAGATATTATTGTAGTTTCTTCGGTCTCCTGTCTTTACAGTATGGCTGATCCTACCGCTTTCGGTTCGAACATCACCCACCTCCAGAAAGGAATGAAGATAAGCCGCAACCAGCTGCTCCGGCGCTTTGTCGACGCGCTGTATGCGAATAATGAAATAGAGTTCAAACGAGGATGTTTCCGAGCCAAAGGAGAAACGGTAGATATATTTCCGGCCATTGAAACATTTGACGGTATGGCCTACCGGATTGAATTCTGGGGAGATGAGATAGAACGGCTCTCCTCTTTTAACCCTGAAACAGGCAAAAGTATCGGAGAACAAGATGTGCTGGATATCTATCCGGCCAATCTTTTTGTGACCGACAAAACTGTGATTTCCGATGCCATTAAAGAGATCGAACATGATCTTGTCCTGCAAACGGCTTTCTTGAAAGAGATCGGCAAGCATCTTGAAGCCAAACGGCTGGAAGAACGGGTAAAATACGACGTCGAAATGATCCGGGAACTGGGTTACTGCCAGGGAATAGAAAATTACTCCCGCTACTTTGACGGACGAAAACCAGGTATACGGCCTTTCTGCCTGTTAGATTACTTCCCGGATGATTTTCTGATGGTGATCGACGAATCCCATGTTACTTTGCCGCAAATCAGGGCGATGTACGGCGGTGATCATGCACGCAAGCAAACCTTAGTGGAATATGGTTTCCGGTTACCAGCCGCCTTTGATAACCGGCCGCTCACATTTAACGAGTTTGAAAACAAAACCGGACAAACCATATATGTCAGCGCCACACCTGCCGATTATGAACTGGAAAAATGCCAAGGGATCGTTGTAGAACAAATCATCCGTCCGACAGGAATCCCGGATCCGGTCATCGAAGTTGTCCCAAGTCTGAACCAGATCGACCATTTAGTAAACGAAATACAGAAACGGATCGAACGACAGGAACGGGTACTGGTTACGACTCTGACTAAAAAAATGGCTGAAGAGTTAAGCAAATATCTCGACCGGATCAGTATAAAATGCCAATATATCCATTCCGATGTTGATACACTTGAACGGATAAAAATACTGGAGAATTTACGTAATGGCACCATCGACGTACTGGTAGGAGTCAACCTGTTACGCGAAGGATTGGACCTGCCTGAAGTCTCACTTGTGGCAATCCTTGATGCAGACAAAGAGGGATTCCTACGATCTACCCGCTCGCTTGTACAAACATCCGGACGCGCAGCCCGGCACATCAACGGAAAAGTCATCATGTATGCCGACCAGATCACCCGCTCAATGCAGGAGACCATTGACGAAACAAACTACCGCCGGGAAAAACAAATAAAATATAACACCGAACATCATATCATTCCGCAACAAATCCATAAATCGATCGGTTCTATACTTACCCATACCGCGAAACCCTATATCGAAGAGGAACACCTAAACTTTGTGGCTGATCCTGTCACTGCATACATGAGCAAGGCCGAGATTGAGAAAATGATCCAAAAGACAAAAGCAGCAATGCACAAAGCGGCCAAAGAGCTTGATTTTATGGAAGCGGCCCGTTTACGTGATGAAATGTTTAAGTTGGAAGAGATATTAAAAAAAGGTAATTTATAAACTTTCAAACCGAAATTGAAGCAAATATACAGAGGTTAAAGTATTATATCAACTATTTTGTTATTTGTGATTTTTTACTATTTTTGCAATATCTTATAAAGCTGTGCATTTACATAAATCTATCATAAAATGGGAAAAGAATACTTTAAACATGTAACCAAAAGCACATACTTGCTTTTCATTGTATTGTCCGTTTTATTTACTGCATGTCAGAAAGATAAAGTTGATAAACCAGACGAAGAAGAACCACCTCAGGAGGAAGAACCTGTTACATTCACCTTCACTCCATCTAAAAAAGCAGCACTTTTCGATATGACAATGCGGTATGGAGATCCGGGAGACAGGCTTGAGAAACATCTTTACTCGGCCCGTTATATGTTGGATATTGCCGGTATGCCATATATCGAAACTCAAACCCTTTCGAAAGCAATGGAAGGAAGCCTTATACTGCTCTCCTCCCCGATTCTTGACGGCTCGTTCTCTATTCAGGAAATCGATTCGCTTAAATCATGGGTGGAGAACGGAGGCGTTCTGATCTCTCCTTGCTGTAAAAGTCAGGCCATGGCCAGCTTATTTGGGATCAGCAGTTTCAGTTATCATAAAAAAAGACACGCCATAACGTGGATAGAAGGTAATTATCCTGAGCTTTCTTACTTTGATGCACCGGAAGAAAAAACGATAAGCCTGGGTAAAAGAGACCTTAATGGGGATGCGATCAAATCGTACGGTTATACTTTAGACGGAGGTTCGGTTCTTGCTCATTTTGACAGCGGGGAACCATCCGTAGTAAAAAAAGAATCCGAAAAGGGCAGAACCTATCTTTTCGGTGTGGAATGGCGCGATGTAATCCAACGTCCCCAACTCAACAAAGATATGGAAGCACAACGCCAATATTCAAATAGCTTTGAACCTTCAGCCGATGTTTTCCCGCTTTTTGTACGCTCGGTATGGAATACGGTAAATAAAGTATCCGCATGGAAATATACTATACCCGACGGATTTCAATCGATCGTTATGCCGACTCATGACATAGATTCGAGAACAGGATATGATTCTATGTATTATATAGCCGACTATGAGAAAAGTATCGGGTTGAAAGCGCATTTTTTTATGACAACCCACTATTTTAGAGATGATATATTATCTCCTTTTTATGATAGCAAATCTATCGAAAAGGCAAAAAAGATACTGGCTGCCGGTCATACAGTAGGGAGTCACTCAACAGGCCATTTCCCCGATTTTATGAAAAACGACCGTTTTCCCAAAGGAGATGCCAGTGTGACAAAAGAGACATATCAACCATATTATCATTCGGATATTGCAACAACTACCGGAGGAAATACATACGGAGAGGTTTACCTTTCTAAGAAATTGCTGGATGATGACTTGAAAACGAATGTCAGGGCTTTCAGATCAGGTCACTTATGTGTTAACTCAACCCTGGCAGAGGTTCTTGATGAAAGCGGTTACTCTTTCAGTTCCTCTTTTTCCGCCTGCGACGTGTTAACGGCCTTTCCTTATTTTGAGCGCAGAGGCTATGCATGGGAAAGAGAGTTAACTTCAGTACTGCAAATCCCGATGTATATCAGTGATGTTTTCACAGATATATCCGAATTGAATTATCCGGATAAAGTTGCAATATGGGATGACGTTTCTAAAAAGCTGATAGGTAACTACGCTCCATGTGTTCTGTTAATCCATCCGAACAGAAAATGGAAAATGCAATCCTTGGAGCTATTCGTATCAAAACTGGATCGCACGAAATGCGGCTTATATAATTTTCAGAAATTCGGCGATTTTTGGCTGGCCCGTACAAAATTTACTTTTGATTTCTACTTCGATGAAGAACAAGCTTTATTTGTTATCAAAGCTCCGAAGAGCCAGATTGTTTCATCATTGGGAATTGTCGTTGAAACAAGTGAAGAGATCAAGCGGTGTGTCGTAGTCGACGAAGATGACAAATTGTATCCGGTATCAGTAACAACCCTGTCCAACACAAGAAAACTAGTGACCATAAAATAAAACAACGACATACATTGTAAACTTTATTATTGCCTTTGCCTGGAAACAGCGAAGGCAATAAATTTATCCGGTCCTCTGAATAAAAAATGCCTGAATCTGTAAATGATCCGGGCATTTTTTAAAAGATCGTATTATATTCTATTACAATGCTCTATCTAATGCTGTAAAATCGAGTAGTTCGATGCGTCGTGACCAATCTCCCTCTTTCACCGGCTCTTCTTTCATCAAATCGGTACTCAAATATTTCTTGTTGCAATCGGCAAATACAGTAGCTACGGCACAATCCATTCCGTATTTCTCCTGCAGCTTAATTGCAGCTATCAAGTTACCTCCGGAAGAAATTCCAACCGGAAGCCCGAGTTTCTTTGCCAACTGTTGCGCCATAATGATGGCATCTCCGTCCGACACACCGATCACCTCGTCCAAACGATCCAATTTTACGATTTCAGGAATAAATTCATCAGAAATTCCCTGTATACGATGGCTTCCGATTTTTTTCCCGGTACTCAGTGTAGGACTTTCCGTTGGCTCCATCGGATGTATTTTCACACTACCATACATCTCACGGAGAAACTCTCCCACTCCCATAACCGTGCCGCCGGTACCAACTCCGGCCACAAATGCATCCGGGCGTAATCCTTTCTTTTGCAACTGGATAGATATTTCCAATCCGGTAGTATATTTATGTGCTTCAACATTACAGCAATTAGAAAACTGGCAAGGCAAAAAAACATTCGGATTATTTGCCGCCATCTCCTGAGACAAACGGATACTACCTAAGAAGCCTCCCTGCTCTTTAGAGATCAATATGATATCAGCCCCAAGACTTTGGATGATCTGCTTGCGTTCCAAACTCAACCAGTTAGGCATAATGATCTTCACATCATGCCCCAAAGCTTTTCCAAGTGCAGAAAAAGCAATGCCTGTATTACCACTGGTAGCTTCGATAATGGTATCCCCCGGTTTAATCGTACCTTTTTTGTAAGCATCCTTCAGAATATATAAAGCCATCCTGTCTTTTATGCTTCCACTCAGATTGTAGTTTTCGCATTTTACATAAACTGTACCTTTTTTTCCGTTGTATTTATATCTAATACCGATCATCGGAGTATTACCAACCAATAAATCCAAATAATTAAACTTGTTTTGTACCTGTTCTAAAACGCTGGAGGAACTCATAGGATATGTTTTAATATTACTACTAGAGATTATTAGCGCACTAAAATACTATTTTACAAAAAAAAACCACTAAAAAAACTATTTTTTTTACAGGCAATCGAAACAAGAATCCTCATATAAAACAAATGTCAGATTATAATTTGTTTATAACCTGACATTCCTGTATAATTCATAGTCGTTTCTTATTTACAGGTCATAATCTGCAGTACCAACCGATCGGTTTCATTCATTCCTCTAGCTCCTATCTCAGCCAGATTGTAAATGGTTTTGTCCACATCTTCGTCAATGATACCTTCAGATGCGGTAACGACCTTTCCTTCCATAGCCATCATAGCGGATAACATAGCCGTCGAAACTCCCGAACTCACCTTCAGCACACAACTTGGTTTAGCCCCATCGCATATCATCCCGGTAAGATTTGCGACCATATTTTTTACAGCGTATGAAATCTCTTTGTATTTTCCTCCCATAAGATAGGTAATTCCACAACTGGAACCTGTCGCAGCCACTACACATCCGCAAAGGGCAGAGAGTCTTCCCATCGTAATCTTTATATATATAACCATCAAATGACTGAGGATCAACGCTCGAATCATCTTCTCTTCGGACTGATGAGTATCTTCCGCATAAACAACCACCGGAATAGTCGCCGTAATACCTTGATTACCGCTTCCCGAATTACTCATCACAGGAATCGGGGCACCGGCCATTCTGGCATCACAAGCTGCCGATGTATAGGTTAGTGTCCGGAAAAAAGAGTTATTTTCTACCGCTTTCTCTTGCGAATAGTTTAAAATAGTCTTACCCAAAGCATGACCATAATTATTTTTAAGGGATTGAATTGCCGCATTTTTATTCAATTCTACGGAATCCAAGATAAAACGAAGTTTATCGATCGGGGCATTCTCTGCAAAATCACAGATCTTTCGCAGATTCAAGTCCGGAGTATCCGGATGTAATGGAGAATCTGACGATGATCCCAGCTGAAGCTCTTCCAAGATACAAACCCTTCCGTTTTTCTCAATATGACAGATATTGGTGTGCTCTCCCCGTATGGCAACCCTGGCCATTTGATCTCCCCAAGAGCAGATTGCTTCAATATACAGTTTGTCTTTAATTCCCTCTTTCAACTCCACATGTATCCGCTTTTCCTCGATCATCTTCCGGCTGGCTTCAACAGCCTCCGGATTAGTCTCTTTCAGCACTTCCAATTGAAGATCCGATTTACCGATCAATGCGCCCAGTGCGATTGCAACAGGCAACCCAACCATATTGGTACCCGGGATCCCCACTCCCATCGCATTCTTCAACACATTAGCACTCAAATACACCTGAATCTGTTCCGGCACACACCCCAATACTTCCCGCGCTTTTGCCACAGCCAGGGAAACAGCTACAGGTTCCGTACACCCAATCGCCGGAACAACTTCCCGTTTGAGCAAAGCGATGATTTGCTCTATCTCTCTTTCTGTCATCTCTCTGTTATTTAAATTGTAAGGATTGTTTTCCGGGCGCAAAAGTAATGTTTATTTTTCGAATTGACAACGATAGAACATCCAAATCCCATCCGTGATTCAGCTTTATTTATAATGCGACATCATCACCCATTTTTAAAGAGACTGCCGCTCATTCTATCTTTTTTTAAATAATAAATAAAACACCTTAAAAACAGATGTGTCAGGAGAAACCTGACACATCCGATACTGTCTAAGAGCGAAAAACGGGACTCGAACCCGCGACCCCGACCTTGGCAAGGTCGTGCTCTACCAACTGAGCTATTTTCGCATCTATTCAAATAACGGAAGCAAAGATAGTGTGTTTTTTCTCTATCTGCCAAAAAAAATGATAAAAAAAATCGACCGGAACTGAAAAGAACCGGCCGATCCCACTAAAATCAAACTACCTACTTCACTGTTATCGTCTTACTCACTTTTCCCTTCTGCTCAATCTTGGGTATTTTTACCTCAAGAATCCCATCTTTGTAAGACGCATCAGCTTTCCCTACATTATACTTCCCCTCTGATAGTTCAATACATCTGTGAAAAGAGTAAGAAGCGAACTCTCTTCTCACATATTTATTCTTGCCCTCTTTTTCCTCTTTTTCTTCTTTTCTTTCGCCAGATATAGTTAGAACTCCATCCCTGTAATCCAGCTTTATATCCTCTCTTTTCCATCCGGGGAGTCTTACTTCCAAAGTAACTTCCTTATCGTCCTCTTTGACATTCAGGGCCGGTACTCCGCGGCGTTCTTCCACACCCATTAGACCCGTATTTAAAAAGTCATCAAAAAGGTTGGAATAAAAAGGCCTCGTTTCTTCTGTTTTTCTTACTAAATTCATAATATTACTCTTTAAAATTCTACTTATAAACTTATAATCTTTTATAATAGTGTTGTTTGTACGGCTACAGAGAAAGGCCAGTTTCAGAAGATTCATTAAATAATGAAAACTGAAAGTTGAAAAAACGAAAATTATATTACCGGAATACTTTATTATAAAAATACAACATTACAATGCATAAAATTTTATTATACAATTATATACAAAAGTGTCCGAAAAACAGCCGGCATGATAAAAAGCATTGCTATCCCATTATTTATTCCTAAATTTGTAGATCAAAAAATCAATAAAAATATTTGAATAGATGGCTATTATAAAGAAATTAAACGGACATATCCCGGTATTCGGTAAGAATTGTTTTATCGCCGATAATGCGGTGATTGTCGGAGAAGTAGAGGTCGGAAGCGACTGTAGTATATGGTTTGGAGCGGTCCTGAGGGGTGACGTCCACTATATCAAGATCGGAAACAGGGTGAATATTCAGGATAATGCCACTATTCACGCGACATATCAAAAATCACCAACCAGTATCGGAAATAATGTATCGATCGGCCATAATGCTATTGTACACGGTTGTACGATTAAAGACAATGTGTTGATCGGGATGGGAGCAATTGTATTGGACGACGCCGTAGTAGAGAGTAATACGATTGTAGCCGCCGGCAGCGTCGTTACTAAAGGTACTGTCGTGGAATCGGGTTGGGTATATGCCGGTATTCCGGCAAAAAAGATCAAACAGATCGGACCGGAACTTTTAGAAAATGAGATCGTCAGGATTGCAGAATCCTATTCCATATATGCCAGCTGGTATGCGGAAGTGGATTGATTTTTATTCTCCGTTTCTATGATCTGCTGGACGTAATTGCCGGCAAAAAAGAAAAGGAAAAGCAAAGAATAACGGATTAATTACTATTTTTGCACAAAATATGAGGGTTCATTAAACTTACTAGAGAGGACGTTTGACCGGTTCAACTGCAAAATATGAGTGTAAAAATATCCCCTTCGCTATTATCGGCCGATTTTTTGCATCTCGGTGACGCTATCGAGATGGTAAACAGAAGTCAGGCCGACTGGTTTCATATAGATGTAATGGATGGTGTATTTGTTCCGAACATCTCTTACGGAATGTCTATTACCACCCAGATTAAACAAATGGCCCGGAAACCGCTGGACGTACATTTAATGATTGTCCAACCGGAAAGATATATCGAATCGTTCTCCAAATCCGGAGCGGATATCCTGACGGTTCATCTGGAAGCTTCAAACCATCTGCACCGTACTATCCAAGAGATAAAAAAATGGGGGATGAAAGCGGGTGTCGCTTTAAATCCGCATACTCCGGTAAATACTCTGGAAGATATTATTCGGGACATCGATATTGTTTTGATTATGAGTGTAAATCCTGGATTCGGCGGTCAATCCTTTATTCCGAACGCCCTTAATAAAATCAAGGCATTAAAACAGTTGATCCTAACGTCCGGAAGTCAGGCCTTAATTGAAGTGGACGGTGGTGTAAATCTCGAAACCGGCCGGCAATTGGTAGAGGCTGGTGCCGATGCGTTGGTTGCCGGGAGTTTTGTATTCAATGCTCCACAGCCGGAACTTCAAATCGAAGGGCTGAAAAAACTGAGCAAATTATAACCTTTGCAGATTACCAATCTACGTTGAGTTGATATTAATTTATTACCATTATTGTTACTATGTCCGAAACCATCATAAAGTTAACCGGAGGAGCCATCAGACAACAGGATAATACCATTCTTAAAGATGTAAACGTCGAAATCAGGAATGGCGAATTTGTTTATCTGATCGGCAAAGTCGGTAGCGGAAAAAGTTCCTTTTTAAAAACATTATATGCAGAACTTCCTTTAACGTATGGAACCGGCGAAGTAGCCGGATTCCAACTCAGAAGGATAAAGAAGTCGCTGATTCCCTTGCTCCGTAGAAAATGCGGCATTGTCTTCCAGGATTTCAAACTATTGATCGACAGGGATGTATATGCAAACCTTGAGTTTGTGCTGAAAGCAACCGGATGGAAAAACAAGCAAGCAATAAAAGAGCGTATTGAAACGGTTTTGGACAAAGTAGGCATGCCCGACAAGCGGGATAAAATGCCTCATCAGCTTTCCGGAGGGGAACAACAACGGATTGTACTTGCCCGCGCCTTATTAAATGCACCTCCGATTATCCTGGCTGACGAGCCCACCGGTAATATCGATCCCGAAAGCTCTTATCGCCTGATCGAATTGTTAAGGGAAATATGTGAAAGTGGAAAAACCATTATTGTAGCTACGCACCAATATGACCTAATCGAAAGGTATCCGGGAAGGGTATTGCGTTGCGAAAATGGCCGGTTATTCGAAAGCACCGTTCCGTTCACCACCGCCGATGGAGAATTTATCCTTCCAGTTAATGAGGAGCTTCTCCCCATATCCGGCGCAGCAACGGAAAATGAAAATATTCCGGCAGAAGAAACTTCAATAACGCTGGAGGAAACGGCATCCCCGGTCGACGAGACTGAGCCTGAAAGCACTTTCTCCGATTCTATCCTGGAAAGTATCGAATCCGAAGAAGAGCCGGTTACCGAGGCGGAGGCGGAAAAAGAGACCTCACAAGACTTAGAGGAACAAAAAGAAAAAAGAGAAGACGGCAGTGTTGCTCCTGTTTTCGGTTTTGATTTGATCGATTAACCCTTACCTAAACAAGAATACAGATAAACACTAAAAAGCGGGAAAATTTTCAATCAGACGACCATGGAATATTTTGGTGAAACAATTGCTATCATAGTAGCCTTTTCATGGACATTTTCCGCACTTATTTTTGAATATGCCGGCAAAAGGATCGGGTCGGTTCAGTTAAATTTTATCCGGCTGATCCTTGGTTTTCTGATGCTGGGAGTTCTGTTGTTTATTGTTTCCGGTCATTTTTTCCCGATAGGTGCCGACAGCAAGACATGGTTCTGGATGTCGCTTTCAGGTTTAGTCGGTTTTGTTTTTGGTGACTTTTGCCTGTTTTACTCTTACTTACTTATCACCTCCCGATTCTCGCAACTGATTATGACGCTGGCTCCTCCCCTTGCAGCGCTATTCGGATGGCTTGTTCTGGATGAACACACCGGAGTTATGGGTTTGGTAGGGATGACGATTACCTTAACGGGTATTGTTATTTCGGTACTCAAACGTTCGAACGGTGAGAGCAAAGGCTTTTACCTGCATCTTCCGTTACGAGGGTTGCTTTTTGCACTAGGAGGGGCTATCGGGCAAGGTCTGGGAATCGTACTGAGCAAAAAAGGAATGTTATGTTATGAGCAATCTTTTACCGGAAAAGCTCCATTTGCCGATTACATCCCTTTCGCCGCCACCGAGATACGCACGATCACAGGAGTCATTGGTTTTTCACTGATCATACTGATCACCCGGCGGGGCTCCCGTTTGGTTAGTGCGGTAAAAGACCGACGCGGGATACTGGCCACCTTTGGAGGGGCGTTTTTCGGGGCATTTTTAGGTGTATCGCTTTCTTTAATGGCTGTACGCTATACTGAAACCGGTATTGCTTCCACGATTATGGCTACCGTACCGGTACTAATCCTCTTCCCCTATTCCCTGATTTATAAACAGCGTATAAAACCCATCGAGATTATAGGGGCTATACTTTGCGTTACGGGCGTAGCTTGTTTCTTTTTGCGATAAAGATCCTTACATCGGTTGAACAATGATCTGGTAGTCGGAACTATAATTTACAATTAGAAGCCCTCTGTTTTCATATCCGGCCGCATAAGGAATCTTTGAAAAATTAAATTTCGAGAAACCGTAATCATTGAAATGATACTCTATTGCATCCAATGCCCTACCTCTGTACTTGGAAGCCAATTCGATAAAGTAAAGCCCTATATCAAAAGCCTTATAGGTAATATTATTGGGATCTGCATAAAAATACTTCCAGTATTTTTCGGTAAAAAGCCGGGCTTGAGTCGAACTATTATCGACATAGCTATATGAGAAAAATTTCACATTCAATTTATAATACATCTCATGATCTACCGAATTAAACGTCTGCCATTCGGGACAACCGATCACCGTAATCTTAAAGTTATCCGCGTACACAGATAATACAGGCAGTATTTCACTGAGATACACTTCCTCTTTGGTTTGCAAAACCAAGATATTTTCCCGATCTGGCAGAAGAAACTTTTTGAAGGTTGCCATCGATTCTGACGAAGCGTTCCACTTAAACGATTTCACTCCCGGCAACCGGGATATCTTTTCGGCAATCTGTTTCTTTTCGGCAATGCTGGAAGTATCATGATCTGTCTTAGGCAAGTCGATCTGGATCACATTGGCATGTGCACTCTGTTTTCCAATCCATGTGGCCATCTTATCGGAAAGAACCGAAGCAGAGGTATTCACTTGAATAAAATTAGGATAGTTACCCAATTGTTCGCTCCGGGCGGATAACGGGTATACCAACGGAATATTTTTATTTTCCAGATTATCGGCAACCGTTTTAAATACCGAAGCGTAAACCGGTCCGATAATTAAATCAGGCCCCAATGTATTCAATTCTTCCGCAATGTTATATGCTTTCTTTACATCCCGCTCGGTATCATATACATGAAGCGTTATGTTATATCCTTTATTTTTCAAACTATCCACTGCCAGGAGTATGCCTTCATAAAAATAGAGGAACGGTTCCGATTTGGAAGATATTTTTCCGACATTGAGTGTATCCCGCATTGTACTGTACTCCTTTGCGTAAAAGGGCAACAATAACGCGACCTTTATATCGGAGCCGGCAACTACCCGGTCGACTGATATTGTTTCGGTTATTGCCCCACTCCGTTCCGCCGGAATCTGGTTTACAGGTGGCTTCTGCGCCTGTATTCCCTCTTTATCTGTTTTTCTCTCCTCTTTAATACCATTCTCTCTAGCAACCTGTGGTATGGTTTTATCCGGCGTTACCGTCTTGGAAGCCAACGATTTCAATACAATCGGATCGACCTCGTTAAGCGGCAAGCGTACAACTGCCCCAACCGGTAACGGTTTTTTCCCGTTATACGAATCGTTTGCCCTTTGGATCCACTTAACCTTAACTCCATAACGCCTCGAGATGGAATAGAGGGTTTCCCCTTTCTCAACCTTATGATAATAATACTTATTGTCATATTGTACAAAAGGCGCCGCATAAGGGATCTTCAACACCTCATTCAGACTCAGCGCATTATCCTTCTTATTGTTCAACTTTTTAACCTCTTCCACATCCGCTTCATAAGCTTTACAGATGGAATAAAGCGTTTGGCCGGGCAGAACCGTATGAAAATAGTAACTATTTCCCTTTATTACCACAACCTCCTGTGATTTCTTGACTACAACTCCCTGTCCCAACACTCCCTCATACATACACAGGACAAGGCAACATACAAAAAAATATCTAACCATAAAGCAATTTATACCAACTCAAATATATATTCTTTACCATAGTGAAACGGCAAATTTAGGAAAATAGTAGTAGATAATTTAAAAATCTACGCTATTTTTGTACGGAATAACAATAAATGAAATATGGAGAATAAAGGATTTATGAAAATATCACCTAAAACAAAATTTATACTGCTCAATGTCGCAGCAGCACTTGCTATCTTTATTATCATTATTGCTATCGTTCTCTCCTTTTTAAAAAGCTATACAAATCACGGGCATTTTATTTCCGTCCCGTCTTTTTACGGACTTTCGACCGATGAAGCGACAAACGTAGCGACAAAAAATAATTTGAGGATACTGGTGATCGACTCATTATATGACGAAGAATCGAAGCCCGGTACAATTGTCGAACAATATCCGGCCAGCGGCTCCCAAGTGAAAGATATGCGATTGATACATCTTACGATCAATGCACAAAACCCTGAAAAAGTCTCTTTCCCGAACTTACAACATGCAGCTTTCCGGCAGACCTTACAGACCCTGGAATCCTGCGGATTCAGAGTCGGAAACATCGAATACGTCCCCTATGATTTTAAAAACCTGGTGATCGGGTTCAAACACAATAACCAGTATATAGAAGCGGGTTCCAGCCTGCCGAAAGGTAGTGTGATCAATATTGTGCTCGGGATGGGAGAAGAAGGAGAAGATCTGGAAGTTTTTATTCCCAGGCTGGTTGGCAAAAAAATCACTGACGCTGTTTCAACGGCTAAAATAGGTTATTTGAATATCGACAAGATAATCCCGGATGCAACTGTCAAAACAAAAGCGGACAGTCTTTCCGCCGCAGTGTATCAACAAACTCCCGCATACCAGGAACAGGGAAAAATTACAGCCGGCAGTTACATTACGCTTTACATCACATTACAGAAGAAAAAGTTGACATCAGCTATTGATTCGTTGGCGGCTAAAAATTAATACTTCAATTTTGCATTACAAATAGCGGAAAATGATCGATAAAACAGACGATTCAAACGAATGGCAGGACGATGACGAGGAACAAGGGACGGAAATGTTCGAGCATTATCACATTGATGTGGATAATGGTCAGGCGCTTCTGCGAATAGATAAATTTTTAATGGACCGTCTTCCCAATGCCTCCCGTTCTAAAATTCAGGAAGCCATAGAGGCCGGGAATGTCCTGGTAAATAATAAAGTCATAAAAGCGAACTATCGTATAAAACCGAAGGACGTTATTTCGGTGGTCATGGCTTATCCCAAAAGAGAGATCGAAATCACGCCGGAAAATATTTCTTTAAATATTTTGTATGAAGACGACCAACTGCTTGTGATAAACAAACCGGCAGGGATGGTTGTACACCCGGCCTTCGGTCATTATAACGGAACCTTGGTAAATGCTCTGGCATGGCACCTGAAAGGCAACCCGTTGTTCAACACTTCGGATCCCCGACCGGGATTAGTACACCGTATCGATAAAGACACTTCCGGACTACTGGTTATTGCAAAGACGGAAAAAGCAAAATCCCATCTGGCCCTGCAATTCTTTAACAAAACATCAAGCCGGAAATATATCGCCGTATGCTGGGGAAACCTGGCAGAAGAGAGCGGCACAATTACAGGACATATCGGCCGTAATCCGCACAACCGTAAGATTATGTCGGTCTTTCCCGACGGAAGCCACGGAAAGCATGCCGTCACCCATTATCGGGTACTTGAAAGAATAGGCTACGTCAATATTATTGAATGTATTCTTGAAACCGGCCGTACACATCAAATCCGCGCACACTTCAAATATATTAAACATCCGCTGTTTAATGATGCGGAATACGGCGGAAACGAGATATTGAAGGGTACAACTTTTGCAAAATACAAACAGTTCGTTCACAATTGCTTTACAATATGCTCCCGGCAAGCTTTGCACGCCAAAACACTAGGTTTTATACATCCGGTAACCGGCGAAACTATGCTTTTTGATTCAGAACTTCCCGGCGACATGCAGCAGTTGATTGAAAAGTGGCGCAATTACATTATAAACCGGAATACAGAGTAATAGACATTACAGACCGTAAGACTATCCGACCGTTTCAATTATACAACAACCCGCCGCTGATAAATAACAACGAAAGCTCTGATATCTTCGCCCGATAGAGGGCGGTTACCTTCCGGTCGACCGCATCAATATAGCTGCGTTGAAACTCACGGAATTCGATTCCCGAAAGAGAACCGATCTTATATTTCTCCAATGCGGCATCCAGATTATCAAAAGCTATCGCTGCATTTTCTTTTTCAAATCCAACGATTTGCAGATTATTCTCATATACATTGTACAATTGTGCCAGGTCGGCCCTAAGTTGCAATTCAACTTCCTGATAAGAGAATCCTGCGTTCTCAGCCTCCAGTTTTGCATTATTCAGCTTACGACGGGTATCCAGTCTGTTAAACAGATCGATATTCAATGTAAATCCCCAATATAAACCGCTTGACCGGTTTAATGAAGTGGCCGCAACAGGCGCTTTTGTTCGGCTATAATTATAACCCGAATTAAAGTCAAGCGTAGGAAACAGCGCTGCACGAGCAAGTTTCATATCCAATTCGGAAACTTTTTTATCCCTTTGTCCTTTTTGCAATGTGGTATTCCTGACCAACATCCTATACTGCAGATCCTTAAATATCATCGGAGTACCCAAAACAATCGAATCCTGAACATACATTGTCCGTTGCAAATCGATATTCATCGCCTTATTTAATGTGATATAAGCTCCCTTCAAAAGCTCTTTTTGCTGCATATAGTCGGAACTATCGGCGTTCAAATCCGACTTTGCCTGTTGTGCGTCGAGTCCGGACAACACGCCAATTACATATTTATCATGGGCTTCCTTATACCGTTCCGTCGATAATTCAAGGGTGTGGGCGGCAGCTTCCAGTTTGCTATGCTGCATGATTACATCGTAATAAGCCGCACTGACCGTTATGATCAGATTTTCAATAGCAAGTTGGGTATCAAGCTCCCCTATGGCAAGTATCTCCTGGTATCTTTCGTATGTAGTGAACATACCCAATCCATCAAACAAGCGCCAGTTTAATGCTACTCCAGCCGATAAAACATTCGACACCGCTCCTGTGGATGTCCGCTCCTCTCCGTTTGTAATAGTTTTATTGTCGGTATTGTTCTGGGTTTGCTTAGCATTTACACCAAGCGTAGGCAGAAAAGGAGCATAACTGGCATTATTATCAGCCACCTGTTGCAGATTGCGTGCAATCTTGATCGAATAACTCGATTCCAATGCCTGTTCGATGCATTCCTGCAATGTCATTCTCTGCTGCGCATGTGTCCGGGGCAACATTCCGAACGAAAAACAAAATACCGTAAACAGTAACCACGCTTTTTCACCCGACATAATATCTTTCATCTTTCCTTTCATGATTTTTCAATCTAATATCGGAAAATTCTTTTTTTTTATCACTTAATCGATCACATTCCACCTTCAATCCAAAATCTCGGTTTACTCTCCATTCCTTGCTTTTATCACCGTTTCAGAAGAAAAATAGGAATAGATTGCCGGAATAATAAACAGGGTAAGAAATGTCGCACACACCATCCCGCCCACAACGGCAATTCCCATTGCCACGCGGCTTTCTGCTCCGGCTCCGGTAGCAATTGCCATAGGAAGAATACCCAATATCGTAGCCAGGCTGGTCATCATGATAGGACGAAAACGGGCAACCGCAGCCTCCTCTATCGCTTCCCGCATCGGAACACCGATGGCTTTCCGCTGATTTGCAAATTCAACAATTAAAATGCCATTTTTGGAAACCAGCCCTACCAGCATGATAATACCGATCTGGCTGAAGATGTTCATTGTCTGGCCGAAGCACCACAACGACACCATTGCCCCGATCAAGGCCAGCGGTACCGTAAACATGATAATCAACGGATCACGGAAACTCTCAAACTGAGCGGCAAGCACCAAATAGATAAACATCAGAGCCATCACAAAAGCGAACATCAGGCTGGAAGAGCTCTCCACAAAGTCTTTCGAGCTTCCTGACAGTGTCGTTTTGAAGTTATCATCCAACACATTACCGGCAATCCTGTCCATTTCTTCCAGGCCTTGCGACAAAGTTTGCTTCTTCGCCAATCCGGCCGAAACAGTGGCGGAAACAAACCGGTCATAACGATACAATTGCGGCGGCATTGAGCTCTCCTCCATCGTCACCAAATTGTCCAGGTGTATCATCTCCCCCATACTATTACGTACATAAATATTCTGTAGATCAGATGGTTTATTCCGGTTTTCACGATCCAACTGACTAAATATCTGGTACTGTTTTCCATTCAAAATAAAATAGCCGATACGCTGTTCTCCCATAGTCAATTGCAAGGTTTGCGCAATATTCTGCATCGAGACACCTAAGACAGCTGCCTTATTCCGGTCGATATTGATGGTTAACTCCGGTTTGGTAAACTTCAGATTCAGGTCTGCTACCGAAAATACCGGACTTTGATTCACTTCATCCATAAAATCGGGTAATACCCGTTTCAATTCCTCCAGGTTTTTAGCCTGTATTACATATTCCACAGGAAGTCCGCCCCGTCTTCCTCCGAAGGTCTGCTGCTGTGACACCATTGTACGCGCTCCGGTGAACTGCCGTACCTTCACCCCCAGTTCGTCAGCGATCTCCTGTTGCGTGCGATGCCGATCTTCCGGATCTACCAGCCATAGATTCAAGTTCGAACGGTTTACATTCCCCATTCCGACCATTTCGATAAGCCTGTCCTGTTCAGGTACTTCCCCCTTTACAAAAGAGGCCAGTTCCAGAGCATACCGGTTCATATATTCAAACGTAGCCCCTTCGGGAGCCGTCGATGAAATATTTACGTTCGAACGGTCTTCCAACGGTGCCATTTCAGAAGGAATCGTACGCCAGAGAATATAGATAAACACCCCTGCAATTACAAGGATAATCGGAGCGATATAACGTTTACGCATAAATGCTTCTAACCCGCGGCGATACATACCGATCATTCCGTTGAAAAAAGGTTCCGTTTTCCGATAAAACCAGTTGTTCGTTGCATCCTTAGTCAGTAATTTCGTAGAGATCATCGGGGTAAATGTCAATGCGACAAACGCCGAAACGGCAACCGACCCGGCAATAACAATACTAAACTCCCTGAACAAGCGACCGGTAGTCCCCTGCAGGAATACGATCGGAAAGAATACCGCTACCAACGAAATGGTTGTCGCTATCACAGCAAAGAATATCTCATTAGATCCCTTAATGCCTGCCTCCAACGGCTCCATTCCATACTCTATCTTTGTGTAAATATTTTCCATCACCACAATCGCATCATCTACCACCAATCCGATAGCCAACACAATGGCCAACAATGTCAATATATTAATCGAAAAACCGGCCAGGTACATCACAAAAAATGCGGCAATCAACGATATCGGTATTGCCAGCACCGGGATCAACGTGGTCCTCCAGTTTCTAAGGAACAAAAATATAATTAACACCACCAATACAAAGGCCTCTACAATAGTACGCTGTACCTCACCGATCGAACTACGGATAAATCTTGTATTATCAAAAGATATTCCGGTCTTGATATCGGCAGGCAAGTCTTTTTCCAGATCCGCCATCACTTTATAGGCTCTGTCGACAATATCAATGTAGTTGGCGCCGGGTTGAGGTATCACCGTACACGCCACCATCGGCACACCATCCTGCCTCATAATCGAACGGGTATCTTCGGCATCTACTTCGGCAATACCGATGTCGCGGAATCTCACCACCCGGTCCCCATCTTCCCGGATTACGAGATTATTAAAGTCATCTATAGTCATCAACCGGCCCAGAGTACGTATTGTCAACTCCGTATTATCTCCTTCGATACGCCCTGACGGCAACTCTACATTCTCATTCACCACAGCATCCCGGACATCCATCGGTGTAATCCCGTAAGCCGCCAGTGAAGCCGGATTCATCCGTAAACGGACAGAATAACGCTTTTGCCCCCATATTCCCACGCTACTCACGCCCGGAATCGTCTGCAAACGCTCCTTATAATACTGTTCAGCAAACATACTTAGGTCTATCAGGGAACGTTGGTCACTCCTCAATGACACCCCGAAAATAGGTTGCGCATCGGCATCCGCCTTCGCCACAGTAGGCGGATCTATATCTTTAGGCAACCGGCGTTGCGCCCCGGCCACCTTGTCCCGCACATCATTTGCCGCCGTCTCCAGATCAACATTCAACTCAAATTCTACTGTAATACGGCTCGATCCGTCGCGACTCACGCTTGTCAGCGAGCGTATCCCGGGAATCCCATTGATGGCAGACTCGAGCGGTTCGGTGACCTGTGTCTCTACTACATCCGCATTTGCTCCCGGCAGGCTGGTGGAAACCGAGATAATCGGCGGGTCAACACTCGGATAGTCCCGTACCCCCAAATATAATAAACCTATAAGACCCACCAAAACCAACATGATATTCATCACTGTTGCAAATACGGGCCTTTTTATACTCGTAGACGATAAACTCATTCCTTCTTATCTTTTATTCTTTCTTCATTTCAAAAGCAAATTTTCCCTTAATTCTTCAACTCCACTTTAACAGCCATTCCTTCCCGTAATTGCATCAATCCTCCGGTCAGCACCGTATCACCCACGCTAACCCCTGACAATACAACGACACTTTTTTGATCTCTTCCTTCCGTTTCAACAACCACACTGCTTGCCTTACCATCTTTCACTACCCACATCCGTTTTCCATTCATCTCAGGTACTACAGCCTCGGTAGGAATCTGAATATGTTTGACCCCAGAGTCCGTCATCAGAAAACCTTTAGCAAACATTCCCGGCATCAACAGATTTGCTTTGTTGTCAAAATACGCCCGCAATAAAATTGTTCTGTTCTTCACTTCGATCAACGGTTCGATGGCATAAACAACAGCAGAAAATAGTTTATCGGACCCGGAAACCTGAAAGTCAATCTCCTTTCCTCTTAAATCCTGCTCCTGGTATCTTTCCGGTATCGCCACCTCAAGTTTCAGAACAGAATTATCCACAATCCGTGCAATCTGCGTATTGGGTTGTACATAACTACCTTCGCTCACATACCGGAATCCCATCACTCCATCAAACGGCGCCCGGATTTCGGTACGGTTTATTTTTACTTTTAACAGTGCTATATCCGCCAATAACATATTATAATCCGTCTGCAGTTGCTCAAATGCCTCCAGACTGATAGACTCCCGGTTCAGTAAAATCCGCTGCCGCTCCAGCTTTTCTTTTAATAATTTCTCCTGAAATTCCGCCCGTATAAGCTGCGCCTGTAAATCGGCATCATCTACCTTCAATAACAATTCGCCTCTCCTCACCCGGGTTCCTTCCTGGAAATAGATTTTCACGACTTTTCCAACAATCTCTGCCACCAGATTCACCTCTTCATTGGCATATAAGGTCCCGTTGGCAATAATTCCATTTTTTATCGCAGAAGCTTCAGCTATAATCCCTGTTACCGGAAGCATTCCCCGTGAAGTTCCGACTCCCTTGGTGATCTTTTGTTCTTTTTCCGCAGTGCCACCCATTTGCCTGATTATAATCCACGCGGCAACAACTACTAAAATCGCAATAAATACGATCCTTTTTGTATGTTTCTTCATTAATGTTAGATTTACTTCTTAATTAATAAAAGCCATAAATACCTGTTTTGAGACAAATTTATAATAAAAAAGTTTACTTCACGATTGTTAATGGTTCGTTAAATAAATATCGGTAAAGATTTAAATCATGAAAAGTATTTAAAAATCAAAAGCTCTCCACTTTCAATTTTCAACTCATTAAAACCACTTGCTTCTTCGAAATAACCAGAAACCGAAAAATGAAAGAATAGCAGAGATCAGCACAACAAGAACAAAACCATACCTACTATTTTCCAGTGAATTATGAAGATTCATGCCATATAAACTGGCAATTAAGGTAGGCACCATTAAAATAACGGAAATGGCCGTCATCCGTTTCATGATCACGTTAAGATTATTGGAAATCACCGACGCGAAGGCATCCATAGTTCCGCTCAGGATGTCACTATATATCCGGGCGGTATCCTGCGCCTGGCGTAACTCGATCTCCACATCTTCCACCAATTCGGGATCAAAAAGGCTTCGCTGAACTTTCAGGTTTTTCAGCTTAACCAACAGGTTATCGTTTCCCCGCAAAGAAGTAATAAAAAACACAAATGATTTTTCAATTTTCAATAACCGCTGCAATTCCGAGTTTTGAATAGAACGCTCCAGCTCTTTTTCCACCATCCGGGTCTGATGGTTTATCTGCTTCAGATATTTCAAAAACCATACCGAAGAAGAGAGGAATAACCGGAACACTAGCTCCCCGTGATCTTTTATGCGAAAATTTTTACGCTGCATATACCGGATAAAGTCGGGCAACATATCGGTTTCATAATGGCACACCGTCACAAAGTAATGTTCATTCATAATCATTCCCAACGGTACAGTGATATAAGGAATATCATTCTCGGTATCCCGGTATGGAATACGCAAAATCATCAAGGTCCAACCATCTTCCTGTTCTATACGGGGACGCTCGTCCACATCTCGTATATCGGATAAGAAAGCTTCCGGAATATGAAGTTCATCGGTAAGGTATGCATTATCCGCATCGGCAGGTAATTCTATATTAATCCAGCAACCATCTTCCCATCTTTTTTTTTCAACAAAACCGGTATCGCAACATAGGAATCTTCTCATATAATATCCTCCATTCATTACAAACAAAGGCCACTGAGAACAACCTTTGTTCCAAATTAATATTGTTGATGATAATCGTCCATATCCTTTTTATAGATTTGCCACACAAAGGTAATTTTTAAAAGCAAAAAAAGAAAGGATATATTGAAAATCGGAAGGAAACAATCCATTTCTTTCAAACTCTGTAAAAAAGAGTAGTGGAAAGTACCAGCATGCTATCCTGAAAGTTCTATAAACAGAACATGAACTACAGATTCTTCCATTTCACCACAGATTTCAAATCTTAGAAATGGTTTCCATGAAACAAAACATCTGTCCGGCACGTACCAAGACCAGTTATAATCATTTAAAATTACGACATAAAAGCATTGTTTCACCATAATCATGCGGTCCGTATTTACAACACATTTATACTGAACGATCCATTTTAAACTTATACAAATAAAAAAACGTACCATGAAAACTTTAATTACCAAACTCCAGAAAGAGGTAGGACTTACCGAAAAACAGGCTTGCAAAGCAGTAGAAATTTTCCGGAAATATATCCTTGATAATAAAAAGGACCCGGATTTAGTGGAGGCAGTGAAAATAAAGACCGTTCGCGCTGCCAATAAAGCAAAAGCCGAATATAATAAAGTCGAAGGCAAAATTGAAGACTGGGTGGAAGATAAAACGGAAGAAGTAGTAGTCATAGCCAAGAAAAAGGCAAAAAAAGTAGTCGATAAACTTTCCAACTATCTTGATGACTAAAGACATGCAAGCGATAAGACCAGATTGAAAAGATTTGCATATTGTATTGAAAACGGTTCGGTTTTCAACAGTGTTGTCGTTATGGATAAAAAGATTTTGATTTGAGAATACTTTTACTTGTTTTAGCGCTGTTTCTATTTGCTGGAAATGCCAGGGCTATTCATGTCCGGGATGACACTGTTTTTCTTCTTCACAACGAAATGCTGACAGGAAGCGTGAAAGAGATGAAATTGGGTAAAGTGACGATTGACACCAAAAACGTCGGCCTTATTGACATTAAGATCTCCAAGATCGAATCGATCAGTACTTCATCCGACACATTCAGGATAGAAACGGCCGACCAGATATTGTATTACGGAGTACTTAAATCTGCTCCCGAAAAAGGGTTTGTGTACATCGTTACTCCTTCCCATACCCGTCATATTGCCATCAATCATATCAGCACAATGCTTCCGATACTAAAAGCATTCAAGAACAGGTTTCAGGGTAATCTTTCATCGGGATTCAGTTACACCCAATCAAGCCGTATCGGACAGCTGAACCTGAATACAAATATTGATTATATCACCAAACAGGTCACCATTAGTTTAACCGGTTCAGGCAACGCATCCATCGATACCTCGGTGTTTTCAATCGACCGGGCCGATTTCGGATTGGCCGGATATTATAATCTGAAATATTACAGTAAATGGTATATTTTCGGACAGTTTAATTATCAGCGGAACCTGGAATTATCAATAGCCAGACGTTACCAACAAACATTGGGAGGAGGACAAAAATTTATCTTAGGATACAACACGCAAATATTAGGAATGCTGGGAGTAAGTTTGAATCAGGAGTTAAGTAGCAATAACGAAGAGAGCCTATTAGTGGAGATTCCGTTAGGTTTTATGTTAAATTTTTTCAAATTCTCCCATTCGAATACGCAGATATCCTCCGAAAACGTATTTTATACCAGCTTATCACAAAAAGGACGTATCCGATATGAAATGAATACCAATATCTCCTGGGAACTTAACAGGGATTTTTCATTGTCATTGACCTTTTATTACAGTTACGACCGCAAACCTCCCGACCCTAATGCCGGAAAAAATGACTTCGGTACAACAATCGGATTATCATACAAGTTATAGGCCTTTCCAATGTTTTTAAACGGACCGGATTTCAATAGAGGTCGATGTATACAGGCAAATGGTCGCTGTAGCCACCAGAATATACAGGCCCGCGATAGGTGGGAAACGGCCTGAATCCAAAGAATTTCTTCTCTTCTTCCAATAAAAAGGAAGGTGAGAAAACGGTTGTTTTACCTGTCTGAAAGGTATGCTTTTCATTCAATAAAGAACCGGATACCACAAAATGGTCTATCGTCTGCCATTTTTCTTTATAGCGGTAGCTCCCATACCCTTTCTTCAACAGGTAATATCCTGTATTATATATATCTGAAACATCGATTTTCTTATCCGGATTTTTAGCTTTTAACACCTTGGTCATCGCCTCAGTATTAGCCTTGCCGTTAAGATCCCCCATCACGACAATTCCTGCACAGGTATTAAGTTCCATGATAGAGTCAATTTTACCTCTCAACACCGAGGCTGCCCGCTTTCTCTTCCATTCGCTTTTAGCTTCTCCTCCCGACATGGATGGAAAATGACAAACAAAAAAATGAAGGGTATCGCTGTCTCCCAAGATACCTTTTACATAAAGGATATCCCTTGTCAAAGTAGAGTCTTCCAGAAACGGAATATTAAAAAAATTGTTTTTCAACGGCCTGAAATATGCTTTTCTGTACAGAAAGGCCACATCGATACCTCTCCGGTCCGGGGAGTCTTGATGAATAATTCCATAGTCGCCATCAGCAAGTTGCGTTTTTCCGGTCAGATCATCCAGCACCCGTCTGTTCTCGATCTCAGCCAACCCGATAATTACAGGTTGGCGGCTGCCTCCAATACTACTCAATACCTGTGCGATTTTAAGTATTTTATCATTATAACGGGCCATGGTCCAATGTTTTTCCCCCTGAGGAGTAAACTCTTCATCTATTGTCTTCGGATCATCATAGATATCAAACAGATTCTCCACATTATAGAACGCAATTCTGTATTGTTCCTGCGCCGGTGATGAACATGACCATAGCAATAAAAACAGTATAGAAATATTTATTCCGTACCCCATTTCCCCGTTTTATTATTTCGAAATCCGTAATTAAAAAAACTTCGATATATCATTTACAGTAGCTAAGATAATAAGCCCCAGGATCAACATCATACCTACCGTCTGGGCGTACATCATAAACTTTTCTCCCGGCTTCTGACGGGTAATCACTTCATACAACAGAAATAGTACATGCCCTCCGTCGAGCGCCGGTATAGGCAAAATATTCACCACTGCAAGCATAATTGAAATCAATGCGGTCAATCTCCAGAATATCTGCCAGTCCCACTCTCCCGGAAAAATACTTCCGATAGTTATGACACCAGCTAATGATTTATAGGCCTGCTCCTTATGCTGAAACAGCATTTTAAACTGTTTCAGGTAGTTCCCGATCTCATCAACTCCCATTTGAATCCCGGCCGGAATTGCTTTAAAAAAGGTATACTTCTGTACGGCAAATTCAAAATCGCCCGGAGTCATTTCGTATTCTATCCCGAGCATGCCATCGTTCCCCAAGTTAAAAGCAAACCGTAGCGTATCGATACCACGCAAGACCTCTGTCTCAATCTGTCTTCCTCTTCCGGAAGACAGTAATTCCCTGAATTCGTCCGAAAAATGGAAAGCAGTACTGTCAATCTTCAATAGTCTATCGCCTTTACGCATTCCGGCCTCATAAGCCACAGATTTTTCTGCAAATCCCTTGATCACAATACCATCCAACGGAACGCGCGGAACCAAAAGAGCCTTCATTCCAAATTTCTTAGACGACATTTCCAATAAATGGGCCACCAATGTATCCGGAATCGTCAGGTCCACACTTTCCCCACCACGCATCACCTGAATCGTCCGGGGATCATCCAACAATATATTGCGGACAATGTCGTCAAAGCGTTCCACCTCTTTATAGTCCAATGCATATATGATATCTCCGTTCCGCATCCCCATATTTATGAACACTGAATCGCACACCACCCCATATTTTGCATTTTTGGCAGGCAGGTAGGTCTCTCCCCAAGCATATAGTACTCCGATATAAATAACAAAAGCCAATAATATGTTTACCATCACTCCTCCCAGCATAATCAATAATCTTTGCCATGCCGGTTTGGAACGAAACTCCCAGGGCTGTGGCGGTTGCTTCATCTGCTCCGTATCCATCGACTCATCAATCATCCCGGAAATTTTGACATATCCTCCAAACGGCACCCATCCCATTCCATATTCGGTTTCTCCCTTTTTGAATTTGAACAACGAAAACCATGGGTCAAAAAACATATAAAATTTCTCTACCCTGGTTTTAAACATCTTAGCAAAAATAAAATGCCCGAACTCGTGGAATAACACCAAAATTGAGAAACAACAGAAAAATTGAGCTATTTTTACTACTATATCCATCTTTATTTATTTAAATTCATCATTTTCTTTTATGTCGTTCCGGTATATTGCAGATTACAATAATGTTTCAGCAAAAGCCCGGCTAACCCGGTCGGTTTCAATATAATCTTCCAATCCGGGAGTTTTTATAAAATCGATCTTCTGCATGGTACATTCAATCAGATCGGACATGCCGGTAAACGATATTTTCCGATGCAGAAACGCATCTACTGCAACTTCGTTAGCTGCATTCAACATGCACGGCATATTTCCTCCGGTATTCATCGCATGATAGGCCAGATTGAGGTTACGGAATG
This sequence comes from Marinifilaceae bacterium, assembly GCA_031553705.1. Lineage (GTDB taxonomy): Bacteria > Bacteroidota > Bacteroidia > Bacteroidales > Marinifilaceae > JAVBLD01. The sequence goes on along the minus strand of JAVBLD010000007.1, from coordinate 65,236 downwards.
TCACTCTATCCGGCTCTTCAAATGTTAGGGCATTGTGTTTATTAAAATCGACCCTTCCGAAATTACCATTTATCCGTTCCGGATAGGCAAGCGCATACTGAATCGGCATGCGCATATCAGGCATTCCCAACTGGGCTTTCAGACAACCGTCCCCGAACTGCACCATCGAATGAATGATAGACTGGGGATGTACGACCACTTCTATCTGCTGCGGCTTCATTCCAAATAACCACTTTGCTTCAATAGCTTCAAACCCTTTGTTCATCAAAGAAGCCGAATCGATTGTCACTTTGGGTCCCATATTCCAGTTCGGATGTTTCAGAGCCTCTTCGGGAGTCACCCGTCCGAGAAACATTTTATCACGTCCCCGGAACGGCCCTCCGGATGCCGTAAGGATAATTTTCTCCACCGGATTATTATGTTCCCCGGTCAGGCATTGAAATATGGCCGAATGTTCGGAATCAACTGGCAAAATAGCCACTTTATATTCCTCTACCAGCCTCGTGATCAACTCTCCGGCAACTACTAATGTCTCTTTATTGGCCAAAGCAATATTTTTTCCCGCCTTGATTGCATACAGAGTAGGTTTCAGTCCACTATACCCTACCATTGCCGTCAGTACGATATCCACGCATCCAATTGTTGTCACCTGCGCAATAGCATCCGCACCGGCGTATACTTTTATATCTTCATCCTGCAAGGCATCCCGCAAAAAAGAATATTTATCCTCATTAGCAATCACAACGATCCCCGGTTTGAATTTCAATGCCTGCTCTATAAGCAAATCAACATTATTATTTGCGGTAAGCACCTCGACACAAAATCGATCCGGATTCGCTCCGATCACCTGTAATGCCTGTGTTCCGATAGAACCGGTCGATCCTAATATTGCTATATGCCTCATACGATTGAATTAGGAATTAAGAATCGGAAATATAACGCTACTAACTTTACTGGTTTGCTAATCGCGCGTAATTCTTAATTCTCAATTTTTATATCTTTGATTATGTATTATTTAAACTTAATAAAATCTTCCGGATTTAAAGGATTTCCGGCTCTCCACAATTCGAAATGGAGGTGTGGTCCGCTGGTCTCTTCCCCGGTATTGCCGACAATACCGATCACTTCGCCGGCCCTGACATAATCCCCTTGTTTTTTTAATAAGGTAGAGTTATGTTTATATATGGAAACCAGATTATTGGCATGCTGTATCTGGATCACATTCCCGGTTTTTACAGTCCAGTCGGTAAAAATAACCACTCCATCCAGAATGGCAGAAACTTTTGCACCGGGTTTCGCAACCACATCGGTAGCATAATGTCTTGTTTTCTCATCAAACCCGCGACTTACAATTCCCTCCACCGGGGGGAAAAAGTGATAGTAATCATTATTAGTTGTGCTGATACCAAGCCCCAAATTAAAACGTTCCTGTTCTTCCATTGAGGTTCTGAAACTACTTTCCTCAGCACTAATGCTACTAAATGTTATCGTGTCATTATTATTGCGGACGGTATCCCTATGATGTACTTTGGTCATGGCGCTTGTATCCCCTCCGTTCAGCATCACCCGGAATGAATATAAAAAATTATCCCGTTTATTTAACTCGTGTTTCAAAGAATCGACACGCAATGCGTTTTCTGTAATCATCCGGCGCATTTTTCCGTCAGGATACCCCGGAATAAACTCCCGCAGGTCGGTAAAAGCAATCAATAATATTGTCAACCCAACCAATACAACCGTCAATACACTCAGTGCCGTTAACACATGTAGCTGGGATAAGCGGAAATGAAAGACCTCCTCATAAGACACCTCATTAATAACGGATAACTTATACTTATATTTCAGCTTGTCCCACCGTCTTATTTTCTTTTTCACCATATTGATAAATTATTAACCCTCAAAGTTAGAAAATAAACAGGAATTTAAAAAATTGAACTCCCAAAGACTTGATTCTTATCCGTTTTTCTTATTCTCCGTCAAGCGGGTAGAAAACTCTTTGATACGTTGCTCTTCGGACATTTTACAGATCATAAAAACACCATTCTGTTCGGCTATAATATAACCATCCAGTCCTTGTAAAACCATTTTTTTATCGTCCGATATATGTACCACGCAGTTCTTACTCTCAACCATTCTCACACCCTCTCCAACCACGGCATTACCGGCATCGTCCTTAGCCAACTGCTCGTGCAGAGAGCCCCATGATCCCAAGTCCGACCAGCCGAAATCGGCAGGATAAACATATATGTTCCGGGCATGTTCCATCACGGCATAATCTATAGAGATACTCTTACATTCCGGAAATTCCCGGTCTATCTGTTCCTGCTCTCCGGCAGTATAAAACACATCGTTCAATCCGTCAAACAGGGCCGCTATTTGCGGTTCATTCTGCCGGAATGCTTTTTCAATGGTAACCACATTCCATAGGAATATACCCGAATTCCAGTAGTACCCTCCTTCATCCAGATAACAAAGCGCTGTCTTCAAATCGGGTTTTTCCTTAAATCCGGCCACTTTGGCAATTTCCTGGAATCCGGCAGGAAGATTTTCCTCAGATATTTTTATATACCCATATCCCGTTTCCGGACGCACCGGACACATCCCCAATGTCAATATATTATCATTTCCTTTCGTAAAAGCAAACCCGTTTCTTATTACCCTTTTAAATTCGGATATATCCATTACAATATGATCGGCAGGCGAAACAACCAGATTAGCATCCGGATCCTTTTTTTTGATTTTCCATGCGACATAAGCGATACAAGGGGCCGTATTCCGCATGCAAGGTTCGAGCAATATATTGGATTCCGGTATCTCCGGCAGCTGCTCTTTCACCAATTCAAAATATTTTTTTGCAGTCACCACCCATACATTTTCAAGCGGACAAATTCCGGAAAACCGATCTACCGTTAATTGCAACAATGTTCTTCCTGTGCCTAATACGTCTATAAACTGTTTCGGCTTATCCGGAGTACTCATCGGCCAAAAACGACTACCGACCCCTCCTGCCATAATTATCAAATGATTGCTATTCATAAAGATTTGATCTTCAATTTCTAGTTTTCAATTTACCTGGGCAACGTTATACCAAACTTTGAGCCGACCTTTTCTTCCGATTCAAACCATAAATATCCGCCGTTTTTTTGCACAAAATCCTGGCACAGAAGTAATCCTAAACCGGACCCCTCTTCATTATTTGTCCCATAAGTCGTAAAATGAGTGGCTTCCTGCAATAATTTCTGTTGGTCTTCTTTCCGTATTCCGCATCCCGAGTCCTCTACCGTCCATTTTGCCTCCTTTTCGCTTTGGCCGATATATATCCTCACTATTGAGCCTTTATGGCTAAATTTTATCGCATTGGAAAGCAGGTTTCTTATCGCACATTTTATCATCTCCGGATCGACAAAAATGTCACAACTATCCGGCGCCTTGACATCAATGGTTATATTTTTGATCTTCGCCATCGAGCCGACTATTTCAATGGTATCGGTAGTCAGCTGAACCAGATCCGTATTTTGTTTTATCACACTCAATTCGCCCAGTTGGCTTTTTGTCCATTTCAGTAGGTTATCCAGTAATGCAAATATCTCCTCGGAAGTTTTGGTTGTCATTTCCAACAGATTCACGATATTCGGATTGACCATCTCCCGTTTAGCTCCTTTCATAACAGTGTTAAGCAACATCTTCATGGAAGCCATCGGCAAACGTAAATCATGAGCTATGACCGAATAAAGACGGTCCCGGCTTACGATGACCTTTTTCAGCTCTTCCGTTTGCTGTACGATAATACGTCTTGCTGCAATCATCGAAAGCTGATGTCCCACCCGGATAATCAATTCTTCGGTTCTGAAAGGTTTGGAAACAAAATCATCTCCTCCGGATTTAAAACCATTAACAATACTCTGTGCATCATTCAATGCAGTCAGAAAAATGACCGGTATATCCCTGAAACCAGGATCCGCTTTTAATCGACGCGCTACATCAAATCCTCCTAATCCGGGCATCATCACATCAAGCAAAAGCAAATCCGGCCGTTCATGTTTCATAAGCTCCAGCGCCTCTTCCCCTCCCATTGCTTCAGCCGTCCTATATCCATATCTTCCAAGCAGGGTTCTCAGCAATAATACATTGGACAGAATATCATCGACTATTAAAATTTTATAATCTGAAGGTTCTATTTTCATAGGCTAATAATTTTATTATAAAGCCGGACAAAATCCACTCATATATCTTTGATTATAAAATACATACCCCTCAACACACATCCCCTTCCCTTTTATAAAGCGTACAAATATATGGATTTAATTATTATCCTGATATAACTTGATAACAATTATTCGAACAACGTGATATTATTCAAGCTGAACAAGCGTTATTATAAAACCTTTTTATATATTTGCATTATATTTAAGATGGTTTTATAAATAATCATCTTTCATTACTGTTTAAGTACAAATGAAAGATATATTTCAATGGTATGGTGTCTGTTTTATCACGTATTTCGTAGATAATAAATTAAGATATAAATTAGGAGCAATAAATCCCCTATCAGTTAATTAGATATTTAAGCTAAATAATCATCTTGTATTGGGCTAAGGTATAAGAATAATAACAACGGTCTGGAATATGAAGAAGCCGCTCTCTCAGTATACGAAGGAAGAATTGATCAGAAATGTCCATGTACTTGAACAAGTTATCAGAGACCTATCTAATCGTGGTGATGCGCACAGCCTTGATGAAATCGAAATAAAAAAGGATGTGTCGCATAAGGAAAAATACAGTTCGAAAATACTGGATGCTTTGCCTGATGTTATCTTTATCCTCAATCATGAAGGTATACATATTGATCTGATTTCGTCTGACGATGCATTTTCCAATATGATTGGCAGACACATCCTGGATTTCATTCCGGTTCCCGCAAAAGCCGAGGTCAAACGGAATCTGGAGCAGGTGATCTCCACCGGAACCAGCTCAATCACTTATTTCTGCATAGGTACCAAGCATAACAGAATCCATTTTGAGAATCGCCTTATATTGCTGGATGATAAACATATCATCTGCATCTACCGGGATGTCACTGAAATTATCGAAGCGCGGGAAAAACTCGAAACGGCCAACCAGAAGATGAAGCTGGCTGAAAAAATGGCTTCGCTCGGCAGATGGAGTTTTTTTTCCGAGAAACAACAGTTTGAAGCAACCGAAATAATATGCTCTATCCTGGAGCAAAGCAAAATTAAACCGATAAAACGGGAAGATTACTATGCATTGGTTCATCCGGAAGATTTGATAAAAGTACATGATCGACTTGAAAACCCACAGATCAGTACCGAAATCTTAGAGCACCGGATCATCGTCAACGGTAAAACAAAATACCTGCACACCAAGACCATCAATATATACGAGGAAAACGGATATAACGTCGTTGAGGGATACGTGCAGGAGGTGACTGAAATTGTTGAAAGGCAAAATGAGCTGAATAAGATGGCCATTCAGCAGAAAAAACAACAAGACAAAATCAAGGAACTCAATTCTATCATGGACATGATCCTGAATAATGTTCCGGTCTATCTCTATGTAAAAGATACGGGGGACGACTTCCGTTATCTGTACTGGAATAAAATGATTGCAGATTTTTCTCAAATGAAAGCGGAAAAAGTAATCGGTTATACCGATTTTGACATTTTTCCGAGACGAAAAGATGCCGAACAATTCAGGAATGACGATTTGCGACTATTCAAAAACGGCGGAAGATCAGAGCGCCATGAAACCTATGAAGCGACAAACGGGGAAACGCGGATTTTAAATACCATCAAAACATTAGTGCCCTTTGAAAACAAAGCCCCGTTAGTAATCGGGGTTTCATGGGACATTACGGAGATGAAACGCACTGAAAAAGAGCTGATCGAGGCCCGAATAAAAGCAGAGCAGTCCGACAAACTAAAATCAGCCTTTCTGGCCAACATAAGTCATGAAATCAGGACACCGCTAAATTCGATTGTAGGTTTTTCGAAACTGATTGCAGATGTCAGTGACGACGAAGAACGGCAGGATTATATCAACATTATCGATTCAAATACAACTTTATTGCTACAGCTTATCAGCGATATTTTGGATCTTTCTAAAATCGAGGCCGGGACGCTGGAGTTTTATAGAAAATCTTTCAATGTTAAAGAATTGTGTCAGGATATCTATGATTCCTATGTTTTTCGTATCCCCAAAGAGATAAAATTAGTATATAATGAAAATAGTCCCGATATAACGATTTGGAATGATAATAATAAGATATCACAAATACTATTGAACTTACTGACAAATGCTTTGAAATTCACAAAACAAGGAAAAATAGAATTTGGCTTCAATCTACTAAACGACAATATCGAATTTTACGTTAAAGATACCGGAATAGGAATTGCAAAAGAAAAAAGTCAAATAATATTTGATCGTTTTACAAAATTAGATAGTTTTGTACAAGGAAGTGGGTTAGGTCTTGCTATTTGTAAAACTATTATAGAACACCTGGGAGGTTGTATATGGGTTGAATCGGAAGAAAAGGTTGGTTCTACATTTAAGTTTACAATACCATTCCACCAAGTTGAATCGGAAAAAGCATATTCACAATTTTAATAATATTCAACTACAATATAAAGTATGAACAATCAAAAGACCATTTTAGTTGCTGAAGATGTCGACAGTAATTTTTTATTGCTAAAAGCTCTCATTGGTAAAGAATTCATCCTGATCCGTGCTTTTAACGGATTAGAAGCGGTGAATCTGTTCAAAGTTTCTTCTCCCGACTTAATTTTAATGGATATAAAAATGCCGGAGATGAACGGCTTGGAGGCTACCAAGGCAATCAGAAAGGAATCAGCAGACATACCAATCATTGCACTCACAGCATTCGCCTTTGAGTCCGATAGGATAGAAGCGTTAAATGCCGGATGCACCGACTTCTTAACGAAACCTATATCTCCTCCCTTATTGAGGAAAATGATTGAAAAGTATATCTGATTCAGCAAGCGGATTATTTTGTTAAAATGCTGCCTGGGCAGCACAGGTATGAGTAAAATATCTCTGTTTTAAAAATTACTCATACCTGTTTTTATTAGAGCAAGAATATGAAAAAAATCATTCTCTGCTTCTGGTTTTGCTTCTTTTGCAGCACTATCCATGCTGCACCTGCGCCGGATAAAGAACCGGTATATATTAAAATCGTCGATCAATACTCGCAACCGATAGCCGGCGTTTATGTTATTCACCAAGCAAAAAATCATCTTATCACTACAACTGATGTTTACGGGGACTGCTCTATTCATCTCGAACAGTTCCCGGAGCATGATTCTATACAGTTCCAAGGGATAGGCTATGTAACAACCACCTGCTGCATTGCAGATCTATATTCAGTCCGTGAGATCAAACTAAGCGAACTGTATTTTGAACTACCTGAAAGCATAATTAAAGGAATAACCACACAGGAACTATTAGCGAAAGCCAGTGCGAATCCAAAGGCATTATTCCTGTTTGCCGGTATTTTGGAGAAGCGCAATATGAAAAGATCACGATCTGCCGGGATACAGTTGCCGAATATCGCCGCAAATATGGTTATTATTTCACTTCAGGGGATATAAAACCTAAAAATGACTGAGACCAAAATCACCGCTCCTACTTTGTACCTTCCCATACCGCCAGGAGCTATAATATGACAATGGGTAACGGGATACGCTTACCCCTATATACCTGACCCTCGATGATATCCGCTTTGACGTGGGAACCCGAAAGGTATTCACTCTAATGCGTGCGGTCCAACTCTTCGCACCTCTCTTCAACGGAATAGAAAACTATGATATACAACCGATTGAAACAGACGAACCGGATTACGCCTTCGCGTTTGAAATAAAAAAAACAGCCTATCCCCAAGCCACTTATATCTATTGTAAAGGTATATTTCTCATTGACAAGGAACGGCATGAGTTAAAAGGCATCACATTTGACTACATCGACTATCAGCTCTTCCGGCAAACGATTATGATTGACAAGCGTAAAGCAAATTCCCCCTTTTCCACTAAAGCGACAATTACTTTTGCATACGACGATAACCAGAAATGCTATATCAAATCGTGTAAACAGACTACGATATGAAAATACGATCTCGGAAAGCATTTTATTTTAATAGAACAGCCATCCAGAAACCGTCCCGGCATAAATAAACTGATCGAAGAGGAAGCTTTTTACTGTTATGATTATATACTCATTGCTCAACAAAATAATCAGACACTTGTAAAAATCCATCTGGCTCATCGTTATCCCAAAGGAGAATACGACCCGGATTTATTCAAAAGGCTTCCTTTCCTGCTGGATGACCGGCAAGCAATCTCCGACCTGAATCCGTATATGCAACTGGAAACTCAGTTTAAATACCATAGCGGTAGAGTTTATTATCCGGATAATTATATCCTGGGATTTGCGGGAAACGAAGAAACCAAACAACTCTATCAGGAAAATCTCCAAGAGGTACGAAAACAAATTTTTGAGTTATTCGGCACTCCCGTCCGCCCCGGATTCACTATATTCTTTTAGAATAAAAACTTGGGATTAAAAACTACTCCTGACAGTTCGAGTAGGGTACTTCAAAGATATCTCCGTCAGTACAGATCTGCGTATTGGGAAAGATTGCACAAGCCTCCTCAAGTAAGCAAGCCGGATCCGGGTAGCGGGAGGAAAAATGGCCCAGTATCAGGCGTTTTGCACCGGCAGCAACTGCCAAGCAGGCCGCCTGCTCGGCAGTACTGTGAAAAGTCCCTTTTGCCAAAGCCTCCAATTCTTTACCGTATGTCGCTTCGTGATATAGCAAATCAACCCCCTTTACATACTCTGCAAAGCGTTCCCGAAATAGCGTATCGGTCATATAAGCGTAAGAACGGGGCGTAGGAGGATCAGATGTAAGCATATGATTAGGAACAACTTCTCCTTCGGGAGTAGTAAAATCAGCCCCTTTCTTCAAATACTGCATAAACGCCACCGGAACATGCCAGGCATCCGTCATCCCTTTGATAATATTGCGTTCCCGTTCGCGTTCCTTAAACAGGAAACCGCACACAGGGGCATCATGACGGTGTTTTAACGGAAAAGCGGTGACGGTAACAACATGATCTTCGAAAACCACCTCTTCATTACGGGTCAATATATGAAATATCAACGGATACCCAAGATGGGCATTCATTATATTCAACTGAAACTCGATAATCTCCTGCAACCGTTTGTCGGCATAAATATGTAACTCTCCTCGGCGGTTCTGCATGGAGAAACTGGATAACAACCCTATTACCCCGAAAAAATGATCCCCATGCAAATGGGATATAAAGATGTGATTGATCTTATTATAGGGCACCCTAAAACGGCGTAGTTGATGCTGGGTGCCTTCGCCGCAGTCTATAAGAAAATACCGCCCAAGTACCTGAAGTACTTGAGCGGCTGAGTTTCTTTTAGAAGTGGGTACGGCAGAACCGCACCCTAATATGGTTAGTTCAAACTTCACAAATCAACAAGTTAATGAACTTACTCACTTTGTCCTGAAAGCTGTTCTTTCAAAGTAGCCAAATCGGTAATGTCACCCAAAGTTGTTTTTTCAAGTTTATCTTTCACTTGTTTCACCGCTTTTTTAGTGCTCTTTTCCTCATTAGCCTTTTGTCCTTTCTCTTTGAATTTTTGTACGTCTTCGAATATCCTGGAATGAGAAAGGATAATCCGTTTTGCAGCCTTATTGAACTCAATCACCTTGAAGTTTAGTTTCTCCTCAACCTGTGCCTGAGTTCCATCCTCTTTCACCAGGTGACGGGGAGTTGCAAATCCTTCCACACCATAAGGCAATGCTATGACAGCTCCCTTATCAAAGATTTCGGTGATGGTTCCCTCATGAATCGAATCCAGTGTAAAGATTGTCTCGAATACATCCCATGGATTTTCTTCCAATTGTTTATGTCCCAAGCTCAATCTTCTGTTTTCCTTATCGATTTCAAGCACAACAACTTCGATTGTTGCACCGATTTGAGTAAACTCTGCCGGATGTTTTACCTTCTTTGTCCATGACAAATCGGAGATATGGATCAAACCGTCCACACCCTCTTCGATTTCAACAAATACGCCAAAATTGGTAAAGTTGCGCACAACAGCTTTGTGCTTACTTCCAACGCCATATTTCTCTTCTATATTCTGCCAAGGATCGTTCTTCAATTGTTTGATACCCAACGACATCTTCCTTTCATCGCGATCCAGGGTCAATACAACGGCTTCCACTTCATCTCCTACTTTCATAAAATCCTGAGCAGAACGCAAATGTTGTGACCATGACATCTCAGACACGTGGATCAAACCTTCAACACCCGGAGCGATTTCAACAAAAGCACCATAGTCAGCCATTACCACCACCTTACCCTTCACTTTGTCACCTACCTTCAGGCCTTCGCTCAATGCATCCCACGGGTGCGGAGTAAGCTGTTTCAAGCCCAATGCAATCCGTTTCTTCTCATCGTCAAAATCAAGAATTACTACATTCAGTTTCTGATCCAATTCAACGATTTCATTCGGATGGTTAACGCGACCCCAGGAAAGATCAGTGATATGGATTAAGCCATCTACACCGCCAAGGTCGATAAATACCCCATACGAAGTGATATTTTTAACGGTACCTTCGAGTACCTGTCCTTTTTCAAGTTTAGAAATGATGTCTTTTTTCTGTTGCTCAAGTTCGGCTTCAATAAGCGCTTTATGCGATACGACAACATTTTTGAATTCCTGATTGATTTTGATCACCCTGAATTCCATTGTCTTATTTACATATACATCATAGTCGCGTATCGGTTTAACATCAATTTGAGAGCCCGGTAAAAATGCCTCAATACCGAATACGTCTACGATCATACCGCCCTTGGTACGACATTTAACGAAACCTTTAACGACTTCATTGCGCTCCAATGCTTCGTTCACACGATCCCAACTCCGTAAAGCACGGGCCTGTTTATGCGAAAGAGTTAATTGACCTTTTTTGTCCTCCTGAGTTTCAACATAAACTTCAACTTTATCCCCTACTTTCAAATCCGGATTATAGCGGAATTCATTCAATGAGATAATCCCGTCGGATTTATAGCCGATATTTACGACTACTTCCCTTTTGTTCATCGCGATTACCGTACCATCTACCACCTCTTTTTCAGCTACTGCCAAAAGGGTATCGGCATATTTTCTTGTTAATTCTTCTTTTTCAGATGCAGTGGTAACATCGTCGTTAGCATAAGCATCCCAATCAAAATTTTCATCAGTTTCAGCACTGGTTACAGGTGCTGTAAATTTTTTAACCTCTTTTTCTGCAGCTTCAACCTGCAATTCTTTTTGTTCTTCTGTCATAATAATTTTTACCTGTTTTTCAATCTAATAAGTTAGACATTATATTAATACGGCCGCAAAATTAATAATAATTCTCTGTTTGGCAACACGTTTGGTCAAAAATTCTTCAATTCCATCAAGGTTCCTCATTTAGTAAACCGGGCCGGAGCAGTAATGTACGTTCATGAGATTGCTGTTCCTGCCACTCCCTGATCTTGGCATGATTACCGGAAAGCAATACTTCCGGCACCTTCCAGCCATTATACTCTGCCGGACGCGTATATACGGGGGGCGCCAACAGATTATCCTGGAACGAGTCGCTCAATGCCGATGTTTCATCTCCCATTGCTCCCGGAATCACCCTGACAATAGCGTCCGTCATGATGCAGGCAGGCAACTCCCCTCCGGTCAGTACATAATCGCCTATCGATATTTCCCTGGTAATCAAATGCTCCCGAATCCTATGATCCACTCCCTTATAATGACCGCAAAGAATGATAATATTCTCCTTCAACGACAGTTCATTTGCCATTTTCTGAGTAAACACGGGAGCATCCGGCGACGTATAGATAATTTCATCATACTTCCGCTGCGAAGTCAATTCCGCAAGAGCATCGAATACCGGTTGAATCATCATCACCATACCGGCTTCTCCGCCGAATGGGTAATCGTCCACTTTACGATATCTGTCCTTGGACCAATCGCGGATATTATGAATATGAATCTCTACAATCCCCTTATCCCTTGCTTTCTTTACAATTGAATGGTTCAACGGGCTCTCCAGCAATTCGGGCACTACGCTTAATATATCAATACGCATATATTTTCATTCAGTATGGTTTATCAGATTCTGCAATCAGCTATTTCAAATAATCCTCAAAATAATCGGTGACCTTTTGCATCAAATGGATCCGGTCACGCCCCATAACATTGTGCTCGGCACGCGGATATGGAAAATAGTCGACCTGTACATTATTTTTTATACACTCTTGTATAAAACTAAGACTATGCTCCCATACGACAACAGGATCGACCGCACCCTGGCATATCAACAATTTTCCTTTCAGATTCTTGGCTTTGTTGATTAAACTTGTCTTATTATATCCTTCCGGATTTGTATCCGGAGATCCCATATATCGTTCGCCATACATGATCTCATACCATTTCCAGTCGATTACCGGTCCGCCGGCTACCGCCACTTTAAATATATCAGGATAGTTTGTAATCAAAGAGATGGTCATAAAACCGCCATAACTCCAGCCATGTACACCAATCCGACCGGCATCCACCCAAGGCTGCGAAGTAAGAAACCGTACTCCCTGCATTTGATCTTCCATCTCTTTTTGTCCGCACTGTCCATATATTGCATCCTCATAGGCTTTACCACGATTCGAGGTTCCACGGTTGTCCATAACATACACAATATAACCGTGCTGCGCCATATACATTTCCCACATTCTGATTTCTGCCATCCAGGTGTTTTTTACCATCTGTGAGTGCGGTCCACCATATACATAAATTATCACCGGATATTTTTTTGAGGCATCAAAACGGATCGGCTTAATCAGCCGGTAGTAATGATCCGTCACTCCATCCGTACCCTTCACCGTTCCAAGTGCGACTTCACCCAGTTCATAATCTTTCATTGGATCATCGGCACATAACAACTCCCGCATTATCTTCCCGTCAGTCCGGGTCAGTTCAATCACCCGGGGAACACGCAAGCTACTGTAATTATCTATAAAATACTTCATATCGGCACTCATCACGACATCATGCCATCCCTCCGCTTTTGTCAGGCGGGTTTTCTTGCCCGACTTGATATCCACTTTAAACAGGTGCTTATCTACCGGACTCACTTCGGCCGAAGTATAGTAAACATATTTACCATCCTCCCCCACAAAGTCGACATCGGCATTTACATTGGTTATACGTTTTAAAACCTGGCCTTTCAGATTACACAAATACAAATTAAAATACCCATCCCGGTTATTTGTGCGGTAAATAAATCTGGAAGCATCATTCTTTAAGAATACGATCGGAGTGACCGGTTCGACAAACTTCTCATTCCGCTCCTCCAAAAGTGTTTTAACAAAAGCACCCGTTTTAGCATTATATTGATTCAATTTCAGATGTTTCTGCGCACGGTTCAATACCTGTACATAGATATAGTCGGAAGCAGGTGACCATGTGATATTGGTCAGATACCTCTCCTTGTCAAAATCAGTAACATCCAGAAACACGGCCTGTTGTGAGGCTATATTATACACTCCCAAACTAATCTGTTCCGATTTCATTCCAGCCATCGGGTATTTAATCTCTTTTAAAGAACCGGTACGCGTCGTGATATCCAGCAGCGGAAAAACTCCCACTTCGCTTTCATCTTTACGGTAAAAAGCCAGTTGCTTACCATCAGGCGACCAGAAAATACCACCATCGATACCGAACTCATTCCGGCTTACAATCTGCCCATTGATTATATTCCGATCCTGGTCTCTGGTTATTGCAACCACTTCGCCGCCCTCATTCATATAATACAGATTATTCTCTTTCGTAAAAGCAAATCCGTCTTTCCCGTTAAATATGATATTCTGTGCTTCTTTAGGAAAAGTAAACGACCGTTTTAACGACTTGGAAGGTATATCTATCTCGTAATATTTCCCGGCTCGTATGAACGTCATCGTCTGGGGATCTTTCCAGGTATACTGGGGCCAGCCCATCAAATTTTGTTTAAGGATCCCGCTCAACTCTTCCGGGGTCATTAGTATTCTCTTTTTTTTATGTGAGACATCTTCACTAATCAATTTATTTTCACTAATATAAGCAACAATGGACAAATCACCCTGCCATTGAATAGATTGATTCTGAGGTCTCAGATGGTAACCCAGTACGGCTTCTTCCATCGTTAACATTTTAGTCTGAGCACTCAAACCAAACACCGTCATAATCCCGGTTAAAATGAAAAATAAGTACTTCATATATTTAAATTTAATTCATTGAACATCGAAAACACCTGTAAAATCTCTAACCTCTCAACTTAAAATCGTCCCGATCTTCCAATACCGGAAACTTTTTCCGGAAATCCCTCAACCATTCGATATCTATATCCGTATGCTTTATCTCCTCTTTATAATCTTCACAACCGGCCAGCACCTCGCCCTTTGCGTCCACAACAACCGAACCTCCGGAATATTTCAACTTACATCCGTCCTCACCGACACAATTTACCCCGATAACAAAAGCCTGGTTTTCAACAGCCCTGGCCCGGAGCAAAGTATCCCATACACCTCTGCGTACCTGCGGCCAATTGGCAACATATACCGCCATATCATAACCCTGTACATTACGGCTCCACACGGGAAACCGCAAATCGTAACAAATATAAGTAGCAATTTTCACCCCTTTATATTCTATAATCAAATGCCTGTTTCCAGGTGTAAAGTGCTCCTTCTCTCCTCCCATTGTGAAACAATGACGTTTATCATAATACTGATAACGGCCGTCCGGAAATGCAGCCAGTAAACGATTGTAGTATCTTCCGTCCTCTTTACAAATGACTGAGCCGATCACCAGCACATCCGTTTCTTTTGCCCATCCTTGCATACGCGTCACTGTTTGTTCGTAAAAGGAAGCGACCTTTTCTTTTCCTGCCATAGTAAACCCGGAGGTGAACATTTCAGGCAATACCACCACATCGACCCCTTTGCATTGTAATAGTTTTTCATCAAAACGCCGTAGATTCTCCTCTACATTTTCCCAGTCCAGTTGTGTCTGGACCAATCCTATTTTCATAGATAAACTGTGTTATAGTAACTATTTCCTCCCGATTCAATTTCTGTATGTTTCAATATATTTCACCGCTTCATCCACTCCATCCACGACAACATACAACTCGTCATAGATCGGGGTAATGAAACCCCGGTCACGAATGTCCCGGATAAAATTAAAAAAAAGCTGATAAAAATTTCCGGTATTTACAAACACGATGGGCTTATTGTGAATCCCCAACTGTTTAAGAGTAATCACCTCCGTTATCTCTTCCAGGGTTCCCCAACCACCAGGCAAAGCAATAAAAGCATCCGACCATTCCCGGAGCATCTGCTTCCGCTCCTTCATATCGGCAGCTATCAATAAAGTAGTAACCCGGTTTGCGATAATTCCCTTATTCACCATACATTCCGGTATAATCCCGATGGTTTCTCCGCCATTCAAGGTAGTTGCATCAGCTATTTCACGCATCAATCCGAGATTTGTGCCTCCATACACTAACCCCCAGGAGCGTTTGGCTATCTCTGCGCCAAGCCTTAATGCATCTTTAAAGTAAATCGGATCGATCTTATCCGATGAAGCGCAAAAAACCCCGATATTCATAGTAAATATTGAATTCTAAATTTTATCGCCCACTGTTTGGCCTGATTACCGAATAAAAAAGGTTGTCCAGAAAGTAATTGAACAACCTTTTTTATTTTCAATATTTTTATTGCTAAGCGTCGATGGTTGCGTAGGTGGCATTCTGCTCAATAAACTGCCGCCTCGGCGGAACATCATCACCCATCAGCATCGAGAATATACGATCGGCTTCAGCAGCATTCTCTATCGTCACCTGACGAAGGGTTCTGACTTCAGGCGACATGGTCGTATCCCAAAGCTGCTCCGCCGTCATCTCTCCCAATCCTTTATAGCGCTGTATGTGCAGGCTCTGTTCCTTTCCTCCGCCCATCTCCTGTATCAATTGTAAACGTTGCTCTTCAGTCCAGCAATAACGTTGTTCTTTCCCTTTTTTGACCGAATAGAGCGGCGGTGTTGCAATATAAAGGTATCCCCGTTCTATTACCGCCTTCATATAACGGAAAAACAGCGTCATAATCAATGTGGCGATATGCGCACCGTCGACGTCCGCATCGGCCATAATTACCACCTTATGGTATCTGATCTTCTCCAGGTTCACCTCTTTCGAATCTTCCGCCGTTCCGATGGTAATTCCTAAAGCCTGGAATATAATCTTGATCTCTTCGCTTTCAAAGACGCGATGCTGCATCGCTTTTTCTACATTCAATATCTTACCGCGCAACGGCAGAATGGCTTGAAACTTACGGTCGCGCCCCTGTTTTGCCGTTCCTCCTGCCGAATCCCCTTCGACCAGGAATATCTCACAGGCCTCCGGATTATTGTCGGAACAATCGGCTAATTTTCCAGGAAGTCCGGAACCGGACAATACCGTCTTGCGTTGTACCAATTCCCTGGCTTTCCGGGCAGCATGGCGGGCAGTAGCCGCCAACACGACCTTGTCTACGATAGCCTTTGCATCCTTGGGATGCTCTTCCAGATAGTTTGCCAGAACAGAGGAAACCGCTTGCGCAACGGCAGTTCCTACCTCAGTGTTTCCCAGCTTCGTCTTTGTCTGTCCTTCAAATTGAGGCTCCTGTACTTTTACCGAAACAACGGCAGTCAATCCCTCCCGGAAGTCATCACTATTAATGTCTATTTTCAGCTTTGCCAGCAACCCATGGGTTTCCGCATAGTTTTTAAGCGTTTGGGTCAATCCTCTTTTAAAACCGGTAAGGTGAGTCCCTCCTTCGATGGTGTTAATATTGTTTACATAAGAAAAAACATTCTCCGTAAAACCGGTATTATAATGCAGGGCCAGTTCTATCGGAACACCGTTTTTTTCGGTAGAAATATCTATCGTCGAATCGATCAGTTTTTCCCGGTTGCTGTCAATATATTCTACAAATTCCCGCAAGCCCGATTCGGAATAAAACACCTCGTGTTTCGGTTCGTTTGTCTCCGGATCAATTTCTCTCCGGTCGGTAATCGACAAACGGATCTTTTTATTCAGATAAGCCAATTCCCGCAAACGGGCAGCAAGTATATCATACTTATATTCGGTAACATAAAATATCGAAGTATCCGGTTTGAACGTGATTGTAGTCCCTGTCCGCTCGGTCTCCCCAATAATCTCCACATCTCCCTGCGGGATACCTTTCCGAAATTCCTGACGCCATATTTTTCCCTCCCGGTAGATCTCCGCAATCAAAACATCCGATAATGCATTTACACAAGACACACCGACTCCGTGTAATCCTCCCGACACCTTATAAGAATCTTTATCAAACTTTCCTCCGGCATGCAATACAGTCAAAACAACTTCCAGAGCCGACTTATTTTCTTTGGTATGACGCTCTGTCGGAATACCCCGTCCGTTATCTATTACGGTAATGGAATTATCTTCGTTGATTAATACCTGGATATGGTCACAATAGCCAGCCAACGCTTCATCAATCGAATTATCCACAACTTCATAAACAAGATGATGCAATCCCCTGGAATTTACATCCCCAATATACATTGAAGGACGCATTCTTACTGCTTCAAGCCCTTCCAACACCTGAATACTATCGGCGGAATACTCTTTTATTTTCTCTACTTCTTCACTCATATTATATATTTAAGTGGCACAGCATATTTATTATTGAGAGTCTATGCAATACCTTCAAAATCAATCTATTCTAAGAAAATGTCACATTTTGTCCCAAAACATGCAAATATAACGATTTAAAACCATAATTCCCGCAAATTACTGTAAAAAAGAATGGGGCTTCTGAAGCCGGTGCAAGATATATTACAGACAAGACGATCTCCCAATTACGACAAATCTTCTAAAGCAGGGATCGCACAATAAATACTCACCAAAATCTACTGTATTCCAATGAAAACCAGCGTTTTATAAACAATTGCCGCCAGAATTCCACTTACGGGGATAGTGATAATCCATGCCCATAGCAAATTGATCGTAACACCCCAGCGTACGGCCGAAATGCGTTTTACAGCCCCCACACCTATAATCGCACCGGTAATAGTATGCGTGGTACTCACAGGAATCTTCCATATCTCTGTAAGGTAGAGTGTAAGCGCTCCGGCAGTTTCGGCAGCCACCCCTTCAAGTGGAGTTACCTTCGTAATTTTTGTTCCCATCGTTTTTACGATCCGCCAACCGCCGGACATCGTACCTAAGGCGATCATACTGAAACAAGCCAGCGGAACCCAATCGGGAATTTCTGTTATATTCCCTATCTTTCCATTGGCGACAAATAATGCAGCGGCGATAATTCCCATCACTTTTTGCGAATCATTCAATCCGTGTCCGACACTAAATAGTCCGGACGATACCAACTGAAGCCGCTTAAACCACAGATCTGCCTTATGCGGATTAGATCTCCGGCAAATATTGAAAATGATGATCGTGATAAGAGAAGCCATTACCATTCCGATAAACGGCGCTAAAAGAATAAAGGCAGCTATTTTGAGAACCACAACCGCATGGATCGATTCCATTCCTCCATAAGCAATGGCTGCTCCGGCAAAACCACCGATAAGTGTATGGGACGACGAAGAAGGTATACCTTTCCACCATGTAAGCAGATTCCAGAATATTGCGGCAATAAGCCCCGATAGAATAACAGGAAGAGTAATAAAATCCTCCGAAACTGTTTTCGATACGGTATTGGCAATCCCAAATTCGCCGATTACATATTTAGCAATAAAAAAAGCAATGAAATTAAAAAAAGCGGCCCAAAGAACGGCAGCAAAAGGTGTCAGTACCTTTGTAGAAACAATCGTTGCAATAGAATTGGCAGCATCATGAAATCCGTTGATGTAATCAAAAATAAGCGCCAGTATAATAATAATAACAAGTAATGTCATCCGGAAAGAAACTTAAACGTATTTTACTATAATGGTTTTCAATACATCCGATACCCGGTAGGCTTTATCCGTAGCGCTTTCCAGCAATTGTATAATCTCTACTTGTTTTAGTAGCTCTATAGCATCCTTCTCTTTCTCAAAAAGAGTAATAATAAAATTCTCATACACATCATCGGCACAATTCTCTATCTCATGCAGAATACGGCACTGGTCCCTCACAATAACCGGTTTTTTCCTTACATTATCCAATTCATTTACGGCAATCTGTAAACAAATAGCGCTCTCCTTGATATACTCCGCCATCTGCAAAATACTATCCGGCATCTCCTTAGGTTGATATAGAACGGTACGTTTGGCCGAAGCTGTAATTAAATCGATTACATCGTCAAGCTGCGAAGCGAGTGTATGGATATCTTCTCTGTCGAATGGCGTAATAAATGTATTGTTCAACTCATTGAGGATTTCGTCTGTCAAAGAATCGCAATGCATTTCTGTCTTTTTTATTTCCATGTAGATCAACTTCCTATCCCTGTGCTCCTGCGTCTGCGCAAACTTTATCAACAAATCCGAGGCTTTTATGATATCATCCACCTGCCCCCTCAACAAAGGAAAAAACTTACTCTCCTTCGGAAGAAAAAATTGTAAAAAATTATTCATCCCCATATTACATATACCATTTTCGTTTTTAGGAACGTAAAAGTAAAAAATTTAAATTAAAGGGGTCTCACCCATTCATTTGTTAACATTATTTTAACAAACAAACGTTTTCTGTTTAAATATATAAATATTGCACAAAAATAAGAACCGGATATTAATATATTGATTATCAGAAATAATAATATAAAACGAAGTTATTATAAAAGTAATATCACACCACAATATTGTTAATTTATATATAAAGACAAGATGCTTGACGCCGAACAAATTCCGGATATAAAACAAATAAAATGAAATGCTTTCCAATACGTCCGCATTTCATTTTATTTTATAAGAAACGTTCAAAGGATTACTTATTCGGCTGTATATAAAGTGTTTTTCCCTGCTGCTCAATCACCCAATGCGCATTCACTGACCGTACCTGTTTAAGATCCGTTTTACTCTCCCATACGGAAGTTCCGTCAGACAACTGCTTCTTTTCCAATATAGGATGTTTCTGGTCATCCGGTATAAACACCTCTACTTTCGTAGAATCGGCCGAAAATACGATAAATGCGGAAAGGGTCGCATTAGGGTCGGTGGCCGAATTCAACCGGATACCGCTTTCAAACAACCGGATGCAATCTTTCCGTAATTCTGACCATGTATAGCCGGCAGCCTTATTACATCCATGTTCATCTTTGTCCACTCCGACCTGTTTACCCTCGGTAACTTGTGGTGTTGACACTGTTTGATGACCGGTTTTACATCCCAAAACCGATAAAAAAACAACAAAAAACAGAATTTGTACTACTCTCATACGACTTCAATTTAATTTATATATTAAAATACCACCCAACAGCATACCTTAAATTTTTATCCTTGATTCTTATCTATTTTTGCATACAAATCATATTCGTCGGCTCCGGTGATCTCAACCCAGTAGAACGCCCCGTTCTTCATCTCGTTGTCGGAAGTGATCAATACCTCCGGATCAACCTCTGGCGAATCATATTCTGTACGTCCGATATAATAATTTGTTTCTTTCCGGTCGATAATAACCCGGATTCTCTTCCCGATCAGCGAATGGCTTATCACTCCGGACACGCTCCTTTGGATTTCAATAATCCTTTCGGCCCGCTCCCGTTTTATCTCTTCCGGAATATCGTCCGAATAGTGTTTGTCACAGTAAGTATCATCCTCGTGAGAATAAGGAAACACGCCCAGGCGCTCAAATTTTTGTTCCTGTACAAAATCGCACAACTCTTTGAAATCATCCTCCGTTTCGCCGGGATGACCGGTCATCAGCGTCGTACGCAGAAAAATACCCGGAACTTCCTGCCTGATCCGGGCAATTAATTCGATGGTCTGTATTTTTGTCACCCCCCTCCGCATCTGCCGCAACATCCGGTCGCTGCAATGCTGTAATGCAATATCCAGGTATTTACATACCTGCTTCCGTTCCCTCATTACCTTTAATAGCTCCACCGGAAAACCGGCAGGATAGGCATAATGTAATCTTATCCATACCAACCCTTCAATATCGGCTATCCGGTCGATCAGTTCCGCCAATCGGTTTTTCTTATACAGGTCAATACCGTAATAGGTCAAATCCTGAGCCACAACCAATAGCTCTTTTACCCCACCGGCAACCAGATGGCGACATTCATCCAATATTTCATCAATATCCCGGGATTGATGCGCTCCGGTCATAATCGGAATGGCACAGTAGGCACAGGTGCGGTTACACCCCTCAGAAATCTTGAGATAAGCATAATGCGAAGGAGTCGTGAGTATACGCCGGTTCCGGACGCTTTCGTCAAAATAGGCTCCCAGGCTATCCAATACCCCTCTCCAATCGAACTTACCGAAGAAGGAGTCGACTTCCGGTATCTCCGTCTTAAGTTCGCTACCATAACGCTGGGACAGGCAACCTATCACGTATAGTTTCTTCACCTCGCCGGCTTGCTTCCGTGCAACCTGTTCGAGAATAGTGTTTACCGACTCCTCTTTTGCATCCCCGATAAATCCGCAAGTATTGATCACTACAATTTCCGCCTTGGAATGTTCCGCATCTACCTCCGTTTTATATCCCGCCTTATCCAACTGTTTTAATAACAGCTCCGTATCCACCAAGTTTTTGGAACATCCTAAACTGATAATATTAACTTTACCTTTGTATTTCATCTTGTAATCAAACCTTGCATCGCTTTATTTCTATTTTTTTACAATACAAAGATAATACAAATAATGCAGACAGATGATCAGATGAAAGAAACTGTTATTTTATTCCTGGGTGCTATACCGAAGTGGATGTACGTTGCTTAATGCGATTCATCTTATCAACAAAAGATTCTGTCAAACGGTGTAAATCCTGTTCGCGCCCCACACCATCGTAAATCGAAATTTTACCGTTTTCTTCTAACATAAAATAATCATAAGCATAAAACTTAAACATTTTAAAAGTCGTACCGGAAGCCTTCTCTTTTTCTGCAAACCAAGGACTATTCTTTTGCCAGTCTTTGCCGAATTTTCCGATCATCCAGACCCCATCCCGTTTAACGGCATCTAACCTAAAATCTTCACCTTTATTATTTTTTTCCATAAAAATGACAGCCTCATCAGAAGGTTTTAAACATTCTATCAAGTTTTCAGGAGAAGGAGCTTTATAAAAATCCTCTTTATCAAATTCATAATATTCAATCGTAGTCAAACTACTGGGTTCAACCGTTTTAAGGATCTGATAAAGACCTAACGGATCATTTTCTCCATTGGCCCGAGTCTGGATTTCATTAGAAAATCGTTCCTGCAAACCTTTGATAGCCTCTTTTTCAGTCTCTTTTAATGACATCTGTTCCAAAGAACCGGGCAGTTTTTTATTATCACATGATGTCAATAACATGGATAACAAAATCAATAGAATTTTTTCCATAATTACAAGATTTTGTGAATAATTATTTCATAGTCAACAATTAAGAAATATGCGAATAACAAAGACATATTAGAATACCCCTCCCAAAACCCGACCTTTTTATTCTGAGTACTATAAAGTAATGAATATTTTAAATTTGCAGCCAGAGACATTTATTTACTTTTTCGGATGCTGGATTGATATACCGGATAAGATACGTAAAAGCAACATGTTTTATACACGCTATTGCTAATTTTGCACTATTTACAGGAATAATATATCGTCTATTAGGATTTATTATTGTTCTTAGTTTCATAAGTTTGTCTAATTGGTGATTACATTGCAAATATAATATATAATATATCTTATAAATAAAAGAAATGTTTTTATATTTTTTCTTAAAATAATCATCCTTATATTCATACTATTGGGATACGAAACCTATAAGGTTTATAGTAATAACAAACAGTTATTTTGCTTTTATTGGAGATTAGCTCGCTAAGAGTAAGATTTAGTCAGCACAAAACTTAAAGTAATTTGCAACTTACACGCTTCTTTGTACCTTTGTACAAAGAAAACAAATCCACAATGAACAGCGGTACAAAACTTATATGGCTACCGACTTCGGTGAAAGAGGTAAAAGAACGAGAATGGGAAAGCCTGGATGTGATCCTTTTTTCCGGGGATGCGTATGTAGATCATCCCTCTTTCGGCGTAGCGATTGTGGGACGTTTATTGGAATCGTTTGGGCTAAAAGTGGCTATCGTACCGCAACCTAACTGGCAGGATGACCTGAGGGATTTCCGGAAGCTGGGACGGCCAAATCTTTTTTTCGGCATCAGTCCGGGATGTATGGATTCGATGGTCAACCATTACACCGCGTCTAAAAGGAAAAGATCGGACGATGCCTATTCTCCCGGCGGAAAAGCCGGATTCCGGCCGGACATGCCTACCATTGTTTATACCCGAATATTGAAAGAGCTTTACCCGGATACTCCGGTAATTATCGGAGGTATCGAAGCATCATTAAGGCGTTTCACCCATTACGATTATTGGAACGACTCTTTACAACCGTCTATTCTATACGAAAGTGGAGCCGATATGCTCATTTACGGAATGGGAGAAAAGCCGCTAACCGATATCTGTAAACTACTGAAAAAAGGCATTCCGTTTGCCAACCTGACCAATATTCCTCAGACAGTAATCCTGAGAAAGCAGACGGAACCGTATGCAACCAATAAAAACTGGAATACGATTCTTCTCCACCCTCATGACGCGTGTCGGAATGATAAAAAGAAATATGCAGCTAATTTCCGGCATATCGAAGAGGAGTCAAACAGCCTGCAAGCAGCAAAACTAGTGCAATATATCAAAGATCGGCAACTGATTGTCAACCCTCCCTATCCGCCGATGACGACAGAGGAGTTGGATGCCGTCTACCGGCTACCATTCACCCGTTTACCGCATCCGCGCTATAAAGGCAAGGAGATTCCGGCATTCCGAATGATATGCCATTCCGTGACCATACACCGGGGATGTTTCGGAGGGTGCGCTTTCTGTACTATTTCCGCCCACCAGGGTAAATTTATCACCTCACGCTCCAAGCGTTCGATTTTAGAGGAACTCGACCGTATCGTCGAGATGCCCGATTTTAAGGGCACCATATCCGATCTGGGAGGTCCTTCGGCCAATATGTACGGAATGGAAGGAAAAAATATACAAATTTGTCAAAAGTGTAAACGAGCCTCCTGTATATTCCCCGTCATTTGCAAAAACCTGAATGTAAATCACGCTTCATTACTGGAAATGTATGCTGCCGTGCAAAGCCGCGATGGCGTCAAACACTGCTTTATCGGTTCCGGAATCCGGTACGATTTATGCCTGTATGACACCGGCGACAGGCAGGTTAACCGGATAAACCGGGAATACTTGGAAAAAGTGATCCGGCATCACACCTCGGGACGCTTTAAAGTGGCTCCGGAACATACCGCAGAAAACGTTTTACAACTGATGCGGAAACCTTCTTTCAAATTATTCCGTCAGTTAAAAGGGATATTTGACGTTATAAACGAAAAAAGCAGATTAAACCAACAGCTTGTCCCCTACTTTGTCTCTTCTCATCCCGGCTGCAGCCCGGAAGACATGGCCGAACTGGCCGTAGAAACCAAACACCTGGATTTCAAGTTGGAGCAGGTGCAGGATTTTACCCCTACTCCAATGACATTGGCCACTACAATGTACTATTCCGGCTATCATCCTTATTCACTCAAAAAGATCATCTCGCCCAAAACCGAAACGGAAAAGAAAAATCAAAATCTCTTTTTCTTCTGGTATAAAAAAGAGTACAAAGAGCAAATCATCGCAATACTGAAAAAAATAAAGCGTCTCGATCTGGTGAAAAAGATCTATTCAAGAGAATAAAAAGCCGGGGAATACTTTATTATTTCATCGGCAATAACTAACTTTGGCCTAATATAACCGGCAATAAATCTGTTCCAAACGCAACAATAAAGATATACGAGGATGAGTTATCGATTATTAATCGTAGCATTTGTGTTATTTGCATCATGTAACGGCAGCGTAAAGCAGGCCAATAAGCGGGGGATGGCCTATATCAAGCAAAACATGTACGACCAGGCCATTACCGAATTCAATAACGGGTTAACCATAGACAGCGAATGGTTTCCGCTATATTATAACCGGGCCATTTCTTATGCAAATATCAACCGGAATCAGGAGGCGCTGAAAGATTTCAATTACATTCTGGCCACCTATCCCGACCATGCGGAATCGTATTTCAACCGTGGTATCCTATATGAAAATATGGGTGCTTATGCTGATGCTATTAAAGATTATACGGAAACCATAAAACTCCGCCCGGATTTCATTATGGCCTATCATTATAGGGGAATTGCACGGTTTCGTATGAATGATTACGACGGAGCGTTAATAGATTATAATAAAGCTTTGGAGCTCGGACAAGGAGTATCAATGGAGGTCAAAACAGCCAAAGAGATCGGTTTAAATGCCTGTGCCTTGTATTTTAACCGGGGAGTCGTATTGCAAAAAAAAGGTAACTATGAAGCTGCTATAAAAGATTATTCCGAAGCGATCCTTATTGATCCGTCCAGTGCAAAATCTTATTATAACCGGGCTATTGCCGAAATGGCACTTCACCGGATGGAAGAAGCTTTAAAAGACTTGGAAATTGCCAGCAGCCTGGGGGATACAAGAGCGGCAGAGGTTATCAAAACATATTTTAAGACGACTAAATAAAAGGTGTACAAACATCTGATCAGGATATGAATAAAATACTTTTCTTATTATGTGTCTGTTTACTATCGATAAACAGAGTGGAGGCGCAAGGATATAATATAAAGATAACAATCCCTAAAATGCCGAATAAGGAGGTGCTGCTTGCCAATTATTACGAAGAAAAAATGCTGATTGTCGATACGGCAAAGTTGGATGCCAACGGTAAGGGCGTCTTCAGGAAAAACAATAAAAAATTGGCTAGAGGCCTGTACTTGGTGGCTCTTTCACGTAGTAGCTATTTTGATCTTATTATAGGCGATAATCAGAACTTCTCGATAAAAGCCGATACGATAAATATATTGGAAAAACTGCAATTTGACGGTTCACCGGAGAATACCGCTTTTCTGAATTTTCAAGAATTCATGATCGCTCAGAATGCCAAAACCAAAAGTCTGGCGGAGACATACAACAAAGACCCTAAAAAAGATAATCCGGAAGTCAAAAAAAAATACAACGATCAATTCGAATTCGCAGACCGTGAAGTGCGTGCATATATTGAGCAGATCGGCAAACAGTTCCCCGGATCGGCGCTGGCCACTTTCACTGCTTTTATCCTCTCGCCGGTAATTCCTGATTTCTCAAAAGAGATAGCGGAAAACACGCCGGACCGGAACATGGAGATTCAACGATGTACCTATTATTACAATAAGGATCACTATTGGGATTATACATATTTCAACGACAGTACGTTGATCAGAACACCGGGATTCAAAAAGAAGATCAATGACTATTTAAATGATATGATTATACAACAGCCGGACACCGTATTCCGCGAAGCTGTGAACATCATCGAAAAGTCGAAGGATTCCAGAGCCATGTTCAGGTACCTTGTAAGCACATTCTTCAATTATACCCTGGAAAGCAAAATTATGGGCATGGATAAGGCATTCGTTAATATCGCAAAAAAATATTATTTATCCGGACGGGCAGACTGGGTGGATCCTGAGGCTATGGAAAAGATCAAAGAAGAAGTCGTTAAATTACAATATAACCTGATCGGCATGAAGGCTCAGGAGTTGAAACTGCCTTCGATGGACGGAGGTACGCTCAGTCTTTACGAGACAAAAGCTCCTTTTACCCTTTTGCTCTTCTGGGAAGCGGATTGCGGACATTGCAAAAAAATCGTTCCCGGAATCAAAACAGAACTGCTGGATAAATTCAAACCTTACGGCCTGAAAGTATTTGCCGTACATACCCAAAATAAAAAGGATGAATGGGAAAAATTCGTCATCGAATACAATCTGTTTGATTTTATCAACTGCTGGGATCCCCACAATCAAACGAACTACCGGATATACTACAATGTTTTCACGACTCCGACAATATACCTGTTGGACAAAGACAAAAAGATTATTGCCAAAAAATTGGATGTCGAGCAACTGACCGATCTACTAAAAAGAGAATATAAAAAAGAAGGCATTAATATTCCGTAAACGGAATGGTACGTTCGGAGCAACTTATATAATCGTAAATCAATTACAATTACATCATTCTAATAAATTATGACAAAGAGAATTATTTTTTATTTAACAACTTGTACTATGCTTACAGCAGCTTGTCATGGACCCAAGCAACAAACGGTCCAGGGTATTGACCCGGCCAATATGGACAAAACAGTGATTGCCGGAGATGATTTCTACCGCTATGCCTGCGGCGGATGGATGGATAGCCACCCACTGAGTCCGGAATACTCGCGTTTCGGAACATTTGACCAGCTCCTTGAAACCAGTCAGAAACAGGTAAAGGAGTTGATCGAAGAAATGGCTGCAAAAACAAATGAAGCCGGAAGTCTTTCCCAGAAGATCGGCGATCTGTATACGATAGCTATGGACAGTGCAAAGCTAAACGAAGAAGGTGCGGCTCCTGTTCTGCCCTATCTGAAAGAGATCGATGCTATTCAGGATAAAGCGGAAATCACGGCGATATTGGCCAAGATGTTCCGTAACGGCATGTCACCTTTCTTTTCCCATTATGTATATGCCGATGATATGAACAGTTCCCTGAATATTCTGCACATCAATCAAGGCGGATTCAAAATGGGCGACCGCGATTACTATCTGGAGGAAGGCGAGCGTCCGCAAATGCTCCGCGGAAAATATGTAGAATTGATCGAGAGCATGTTCCTACTTTCGGGCTACCCGGCAGATCAAGCCCAGGCAGCTTCCGCAGCCATCATGAAAATAGAAACGCAACTGGCTACGATTTCTTATCCGCGTGTTAAGCTACGTATTCCTACCGAAAATTATCATAAAGTAACGATAGAAGAGTTACAAAAAAACTCACCGATGATCGATTGGGCCTCTATGTTTAATGCCCTGGGCTTAAAGGATGTTCGTGATTTAAATCTTTCACAGCCGGAGCCTATAGCGGAAGTGAGTAACATCATAAAAAATTCTTCTTTGCAGGATCTGAAATATTATCTGGACTGGAATGCCATCACAGCTGCCGCCAGCTATATGAGCGACGACTTTTCGGATGCAATATTCGAATTTTTCGGCAAAACACTATCCGGCAAACAGGAGCAAAAAGCCCGTTGGAAACGGTCTATCGATGTCGTTAACGGCGCATTGGGCGAGGCAGTCGGCCAGATCTACGTAGAGAAATATTTTCCTCCCGCAGCAAAAGAAAAAATGCTGAGTCTGGTTAAGAACCTGCAAACCGCTTTAGGAGAACGGATCAATAACCTATCATGGATGGGGGATGCGACAAAAGCAAAAGCACAGGAAAAGCTGGCCGCTTTCCATATCAAAATCGGTTATCCGGATAAATGGAGAGACTATTCCGGCCTGACCGTCAGCAAAAACGAATCTTATTGGGCAAATATTGTGCATTCCAACAACTTTGATTACGACTACATGGTCAGTAAGTTCAATAAACCGGTAGATAAAGACGAATGGCTGATGACTCCGCAAACGGTAAATGCTTACTACAATCCGGCAACAAACGAGATCTGCTTTCCGGCAGCAATCCTTCAACCGCCTTTCTTCAATATGGCAGCCGATGATGCTGTAAACTACGGGGCTATCGGAGTGGTTATCGGCCACGAAATGACGCATGGTTTTGATGACCAGGGCCGCCAATACGACAAAGACGGGAACCTGGCCGAATGGTGGACTCCCGAAGATGCCAGAAGATTTGACGAAAGAGCCCAGGTATTGGTTGACTTCTTCGATAATATCATTGTAATCGACACAATCCATGCCAACGGACGTTTTACATTGGGAGAAAATATTGCCGACCAGGGAGGTCTGCAGATTTCCTGGCAGGCTTACCAGAACTCTCTGCAAGGAAAAGAAACGCCAGCACCGATCGAGGGATTCACAAACGCCCAGCGTTTCTTCCTCGGCTATGCTACCGTATGGGGCAGCAATATCCGCGACGAAGAGATTCGCCGGTTGACAAAAATAGATCCGCACTCTTTGGGAAAATGGCGTGTAAACGGCGCTCTGCCACAGATTGACGCATGGTATGAAGCCTTTAGCGTGACGCCGGACAACAAACTTTTTATTCCGAAGGATAAGCGCGTAGCTATCTGGTAAATATGGATGAAAACATATAAAAACAACTCCGGCATTTCTCAATGCCGGAGTTGTTTTTTATATATCCATTGTATTACATAATCGTGAGCTTATCGCTGCTCCGGTCCCAGTCTACCATGATCGTTCCGCCTTCGGGGATCGTTCCTTTTATGATCACTTCAGCCAAGCCGTCCTCCAAGTATTTTTGGATTGCACGCTTCAATGGTCGGGCACCGTACTGCGGATCAAATCCTTTTTCGGTCACAAACTCTTTCGCTGCATCCGATACTTTAACCACAAATCCTAGATCACATACCCGTTTGATCAGTCCTTTCAGTTCGATATCGATGATCTGATACATGTCCTCTTTGCTAAGCGAATTGAATATGATGACATCGTCTATCCGGTTTAGGAACTCAGGAGCGAATGTGCTTTTCAGGGCTTTTTGCACGACCCCTTTTGCATACTCATTGTCTGCACTCCGGTCGATTGCGCTGAACCCGATACCACGGCCGAAATCTTTCAACTGACGGCTCCCAATATTAGAGGTCATGATAACTATCGTATTTTTAAAATCTACCCGGCGGCCCAGGCTATCCGTCAACTGTCCGTCGTCAAGCAACTGTAGCAGAATATTGAATACATCCGGGTGTGCTTTTTCTATTTCGTCCAATAGTACTACCGAATAGGGTCTCCGCCGCACCTTTTCGGTCAGCTGTCCCCCTTCTTCATATCCGACATATCCCGGAGGTGCACCGACCAATCGTGAAACAGCAAATTTCTCCATATATTCGCTCATATCAATACGGATCAACGCATCGGTAGAATCAAAAAGATATTGCGCCAGTACTTTTGCCAATTGCGTTTTACCGACTCCGGTAGGTCCCAAGAATATGAATGAACCGATCGGGCGGTTCGGATCCTTCAGGCCGGTACGGTTCCGGTGGATAGCCCTTACAATTTTTTCAATCGCCTCATCCTGCCCGATCACGCTGCCAGCCAGTTCCTCCCGCATCTGTAGCAACTTCATCCCTTCGGTCTTTGCGATCCGTTTCACCGGTACCCCGGTCATCATCGCTACCACTTCAGCGACATGCTCTTCATCCACGACAACACGGTTTTCTTGCAGCTCCTTATGCCACTTTACTTTCTCCTCCTCCAAATTGGACAGCAATTGCCGTTCTTTATCACGGAAAGCGGCAGCTACTTCAAAATTCTGCTGCTTCACAGCATCCTTCTTTTTTGTCTTGATCTCTTCGATCGACAATTCCAACTCCTCGATAGCCAGCGGAACATGAATATTGGCAATATGAACCCTTGAACCGGCTTCGTCCAACGCATCGATTGCCTTGTCAGGCAATGCACGGTCGGAGATATAGCGATCGGTCAGTTGTACACAGGCTTTGATTGCCGCGTCGGTATACTTCACATTGTGATGATCTTCATAACGCTGTTTAATATTATTCAAGATCTCTATCGTCTCGCTAAAAGAGGTGGGTTCGACCAACACCTTCTGGAAACGGCGTTCCAGCGCTCCGTCCTTTTCTATATTCTGGCGAAACTCATCCAATGTCGTAGCGCCTATGCACTGTATCTCCCCGCGCGCAAGAGCCGGTTTCAGCATATTAGCCGCATCCAGGCTGCCTCCCGACCCCCCGGCGCCGACAATCGTATGGATTTCATCAATAAAAAGGATAATATTTTTATTCTTGGACAACTCATTCAGGATTGCCTTCATACGCTCTTCAAACTGGCCGCGATACTTTGTTCCGGCCACAATCGAAGCAATATCCAATGCAATCACCCGCTTTTCAAACAACACCCGGGATACCTTTTTTTGAATAATCCGGATAGCCAGTCCTTCTGCAATAGCCGACTTACCTACTCCCGGTTCGCCAATCAGTACCGGATTATTCTTTTTCCGGCGGCTCAATATCTGGGCGAGGCGTTCAATCTCTCTGTCGCGCCCTACAATCGGATCCAATGCACCCTCCTCGGCCGCTTTCGTAATATCTACTCCAAAATTATCCAATACGGGTGTATCGGTTTTGCTTCCACCCTTTTGACGGTAAGGATTATACATCGGATCTTCGTCTCCGGCATCCTCTTCCTCCTCTCCTTCCTCCGACTGCATCCTGATATCTTCCTTCAACAGTTCCTCCCTGAAACTATCATAATTTACTCCCATGGTTTGAAATAACCGTGTTACAAATTCGGTCGAGGTTTTAAGTATTGCCAACATCAGATGCTCTGCCTCTATCTCGCCGGCTCCCATCTCCCAGGCCTCTTCATTTACCTTCTTTAAAATATTGTTCGCCGCCAGTGTAAAATCCGGACTGGCAAGCGGATCTACGTCTTCTCTTTTTTTGTTTAATTTCTCTTCCACTTTATCCTTAATTTCAAAAAAATTCACATCCAATGCCATCAAAGCACTCATAATCCGCGGATTGTTTGACCGTAAAATACCTAAAAACAGATGCTCCGGATAAATTTTCGAGTTACCTAACCGCTTTGCCTCTTCACTGGCCAAGGTCATGATCTGTTTCAGATTTTTGGTTGCTTCTGTCCCCATATTATCCTATTGTTAGACAAAGAGTGCCGTCCGCCGGCCTCTTCACTGTTATATTACCCCTCGTACTCCAAGCTCCCTCTATTTTCAAAAAAGTAAAAATAAACAATAATTTGAACGTACAAAAACGTCTTAAGTTAGTCAACTTACTCTTTTTTTCTTGTTATCATTTCAAAATAAGTCCTTAGTTTTTTATTTTTCACATTACTCGCTTAAAATCAGAGTGGTTGCAAAAACAAAAATATCCTTTACCTGTTTGTTTTTAATTCTTATTTATCAGCTGACGGAACTCCTCTTCCGAAATTACTCTAGTTCCTAATCTTTCCGCTTTTTTCAGCTTACTTCCGGCGTTCTCTCCCGCCAACAGATAGCCTGTTTTCGCAGAAACGGCATCGCTAACCTTGCCGCCTGCATTCTGTATCAAATCTTTGAAGTACTCCCGGGGGCGACTAAGCGTACCTGTTATCACAAAAGTCATTCCCTGTAACAGATCGCTCTCTCCGGCCACCTCTTTTACTTCTGCCTCTACACCATATTCCAAAAGACGTTTCACTAAAAGACAATTTTCCTCCTCGCCGAAATAGCGCAACAAGCTATTGGCCATCTGTTCCCCTATATCTTCCACCTCTTTTAACTGCTCGTGATCTGCACTCATCAGATTCTGCATCGTTTTAAAACTCTTTGCCAGATTACGGGATGCCGTCTCGCCAATATAACGGATTCCCAATGCATTTAAAAAAGCCGGGAAACCTGCCGATTTTGATCTCTCGATACCGGCGATCAGATTGTCCACCGACTTTTCCTGCATACGGTATACATTTAATGTATTCAATTTCCGTACCAATCTCTCATTCCGTTTAAAAAATGAAACGATCTGCTCCGCATCGTGCATGCTGATCCCCTCTATCGAAGCGATCTCCTCAGGCGAAGCGACCGATAACTCATACAGGTAATCAAATTTTGTAGTCAACAAATCAGCCTTTTGCAAATCTACCCCCTGAATATCAAGGGCATATAGCACATGATCCAATGGAACATTCTCATCATCCCCGGCTTTTTCCAACCGTGCCAAAAGTTCATTAAAAGGAGTTCTGAAATAATCAATCGCCCGTTTTGCTTCGGCTTCTTCGAAACCGGCCGCCAGCAGTTCATCCCTGGTCGCCTTGGCATAAGCATTTAAACACATAAAATGTCCGGCAACACTTTCTGCCAATTTGACCGGAATATTCTTAAATCCTATTTCAAATCCGTAAATCACTTTTGCCAATGGAATACTGGTCATCTCAAAGCTTTCCGGATAAATAATCTTTTCCAGTCCGACCAATTCCTCCCTTCTCTGCGGCAATCCATAAATATCGGCCACATTCCGGATTATCTTCTTGCTTAGCAGCAACTCTATGGTCTCCTTCCCCATTCCTTCTATATCCATTGCCCGCCGGCTCACAAAGTGTTCGATCTTTCCGGCAATCTGCGGAGGACAATGTCCTGCGTTCGGACAGTAGTGATTTGCCTCTCCTTCATTGCGCATCAGTTCCGTACCGCATTCCGGGCAGTGAGTAATAAACTTCACCGGTAGCGCTCCTGATTTTCGTTTATCCACGTCCACTCCTACGATCTTAGGTATAATCTCTCCACCTTTTTCAACGTATACCATATCGTGTTCGTGCAAACCCAGTTCCGCAATAATATCCGCATTATGCAACGAGGCCCGCTTTACGGTCGTACCTGCAATATGTACCGGTTCCAGATTGGCCACCGGAGTGATACTCCCGGTGCGACCCACCTGATAAGAGACATCTATCAATTGAGTCTCCGCCCGTTCGGCTTTAAACTTATAGGCAATCGCCCACCGAGGAGATTTTGCCGTATACCCCAATAGCTGTTGCTCTTTGATACTATTCACCTTTACGACAATCCCGTCTATCGGTACGGGCAGGTTAACCCTTTCCTTATCCCATTTTGTAATAAACGCCCACACGTCATCGATCGTATTACACAAAGTAACCACAGGCGGCATACGCAAACCCCATTCTGCTGCTTTCTGCAAATTGCCGTAATGAGTGGAAGCCGGAGTCTTTTCTCCGGGAATATAGTACAAACAACAATCCAGGCGCCTTTTTGCAACGAGCGAGGAGTTTTGCAGTTTCAACGTACCTGCCGCCGCGTTCCTCGGATTAGCAAACAACGGCTCTCCCGCTTCGGCTTTCTCCTGATTCAGCCTGTTAAAAACGGAAAAAGGCATCAGGATTTCCCCCCTTATCTCAAATTCAGAGGGGTAATCGCCATGAAGTTTCAAAGGAATCGCGCGGATCGTACGCACGTTCGCCGTCACATCGTCACCTTTTACTCCGTCACCGCGAGTCACCGCACTCGTTAGTTCCCCGTTTATATAAGTCAGGCTGATCGAAGTCCCGTCATATTTCAATTCACAAACATATTGAACTTCCCTGCCTGTCAATTTCCTCACACGCTGGTCAAAATCACGCAACTCCTCTTCGCTGTATGTATTGCTCAACGAAAGCATCGCATATTTATGAGCCACCTGTCTAAACTCTTGGTTAATATCCTGCCCCACCCGTTGTGTCGGCGAATTCGGATCGTACATATCCGGATAAGCGGCCTCCAGTTCTTCCAGTTCATGCATCAGCCGGTCAAATTCGATATCCGAAATAACCGGAGCGTTTTCTACGTAATATTTATAGTTATAATCTTCAAGGAGTTTCCTTAACGTTACTATCCGGTCTCTATCGGTCTGCATAAGTCTGGCTCTGGTTGTCTTAATAAATATCAAATGACGAAAACATCTTCACAAAGATATGGAAAGTTAAAACACGCCGGAATTTTTCAACCTATTTTCACCAAATAAACTCAAAAAAAACCGGCACCCAGATAGATCACTTTTTTGGTTTCGAAGAAAGATTCGTTAAAAAAATCCGAGATGGGATACACTTTTATATATGCGGCATAAGGCATGATTTCTTCTTCAAAATCCCCACCTTTCAAGTATAGTATGCCATTGGAAAATTCATTGCGGGACTCTTTCCCAATTTTGCCTTTTATCAATTCGACAAACGCCGGAAAAGCTGTTACAGCCCTGCTTACAACAAAATCAAACCTACCACGTACCTGTTCCACCCTGATCTGTTCCGCCATTACGTTTTTCAATTCCAAAGCAGCGGAGATCTCCTTTACAACCTTTATCTTCTTACCGATCGAATCCACCAGGTAAAAATTCACATCAGGAAACAGAATAGCCAATGGTATCCCCGGAAATCCTCCTCCGGTTCCCACATCGATTACCGTTGTACCGGGCTTGAAGCGGATTACTTTTGCAATAGCCAACGAGTGCAATATATGATGTATACACAATGAATCGATGTCTTTACGGGATATCACATTAATTTTTTCATTCCATTCGCGGTAAAGTCCTTCCAGCATTGCCAGCTTTTCCCGCTGCCATTGCGTCAATTCCGGAAAGTATGAATATATTGTATCCATAATGGTCATCTCATTCCATATCGACAGTAGGACGGAATTTCCTCTTGTCGTTATATATCGGCAGACATATCATGCACAATGCGCCTACGACAATATATAAAAGCATCATCGTGCCGTGGGTCAATAAGGCAAATGTTTTGGCCATACTTGCCATATAGGGGGTGTTCGGCAAGTAGATCATCAAAGCGGCTATCACCATAAAATGCCAGGCCCCGATTCCTCCCTGCACCGGCGCCACCATTCCGTAACTGCTCAGTACAAAAACGGTCAATCCCACCACAGGTCCGAGATCAGAAGTAAACTGAAAACAAAAAAAGCAAACATAAAGCATCAGGAAATACATCAGCCATATAAACAGGGAATGAAAAATAAACAACCCCTTATGTTCCACATCCTTAATGGCAAATAACCCCTCTTTCAAGCCTATGCCGAATTCCCGTATTTTATGATACCATTTTGTTTTCTTTAAAAGGCGCCATAGCAGTATACATACCGCCAACATACCGGCCAGCGCCAACCAGATCCACCAGGAGTGCATCATAGCCACCAGCTTCTCTTTCACTTCCTGGTTATTGTCCAGAAAAACACCGACCTGGCTGAATTGCAGCACTATCACGGTCAGGGTCAGCAATGCCAATATGATCATATCAATCAACCGCTCGATCACCACCGTTCCCAATAATTTCGAAAACGGTACATTTTCATATTTGTGCACCACTCCGCAACGGGTAAACTCTCCCATCCGGGGAAGGGCGATATTGGCAAAATAACCGATCATCACTCCCATAAAGCTATTCATAAAGCTGATCCTGTAGCCCATCGAGCGGGTCACCAGTTGCCAGCGCATTGCCCGGCTGACGTGGCTGAGTATCCCCATCACAATAGCTACCCATATCCAGGCATAATTGACATCTTCTTTCAATACCATCAGCAGTTCATCCCAATTCTGATCCCGGTAAACCAGCCAGAACAGGAATACCGTAATTCCGAAAAAAGCCAGGAATTTAAAAATCCTTTTATATATAAGTCCTGTATCTTTCATTTTCTGTTTTTTTCCGTATGTTGCCGTACGGCATCGCAAAGAATAATTTCATTATAATATCTTCCGCTGCAAAGGTACATAATCTGTAAACTTTTCTTTATACTTTCCGTGTTTTTTACTCAAGTATGTATATTATTTATCTATTTTTGCGGTATGAGTATCGTAAGAGCCAAAAAAAGCCTGGGGCAGCACTTTTTAAAAGACCGGAATATTGCCCGCAAAATCACAGAAAGTTTGCTACCAATAACCAAAGAGGTTTTGGAGATCGGACCGGGAATGGGTGTGCTAACGCGCTACCTGTTTGATAATCCGGACATTTCGGTCAGGGCGATAGATGTCGATAGGGAGTCGGTGGTCTATTTACACGAAGAACTACCGGCATACAAAGACCGGATTATTTGCGGCGATTTTCTAAAAACAGATCTCAGCCAATACTACCAATCTCCGTTTTCTGTTATCGGCAACTTGCCGTATAATATCTCATCCCAGATTTTTTTCAGGATCATTGAAAAACGCGATGTGGTAAAACAGGCTGTCTGCATGATACAGAAGGAAGTGGCCGAACGGATCAGTTCGCCGTGCGGTAATAAAACATACGGTATCCTGAGCGTTTTTCTCCAAACTTATTACAATATCGAATATCTTTTTACCGTCGGGGAAAAGGTCTTCGATCCTCCTCCAAAAGTAAAATCGGCTGTAATACGGTTGATACGGAACGACCGGACAACACTGGGATGCAATGAAAAGTTATTCTTTTCGGTAGTGAAAACAGGTTTCAATCAACGCCGTAAAACCTTACGCAATTCTATTCGCCAGATTATTCCTCCCGGTTTTGATTCGGATTACCTGAACCTACGGCCGGAACAACTGAACGTAGATGATTTTATCTGCTTATGCAAAGAAATTGAGAAAGGTTAAAAACCAGAAGTCCAAAATCAATCGAAGGTTATGAAACAGTTTGAATTAACACACGAGTTCTTAGACCAGTTAAAGGAGCTTATTGATGCCGATAATAAAGTTGAAATCACCCGATTGATACATAATTTGCATCCGGCGGATATCGCGGAGATTCTGGAAGAGTTGGATGATGAACGGGCACAGGTTGTATTCCTGCTGCTCGACAATGAATGTGCAGGAGATGTACTGGCGGAGGTCAATGAAGAGGAACGGGTAGACTTTATCAAATCGTTTCCGGCCGAAACCATTGCAAAGCGCTTCATCGATAACATGGAATCGGACGATGCTGCCGACCTTGTCGGAAGTATGCCCAACGAACAGCAGCATGAAGTATTATCACACATGGAAGACCTGGAGCAGGCGGGCGATATTGTCGATCTGCTTCATTATGACGAAGACTCGGCAGGGGGATTGATGGCAAAAGAACTGGTGATGGTGAACGAAAACTGGACCGTACTCAATTGCCTTCGCGAACTAAGCCGTCAGGCCGAGCATCTGGACGAAATTTATAACGTCTACGTCGTTGACGACGACGACATCCTGAAAGGACGGCTTTCTTTGAAAAAGATGATTCTTGCCCCTACTTCGGCAAAGATCATCAACATTTACCATCGCGATGTCGTTTTTGTAAAAACCGACGAACCTGCCGAATCGGTGGCGTTAATCATGCAGAAATACGACCTTGTAGCTATTCCGGTGGTTGACCAGGTCGGACGTTTGGTCGGACGGATCACGATCGACGACGTGGTGGATGTGATTAGGGAAGAGGCTGAACACGACTACCAGATGATGTCCGGGATCACCCAGGATGTCGAACCGTCCGACAGTATCTGGACACAAACAAAAGCCAGACTGCCATGGTTGGTAATTGCCCTGTTCGGGGGAATGGTCTCTGCCTATATGATCTCCCGTTATGAAGCAGAAATCGCCCTTTTTCCGGTTACAGCCATGTTTATTCCGGTCATCACTGCTATGGGCGGAAACGTCGGCATCCAATCTTCGGCCATCGTAGTACAGGGACTTGCCTCAAACTCCCTAAGCGTAAAAAACAGTTTCCGAAATATTGCCAAAGAGATCGGGGGAGCCTTATTGAATGCGACAATCTGTTCTTCGATCATCTTTTTACTGACGCTTTTTTTCAATCTTGAAACATTGGCGATGCCGGTAACGGTTACCCTTTCGCTTTTCGTAGTCATTCTGTTTGCCTCTCTGTTCGGAACGGCTTTCCCGCTCCTGCTTCACAGGATGAACATCGATCCGGCATTAGCCACCGGCCCGTTTATCACCCTGACAAACGACATCATCGGACTAAATATCTACCTTTTCTTAGGCAGGATTATCTTGGGATGGATATAATACTTCTGCTCTGGTTTTATATTTAGAATCTCAGATATCCGACTTTATTTTCTGTTATGATACAACCTATATTACTGCCGGTAGTAACACCGGAAAAACTTCATTAACCCTGCTTACTCACCTATACTCCGGAACCTGTTGCAAACAGTTTATCAGCGATTCGAAAGATTTCAATATAATTAACGCAACAGAATGAAATTAACAAACGTATACCCGGAATGAGAACATAAGGTGAAAAGGTTAATTGGACCTGGACAGTAAATGAAAAGTAAATGAATACAACGCTAAATCATATCAACGAATATGAGAAAGAATTGAACGTACTGGTTCCGTGGGAAAACATAGAAGAGGATTACAACGATCTGTTAAAGCAGTATGCCAAACGTTCGATCAAAGGTTTCCGGGCCGGAAAAACACCGGTAAGTACTATTGAATCGGTATTTAAAAATCAGGTCAAAAACGATCTGATGTCGATATGTTCTACCCGCCTGTGCAGAAAAGCGTTACAAATGGAAAACATCGAGGCCGGTTCCCCGATTGAAATCTCCGACATCCGGCTAAACAAAAACGACCATATCGGTTTTAAAGCCCATTTTATTGAAATGCCCCGGTTCGAACTACCCGATTACGGCAACCTTGATCTGCAGTCTGAAACCCGGGAAGAGAAATTAGACGAGATTTCCGACAAGCTATTGGAACAAACCCAAATCTTTTTGCCTCCTTCTTTAATAGAAAATGAGCTGAAATATGATGACATCCAATCCGGCGCCGCGTCGGCAGCAGATAAAGCCGGCGCCGAAGCGAGGGTCAAATTGATGCTTATTTTGAAAAAAATCGGTGAAAAAGACAATATTAAAGTGAGTGAAAAAGATATTGAAGACCGGATGCAAAAAGTAGCGAATGAAAATGATATCACGATAAACCAGTTAAAAGAGTTTTTGCTGCCAAACGGGGGATTATCCCGGTTGGCCGATGCGCTACTGGCGGAGTATGTATTAAGCTACGTTATTGATATACAACCAACAGAAATAATGATCCGGTAAGGCTTCTATGATAAGAAGAAAAACCTGATCATTATTAATGACCGATTAAAGTAAAATTCTAAATTAAACAAAAGATGAGTGTAAAAGACAAATTAAAAAATTGCAGTAAGCTCGCCCTGGTCGGAAGTATTCTGGCCGCAGGCGCGGTTATTCCGCAGAAAGCCGAAGCACAAAACAAATCTAAAGGAAAGCAGCCCAATATCCTGGTGATTTTCGGCGATGACATCGGCCAATCAAACATCAGTGCGTACAGCCGAGGATTGATGGGTTTCACCACACCAAATATCGACCGTATCGGCAACGAAGGAGGCGTATTCATACAATACTACGGACAACAATCCTGCACGGCAGGGCGTGCGGCATTTATCACCGGACAATGTCCCTTCCGCACCGGATTGACCAAAGTAGGATTACCGGGATCACCCGTCGGTTTGCAAGCCGAAGACCCTACGATAGCCGAGTTCCTGAAACCACTGGGCTATATGTGCGGACAATTTGGCAAAAACCACCTTGGTGACCAAGATAAATTTTTACCGACAGCGCACGGTTTTGATGAATTTTTCGGTAACCTCTACCACCTGAATGCGGAAGAAGAACCTGAAAATCCCGACTATCCGAAAGATCCGGCATTTAAAAAACAATTTGGTCCGCGCGGAGTATTACGTTCCACTGCCGATGGTAAGGTGGAAGATACCGGTCCTTTAACCAAAAAGCGCATGGAAACGGTAGACGAAGAGTTCTTAGCTGCCGCCAAAGATTTCATCACCCGCCAGGTGAAAGCCGGCAAACCTTTCTTCACATGGTTCAACTCCACCCGGATGCACGTATGGACACATTTGAAGCCGAGTTCGGCTGGAAAAACCGGACTCGGATTACAAGCCGACGGTATGACAGAGCATGATGCAATGGTGGGAGAACTATTGAAACTGCTGGAAGATTTGGGAATAGCCGACAATACGATTGTCATTTACACTACCGACAACGGCGCAATGAAGAATATGTGGCCGGACGGCGGTTCTTCTCCCTTCCGTTCGGAGAAAGATACCAATTGGGAAGGAGCTTACCGGGTTCCTTGTTTGATTCGTTGGCCCGGACAAATCAAAACCGGAAGTAATTTTACCGGTCTTTTTTCTGCCGAAGACTGGCTGACTACTCTGGTGGCAGCAGCCGGCGGCGATCCCAACCTGAGAGATAACATAACTAAGGGAGTACGGGCCGGCAGTAAAAACTTCAAAGTACATCTGGATGGTTACAACCAGATGGATTATCTGACCGGAAAAACAAATAAAAGTGCCCGTCCGGAATTCGTTTACTTCGATGACGATGGAAACCTGGTTGCCTATCGGGATGCACGTTTCAAATTTAATTTCTCGGTACAGTATGCCAAAGGTATGGAAATATGGCGAAATCCATTAGTAACCTTGCGAGCACCTACAATTATAGATTTAATGGCCGATCCTTATGAGTACTCGGTAGATGGCTCGGTCAACTACGAAAAGTGGATGCTCGACCGCGCATTTTTGGTATTACCTGCAGTCCAAAAAGTGGGAGAGTATCTGTCCAGCTATAAAGAGTTTCCGCCGCGCCAAAAACCGGCCAGCTTTAGCATTGATCAGATACTGGAAAAACTCCAGTCTAAAGATTAACCAATCCGAAATAAATAAAACAGTCCCGCTTCTGCACTACATACCGGCCGAAGCGGGCTTTTTATTGCCGCTAAACAACTCTTTCCAGTTACTCTCCAAAACACTTCGGTAACATGCTACATTAGAATTGTATCGGAAAATACCCGGCTTAACATCATAAAAAATAACTTCAAAAAACGCATAAAGAATCAAACTAAAACAAAATGTCACCGAAAACGTAATATAAGAATTAGAGCCATAAACTAAAAACGGGGTTGGAGTAGAGAATGATAGGAGTATCGTTTCTTTCGACCCGTTAACATTTAACCTACAAGTATTTACACATGAAAAATCACACATCTCTATCACGTATCTGCCTGTTCGGGCTTTTTTTGTTATTCACCGCAGCAAACGGTTTCGCACAATTAAGAGGAGATCATATTCTGGGCGATTTCGGACTCAATGCCGGTACGCAAGCGCCTCCTTCTATCGTTCTGGCAGTCCCGTTCTACATTTACAACGCTTCGGACTTCAAGGACAGCAGTGGCGACAAGATAAACACCGCTCCTAATGTCCATGCGTTTATCACCGGTCTGGGGGGAAATATTGTCACCAACGTCAAAGTATTAAATGCCAATTGGGGGGCCCGCATTTTAATAGGGTTCGTCAAAGGACGGGTTGAGATCGATTCTTTAAAATCCACTTCTAATCTCGCTTTCGGCGATATGTACGTTCAACCGGTAAATTTAAGCTGGAAAGGGAAAAAAGCCGACTTTATTGCAGGATACGCCATGTATATTCCTACGGGAAGATATGAAACCGGAGCAACTGATAACAGCGGACTGGGGATGTGGGGACATGAGTTCTCCGCCGGCAGCACTTACTATTTTAACAAACAAAAATCATTTAGCCTCTCGACGATTCTCTTTTACGAATTACATAGTAAAAAGAAAAATTCGGATATGAAGACCGGCGATATCTTTACGATGGAAGGTGGGTTAAACAAGAGATTCCTCGTTGACATAAAAGGAAGTTCCATACCGATGGTTATCAATACCGGAGCGATATATTATATGCAGTTCAAAATGACCGACGATAAATTTCCGGATGCACCGATCCCGTTCAACCCGACTAAAGATCATATCTACGGACTTGGAGTGGAAGGTAATTTTTTATACCCAAAAACAAATACATCACTGGGAATCAGATGGCTGGGCGAACTTGGAGCA
Organism: Marinifilaceae bacterium; assembly: GCA_031553705.1. Taxonomy (GTDB): domain Bacteria; phylum Bacteroidota; class Bacteroidia; order Bacteroidales; family Marinifilaceae; genus JAVBLD01. Next base: position 22,457 of record JAVBLD010000007.1, on the reverse strand, counting down.
AAAAGCCGTTCGCAGGGGAACACCTTTTTCATCACTGTCTCACAACTGATTACCCCATTAGAGAAAAAGAAATAGCAGGTGTCTTACCCTCTGATAAAAGTCCGTTTCATCGCGGGCAAAGCAAATGAATTAAATTCGGACCCATGGCAAACCTTGAACAAATTCTTATCCTGAAGAAACAGATAAGTGAAAGCATTATCGGACAGGAAGATGTGATATCCAAGATCATCATCGGACTGCTCACCAACGGCAACCTTTTGCTCGAAGGCTTGCCCGGACTGGCCAAGACCCGTGCGGTGAAAAGCCTTGCCAACAACCTGGATTGCAAACTGAGCCGTATCCAGTTCACTCCGGACCTGCTGCCGTCCGATATCACCGGTACGGAGGTATATCAACCGCAATCGGAAGAAAAATTCAAATTCCAGCCGGGACCGGTATTCAGTAATCTGGTCCTGGCCGACGAAATCAACCGCGCACCTGCCAAAGTCCAATCCGCCCTTCTTGAAGCAATGGAAGAACGGCAGGTATCGGTTGCGGGAAAAACGTACAAAATGGACCCTTTATTTATGGTACTGGCCACCCAGAATCCGATAGAGCAGGAAGGTACCTATCCCCTGCCCGAAGCCCAACTCGACCGTTTTATCATGAAAGTTGAAATCGGTTACCCGAACGTTGACGAAGAGGCAAAAATTGTAGAGTTGGTACGTAACGAAAATAAAGGACAAACAACCAAAATCACCCCAATACCGCAAAAAGCAATTTTCGATGCGCGGGAAGAGATCAGTCACATCGAAGTCAGCAACGCAGCCGAGAAATATATGGTAGACCTGGTTTCGGCAACACGCTATCCCGACAAATTCAATAAAGACCTGGCACGCTGGATCAATTATGGCGCAAGCCCCCGGGGAACTATCGCCCTGGACAAATGTTCGCGCGTCGTGGCTTGGTTGGACGGCCGTAAAAACGTTACACCCGACGACACCCGTTTCATTGTACACGACGTACTGCGCCACCGGTTGATATTAAGCTATGAAGCAAACGCCGACAATGTGAATGCAAACGCAGTAATCGATACGATACTGAAAAATGTCTCCGTTACATAAAACAAGATATAGATTATCTATTGTTTTACTATTTGGCTGCTCCTATGAAAAATACCAATTATCCTCCGGAGATTGTAACTTCGCTCGACGACCTGATGCGTTTTGAGTATCTGGTACAAACAAAACACATCCTGCCCGATCATCCGAAATATTCGATTCTGGCAGGCCGCCATGCGGCGAGGATGCGCGGACGGGGACTCGATTTTGAGGAGGTGCGCCAATATGTTCCGGGAGACGATGTACGTAATATAGACTGGAGGGTCACAGCACGCACCAATACCACTCATTCCAAAGTCTTTAACGAAGAAAAAGAACGTCCTACCTTTACTTTACTGGATCAAAGTACAAACATGTTCTTCGGTTCGGAACGTTATGTAAAATCGGTGACTGCCGCACACGTTGCGGCGCTCGCTGCTTTTCACACCATCAAGCGGGGCGACCGCTTCGGCGGATTGATTTTTAACGAAGAGGGGCACGACTATATTTCGCCTAAACGAAGCAAATCGCTGGTACAGCATTTCCTGCAATTACTGGTGGAACGGAACAAAGCACTGCCGCTGCGCAGGATACTGAAACCGGATCCCGACCTGCTGAATGAGATGCTGCAACGCGTACGCTCCTCGATTACCCACGATTATGTCGTGACCATTATCAGCGACATCACCCTGCTGAATGATGATAGCAAGCATTATCTACGCAATATGGCTTTTCATAACGACGTTATTTTCGTCCATATCGAAGATTCTATGGATAGCAGGCTTCCTGACGGAAAAATCGTATTGACCGACGGAAACAGGCAAATCACCTGGAATAACCAAAAAGAGGGCTGGGGTAAAAAATATGCCGAGGATTATAAACAAGATATGACGGCATTAACAGAAGAGCTAAGGCACTATCGAATACCTGTTTCCGTAATGAATACCGTCCAACCGGTAGAAGAACAGGTCATGCAAAAACTAGGAAAAAACTTACAGGTAAACGTCGAACGCCGGACATAAATATCCAATGTTCCGTTTACCGGTATTCGATGACAGAAAATATAAAAACTTAAGAATATGAACGACACCATTCCGGCTTTAAGCCCCCTGATTGAACCCGCTTCTATCCCGTTTACAATCGACACATGGGGTTGGTATATCGTCAGCGGAATATTTTTTATATTCTTACTCTTTATAGCCCTGCTTCTTATTCATTATCACCGTAAAAACCGTTATCGCCACAAAGCATTGCAATGGCTGAAAGCCGAAGAGAAACGGCTATCGGATTCAAAAGCCTATCCGGAACTGGTTTATGCGGCCAATATGCTTGCCAAACAGATTTCGATGCAACGTTACGGGCGGGAGAAGGTTGCGGATTTAAGAGACAACGAATGGATCGACTTTTTGAACCGCACCTGTAAACCGGAGCTATTCGATAAACAGGACGAACATACACTTGCCGCACTTTATGACCCGGAACTCTTACTGAATGAAAAATCAACGACTCTATTTGTCTCGAAAATCAAAAGTTGGATAAAAAATCACAAGTATGTTCTCCGAGATAACCCATAATATGCATTTTGAGATCGCGCACAAGTGGGTACTACTGCTTTTACCTTTACCTATCCTGATCTATTGGCTTTTACCCGCTTTACATAAAAGACGGTCGGCACTGCTCGCTCCGTTTTTTCGACGGGCAGCCCATGTATCCAATCAACATCCGAAGCGCAGTGCGTGGATCTCACACAAAAACCTCTTCGCCTGGATTGTATCGGGCCTATGCTGGATCGGCCTGCTGGCAGCACTATCCTCTCCTCAATTGGTCGGGCAACCGGGAAAGAAAACCCGCACCGTGCGCAGCTTCCTGATTGCGGCAGACATCTCTTTCAGCATGGCGCAAACCGACTGGATGATAAACGGAGAACGGACGAGCCGGTGGAACGCAGTAAAATACCTGATGAAAGATTTTGTCAAAGAGCGGAAAAGCGATCAGATCGGGCTTGAGATGTTTGCCACTCATGCCTATTTACAGGCTCCGCTCACGACCGATCTGGAGGCCATCACCTGGCTGCTTGATCAGACAGAGGTTGGAATGGCCGGACAGATGACCAGTATCGGCGAAGCGATCGCGTTCGGGATTAAAATATTCCGGGAAGATACCATCAAACAACGGGTAATGCTCCTGATGACCGACGGAGTGGACGGGGGCACCGATATCCTGCCGCTCGATGCTGCCGCCGCTGCCAAACACGACAGCATCAGGATATATACCCTCGGCATCGGAAATGCCACAACCGGAGGGTATGCCATCGACGAAAAATTATTGACCCAAATTGCCAGGACCACCGGAGGGAAGTATTTTCGCGCCGACAGCCAGCAAGAGATGCAACAGGTATATGCAGAACTCAATACCCTGCAACCGGTAGTGTATGAGGAAGAGAGCTACAAGCCGGTTATCCTGCTTTATATGTACCCACTGGGGGCCACGATCGCATTGGTTTTACTGTTCTACCTGGCGGAAGGCCTGTTCAAACTTATTGGATCATCACTACCTCAACGGTAATAATATGAATTAAGAACTATGTCATTGACAGGGATTACAGATACGATAAAAGAGATGTTGCATTCTATCGCAACGATCGACTGGTACATGTTTCATTTCCTGCGGACATGGGCGTTATGGCTGTTCATTCCTTTGACCGTTATCGTGATTATGTTGCTCCTGAGCAATCGCGAAAAGAAAAAATGGAAAAACGTCATCACTCCGGCTTTGCGTCCGTTTATGTTCAGTAAAGGCAATCCGCGAGCGATCCTGCTGCCTCTGATCCTGATGACCGTCGGATCGAGTCTGATGATTCTCGCGCTGGCCGGACCGACCTGGAAAAAAAGAGATGTTCCGGGAGAAAAAATTCCGGCAGTAGTGATGATTGCGCTCGATCTATCCAAATCGATGCTATGCACCGATATACAACCCTCACGCCTGGAGCGTGCAAAGCTGAAAATTACCGACTTCCTGGAGGCCAATCCCCGTGTACGTGCAGGCCTGCTGGTATTTGCCGGGACACCCCATCCCGTACTTCCGTTTACAAACGACTACAAACTGATAAAATACCATGTCGCCAGCCTATACAATTGGGAAATGCCGGTACAAGGAACAGATGTCGGGTTGGCTGTCGAAATGATCGACACGATGATGAACCGGATAGAAGCTCCGAGTACCATATTGGTGATCACCGACGTCATTGATGATCACCAGGCTGCCCTGCTGAGTAATTTTATAAATAATTCAATACACCGGCTTGAAATTCTGCTGTTCTCAACGCCCAATGGCGCCCCGGTACCGGGCGTAAACGGAGTGATCTCCAAACCGTCCCCGGCAGCGATAAATAACCTGCAACAAAACGAAAAAATCCGAATCACCACTATTACGCTCGATAAATCGGATGTCGAGAGCATCGCCGGACGAATCAGCGAAAACCTGATATTTGAGAAAGACAAAAAAGAAGATACGAAAGAGTGGGATGATATGGGCTGGCTATTGCTGATTCCTGCCGTACTGATTGCCTTGTTCTGGTTCCGGAAAGGCTGGGTTATACAATGGTGCTGGATGCCGCTGGTAACGGCAACATTTTTCTCCTGTAGCGTAGACGGAAAACATCCTGACTGGTGGTATACCAAGGACTACCAGGGGGAGTGGTGGTATAAAAAAGGGAACTACGAAAAAGCCATCGAGTCGTTTCAGGACAACATGCACAAGGCTGCAGCCTACTTCAAAGCCGGGGATTACCAATCCGCGGCTACCCTCTTTGCCGCCGACTCCACCGCCGCAGGAAAGTATAACTACGGTCTTGCCCTTGCCAAATCGGGATACTATGACGACGCGATACAGGCTTTCCGGCAAGTGGCTTCGATGGATGCATCATTAAAAAATGAGGCGGAAAAAAACATAGATGCCGTTGCACGGATAAAGGATCAGGCTAAAAACGTCATGCGTTTTCTTCCCTCCGGGAATCCGATAGATAGTATATTGGCCCATAACCAGAAAGAAAAACTAAAAGAGCGGAAACCTTCCAATGAGGACGAAAAACTATCGGACGACACCGAAGTAAAAAAACTCCCGACTCATGGCGACCGACTGTCTGAGGAAGTAGAAAGCGATATTCGCCGGGCAAAAGAACAAAAATTTCCACCGAAGGATTTTAAAATAGATCCGCAGATACCGATGGAAACCAAAATACTGATGCAAAAAACAAATGCCGATCCGGGAGAGTTTTTGCACCGCCGGTTTGAAATACAGAAACAGCGTTACTATCCGCATGTCAATCAAGGTAAAGAGACATGGTGACAAAAAAATAATAAACTTAAAACCGAATACGATGTGTTACCCCAGACTATTAAATAGGTTTCTGACCGGCAAAAGCATCATCCCGCTCCTCCTGTTAGCTCTCAGCAATCCGGCTGACGCAAACGTATTTGTCAATATCGAACTGAACAGAAAATCGGTTTATATACAACAGCCGTTCCGGGTAACCATCACGGTATATACTACAACATGGTTTACAGCTCCGCTGGTCTTCGACAATCTGCAGATTCCGAACGCATTTATCGTACCTTCCGGCAAAACACAGCCGGGAATGTTCAATACTGGGGGAAAACAGTACCCGGGAGTGCAATCTTATTATCTTGTCTTTCCGTATGCCGCAGGCGAATTTACTGTCCCTTCCCTGGAAATAACGGCACAAAGTCCGCCCGAAGGAAGCGCTACCCCTCAAAAGATCACATTGCACACAAAGGAACAACGATTTACCGTACGTGACGTACCGGACAATTTGAAAAAAGAAGGGGCATGGTTTGTTGCCGGAAATGTAACGGTACACGAGTCATGGACCCCCGCCCTGAAAGAACTCAAAGTAGGCGATGTACTGAAACGTACAATCACGGTCGATGCCCAGGGAACGCTTCCCCAGTTTATCCCGGAGATATTCGGACAGGAAAAAGTGAAATGGGCGAGTATGTATCCCCAAACGGCCTCTTTGACCGACACAAGAAACGGTGGTGATGCCAGCGGGCGCAGCACCCAGTCGATGATATACCTGCTGGAAAAAGCGGGAAATTTCACCATTCCGGCCATTAAAATTACCTATTGGAATCCCTACGACATGAAAACTTACAGCCGTTCCATCGCCGAAGAACAGATACAGGTAGCCGAAAATCCGGACCTGGGTATCCTGACAACGCTCAAAGACAGCCTCGCAGCTACTGCAAAAAGCAGCGTAGCGCCCGCACAAGAAAAAGGTCCCCTGCTTATCCTTGGAATGCGATGGTACTCCTTTGCCGGAGTTTGCCTGGTCATTATCTGCCTGTTGTATCTTCTGATACCGGGCGGAAGAAAAATTATTCGCGTATGGAAAAAACACAGGCAAGCCTATTTGGCCAGTGAGTCCTATTATTTCAGAAAATTTATGCGCTCACGCGACTCTGCAAAAGTTTTTATACAAAAACTTTATTGCTGGTGGGACAATTTCCGGAACAAACCCTCCGCATCCATCCGGGCATCCTTTGAAAAAAAAGGCCGGCCAAATGAGATAAACGACCAGTTATCCATGTTTTTTGACGGAAAAAAACCTATCAATACGGAAAAAATAAAACAATTCGCAGGCGAATATCGTAACATTGTGATAAATAATAAGTTCGATGATAATAAAAAGATCAACAGAGAGCAAATAAGTGGCCTGAAAAAGAAATAAACAACGAGGTTAAGTGTAAAATAGATGATTTTCTCATTGCAACCACACTACCTCCCCTAAAATAACTGAATATGAAAACAAAAACAATCCGTTACACGTTGTTAATATTAACACTATCCCTCTTCCTTGCCGCCTCGTCTTCCTGCAGCAAGGAAAAAAGTAAGAAACAAAATTCCACAAGCACCTCCGACCCTCTTCCTTCCTGGAATAACGGCGAACTGAAAAAGGCCATCACTACCTATATAGCAAGAATCACCGATACGGCATCCCTTAACTTTATACCGGTAGAAGACCGGATTGCCGTATTCGACAATGACGGAACCTTATGGCCGGAGCAACCGCTGATACAGGGCGAATTTATAAAATACCGCATTGCCAGGATGTTGAAAGAAAAACCCGAATTAGCCAAAGTCCAGCCTTTCAAAGCAGTTGTCGAAAAAGATCACGCCTATTTTGAAAAAGGAGGATTAAAAACACTTGCCGAATTGATTGTCGTAACCTCAAGCGATATGCTGGAAGGGGAGTTTGAAGCGGAAGTTGCCGAATTTATGGCACAGATGGTATATCCCAAATACAATCTGTCCATTAAAAATATTGCTTATAAACCTCAGGTAGAATTATTACGGTACTTGCGCAATAATGGCTTTAAAACATTTATCTGCACCGGTGGCGATATTGATTTTGTCAGGGTCGTAGCACCCACCCTATATGGTATTCCGAAAGAGCAGGTTATCGGCAGCGCAATGAAATATACCTTTATAGACCAGTCGGGCGAAATATTCCGCACCAAGGAGATGTGGCGTATAAACGACGGAGAAACCAAACCGGCAGGCATTCAGTTACATATCGGGAAAAGACCGGTATTCGCCTGTGGTAATGAACGAAGCAGCGGGGATATTGCAATGCTGAAATACTCCCAGTTTAACAAATACCTCTCCTTTCAACTATTAGTCAACCATACCGACTCCATACGCGAATTCTTCTATACCGAACCGGATACAGCCTCCCTGAAAGCTGCCTGGAAACATAAATGGCATATCGTAGATATGCAAAAAGATTGGGCTACCGTTTTCGGAGAAAACTAAACGGGTTAAAATGGAAAGTGAAAAGTAATTTTAATCCGGTCATTGAATTAATAATTCAATGACCGGATTAAAATTTAATAAGGCGGCATTTGGTTTTCTTTCACTCGGCCACCCTTTGCTCCGGTCGTCCCTCCCTGCGCCTTCGGCAGTCTCGTATTCTCTTTTAGCTCAGGGCAGATGAACTAAGGGACAAACACCATACGGAACCCGATGAAGTCGAAGGCGTAGCCGGGATTGATGAAGCTCCGGTAGGCCGAACGGCAGAACTGCGCGTAGCTGAACCAACTGCCGCCGCGAAACACGCGGCCGCCGCCCGAAGCAGGGCCGGTGGGATCGGTAACCTCTGTTGACGGATAACTTCCATACCAATCACTACACCACTCCCAAACGTTACCATGCATATCGTATAAACCCCGCGGATTGGGCTTCTTTTCCCCAACCGGATAGGTTTTGCCACTACTGTTATCATAATACCAGACATAATCACCGATATTGCCTGCCTCAAACGAGTGGGCGGTAGTCGTCCCTGCACGGCACGCATATTCCCACTGCGCCTCCGTAGGCAAGGAACCTCCGACCCAATCAGCATAAGCCTTGGCCCCGTACCACGTAACATAAATCACGGGGTGGTTTTCATAATTGACCACAGGAACCCATTTGCTGTTTGTTCCGTCCCAATGCAAGCCCCAGTCAGAGCCACCTTCACTTGTTTCAATCAACTTATTCCCTTGTACACTGCCAGTGTAAAAACTACTCACCGAGACGCCTTGTACTCCCGTCGCATTCAGAAACGCCGCATACTGCGCATTTGTAATCTCGCACTTACTCATATAGAAACCTTTGGTCAGCCGCACCCGGTGTTGCGGTTTCTCCCAGTCATTTCCTCCCTCCGTGTCCGTAGCACCCATCAGGAATGTCCCGGCAGGGATCCAGACCGCAGGGATGCCCCGGAGGATTTGCTCGGCATCGCCCCCGGTGGGCTGGTCGGTCGTGCCCGTCCAGTCGGTAATATCGCCGGTCGAAACGGTGAGGCCCGTTTTGTTGACCGTCACGGTGTAGGTATGGTGGCTGCCGCCCTCGAAAGCCGTGGCGGCGGGAATTGCCCAGGTGTAGGGCGCGCCGCCCACGGTGAAGACCACCGTGCGGGAAGCGTAGGCATTCGCCGTCTGCGGGACGAGGATGGCGTCATACAGCGAGCCCGCCGTCACTATGCGGGGTACGAAAGCTGCGGGACCGCCGGTCACGGTAAGCGGGGTTGCGCCGCCATTCAGATCGAAATCCGCCGTCACGGGCATCCCGCCGATGCTCACCGTCATGGTGGTGAAATCCACGGAGGCCATGCCCGTGCCTTTCGCCACGCCGATCGTCAGCTTGCTCAACTGATGCTCGAAAACGAGCGGCACCGCCGTTTGGCTTTTGGCTACGCCCGGCTTTTTCGCGTAGAGCAGGTCGATGGCCGCCGGGTCGGACTGGTCGCTCACGTCCACCTTATATATATAAGGGTTTGTGCCGGGGGCGGTACGGTGGGGATAGTAGGCGATAAAGTCCACGTTGCCCGACTGCGGGTAGTAGATCGGGTTGCCCGCCGGGGGCGAAAGGACGCCCGAAGCGTCGGCGGTATAGAGGCGGTTGTCGGCCGCAGCCGCCGTACCCGCATCCACGATATTGCCGGGCAGCGTTCCGCCCGCCGTAAGCATGAAGATGCCGACCTCATCGCCCGTATCCCATGCTGTTCCGGCTGCTTTGGTTAAGGGCCCCGCCGTTTGCCCCGCCAGCGAGGTGTTGAAAACCACGGCCACGCGGCAGCCGCCGTCCGCAAAGCCCTCGTCTTGCGAGCAGCCCACGCCCAGAAGCGCCGCACCCGCAAGCACCATCGCCTGCGGCAACCACCGCAGCGGAAAGATATCTGATAATCGTTTTGTTGCCATATCGTTCTCGTTTTTATTGTTTATTGTTTATTTTCTCTTTTCAATTCCTATATTGTTTTTACTGTTATCGTTGAAAATCTTCCGGCGTTCGACCGTTGCTACCGGCAGGAAGATGTTTGCCGCTTATTCAACCTCCCGTAAGGAAGGTTCGGGAGCAGGCCGGTTCACCGTATCCGGTATCCTCCGGACGCCCTGAGCTATGGGACAAACACCATACGGAACCCGATGTTGTTGTTGGCGTTGCCGGGATTGTTGTTGTTCCGGTAGGCCGAACGGCAGTTCTGCGCGTTGTTGTTCCAACTGCCGCCGCGAAACACGCGGTTGTCGCCCGTTTATAGCCTGCTTCCGTAAGCGCCAGCCGTGAACGCCGGAAACCAGACGTCCCGGCATAGCGGGTAAAAGCCGCCAGCGGCTCCGCATGACGGGCATATTCTTTCTGCGTCCATTCGCCCGCGTTTAATTTCGCATCGTATATCCGCATCTTGCACACGAAACGTTTTTTGCTGTGTTTGTTCAGCCTCACTTCGCCGGGGAAAAGCACATAACCCAGAAAGGGTAGTCCTTTATCCGAAGCGTTGGTGCATGCCGGTTTAAGCGGCATGTGCAGCACCCGGCCAATGTAGCGTTCCAATTCCAGCGAAGCGTGTAGCAATTCCGTTTTGTCATCGCTCCACAACACCATATCGTCCATGTAGCGGATATATACCGGAGCGCGTAAAACCTCTTTTACGTAATGGTCGGCATAGCCCAGGTAGAAATTTGCGAAATACTGGCTCGTCAGGTTACCGATAGGAAGTCCTTTGCCAAGTGCAGTGCAATAACTGTCGATAATATTGCGGAAAACCGCCAGCAACGCCGGGTCTTTGAACAACCGGCATAGCTTGGAGTAAAGCGTTTCGTGGTCGATATTATCGAAAAACTTGCGCACGTCCAGCTTGCAAAACCAGTGGTAACGGCGGGCATGGGTGCGGGCTTTGTCGAGCGCAGCATACTGTCCCTTGCCGGGGCGCGTGGCGTAGCTGTCGTGAATCTGGAACCGCTCGAATACGGGGTGGCACACATTCATCAGGGCATGATGCAGCACCCGCTCGCGGAACGAAGCGGCACAGATCAGCCGTTCCTTGGGGTCAAAGATGCGGAAGTAGAAATACTCTCCCGTCCGTACCTCGCCCCGCAGCAATTCTTCCCGGAGTTCCGACAGGTTGGTGTCGAGCGAACGCCGGAACGCTTCCGCTTCACCAATGCCTTCCTTGCCTTTCCGCGCTTTCCAGAAAGCCAGCCGCAGGTTGTCCGGGTCGGCAATCCGTTCCATCAGGTATCCTTCACGTTTCATGATCCGGTTGTTTTTGCTGGTATATCTCAATCATCTGTTTCCCATAGCGGGCCATTTTCTTTTCGCCGATGCCGGGAACGGAGGCCATTATTTTCTCGGTCGGTTCTCCCAGGCGGGCAATGCCAGCCAGTTCTTCGTCGGTGAACACCGCATAGGCTGGTACGCCGTCGTCCGCGGCCAGCGCCTTGCGTATTTCACGCAGGCGCGAAAACACGGCAAATTCGTTTTCGGGCAACACCTGACGGTAATCGACCTTGCCTTTGCCGCCACCCGGAACGAAACCTCCGGGCACCGCTCCGTTTATATGCCTGATACAAAAACTCCAATACCCGCCCTTTTCGTTCTGGAAAAAACGTTGTTCCACTTCCAGCACTTTATGCCCCGCCAGAAAACGGTTCATCTCGACCAGCAGTTCACCCGCATCGGTAAGCGGTATGTTGAAGATTTGTATTTGCATATACCTTATTTTATATATTATTTAACAAAAAATCAAAATCAGACCGCCAAAGGCGGTATTATATTTCTTCTCGGCTGCTCTTTGCTCCGGTCGTCCCTCCCTGCGCTTTTGACAGCCTCGTTTTTCTTTTAGCTCAAGACTGGCGAACTAGGGGACAAACACCACACGGAACCCGAAGCTGCTGCTGGCGAAGCCGGGATAGTCGCTGATCCGGGAGGCCGAACGGCAGCTCTGCGCGAGGTCGAGCCAACTGCCGCCGCGAAGCACGCGGCTGACGCCCGAAGCAGGGCCGGTGGGATCGGTAACTGTGCCAGCCAATTCCTCAACGGTTAATCCGTAAGTGTAATAATACCAGTCAGAACACCATTCAAAAACATTCCCGTGCATATCGTACAACCCATAACTGTTTGGCAGGTAAGAGCCCACTTTTGCCGTTTTTCCCAAATAAGTATTCGGAGGTATTCCGCCCTGATAATTGTCGATCTGCCCGCCGGGTAATTCGTAAGGGTATGTTCCGTTAAAATTCACCATGTCGGCGTAGAGTTTCGTTCCGTCGCCTACCCCGAACGGAGCTGTACCCTTATCACCCCGGCAGGCGTACTCCCATTGGGCCTCGGTAGGCAAAGAGCCACCCACCCAGCGGGCAAACTCATCGGCACCGTACCAGGTTACACCAACTACCGGGTCGTCTTCATAACCCGATGAAACTTTCCAGTTTGTACCGTCGTGCGTTAACCGGGAATACCTTCGATCAATCAATGTGTTTCCGTTATATACGGGATTACTGCCTATGCCTTTGGCATTCAGAAATGCCGCATACTGCGCATTGGTAATCTCGTATTTGCTCATATAGAAACCTTTGGTCAGCGTCACCCGGTGTTGGGTTTCGTTGGTAAGATCATCATAAAGATTTACATATCTGTTCGGCTCCGTTACCGGGCTGCCCATCTGAAATGTCCCGGCAGGGATCAATTCGCGGTACAGCAGGGTGGATGGCAGGGTTTCCCGCCGTTTTTCCGCCTTGCCCGCCGAGAGCGTCAGCGCGGCGGTTTTACTGCCCATGAGATTATAGCCGTCCTGCGAGAGCAGAAACAGGCGGCTGTCGTCGGCAATTGTTTGCGCCGGAACCAGGGCGCGATAGGTGTAGGTGGTCGCCGTCAGGTCGGTTTCTACCCGCAGCATCTTCACGGTTACGGGAATGTTGCCCGTAGCCGCAAGGGTAACTTCGTCACCCGCGGCCACGCCGAGATTCACCGTTGCCGCCGCCTTCACTCCGTTCAGCATTACTCCAAGCGTTTCGCGGGGGCCGCCGCCCTTCATCGTCCCGGCAGGTACTTCCACCTGTACCAGCGCCAGGGCGTGGGAGAAGATCAGCTGAACGGCGTTGGTCGTCTTTGCCGTATTGGCCGCCCGTGCCGTCATCAGGTCGCTGTCGCCGTAATTGGCAGCCGTGCTCTGGTCGGTCTGCACGTCGAAGATGATAGCAGTGGGATTGGTCGCTGCGGCGTCATAGGGATAATAGGCGTAAAAGTCGAGTTGGTCGCCGCTGCCCGGCCAGTAGAGGTTTACGCCGGCATCGGTATTCCATTTGTTTTCCGCCTTATTGTAAGTCAGTTTCACGTTGTGGAGATAGTTATCGCTTGCAGTCAACGCAGCGACGCTGCCCGAGGCATGTTTCACGGCAAATAACCCTATCTGGTCGCCGTCCTCAAATTCGGCGCTGAAATCAGCATAAGTGACCGACCGCAGTTGCGGGGTGCCGCCGGACGTGCCGATACTGATCTCGAAACGGATATCGCCGCCCCCTATACCCTTTTGGCCATTGCCGTCCAATTCCTCCTTGTTGCACGAAGCAAGCAGGAACACCGCCCCGGCAGCCAGTAGTAATGTGATGAATTTTCGTTTCACTCCTGCGTCGCGCAAATTACTCACGCTCGACAAACCCAAACAAATTTGTCTTTGTCCTCGCTTAATCGTAATTTTCATATCTATTTCTTTTAAAGTTCTTATATTATTCGGCTATGGCTGTACCGGTTACTTTCTCCCAATCGGTGATGGTGGCCGTAAAGCCCGCCCCGGTGGGCGTTTCCACCACTTTACCGCCCAGTGTGAGCGGGATTTTCTTGTCGTCGTTGAAACCGGACAGCAGCGTGGTCAGGTCGTGGGTTTCGCTCACAGATTGCAGGTTGCCGCCCGTAAAAGTCATTGTAACGGAAAGTTTTTGCTCCGTGCCCGCTATGCCCAGAAGACGCACCGTAGCGGCGTATTTGCCGTCCGGTTGCTTCGTGAATATGGGTTTCACGCTCATAGAGGCTGAGTGCGTATTGTCATCGATGTTGAGCTGCGAGGCAACACCCGTCAGTGTGGCATCGACCGAGGCGATCTTGTCGATTGCGCCGCCCGTAGGTTCGATCACCAGCGTCAGTTGGCGTACCTGCTGCTGCATCACGGCGGAAATATCGTAATCCCTGTCCTTTTCGATCTGCCTGTCGGCAGCCCACGTAAACAGCCAGCCCGGCTGCGGGTCGGCCACACCGCCCGTCACGGCAATGCTCACCGTCGTACCGCTGACGGTGATTTTCCCGGCCGTATTATAGAGATTAATATGGTATGTTCCGGGATCGATCAGGTTGGGGAAGGCTATCGCCGCGCCTGTGGCAAGGGTTGCGCTGTGCTGCCCTACTTTCGCCGTCACGTTGGCCGGAACCGCAATCCCGTCCGTGCGCTGTGAAAAGTCCATTGCAAAGGTGATCTTGCCCTGCTCCGGGTGCGGCGTATCGTAGATCGGGTCATTGACGTTGCACGAGGTCAGGCCCGCCAGTATCAGTATGAATGTATATTTCTTCATATCGTTTCCTTTTTATTATTTTACAATCTTCCACACCAGCGTGATCCCGGCCTGAGTAGGCCCCCAGAAGTTCTCCGTCCGGTTCTTCTCATTATACACCCGTACCCCGTCGACCATGTTGAAGATGTCGTACTCGAAACGGGTATATCCCAGTCCGAAGTTGAAATCAAGCGACAGGCAGCGGTTCAGCGGAAGTTGGTAGCCCACGGTAAGCCCGCCGCCGTAAAGTTTGCCTTGATAGCCCGTATCATCGGAAAGAAGTTTGCCCAGCGGATAGCCATAGACATTATACTTGCCGGCGTTACCGCCCAGCCCGAGATAGAAGCGCTTGGATTCGCCCATATAGCGGCGCACTTCGGGACTGGCGAACCACATTTTCTGCACATTGTCCGTTTCGTCGCCCCAATAGCTGAAACTGCCGTCCACCTTAATACCCCAGGCGGGGGTGATGCGCCACTCCACGCCCAACGCCGGCAGCAGGAAAGCGTCGTACAACAGGTTGGTGCGCAGGTAAAAGCCACTGAACGGGTCGGCAACCGGAACGAGAAAGGTTTCCACAGGCTCGGGCCGCTCGACGGCAGGCTGCGGTTGTACCTTCGGCTCCTGTTTGGGTTCTTCCTTCACCGGCTCCCGTTTTGGCATTTCCCCAGGCTGTTCCTTTACCGTTTGGAGTTCCTCTTTTGCCACGGGGATACGGAGCGTTACCGTCACCACGTCTTTCATGCCCTCATAGGCCAAAGTGTGGTTTTTAGTAACGAAGTGTTCTTCTTTCAACCCTTTGTTGGTAATCAGTTCCGACTTCACACGATTGGAGCGCACCACGGCGGTTTTGAAATTTTCCTTCGCGTCATTGAAAGAGGCGCAGTAGCCGTCCACATAGAGCGGCAGTCGCCCGCTTTCGATCTCGGATTTGTACCGATCCACCAGCTCGCAGAGCCGTTGCAGTTGCCCGCCGTTGCCACCCCAGGGAATATAAAACATATCCTGCTGCGAAACAAAGCGGAATACGACGGTCTCCTGCTGCGGAGCCGCCGTACGGGAAGATTGCGCATAACCACACAGGGCGATCAATAGCAGCACGAGTCCCGTTGATAGTGTTCTTTTCATGGATTTCATATTATGTACTTAAAAATCAGTTAAATTTCATATAAAACATCAAACATTCCAACAAATTTATAGAGTTTTTTTGCTCCCGGCAAAAAAAATATTAAGTTTTATATGCTGCATTTTGCTGCATTTTGTAACTTTGTTGAAAATCTTATATACTGCATTTTGCTGCACAATAGTCATTTACTTATAAAACAAGCCTTTACACCAAAAGGCATTCCGACCGAAAAAGAGCTGAGGGTGATTCTGCTAAAGCTGATTGCCGCCTTTTTCCTGTTGGGGCTGGCTATCGAGATCGTGGTTTTTCCCCGGGTGGAACACTGGCCGCTGTTCTGTGTATATATAGCATCCGATCTACTGCTGCTGCTGGCTTACCTGCTGTTCCGGCGCGGCCTGATCGACGACAACCGGGCACTGGTGATGCAGGCGCTCGCTATCAGCGCCGCGCAATGTACCGATATGGTGATGCAGATCGCCGCACCGGGGCCGGATACGGGCATCGTATTGATGGCCTCGGCGTGTATAATGATTGTACCAGTCATCGCGGCAGGGATGACCACATGGAAACCGTTGCCGTTTCTGCTGGCCGGGATTTGTATGCTCATCTACGGCATCGGGGCGTTTGTATCAGGAAACGAAGCGCTGGCGAACATGTTCGTTTCCCTGACCTTCCTGTTGGCCGGAATAGCTGTTTTGCAACGTATCCTGATGAATGCCTGGCGGCATGCCGACTACACAAGGGAGCGGGTCGCGGAGCAGAATGCCGTGATTTCCCGTTTTTTCAATGTGACGCCCAAAGAATTGGAGTTGATCACCAAAGGGAAAATGACGCGCCAGAAAGCAACCGAACTGCTGGAACGTTCGGAAAGGAAGGTCAGCACAGCGCTGATCGACCGGGTGAAAGACGTTATCGTGAAGGAGGAAACCGTAAAGCAGGCGATACGCAAAACGCATTCCGGCCTGACGGACAAAGACCTGCAACTGTGCTGCCACATTGCCGAGGGGCTAACGGCGGGCGAAATTGCGCACATCACTTCGAAAGCCCTCTCGTCGGTAACGGCCCGGCGCAGCCGCCTGCGCACCAAATTAGGCTTAAAAGAGGGCGAAAGCCTGCGCGACCATATCATGATGCTCGTAAACCGCGAGGTAGTGTAAATACGTTCTCTCCCAATAGCAAAAAAGAAGTCGCAGTAAATCAATTGTTTACCACGGCTTCGCTATTTTCAGTAATCGTTTTTGAGCGGTTTTATTTCGCACTTACTAAATCTGTTTCAGCAGGTTAACCATTTCAATGGCCGTAACCATCGCTTCGAAACCTTTGTTTCCGGCTTTTGTTCCGGCTCTTTCCACAGCCTGCTCTATTGTATCGGTGGTCAGAATCCCGAATACAACCGGCTGTCCGGTCTGTAATCCGACATTGGCAACCCCTTTGGTTGTCTCATTCGCCACCATGTCAAAATGTGGAGTAGCCCCACGGATCACAGCACCCAGACAAACCACCGCGTCATATCTCTTGCTTTCTACCATTTTTTTGGCCACCAATGGTATCTCAAACGCTCCCGGTACCCAAGCCACATCAATCGAAGCCTGATCCCCACCGTGACGTACGAATGCGTCAACGGCTCCTCCAAGTAACTTACTGGTAATAAATTCATTGAATCGCCCGGCAACAATACCGATCCGTTGCCCTTCCGCTAATAATTTTCCTTCCAATATATTCATTGCTAATTATTAATTATTAATTGTTCATTATTAATTATTTCTGTTTTTTCCAATCATTCCTGACATGCAATATATGTCCCATTTTTTTGTATTTGGTATACATATAGAACTCATTCTTTTCATTACAGATCATCTCTATCGGTTCGCGTCCCACCACCTCCAAACCATACCCACTCAATCCTTTAATCTTCATCGGATTGTTTGTCATCAGGCACATCTTTTTCACTCCCAGATCGGCCAGAATCTCAGCACCGATACCATAATCCCGTAAGTCCGCTTTAAACCCCAAGGCCAGATTGGCCTCCACCGTATCCATCCCTTCATCCTGCAAATGGTAGGCCCTCAGTTTATTAATCAAACCTATTCCACGCCCTTCCTGACGCAGATAAAGCAATACACCCCGTCCGTTTTTATTAATCCGTCTCAGGGCCTCTGCCAATTGATCCCCACAATCGCAACGCAACGAACCGAATGCATCTCCGGTGAGGCACTCCGAGTGTACCCGGCACAGCACAGGCTCACCATCGGCCACATCCCCTTTTACCAGCGCCACATGGTGCTCTCCGTTTATTTTATTGACATAACCGTATGCTTTGAAATATCCGTACCGGGTGGGCATCTCCGCCTCGGTCACCCGCTCCACCAATATCTCGGTACCGCGACGATAATCGATCAAATCGGCAATGGTTATGATTTTGATGCCGTGTTTCTTGCCAAACTTGACCAGATCCGGTACCCGCGCCATTGTTCCGTTCTCATTCATAATCTCACAGATCACTCCGGCCGGGTACAGCCCGGCCATCCGGGCCAGGTCGACAGCGGCTTCCGTATGTCCGGCCCGCTCCAACACTCCATATTTTCTGGCAATCAACGGAAAAATATGCCCCGGGCGGGTAAAATTCTCCGGACGAGCCGTCGGATCAAGCACTCTCTGAATCGTATGCGCCCGCTCAAACGCCGAAATACCGGTATGACAATCCTCCGCATCGATCGAAACGGTAAAAGCCGTTTGTTTCTTATCCGTACTGTTCGAACACATCATATCGATCTCCAATTCATCCAACCGCTCCTTGATGATCGGCATACAAATCAACCCGCCGGCTTGCTTTGCCATAAAATTGATCGCTTCCGGCGTCACCTTTTCCGCCGCCATCAATAAATCCCCTTCGTTTTCACGGTCTTCATCGTCCACGACTACAATCATCTTCCCGGCTTTAACATCCTCTATCGCTTCTTCTATCGTACTAAATATAATCTCTCCCATTTCTTTTTCCTTTAATTCAAAACACGATTTATATGATTTGCCTTTATACTATTTCTTTCCGCTATAAAGCGAACATATCAAAACCCGTTTGCCTGTAAAAACTCAAGATTGAATCCCTCTTTTTCCCGGCTATAATGCATCAATTTTTCCACATATTTTACGATCATATCGTTCTCTATGTTGACCGGATCGCCGGATCGTTTATTCACTAATGTAGTCTGCCCTTGTGTATGAGGAATGACCGATACTTTAAACACACTATCATCGATATATGCCACCGTTAAGCTCACCCCGTCAATCGCAACCGACCCTTTTTCCATAATATATTTAAGAATTTCCGGCGAAGCGCCCACGGTGATCCAGATCGCATTATCATCTTCTGTCCTGCCGACAATACGTCCCGTTCCGTCGATATGTCCGGCTACCAGATGCCCTCCCAGGCGATCGCTCAGCCGTAGAGCGCGTTCCAGATTCACCGGATCACCGGCACGAAGTTCTCCCAGATTACTCCGCTGCACGGTTTCAGGCATCACATCGGCAATAAAAACGCCATTCCCGAACGAAGTCACTGTCAGGCAGACTCCGTTGGTTGCAATACTATCTCCGATCTTCGTATCTTCCAGCGCCTTTCGCGCCTCTATCTCCAGTATCACACTCTTACTTCCCCGCCTGATACTCCTGATCTTTCCGATCTCTTCTATTATTCCTGTAAACACCCTATATAAGATTTTAAATTCTTTACCCTGTTTTACCGATCTCTCCTCTCATTCCCACTTTTCCGTTGACCATTATATCTTCCCCGACCTTCTCAACCTGTAAGCCCATTAATACTACCGCATCATTCATCCGTTCAATTCCCTCTCCCTCTACCGGAGTTTTAGCATCTTTTCCCCCGGCAATCTTCGGTGCGATAAACGCATACACCTCATCCACAAATCCGCCTGAAATAAAAGCATAATTCAACTCTCCCCCTCCTTCAAGCAACACCGAATCTATCCCTTTGCCTCCGAGCTCACGTAACATATCCCCGATATCTACCCGTCCATCCCGTTCACGGCATAATAACACCTCTATGCCGGCTGCCTGCAACTCTTCCAGATCTTCGCGCCCGGCTTGTGACGTATGGGCAATAATAGTACGATACTCCTTTGCTGTCTTCACTATCCGGCTGTCCGGACGCACTTTCGCCCTGCTGGCTACGACAATTCTCACCGGTTGCCGCACCGTTCCGGGATAGCGGCAATTCAATATCGGATCGTCCGTCCCTACCGTACCGGCTCCTACCATGATCGCCATATATTCGCTTCTCATCCGTTGCACCCTGTTGCGCGCCTCTTCGCCGGTCACCCATTTCGAATCGCCGCTATATGTTGCGATCTTTCCGTCGAGGGTCATCGCCGTCTTCATCACCACCCAGGGCATTTTCGTCGTAATATATTTCAAAAACACCCTGTTCTGTTCGCTAAGCACCGTCGCCGCCACTCCTATTTCTACCTCGATACCGGCAGCCCTCAATCTTTCAATTCCCTTACCGGCCACCAGCGGATTCGGGTCCGGTAATCCGATCACCACCCGAGCTATCCCGTGTTCGATGATCGCATCGGTGCAAGGCGGTGTCTTACCGTAATGGCAACAAGGTTCCAACGTCACATACATTGTCGCCCCGCATACATCCTCCCGGCAAGCGGCGAAAGCATTCCGTTCCGCATGAAGGCCGCCGTAGCGCTCGTGCCAACCTTCACCGATAATCCGACCCTCTTTTACGATGATTGCTCCGACCAACGGATTCGGATTTACAAACCCTTTCCCTTTTTCGGCAAGCATCATTGCCCGTTTTATATATTCCAGATCCGCATTCTCCATAAGCCTATAAAAAATAACCCCGGATATTCACTATCCGGGGCGCCAAATATCACAATAGAGTCATATATACGATCTATTATCACATCTCTTCTCACATCCGGACTATTACCGTCGGTACCGGAATTTCACCGATTCAATCCTGAAAGGAGTCGCGGACTGTCACCGCCGGTAGGGAATCACACCCTGCCCCGAAGAAATATTCTAACCGCGAAAGTAGACATTATTCCGGAAAAAACAATCCGGTTTACCACTAAAAAATGATAATGCCGCCTTTTTTTATTCTATTCTTCTTATTGGGTTTTAACAAAGAATACGTAATTTTGAACGCATTAAAATTAATGCTTCGCGTAAAAAGACGGCATAAACCAAGGGTCCTTTCCCGAAGATTTCTGCCTTTTAAAAATATTAAACTCTTTAAAATATACAGTATGTACGGAAAATTTCAAGACCACTTGAAGGCTGAAATCCAGTCAATCAAAGATGCCGGTTTATATAAAACCGAAAGACTTATTGTGACGCCGCAAGACGCCGAGATCAAACTGAGTACGGGTGAAACGGTACTGAACTTTTGTGCCAACAACTATCTGGGCCTCTCCTCCCATCCGCAGGTGATTGCAGGAGCTAAAAAAGCGCTCGATGCCCGGGGATATGGTATGTCGTCCGTACGTTTTATATGCGGAACCCAGGATATCCACAAAGAACTCGAAGCAAAAATATCAAAATTCTTCGGTACCGAAGATGCCATATTATACGCCGCCTGCTTTGATGCCAACGGTGGAGTATTCGAACCGCTGTTCGACCAGGAAGATGCAATCATCTCCGACGAACTGAACCACGCTTCGATCATCGACGGAGTTCGCTTGTGCAAGGCTGTCCGCTACCGGTACAAACACGCCAATATGGAAGAACTTGAAGAGCAACTCAAAATATCCCAAGCACAACGTTTCCGTGTCATCGTTACCGATGGCGTTTTCTCAATGGACGGCGATATCGCAAAATTGGATAAAATCTGCGACCTGGCGGAAAAATATAATACCCTGGTTATGGTAGACGATAGCCACGCCGCCGGATTTATCGGCAAAACAGGACGCGGTTCGGTTGAGCACCACAACGTAATGCACCGCGTGGACATCATCACCGGTACCCTCGGGAAAGCATTAGGAGGCGCGCTGGGAGGATACACCACCGGTAAAAAAGAGGTCATCGAAATGCTGCGTCAACGTTCCAGGCCTTACCTGTTCTCAAACTCTCTTTCTCCGGCTATATGCGGAGCGTCGATCGCTGTTTTCGACATGTTGTCGGCCAGTACCGAATTAAGAGATAAAGTGATGAGCAACGCCGAATATTTCAGAACCCAATTGACCGCCGCAGGTTTCGACCTGAAACCGTCCGAATCGGCCATCTGTGCTTTAATGCTATACGATGCCGTACTGTCGCAGCAATTTGCCGCCAAACTGCAAACAGAGAACATCTATGTGACCGGCTTCTACTACCCGGTAGTCCCCAAAGGCCAGGCACGTATCCGAATACAGCTCTCCGCCGCCCACACCCGCGAACAACTCGACCGGGCCATCGCCGCTTTTATCAAAATCGGCAAAGAACTGCACGTAATTAAATAAGTAACTCTTCTATAGTGAACTGCCCCCTAATGTTTGTGTCCGAATTTTAGGGGGCAGTTCATGACGCCAGGCTCTTTGTTGCTATTTACCAAATTACAAATTTGGCTTTGCTCAGGGCAAAATTACAAATTGTTCATTATTTAAAATTACTTAATAATCTAATCATCCTAAGTTTTTTATCATCAATAAAAAGCTTAGCAATATCAGAAATTTTAAAACAAGAAATTCCATCTTTCTGACCTATTTCATTCACATTTTGCAATTGGAGTTCCTAACTTAGCCCGCACAAATAGTTAAGGTTGAATAATAATTTTAACTTTGAAAAATGGGAACAAAAAGACAGTATGACCGGGTGTTCAAGGAGCATGCGGTAAAGATGAGTTATGAGCGCAACAACCTCAAG
>JAVBLD010000066.1:0-55695 GCA_031553705.1 Marinifilaceae bacterium | reverse complement strand
CTATATTTGTAAAAATTTTGATGTAAAATAATGACTGTTTTATATCCAAATTTGACTACACTTTTTTATCCTTTTTGACCAATAACTTCAAGGGGGCAATTTGCTTCGGCGAAAGGGGATCAATTTAATCGGTATTTCCACTCAGCCACACAATTTTGGACTTAGATAAAATAATAATGAGAGTAGTAACATTTATAATATTATTTTTAATATCATTGGTTGCAGTACAAGCTCAAAGGCCTACTAAAACAAATGAGGTTGTAACGAAAACAGAAAAAGTCAAGTTACAGCAATTAGTTCTTGAGGATACGTCATTCGTAATAAAAATTGACAGCTTATCGAGAAATACAACATATCCTTTAAATATTAAAAACAAGGGGAATAATATATTGTATTTAAATATTTTTCTATCATGTCAAAATAGTAATTTCTCATATTCTGTTCATGTAACTAAGGAAAAACAATTTGTATATAGAAAGGGAATATGGGGATTCTTTGAAATTGGAAAGAATTTGTTTGTAGTACAGGGAGATAATATACCCGAACTTTTTAAGCTTACAGGGAAGTTAAAGCCTTTTAATTATACAACACCCCTTGGATATAAAATGACTGACGGAAGTATTTTACCTATGGTAACAGTTGACATTGACGACTCGCAAGTTGCGCTTGTATACACTTACGCAGTGGGAAAAGTAGAGTTGCAACAAATAATAGAAGGGTATTGATTTTATTTCTTATACCAGTGCAGAACTCTCTCGTTCAACATATAGAGTTTAGTTTAAGAATCAAACAGTATATTCCCCAAGCCAACCTCAACAAATGGAATAATCCTTTATTTATCCGAACACAAAGGTATATTCCAAGAATAAAACGTTAAGGCTGAAATGAATTTTATCGGAAATCTTCCTTTCTCGTACCTCGAAAGAGTATTTCCGATAAAAGCCTTGCCTTATTTATTCTTTCCATAGAAGAGGTGTTTATCGGATAAAGAAAGAGAAAAAATATGCGTCTGGTTTCAAAAATATTGCGTACTTTTGGCGTGAGTTATTTGACAGTATAGCACCGCAAAACGCTGAAATACGCACGGTTACTAACTCGTTACCTCTGAATCTCAAAAACTCTGCTAAAAGTTTATTCTTCAATCGGTTAAGTCAAACCGATGAAAATCTAAAATAGTATTATGGCCGATCGTCTTTTTATTTTTAATCCTGATTGTGAAATGGCTATAGCAAGCGGTCAGAAGTATTATATGCCGCCGGCCAGTATTGCTTTAATGGCGGCGGAATTATCATGGTTGCCAGCGTATATGGCTGCGAATGGCGATTGTGTATTAGCAAGTAGGCTGGCTGGTGCGGACTTTATAGCAAAAAGGAAGTATATTCTGAGGGGGGAGTGCCGGGAGATTACCATGGAGGAGTTGGACGATATACGGATCAAAAAAGTGGAACCATGGGGATGGAGTCCGAGGGTATGTCATCAGTTTCGTGATTTTCCAGGTGTGGAAGAGTGGACATTGCAGCGGAAAGAACTATACAGTCGTAAAAAAGCCCGGGAATGTTTGAATATGCTTATTTCCGCACTGCCTTCTATTGAAGCACGGATTCTGCCGCAAGTGTGTAAATCGATCACCGATGTTGAAAATCGTGTAATGGAAGGTGACTATATCGTAAAAGCCCCCTGGTCTTCGTCGGGTAAAGGTCTTTTATTTCTGAGAAACGGTATTTCTTCTAAGGAAAAAGAGTGGATAAACGGTGTATTACGCCGGCAAGGATATATAATGGTAGAGGTGCGGCTGGATAAGGTATACGATTTTGCTATGGAGTTTTATTCGGATGGAAAAAAACAGGTTGAGTTTATTGGCTTATCTGCTTTTTATATTGGTGCGAACGGAGAATATAAAGGAAACTATGTAGGACCTCAGAAACATATTGAAAATAGATTGGTCGGTCATATCGGCGAGAACTCTTTTTATGATCTGAAAACAACCATCATTAAAAAGTTGTCGGATTTACTATCTCCATATTATAAAGGATACTTAGGAGTTGATATGATGATATACCGGAATCAGGAAGGAACATTAAAAGTGCATCCCTGTATCGAAATAAATCTGAGGTATAATATGGGGATACTGGCTTATTTTCTAAGTAAAAAAATAGAGGAAAAAGCGGAGGGAATTTTTTCTATAGATTTTTATCCCAATCCTCCGGAGGCATACCGGAAACATATGGAGAAAGAGTATCGTAATCCATTGGTATATAAAAACAATAAGATAGTTGGAGGATATATTAATCTCACACCTGTGTACGAGAATACAAAGTTCGTTGCTTCGTTACAGGTTAACGGTTAGAATACATATTCATCCAGATCCACATTAATCGCTTTTTGCCTCAGTATTTTTAAAATCTTGTCGACGGCAGGGGTGATATCTTGATTTTTAATGATCCTGATTGCTTTAACACCAGCTCCTTCTGCACATTTTACGTCTTTGAGACTGTCGCCAATCATATAAGATTGTTTTTTATTGATATGAAATTCTTCGATAGCCAAGTTTAACAGAAAAGGGGAGGGTTTTCTGCACACGCATGTCTTTATGCTTTCGTGGTGAGGGCAATAATAAATCTTTTCTATAGTAACCCCATGTTTTGCCAGTTCCGAACACATATAAGCATGTACTTTTTCCACATCTTTTCTGGTATAGATACCTTTTGCAACACCCCCCTGGTTGGTAATCACAAAAAGCATAAATCCGGCAGCCTGAAGCCGTCTCATCCCTTCGATAACACCCGGGTTAAATACAAAATCTTCCGGTTTATAAATATAATAATGACCTTCATCCGAGTTAATGGTTCCATCGCGGTCAAAAAATACTGCTTTCCGCTCCATTTCGGAAGATGACGAAATTACTTTTTTCTTATTCATGCCTTTTTCATTTTCTTCATAACACCTGTATAGAAAACTTATAATAGAGACGCGCGTTTTTTCTGTACCGACTCAAAAAATTAATGCATAATTTTATATGTCAATTCTTTTAATATTTCACCATCGGGAATATTTATATTTCCCGCACCTTTTGATTTCATATCATATTCTCTCAATAACGAAATAATAGCTGCACATTTTACTGCATTATATGTTTTTGCTCCATCTGTATATTCTTTCATGAAAAAAGGATGGATGCCCAATAGTTTTGCAATCTCCTGTACATTCGGAGTTGATTTTTTCTGATAATGATAAGTCAGTAGATTCAGGAAATATTTGAATATGGCCGATATAGTCAATACCAACGGATTATTTTTGGGATTTGCCTCAAAATAGTTAATAATACGGTTTGCTTTCAGGTAATCTCTCTGGACGATAGCTGTTAACAATTCATAGGTATTGAAATCCTTACTGATGCCGGTGTGTTCTTCTACAAGAGACTCTTTGATTTCTTGCCCTTGAATCATTAAGAGGGTTAATTTATCAATTTCGTTTGCAACTTTACTCAAGTCGTTACCAAGACTTTCGGCAAGAATAGCGGCGGCTTTCGGAGTAATAGAGTAAGACTTTTCCTTACAGTAGGATATAATCCAATCGGGAATTTTATTATCGTATAGTTTGTTCGACTCAAAATAAGCACAATGAGCAGAACCTTCCAGTTTTTTAAATACGTTTTTTCGTTTGTCCGCTTTCTTGTTTTTATAGGCCAGTACCAATACCGTCGAGGGTTGATAATGATTGATGTAGGGAAGCAGGTTGTCAAAATCCTTTATATTCTGAGCTTCCCGGACAATCACTACCTGGTACTGAGACATCATCGGAAAACGCCGTGCCGTATCGGTAACAGTGGCCATCGTTACATCATTGCCATATAACGTAACCTGATTGAAAGCTTTTTCCTCTTCCGTTAGTACTGTCTTTTCAATGAATCCGGTAATTTGATCGATAAAAAAAGGCTCTTCCCCGGTCAAAAAATAGATCGGTCTATACCGTTGGCTTTTTATCTCTTTTTTAATTTCTTCGAATGTCATACAGTATAACGATTGTTCTTTGCAAAGATAACATTAATTGCGGCTCCACAAAATGGCAAGTGGTTTAAATAAGGATAAATAACGGTTACATTTCTCCTTTTTCTATTTTCAATACAATGGCTTCTATTTCGGCGTCTTCGCCACAAGGATCATAAGTGGATTTTAGATTATGCCCGAAAAGAAGAGCTAAAGATTGCCAGAAATAGGCATTGACGCTTCCCCGGTATTCCCGGATATGAGTGAAGGAAGTGTTATTGGTTTCTCGGTATATTAACTTTATCAATATTCGTCCTTGTGATACACTGAGTCTTGTTAGCGGCTCTTTGAAATTCTTCATTAGCTGAGAATACTCTTCTTTTAGAGCCTCTTTCCGTTCCGATTCCTTCTTTATTTTTGAAAGCTTGAGTTCAATCTCATTTATTTTATTGGCAGCCATCCTGGCATACGGATATACTTTCTTGACATTATATTCCAGCCTGGTCTGATTTCGGTATTGCCGCTCGTAATATCTTTGGCTCCGTTTTTTGGCTTTACCAGTCACAACTACTTCGGGAAGCTGTATATAAAGAATCGTATCTCCGTTTATAACATAAGCGGAAATAACCTCTCTACGTCGGGTCTGGGCATTTGATATATTTATACAAAATATAAAAAGTATGACGGCAAATATTCTTAGCATCCCAAAATAATTTGTTATTTTTGGCATGTAAAAATACAAATATATTGTGGACGAACAATTTCAAGAGCTATTTAAAATACGAAGAAACCGCAGAAAAGTAGAAGTTGGTAATATTTTGATTGCCGAACCCTTTCTGGAAGGAAAATATTTTTCCCGTTCGGTTATTTTTATGGTTGAACATGATGAGAAGGAGAGCATCGGTTTTATTTTGAATAAACCAATGAAATACACAGCTTCCGAGCTGGTAACCGAATTGGTCGGAATAGATTTTCCGGTATATATCGGCGGCCCTGTAGAGCAGAACCAATTGTATTATTTGCACACTCATCCTGAGTTGGATGATGCACAACCTATTATGGATGGAATTTATTGGGGAGGAGATTTTGTTCAACTGACTAAAATGTTGAAAGAGGGAAATATCCTGCCTGCCGAAATCCGTTTCTTTGCCGGTTACAGCGGTTGGGATGAAGGGCAGCTTGCTGCGGAACTGGAATCTGATTCTTGGATAGTTGGAGATATTACTAAAGAAGATATGTTTGAATTATCGGGTGAAGATATTTGGGAAAAGTCGCTCATTAAACTTGGCGGAAGGTACAAGGTTTGGGCTAACTTTCCGATAGACCCGATTATGAACTGAATAGTAGCAGGCCGTTCTATCGCTGTCCCGAAAGGGAGGGAGGAAAGTCCGGGCAACAAAGGGCATCGCGCTTCCTAACAGGAAGATATTCGCAAGAATATGGTAACGTAACAGAAAATAACCGTTCCGTAGTGGTTTTTACCATTGCGGAATAAGGGTGAAAAGGTGGGGTAAGAGCCCACCGGTGCTTCGGGTGACCGCGGCAGCCGTACGTCCATCGAGTTGCAAGGCCATGTATACCAACGCTATAAGCCTGCCCGGCTAATGTTGGGGGGTAGGTCGCTAAAGTCATAAAGTGATTTGTGACGTAGATAAATGATAGAAACCGAAAGGTACAGAACCCGGCTTATAGGCCTGCTATTTTTTAATTAAAATCGAGAATCAAGGAATTGAAGATAAAGCATAGACGGCAATACAAATGGGGTGTGCTTTTTTTAATTAATATC
Source organism: Marinifilaceae bacterium (assembly GCA_031553705.1). Taxonomy (GTDB): domain Bacteria; phylum Bacteroidota; class Bacteroidia; order Bacteroidales; family Marinifilaceae; genus JAVBLD01. Next base: position 49,923 of record JAVBLD010000066.1, on the reverse strand, counting down.
TTAATAACGTGAAATCAATAAGGGAAATTTTTTGTATAGGATATGGTCCGTCGTCCAGCCATACGATGGGGCCGAGTCGTGCGGCGCAGTATTTTAAGGATAAACACTCGGATGCGGAAAAATTCAGGGTTACCCTGTATGGTAGCTTGGCGTTGACAGGTAAGGGACACGGAACCGACAGTGCTGTTCATAAAATAATTAACAGGCCGGAAGATATTGAGATTATCTGGCGGCCCGATGTTACTTTACCGCGTCATCCGAACGGAATGTTGTTTGAAGCGATAAAAGAAGGTATTATAATCGATTGTTGGGAGGTATATAGCGTGGGTGGCGGAGCGTTGTGGGATGAAAAGGGAACGTATGACTCTGGAAAAGTGTATCCACAAACAACTATGACCGAGATTTTGAATTGGTGCATGAATGAAGGATGTACTTTTGTCGATTATGTCGAGAAACATGAAGGCCCGGAGATATTCGGTTACCTGGCAAAGGTATGGGAGCAAATGCAGGAAACGGTGCGGAGAGGATTGGAAACGGAAGGCGTGTTGCCCGGTTCGCTGAAATTAGCGCGTAAAGCAAGCTCTTATAACATCAAGGCATTGCAATCGTCGGGTTCTTCACGTCCGTTAGGAATGCTTTTTGCCGCTGCGTTGGCAACATCGGAAGAGAATGCCGGGGGTGGTATTGTGACAACAGCCCCGACATGTGGAGCTTCCGGAGTAATACCGGCAGTGATGTATTTTATGAAACATGATCAGCATATGCCGGATTACCGGATCATCCGTGGGTTAGCTACGGCAGGTTTAATCGGCAATATTGTAAAAACCAACGGTTCAATATCAGGCGCCGAAGTGGGATGCCAGGGAGAATTGGGTACTGCCTGTGCAATGGCTGCCGGGGCTGCAACCCAAATTTGGGGTGGTACTCCCCGTCAAATCGAGTACGCTGCCGAGATGGGATTTGAACATAACCTCGGGTTGACATGCGATCCGGTAGGAGGATATGTGCAGATACCTTGTATCGAACGAAATGCTTTTGTTGCCCAAAAGGCACGCGAGTGTGCTTTGTATGCTCTTTTTTCTGACGGACGCCACATGGTTTCGTTTGATGATGTGGTGAAGACAATGATGGAAACCGGGAAGGATATGCAGGCTAAGTACCGGGAAACGAGTCTGGGCGGATTGGCTACGGTTTGTATGCGGAAGCTGAAATATGAACAGGATAAAAATATGGAGTTATAATGCAACTAAAATAATAGTTAGACGTTAACTTCTTAGCCGACATATAAGAAGAGGCATCGGAAAGTTTAAATATTTAATAAAAGGAGTTGATAGATGGATCGGGTAAAAATGAAGGTGTTGGGCTTGTCGTATAGCATGTCGCAGGCAGGGGCATACGCGCTGATTCTGGCAAATGAACAGGATACATACCGTATCCCGATAGTTATTGGTATGCCTGAAGCGCAATCTATTGCTATGCAGCTTGAGAAATTACAAACCCAACGTCCGTTAACCCACGATCTTATCAAGACGTTGACCGACAGTTTAAAGATCAGATTATCGGAAGTGTTTATATATAAACTGAATGCCGGTGTTTTCTATTCGGAACTTCTTTTTGAAACGGAAAAAGAAGTGATAAAAATCGATTCCCGTACATCAGACGCCATTGCACTGGCATTAAGATACGAAGCACCGATCTACACTACTCCGGAGATTATTGAAAAAGCAGGAATTACGGTGAACCAGGAATTGCCGGTATCGGAAGAAACCAAAGCGGATATTCATGATAATGTGGTTAACGTAGAAAGCAACCAGAATAAAGAGTTTAGTGTGCAGGAATTAAAAGCATTGTTGGATGAGGCCGTTCAAAATGAAGAGTATGAAAGAGCGTCTAAGTTGCGTGATTTATTAAAAAGCAGGAAATAATGGTTAATCGTTAATGAAAAATAATTTTTAAGTACTCCTTAACCATTAGCCACGGATCATTAACTATTTAAATTAAGTATTATGGATGTGATTAAACTTGACTGTGACAAAACCGGTGGGTTTGTCAGCAAGAAAGAGGTACAGGCATTATATTCTCAAGCGCACAGCGCTTTGAAAAGTTTAGAAAACGGTACCTGCAAAGGAAGTGATTTCCTAGGCTGGCTTGATCTGCCGGTAAACATCACAAGCGCGCATCTCGATGATATTCAGAAAGCGGCTATGGAACTGCGGAAACGTACGGAAGTGGTAGTTGTGATCGGAATCGGGGGGTCATATCTGGGTACAAAAGCGGTTATTGAGGCGCTTGCAGACAGTTTCCACAATTTTGACAAGGCAGATATGAAAATTATATTTGCCGGTCATAATATAGGAGAAGATTATTATCATGAGCTGTTAACCTATCTCAAAGATAAACAATTCGGCATTTGCGTGATCTCGAAATCGGGTACGACGACCGAGCCTGCTATCGCTTTCCGCTTGTTGAAAAACATGCTGGAAAAGAAAGTAGGTAGGGAGGAGGCAGGAAAACGGATTATTGCCGTTACTGATGAAAGTAAAGGTGCATTGCGCACTTTGGCAAATCGGGAAGGATATAAGACATTTGTGATTCCGGACAATGTCGGCGGACGTTTTTCGGTTTTAACACCAGTCGGATTATTACCGGTTGCTATCGCCGGTTTTGATATTGTGTCTCTGGTGAAAGGTGCTATGGAGATGAGGAAAACTTGTCTGGAAAATGAGAATAATATTGCAGTGCAGTATGCTGCAACCCGGAACGCTTTGTACCATAAAGGCTTTCAAATAGAGTTGCTGGCTAATTTTAACCCCAAGCTGCACTACATTACCGAGTGGTGGAAACAGTTGTATGGAGAGAGTGAAGGCAAGGAACATAAAGGGATATTTCCTGCCGGCGTTGATTTTACCACGGATTTGCATTCGATGGGGCAGTATATCCAGGATGGTCCCCGGAATTTAATGGAAACCGTTATATCTGTTGAAAAGCTGCAATATAGAATCGAAATTCCATTTGAAGAAGCCGATCTTGATAAATTGAATTTTTTAGCTGGAAAACCTGTAGATTATGTAAATAAAATGGCGGAACTGGGGACACAGATTGCCCATGTGGATGGCGGCGTACCCAATATGTTGATCACTTTACCGGAACTTAATGCCCGGTATATCGGACAATTGTTTTATTTCTTTGAGCTGGCGTGTGGTATTTCCGGCTGTATGTTGGGAGTAAATCCGTTTGATCAGCCTGGCGTAGAGGCTTACAAAAATAATATGTTTGCTTTGCTTGAAAAACCTGGTCATGAGAAGGAAACAGAAGCAATTAAGGCAAAGATATAGGAGCAATTACGTAGTATGTTGATATTCACAGATTCTATATGTTGGGATTATAACTAAATATGTAAATACGGCAAGTGTTTTTGTAAAAAAAAAGTGATATGGGAATACTATTTTATAATCACATTTTCTTGCAATAATTAAAAAAAATAACGATCTTCGCAGGGTAATGTGGTTTTAAAATAAGAATAGTGATGAATATTTTACGTAGATTACAGTGGGCGTTGATGTTTATTACATTAACTATTAGCATAAGTTCGTGTTTAAAATCCGAAGATCCTGAATTTGCTATAGTATTTGGTAATTATTATATAATGCAAACATATCAAGGCGGAGCTCCTTACTATACTCCCTATGTATTCTTCGGAGCGAACGAAGCGATAGCTTCGGCTTCGCTTACCAGCCAGTCGAACCCTCTCGGTTATGCGCTGGATTCCCTTACCACTTCGTTGAGACAGGTGGATCTTACCCATCCTATGAATACCAGTTATTCTCAGCCCGACGGGCAATATGCCATTCGGATAAAGAATGCTAAAAATGAGTTGGCGGTCTGGGATTTTTCAATGAATAAGACTAAAACACTGGGAGAGTTTAAAAACAGTACCATTGACTATGATAAAGCCGATAGTAAAGTTTATTTCTCAATCGACACCGTAGAGAATGCAAATATATATGGAGTTTGTATATCGACTGAAGATCCTTTGGAAAATCAACTTGCCGAAGCACAGATCGTATCGTTTGACAAGAGCAGCGGCTATATAAAAAGTACCGGTAAGGTAGAGTATACATTTACGAATAATACAGGGACGACCAATCTACAATCGAATAAAAAATACTATTTTATTATTTATGCCGGATATGTAAATAGCAATGGTATATTGGAGATAAAAACAGAATATTATAAATCTTTTGTATGGGGAGAAGGTAGTTAAACTTCTGAATAATAGATGATATCCTGAATTTTAATAAAAAAATCTTGAGGAGTATTATCAAAAATGTACTTTTATGAATTTTAGGTGTGTTAAATATATAGCTTTATTTTTATTTACTGGATGGTATGTTGATGGTAGTGCTCAGGATGTGCCGTACTCTCAGTTTTTTGCCAATCAGCTTGATTTGAATCCGGCTTTTGCAGGTTCACAGTATTATCACAGGGTGACTGCGAATTATCGTAATCAATGGCCTGGATTAGGGGTACCGTTTGTGACCTATTCCATATCGTATGACCGCCATTTGGGAAAATCAAATAGCGGTATCGGAATACAAGTTGAACAGGACCGGCAGATGAAAGGGGCATTACAATCTACGACTTTTACCGGCATATATTCCTATCTGGTAAAATTGAATGAAGAGGCCGGAATCCGTTTCGGAATCGGTGCTGCCGTAATTCAGAACAATATTGACCTTAATAAACTGACTTTTCCGGATATGATCGATCCGATATACGGTCCGATATACCCGCATAATTCGTCGGATGATCCGGCGAAAAAATCAAGAATTGCTGCAGATTTCTCGGTAGGTGTTGTCAGTTTCTTTGATAAATATCATTTTGGCGGTTCCGTACAGCACTTAAGCGAGCCGGTTGTCGGGTTCACAGATGAATCAAATTTGCCGATGAAATTTACACTGCATGCTGGGGCCGAGTTTCCTGTCACAAGGTACGGGTTGCGTCATATTTACTGTACACTCAATCCGTTGTTTATGTTTCAGAAACAAGGTTCTTATACCCAGATAAATTATGGAGGCTTTGCCGATATTAACAGTTTTGTGATGGGGACCTGGTTTAGACAAAACGTTGGTAAGCCTAGTTCTATGATCTATATGTTCGGTTATGATACGAAGACCTTTCGTATAGCATATAGCTTTGACTGGACTTTCTCCAAATTGGATAATGTAGGAAACGGCACTCACGAAGTATCGCTGATATTCCTGATGGGAGAAAGGGAATACCGCGGAAGGAAGAAACCGATTCCATGTCCGAAATTCTTCCGTAAATCGGAAATAAATGTCGGCGGACAAAGAGACGTTTTCTAATTTAAAAAAGATACAACAGCAGATGCTTTTTCGTGGGTTTGCAGCCTGTGAAAAAGCATCTGTTATTATTTCAGTTTTTCTCGTATTTTTTGTTTTGCGAACATTAAATGAAGACAAAGGAGACAGGGAAAAGAGTTCCAATACATAAAATAGTCACACAAATATTAAACAGGGAACTATATATTTTTGATTCGTATTGTTTTTATCATATGTAATAGTCATAATTTTATCCTTTAAATGTAAAATAAAATATAATTAATGCGGAACTCATTGGCTCCGCATTATCGCTTACATATTCTTGGGGATAGTGTTTTTATCAAAAATCACAGACGACAGTTGTTCTTTATATTGATCAATTACTTTCAGGTACCAATCATTCAAGGTAGCACCCCCGGTTGGCCAAAGTTACTGTATCAGGGGATTGGACAGCCCTAAGCATCATGCAGTCATGTTTGTCAATATCAATCAACCCGATGCCCATAATCTCGAGTCCTCTTTTAACCTGTCCGGCACAGCCCGACCAGAAATAACCAATCCAGGGAGTGCATTTGCCCGATTTGGATATATAGCTTGGATCAATGGCAATAGCCTTACGATCCAGCTTGCCAAATATCCTCTCAGACATAAACAGGTTGTACGAAAGCCAATCAAACTTCTTTGTGAAGTTCTACCGGAAACATTGCTCACAATGCGTCCCGTAGCGTCCCAGCTGGGTGAAATTGATCTTTTTTGGTATTACCATGTATAAAAGTAATGTCTCGATAAAGACGGTTTTAAAACTTTTGCTTAACTTCGCAGTGTATCTTTTTAAGACATCACCGCAGATATCCCTATATTGGTTAAGTGCATCTGATATATTCATCGTAACTAAGCTTTGAATACTTAAAGTTACTGAAAAACCAGCCACTTGGCCATTCTTTTTATGCTAATTTTTGTTAATATAATTCATTGTTTTTGAGATAATTAATTAATTATTTACGAAGTATTGTTCATTAGTGTCCCATTAAAATTGGGACGTTGTTAAAAATTAAATAAACTTGGCTCATTAAGTCCAAATCGTTCTTTGTCATTTTGAAATTTAGTTTTGTCAAAGAGGTCTCGAAGATGCGCTTTATCGATAATACGGAAACCCTGCCGGTCTTGTCTTCTTTGTCCAACTGCTGGGAGTAAATAAAAAATCGTGCAAAAAATCAATTTCACACGATTTTTTATAGAAAGATTTGGAAGAGATTTAGGATTCAACCTCTTCTTTTATAATGGGAATAATTCCTTACTTATAGACAAAATCTATTTTGCCAGGCGGGCCGTATCGGTTGCGATAACCAATTCCTCATCCGTGGTGATTAGCATAACAGTGGTTTTGGAATCTTTTTTGCTGATGATGGCGTCCTTGCCTTTCAGCCCGTCGTTAATTTTTTCATCAATCTGTACACCCAGATAATCCAGGCCTTTGCATGTATCCCGACGTGTATCATAATCGTTTTCTCCGATCCCTCCGGTGAAGATGATCAAATCAACACCATTCAATACAGCTGCATAGGCTCCGATATATTTTTTAACGTTGTATTCAAATACCTGCATCGACAATTTAGCTCGCTTGTTACCTTCGTCAATTGCTGTACGCACTTCCCGGAAATCGGAGGAGATACCGGAGATTCCTAATATACCCGATTGTTTATTGATCAGATTATTAGCTTGTTCATAATTGAGGCCTTCTTTTTCACATATATAAAGTAATGCACCCAAATCCAGGTCTCCGGTACGGGTACCCATTACCAATCCGGCTACCGGCGTGAATCCCATTGAGGTGTCAACCGATTTACCTTTATTAATGGCTGTAATGGAGGCGCCATTTCCTAAATGGCAGGTAATGATTTTCTTCTCTTTTATATCCCATCCCAAGATATGGCATGCTTTTTCAGCAACGAACTTATGGGAAGTACCGTGAAATCCGTATCTTCGCAACCCGCGCTCTTCATAATATTTGTAGGGCACTCCATAAATATAAGCTTCTTTCGGAAGAGTCTGGTGGAATGAGGTATCAAATACTGCTACCTGAGGCACTGTCGGCAAAAGCTTTTCCATGGTATCGATCCCTTTCAGATGCGCCGGATTGTGAAGCGGAGCAAGCTCCACGCAAGCCTTGATCTTGTTCTTTACATCTTCGTTAATCCGTACGCTTTCGGAAAAATATTCTCCGCCATGTGCTACACGATGTCCAACGGCATTAATGTCGTTCAATGATTTGAGGATACCGTGTTCTTTATGGGTCAGCGCTTTTAAGATCAGGTCTATACCAATATTATGATCGGGAATAGGCTGTTCAGTCGCTATTTTATCTTTTCCTTCCGGTTTATAAGTGAAACTGCCGGAAGGAAGCCCGATTTTTTCAACGATACCTTTGGCCAAAACGACAGGCTCAGTTTCAATATTAAGCAATTGATACTTAATGGATGAACTACCACAATTTAAAACTAATATATTCATTATTTCAGATTTTGTATTTTATCTACAGATTATATGGATAAATATAGATTTACCCATAATATGATTTTACATTCCTGCCGCTTGGTTCGCAGTAATAGCTACCAGGTTAACAATGTCACTGACGGAACAACCTCTCGACAGATCGTTGATTGGTGCGGCCATTCCTTGCAGGATCGGGCCCACGGCTTCAACTCCGGCAATACGTTGTACCAGTTTATAACTGATATTGCCCACTTCGAGGGTAGGGAATACCAATACATTTGCTTTTCCGGCCACCGGGCTTCCGGGTGCTTTGCTTACTCCTATTGATGGTATAATTGCCGCATCAGCCTGTAATTCCCCGTCAATATTGAATTCGGGAGCCATCTTTTTAGCCAGAGCGGTAGCTTCTACCACCTTGTCGACCATTTCATGTTTAGCAGACCCTTTGGTGGAAAAACTCAACATGGCAACACGCGGTTCTATTTTTGCTATGGCTTTGGCAGTGCGTGCTGTGGCAACTGCAATCTCTGCCAATTCTACGGCAGTAGGATTAGGGTGTACTGCACAATCGGCAAATACCAACAGGCCGTTATCTCCAAATTCCGGTTTATTGGTAATCATTAAAAATGCTCCCGAAACCACAGACATACCAGGCAGTGTTTTCACAATCTGGAATGCCGGACGCAATACGTCGCCGGTTGCATTCAGCGCTCCCGCAACTTCACCGTCTGCATCTCCGTTTTTGATCATTAATGTGGCTAAATAAAGCGGATTTTCCACTAATTTTGATGCCTCTTCTTTTGTCATTCCCTTGCTTTTACGCAGCTCTACCAATAAATTGATATATTGCTCTTTCTTTGGGTGTGACAACGGATCTATAATGGTCGCTTTCGAAATATTCTTTAGACCGAATTTATCTGATAATGTATTGATATCAACAGGATTACCAATTAATATTATTTTGGCTATTCCGTCTCTGATAAGCTCATCGGCTGCTTTGATTGTACGCTCTTCAGTCCCTTCCGGAAGTACAATTCTTTTTTGCTGTTGTTTAGCATTTTCTTTGATTTTTTCTAAAAGTTTCATTATATATATATTGTATTACAAGGTTTTACATTACTGTGTATTATTTTAACGGAGGTTTTGTGGCGTTTTATTTTGGCTGCAAAAGTAAAAATAAATAACTGAAATAAAAAAAGTTGCCTTTTAAAAAAGACAACTTTTTCATTGTTCTTTGTATATAATATATTTATCACTCCAGTTTAAAGCGAATCCTTAGTTTTCCATCTTCGAAATTATGAGAGATAATCTTAAACCGGCCTATTTCAGAAGTATTGCGGACATGGGTACCAATACAGGCGCAAAGGTCGTAGCCTCCTATTTTAATCAGGCGCAGGGTGCTTACTGCCGGATCCGGTAGTTTCGACAGGTCAACAGATGCCGGTACGTCTTTAATATTGCAAATGATATCTTCTATATCTATATGTTGTTCAATGATCTCGTTTACCTGTCGTTCAATTTCCGCTATGTCATTTTCGGAGAGTTGCTCTTCCATACGGTAGTCACATTTCGATTTCTTCTTCTCAATATGAGATGAGAAGGCCCGTCCACAACCAAAATATCTGACCATTCGTGAATTCAAAATATGTTCCGCCGTATGCATCGGAGGATATTCTTCCTTATTATGAGTGTTAAGTTGAGATTGTTGTTCCATAATGATTTTTACTGGTATTATTTCGCCAAAGATATAATAACGATTCGTATTTATATTTTATATTGCATAAAATCAACAGGTTTACGTGGGGTTTTAGGTGGACGGATAAAGTCGAGCGGGTAGCGATAGAATAACCTAAGCAGATACAGCATGAAATGCCGGTAATATTTAAACCGTACTTTTCTGGATGCCAAAGCAGTAAAAAATGCCAAAGCGAAACTTACCAGAAAATTGAAAAATCCAATCAGTATTACCCCGACGGTTGTCCATATAAGATCGGTAGTGGCTATCTCAAAATTGAGGCCCTGCAGTCCTATTGCAAACTGGCCGGTAGATATTGTAATGTGGCGTATGTCGAAAATTATACCGAATATATCGCCGACAAAAGCAGCCATCCCTAAAAAAAATCCCAGACAAAGATTTCCCATTATACCTCCTAGGTGTTTACTGGTATAACTAGCAATCTGTCCAATGTTATATTTAGGAAAAGTTCGTTTTAACCAAGGATGCTCCCTTAACCGTTCGGAAATATTTCTATATACGGCTAGGTTATCAAAATAACCGGAAATAATACCGGAAATATATAAAAATACTCCTGTAAAGCAGGCATAGAGAATACTAAGAGATTTGAGCGGATTTTGATTATCCAATAAGGCTTGCGCCGCTTCACCTTCGGCAATGGGAAAACCGAATAACCAGTTCCATATCCAGGCAATGCCGAATGTTAACGGGAAAACTATTATCAGGTTGCCTATAAATGAAGCTGTTTGACTACGTACTACTTCGGAGACGAGAATGGCCAGTTTAGGTAGGTTTAGCGAATCGTTATTTTTATTGTCCATTGAACTGGCGATTGTTGACGCAGTCATTGCGGGTTGTTTGGTGGCCAGCGTTGCTCCTGTGACATATATGCCGATAAATCCTGCGGCATAGTTGATACTATAGGTGAAACCTTGCCAAAAAGGAGCCATCTTGATCATGTGGAGCAACGATTTAATGATGGCTATAAAAGATATGATGACCCCACCACCCATTGCAGAGCGAAACATTTGCCAGTATTCGTTTCGTGTAACAGTAATATAATGTTCGCCTGTATTACGTTCATGTTCTACAATGCGATAGGCCAGAAATTCGATATTAGTGTTGAGCAGCGAACGGATACTGTTTTTCGTATTTTCGTTCCGTACGATCTCCTTGAAATAGCCTACCGCGCGGTTTAGTTCGATTTCCTGCTTATGGTTTACCATATCAAGAATCATGCGCATACGATCAATCAATTTTCGGATGTTGAGTATAACATATGTTTGGTGCAGGCTTGTACCAAAATGATCAATCTGTTTTTGGGTTCGTTCAATAAGCGCTTCACATTCTTTTAACTCGTCAAGCAGTTTATTCTGAAGAGCACGGCATGTAGTTGTCTCTTCTGTATAATGGTATGTATTCCGTAGTTCGATGATATGATGGGAGGTGATATTTTGCTTAATGAATAAAAACTGTTCTTCTCCGTTAAGACAACGTTGTACATCATTTTCAACACTTAATGTACTTATACGGTTTGAGGTGATAAAAAGCGAATGATACAACCGGTATAACTGCTTTTCATTCGATACATACAGATTGGCTCCTGTCAGTTCAAACACACGTATCCATATTTCGTCATCAATATCTTCAACCCAGCGATAGTCGGATTTTTTATAAAATAGGGAATTGATGATATATAAAAAGCTACCTGGGATTTTCAGAGAGGGTAAGATTTTATGCCGAATACGTTTGTTGAATTCATGGAAGAAGTTGTATTCGCTGTTTATTCCGCTTTCGGTTAATATTTCCGATATGTCGGAATGCATGAATACATCGGCTATAAGAGTTTGAAAACTCTTTAATGTAGCGGAATCATTATCCAGGACACTGATGAATAGACCCAGCTGATCCAAGGCATGTTTGGTGTTTAGAGATGGAGATGGACGAATCTCCTGTATCAATGCTATCAGTAGTTCGAGACCATTATCTTTAAGGTCACTATAGTTACGAATTGCCTCTAATTTTCTGATAAGTCGTTCTTGTGGTGTTGGGGTTGTTTGTTTGCGGCATCTCCTCATATCCATATAATCCATTCAGATATAAATCATCCCGTAAAAGTAAATATTTACTTCTGAAAATCGTAATTTTATAAATCATATCCATGTTATTAACTCCATTTTTTAATTACCTTTGGCTCCTGAAAAAAGTCGAACCGATAGAAACGGTTATGGTCTAACTTATTTTAGTATGAATAAAACATTAGTTATGAAGTTATTAGAAGGAAAGACTGCACTTATTACCGGTGCTTCGAGAGGTATTGGAAAAGCAATTGCACTGGCTTTTGCAAAAGAGGGCGCAAATATTGCTTTCACTGACCTTAAGTATGATGAAATAGCCCAAGCAACGGAAAAGGAGCTTCTTGCTTTTGGTATAAAGGCGAAAATGTATGCCTCCAATGCAGCTAATTTTACTGAAACGGGAACGACAGTAGATGAAATTGTAAAAGAGTTCGGTAGGATAGATGTTTTGGTTAATAATGCCGGTATCACCAAAGACTCCTTGTTGATGAGAATGACAGAAGAGCAATGGGATGCTGTGATCAATGTAAACCTGAAGTCGGTATTCAATTTTACAAAGGCCGTACAACCTATAATGTTAAAGCAAAAGTTCGGTTCGATCATTAATATGAGTTCGGTTGTAGGTGTTAGCGGTAACGCAGGACAGGCAAACTACTCCGCATCGAAAGCCGGGATTATCGGATTTACGAAAAGTATAGCCAAAGAATTAGGTTCACGCAACATCCGTTCCAATGCTATTGCTCCGGGATTTATCATCACTGATATGACAGCTCAATTGTCGGAGGAGGTTAGACAGGAATGGGCGGCCAAAATTCCTTTGAAGCGAGGCGGGACCCCTGAAGATATTGCAGATGTTTGTTTATTTCTGGCTTCTGATATGTCAAAATACGTCACCGGACAAGTTCTCCATGTCTGTGGCGGCATGAATATGTAATCTATTTTGTATGGCTTTATAGCGTAAAATGTAAAGCCATACATTTTTTCTCACTTTTTCCTTTCTGGGTATTGATAAGATACATTGACTTTTCTTGCAAAAATCAGATAAATTAGTTATTTTTGATTTATTTCTGTAATAAATAGTTGTATGTATATGATAGTTCCTAATTCGGTATTTCGTTGGTTGACAGCTGGGATCGCTTGTTGGATAATGAGTTCATGCGGAGTGGCATATAAGACTTTGCGAATGGAAGTATTAGAGCCTGCCGGTATCTCAATATATGGTGGGGGAAAAATTGCTTTTCTGAATCGCAAGACCTCAGCCAGTCCACCTCGTCATCATGATTATTTTTCGGAGATTTTTTACTCCGGTATTGAAGCTGGGATAGCCGATAAAGCGAAGTTTGATTCATTAATATTGTTAGAGGAGGACTCTTTTCATCATGTCGAGAAAGACTATATTATTAAACCGCTTCAAGCGGAAGTAGTCAATAAGGTATGTATACATTATGATGTGGATTATATCATTTCGCTGGAATATAGTTGTTTAATGTCGCCCAATTCAGGCAGTGAGTGGATTGTTTATCTGTATGCTTACGGTATGCAGGATTTTATAGATTCAGTCGTATATAGATGCGATTCTGCGGCTATCGTCGATGTTGAAAAAAATGTATGGTCGTACGGTATATTATATGCTAATCATATAGCACCGCATTGGGTCGGAACGAAACGAAGGTTATATTTTTCGGATAAAGACCTGAAAGCGGGCTATACTTTATTTCGGAAAGGAGATCTGGAGCAAGCAGAGAAACGATGGCTCACTATGACACAATTCCCATCGGTACAGGCAGTAAAAGCCGCAATTAATTTGGCATGGTTGTACGAAAGTTCTGAAGAGCTCGAAAAGGCGGAGGCAATACTTCTTCAGGCGCAGAAACTGGCACAACAAAGAAACATAGGAGATCAGAGTGTGAATTACCTTGAGGAATACCTGGCTATAATTAGGAAACGTATGAGGGATAATAAATTGTTAATAAATCAATTAAATACATGATCTCGAATTAATTCTCAACTAATTAAAATTAAAAAAATATGTATAATTTCAATTATTATAATCCGGTACGGATTCTTTTTGGTAAAGGTAAGATCGCAGAGGCAGGCAAGTATATCCCGGCAGGCGCCAAGATAATGATTATATACGGAGGTGGAAGTATCCATAGAAATGGCGTATATGACCAGGTAAAGAGGGCTCTGAAAGGATTTAAGGTCGTGGAATTTTCGGGAATCGAGCCTAATCCTCATTATGAGACGTTAATGAAAGCCGTGGAGGTTATAAAGCGGGAAAATATACAGTTCCTGCTTGCTGTAGGAGGAGGGTCGGTTATTGACGGGACAAAATTTATTGCAGCTGCGGCCTGTTTTGAAGGCGCCGACAAATGGGATATTCTGGCCAGGCAGGCTCCGGTTAAAACAGCGTTGCCCTTTGCGTCGGTATTAACCTTGCCTGCTACCGGATCGGAAATGAATAGTGGAGCAGTTATTACAAAGGCCAGTACACAGGAAAAATTGAGTTTCGGTTCGAGTCAAACTTTCCCAAAGTTCTCGATTTTGGATCCGGAAACGACCTATTCGCTTCCGAAACAACAAATTGCAAACGGGATTATCGATACCTTTGTACATATTATGGAACAGTATCTGGGATATCCGGATCACGCAATGCTGCAAGACCGTTTTTCGGAGAGCCTGCTAAAGATATTGTTGGAAATAGGCCCTAAGATTTATGATGCAAAACAGCCGGTCTATGATGATATGGCTAATTTTATGTGGACTGCCACACTGGGTTTGAACGGTTTGATCGGTTGCGGAGTGGGGCAAGATTGGTCAACCCATTATATTGGTCACGAATTGACGGCATTTCATGGTTTAGATCATGCAGTTACATTGGCCATTGTACTCCCGGGTGTAATGACGGCTGTCAAGGAGCCGAGAAAAGTGAAATTACTTCAATATGCAGAGAGAGTATGGGGAATTGACCCGCAAGATCCATCTGCGGGAGATATAGCTATAGCCAAAACCGAAGCATTCTTCAATAGCCTTGGGGTGAAAACCCACCTTTCTGACTACGGAATCGGTAAGGAAACCATCGCTAGAATCCTCGAACGGTTTAAAGGCAGGGGAGAGCAATACATATCTCTTTTGGAAGATGTAAATATGGATAATCTGGAAGAGATTTTAAGCTCCAGACTATAAGAAATGCAAAAAGCAAAGGGTAGAATGCAAGATAAATTTCATAACCCATAATTCATATTTCAAAATTCTTTTCCCTATGCTCAATATATATAAAGCTTCTGCCGGGTCCGGTAAGACGTTTGCTTTAACAAAGGAGTATTTCCGGATTATTTTTACTGCTCCGGCAGAGTATAGAAACATTCTTGCGGTGACTTTTACCAATAAAGCCACTGAAGAAATGAAATCGCGTATCATTAACGAGCTACATCGGTTAGCGGAAGGAGCGGAAAACGATTACGGAAAAGAATTAAAGGAGGAGTTGGGTTTTTCCGATGATCAGTTGCAAGATTTAGCAAAGAGACTGAGAACGACATTATTGCATGATTATGGACGGTTTTCCGTAACGACTATCGATCGTTTTTTCCAACGTATGATCAAGTCCTTTACAAAGGAATTGGGTATATTTCCAGGGTATAATGTAGAGTTGGACAGTGATTTTGTTCTGTTGAAGGCTGTCGATAAAGTCATACAAAAAGCAAAGGCAGATACAAATTTGTGGGCATGGATCAGGGAATTGGTCCATGACAATGTGGATGAAGGACGTTCATGGAGTATAAAAACGAAAATTACCGGATTGGGTGAGGAGCTTTTTAAAGAAAACTATATGCTTTTCGATAAACAGATGCTGGATAAGTTTGGCGATAAGAGTTTTCTGAAAGAATATCAAGCTTTTCTGAGAAATATAATCACAACCTATGAACAGCAATTAACTAAGCTAAGTAATGAAGCACTTCATATAATTTTGGATAATGGTTTGGAATTAAATGATTTCAAGAATAAAGAACGGGGATGTGCGGCTCATTTCTACAAAATAGCAGCCCGGAATTTTGATAAGCCTACAGCTACAGCCCGAAAGGCCATTGATAATCCGGATATGTGGTATACGACCGATAGCATATATAAAACCCGCATTGAAAGTATATTCCCGGTATTAAATAAATCGTTGAAAGAAACGATAGGATTGTTTGATACACAGCATATATATTACCAGTCTGCAAAACATATTGTCGATAACTTGTATCAATTAGGAATACTGAACGATCTGTGCCAGGAAATAAGGGCATATTGCAATGAAAGGGGAGTTATGCTGTTGAGTGATACGACTCATATCCTGAATCTCCTGATAGCCAATAACGACACTCCGTTCCTATTTGAGAAAACTGGAAACTATTATAAACATGTGATGATTGACGAGTTCCAGGATACTTCATTGATGCAATGGCGAAATTTTAAACCATTGATAATAAATTCATTATCAGAAGGAAATCGAGCAATGATCGTTGGTGACGTAAAACAGAGTATTTATCGGTGGAGGAACGGAGAATGGGGATTGCTTGCTTATGGGGTGGAACAGGAATTCGGGTATATGGGATATGATAATGTAGTGCTGGAAAACAACTGGAGAAGTGCTCTAAATATTGTATTTTTTAATAACATATTCTTTGAAAAAGCAGTAGAAGTTTTAAAAAATCGCTATAATCAAGATATTAGTGAGGAGAAGAGTTGTCGGGCGGAAAAGATAACTGTTGCTTATGACAGATTGAGACAAATTCCGCAGAAGCAAAAAGCCGGTTATGTTGATGTACGGTTTGGGCTTGATAAAAAAGAAAAAGAAAGTGACGAATGGATAATGGAGGAGGTGGCGACGATTATAAACGATATTATCCTTAGGAAAGGGCAGCCCAAAGATATTGTTATTCTGGTTAGAACAGGCAAAGAGGGGGCCTTTGTGGCAAACTTTCTGATGGAATATAACAAGAAAACAGACCGGCCTATAAATTTTATATCGAATGATTCGCTGTATGTCTGGTCTTCTCCCTATATAAAGTTTATTATTGCTGTGTTGCAATATATTATGGAACCGTACGATATGGTAAACAGAGCTACCATACTATATTATTATAATACACACATAAAAAATTGTAATACAAATGATTTACACCATATATTTAAAGAGGTACAGCAAGAGGACCTGTTCCAATTCATGGAAGCAGGCTTCGATATGAATGCAGATAAGATGATGTCCTATTCGTTATTTGAAACGGTAGAGGTCATAATCGATCGATTTTCATTAAATACCAAACAGGAGGAAGTTCCATATTTGATTGCTTTTCAAGATATTATATTCGAATATGAAACTGCTAATCCCAATAGCCTTATGTTATTTTTGGAGTGGTGGGAGAAAGAACAGCATAAAAAAGTACTATCTACTTCCGAAGAGGTAAATGCAGTCCGGATATTGACTATACACAAGTCAAAAGGACTAGAATTCGAGTATGTCATATTACCTTTCTGTAATTGGGAGCTTGATCCGGTTCGCCCTGCCAGATGTATTTGGTGCAGTAATCATATTGCCGGATTTGACCGTCTGGAATATGCTCCGTTGACCTATTCATCTAAACTGGTTGATACGATTTATAAGGATGATTATTATGAAGAACACCTGAAAACCTATATTGATAACCTGAATTTGTTATATGTAGCACTAACCCGGGCGAAATCCGAATTATATATTCGGCCGTATATGCCTAAACTTGATAAATCAGGCACAGTGTCGATCACTGATATAGGAGCTTTTATACATGTTGTTCTGGCAGCATTAAAAGATGATTCGAAAGGAGAATATATAATAGGAGATGTATGCCTGCAATGGGGCGAAAAGAAGATCCTAAGTCATTCTGTGGCGGATGACCGGGATGTAATTAACCTGGACAATTATCCGGTATATGAATTGGGGGATCGGGTGAGTATCAAGTACCGTTTTCGAGACTATTGCGAACCGGAAGACTATGGTTTATCTGCTGTAGACGAAGGTAAACTACTGCATGAAATTTTTAAATCGATAGCCTACATTAATGATATAGCACCGGCTGTACAATATGCATATTTATCGGGATTAATTTCAGGGAAGGAGAGAAACTCCTATGTTGAAAAGATAACTGCTTATCTTACCCAACCGGAAGTTGCGGGATGGTTTGATCCTCGTAATAAAGTAATTAACGAACGCGATATCCTATTTCCTTCAGCCGTAAAAGTCCGTCCGGATCGGGTTGTCCAAGCAGGTGATTCTATTCAGGTTATTGACTATAAGTTTGGTCAGGTAGAAGAGGAGAACTATTTAAAACAAGTGCGTTTCTATTGTAATACATTAAGAAAAATGGGATGCCAAAATGTGAAAGGATATCTCTGGTATGTAAAATTGGAGAAAGTGGTGTTGGTATAACAAAAAACGTCTCAATGAGACGTTTTTTGTTTTGTATAGATACGGTTTAATATCTTCTTTCTGAGTTATAGCCACCTCTTTCTCTGTCATTTCTGTTACCGCCTCTGTCATTTCTGTAACCACCGCGGCTTCCTCCTGACGGTTTGTCTGTTCTGGGTTTTGCTACCGTTACATTGATAACTTTACCATCATACTCAGCTTGGTTTAGTTCTTCGATTGCTTTTTGGGCTTGAGCGTCGTTAGGCATTTCAACAAAACCGAAACCTCTGGAACGACCTGTTTCCCGGTCGGTGATCACTTTAGCTGAAGAAATCTCACCATATTCTTCAAATAATTCTTTTAAGTCGGCATCGTTTACGCCATAACTTAAGTTCGAAATGTAAATGTTCATTAAGTATAAACTTTAAATTAATAAATTGACAATTGAGCTTGAACATTAGAAGGAAAGCCTAAACGATACATATAAAATGAATGATAAGTACTTTAATACAAATAGAATCAAATCTCAATGCGACGTAAAGGTAGTACAATTAAATTAATATTGGTTTTTTATCTATATGAAAAAATGTTAAAAATAAGGGCTATGCTTATTTTTTTGACATATCAGATCAATTATTTTCTTTCTTCAACGGATAAGTTCGTCGATTCTGTTGTAAAATAGTTGATAAACGGTTTTTCTGATCCGGATTGGAAGAGGTTTATATTCTTGATTTCGATTTTAGAAATTGGTTTTAAATGCAACGAATAACAAACAAAGGTATCTTTTTTAAGACACCTTCGTTTATATACAGGGTTAATTTTTCTTTTCCTGTCTCTTGCAATAAAAACTGAATATACGATCGTCTGTCTCCCCGCATTTAAAATTCAAGGATCGGACGTACATGCCAGTTAAAATAGGTTGATCTTTTTGATAAGTTGTAGATCGTGGTATTTGTACCGGCATTGAACCGGATACCCCTCTGCCGGTTCTGATCATATTCCGTTGATGACATGTGCCAGGTATATTCACCATTATCAAAAGGTATAGGTATTCCGCCATACTGCTCCAGCCAGACGTTAAACTGGTTTCTGACCGTAATATTGTGGGTGAGCTTTGGCGTCATGTTCGGAGAAGCTTTCTGAGGAATATATTGGTTGCCGGTAAGAATATAGTACAACTCTTCCAGTTCAAAGTAGGCCGGAAGATACCATTCACCATCAATATCCCTGTTATTCATCGTATTATAAATCCACCAGAAAACGGTAGATGCAATTTTAAAGTTCTCCATATTTTTGTTTTCTTCGATCATATAACGGGTATTTGTCCGTCCGTTCAGCATGTCGCGCGCTCCCGGATATACACGGGTTACTTCACCCCAATACAGAACAGCCGTATCGTTGAGAGACAATACTTTTCCGTGTTTCCCTCCTTCTGTCAGCTTATAGATTATACCGACCGGATTTTCCGCGTTAGGATAGGGATCGCCAACTGCCCGAGTACTGCCCGGTTGTTTGACATGTATATTCACATAATCTTTACCGGCAACAAGCAGAATACGTGCCGACCGTTCTTCACGTGTAGGATTGGATACAGCACTGATGACCAGTTCATTAAGATTACGCTCTACAATAAGCCAATTGCCTGTAACATTGGTCTGCCAGGATTTGGCATCCGTCTCCACCAGGATATGTTGTTCGGACTCTCCGGCCTCCAGTTGTATATCGGTGGCAGAGACTTTGAAAGAGGTCTTATCATCATTACAGGAAAAAAGCCCTGTAGCAATCAGAACCAAATATAGAGCAAAATGTTTCATACGTATAATAGTTGAAAGTTGAAAATTGAGAATTGAAAATGATCTTTCATTTGTTTAATGATAATTTTTTGATTACTCCAAAATCTTTTTTATCAATTGATACTTTCTCAGCAGGAGGTCATAACCGGTAACCTGTCCGTAGGTGGCTTGAAATTTCTCTTCATTCATATTCAGAACGGTGCGGATAAAGAAAGCTACATCCGTCTCTTTTGATGGGGCTTTATATACGGGTACATTTCCTCCATTCCAATAGGTCAACGAAGTTCCGCCTTGTGTAGGTTCATAAGTAAGGAAACCGTATGCGGTCCATGCTTGCCGATAATCGCTTATCGAATAGGGGTTAATCGAAGCTCCATAAATGGGATAGGAGTTTGTACAATTTTCGGTTACAGCATAAAATTCATTTAATAGCCCTTCTCTATCCAGATAGGGAAACCATAACACAGATATCGTTTCATTTGCAACCGAATCGAGTTTTGCAGTGGACATTGTCTCCAATCGGCTTATATTCGCAATAATTGTCGTCATATAACCCAGGTAGGCATTTACTGCCGGTCTGCGTTGTCCTGGAGTGGACAGGTCGAGATCAAGCAAAAAATCCTCTACCAACAGAAAACTTTTCGGATAAGCTTCCGGCGCGACTTGGGGAAGTACCCGGTCGCGTAAGAATAAAATAGCGTTCCGGATATCATTCCTGTCTTTGGAAAGGGTGTAAAACATGCTTGCCGGCTTGGAGGCCATGATGGTATAATATGGCGCTAATATTTCGTAATGGATAATGCTGTCGCCATACGCGTCAATTCCATTGAATTGTTTTCCGATGGTGTCATTGTAATAAATAGGCACATTGGTAGTTTTATATATTTCATATCGCAGATGGTCAAGCTCATCCTGACTATCCTGAAGTATGAACCAATTGGTATCGTCACGATACTCCGGTACGATGGAGCTATCGTCATCACTACATCCTATCCATAGGAATGCGATTATAATAAGAAATAGATTGTATTTCATAAGTAAAATAGTTGACAATTGAAAGTTAAAAATAGTGGCAAGTGGCATGACTTGCGCAATGACTACTACAAGACCATATTAAAGTTGAACGTGATTTTTTCATTTTTTACAATCTCTATTGAGGTGTTTTGGGTTCTCTTCTTTCATTGGCGATCAATGTTCCGCCACTTAGGACTACTTCGTAGTCGGGAATAGGGAGAACATAATAGGTCGGATCTTCATCATATTTTCCGATAACAAGCTCTCCTTTCTGTTCGGCCAGGATAAAATACGGATGCCGGATTTCTTTCTGGAGAGGCCATTTGGGGTGTACAGCATAGCGGCGCAGATCGAACCAGCGTTGTCCTTCAAAAGAGAGTTCCTTTCGTCGTTCGTCCCTTACAAAATCCATCAAAGCTTCGCCGGACCGGTTTATTTCAGGAAGGTTACCGGTTGTAAAACGGTTTTTACGCAGTTCCTGTAGCGCATCAATTGCTTCCGAATTCTTGCCTAATACGGTAAGCGCTTCTGCCATGTTCAGATAGACTTCCGGCAGGCGATACATAAAAAAGTCGGAGCCATTATTCGTAACATAAATTTTTCGAGGTGTTTTAACACTTCCACGATAATAATATGTACGTCTTAAATCATTTGTTTCATACAGATTAAGAAGCTCGCTTGTTGCGACATAAGCGTTTGTATTGCTGGTGGCAGTGGGAGGTGTTCCGTAACTTCTGAAATAGCTTTTCCCATTCGAAAAAATGGTTTCCGGTGATTTTGCATAAACAGGGTCAAGGGTATTTGACGGAGTAAAGCTGTTGAAATTAAGCAACGAGTAAGAACCTAACCGGATGATCGTATCGCACTGGTGAACTGCTTCTTCCCATTTTCCGACATAGAGATCTAACCGGCTTAATAAAAGGCGGGCTGCCATTTCGCTTCCCCGATAGGTTGAGGTGGGGACAAGTCCCTTTAAATGGCTTACAGCCGCTTTCAGGTCTGTTTCAATCTGGTCATAGCACTGTTTGACCGTATGACGGGCGTAGTGCTTGTCCTCGATTTCGGCAGTCAGTTTTAACGGAACGCCCAGCTCAGTTGAAGCACGATCAGCATGATAGGGTTTGCCATATATGTTCACTAAAAAATAGTAGTAGGCTGCCCTTAGGAAATAGGCTTCTCCTTTTACCTTCCGGTACTCGTCGCCCGCTCCTTCTTTATGTTCATCAATCTCATTAATAATGACATTCAATATACCTATCCGTTTGTATAATACTTTCCAGGTAGCATCCGTATTCAGATAAGGTTCCCATTGGTAGAAATCGTAAACAGTGGGTCGATTTTCAGAACTGGTTTCGAATGCGATGTCATCATCCATCACATGGATCCACATACCGATATCTCCTCCCGTTACTACATCCATATATCCTTCTCCATTTAATAATTCGTTAAAGTCGGCTACCGACTCGGGATAAGCGATATCGTTAGGATATTCTTTCAGGAAGCCGTTGCAGGATGCAAGCAGTATTCCTCCGATGGTCCCTATGACTAAAGCTATTTTTTTCATACATGTATATTTTAATTTTTAAGGGAGATTAGAAAGAGACATTTAAATTAAACGAATAAGTCGGGCGAAGCGACATATTGATTGTGGGCGCTGCACCGCTTTGCGTTGCCGGATCCTGTCCCTTTAACCGCTTATTACAAAATGTATGCAGGTTTGTACCCGATAGTCCGATATAAGCGGATCTGATCTTAAGTTGGTTACAGAATTTATCCGTAAAATTATACCGTACGGAAAGGGATTGTAACTTCACAAAGTCACCGCTGACAACCCGTAAGTCTGAATTATCATACATCTGCCACAAGTCATTGGCAGGACGGATGTCTTCCCCGTCTTTAGTTCTCGGACCGTCTTTTATCCACCACATCTGACCTGACAGAGTTGTGGTATAGAGGGCCGATGAAACAATTGCCGGGACTTTGGTATGGAATTCGTCGCCGGGTTTCCGCCAGACATCCAGAAACTCTCTGCGTACATTCGCTTCGGGTTGCGGGGCAATACTGCCTGTAAGACTGCTCACGTCCGGATACATTTGCAGTAACCGGATTTTTGATCCGAAACTATAGGTCAGGTTAAATGACATCGAGAAACGTCCCCATCCGAGGGAATTCTGAATACCCCCCTGAACTTTCGGGATCCGGGTGCCGGAATAGGACATAAAATCCATAAAAACTTCGTCCAGGCTCATTTCTCCGTATCTGGCGAATAAGTCAACCGTTTTCCCTGCACTGGGGACATATTGGCGGCGTTGCGATCCATAAAAGATAGGAAGTCCGTTGTTGATATCCAATCCCTGGAACTGATAGGAGAAAAACGAGTTTAACGGCCGTCCCTCTACTTCATATGTTCCTTGTAACAAACCGGCATAGGTGATGTCATTTATAAGCGTTTTATCCGTTCTTCGTTGTTTGGATAACATTTTATTCAGTATCTGTCCGATATTGGGTGTTATACTCCAGTAAAAACCGTTCGGATCATTGCTCCTGAAATTGATAGGAGTAATACGTACACCTATTTCTACTCCTTTATTCTCAAGTTCTCCCTGGTTTACGGTCCAGGTATCCACACCATTGATAGAGGAGATCGTTTTATTTACAAAAACATTTTCGGTTTTTTTGTAAAAATAGGAGATACTTCCTCCAATCTTGTTATTGAAGAGACTAAAGTCTGCCGTAACGTTATAAGAGCCTGTTTTTTCCCATTTCAGATCCGGATTCGGATAGCTCTTTACGGTAGATTCATAATCATTGAAGTTAGCATCTATACCACCCCGCTGCAGAATTAATTTGGCGGAGATATTGTCCAGCATATTTCCTTGGTAACCGAAAGAGCCTCGTACCGTGAACGCGTTAATCCAGTTGACATCTTTTAGGATATCGTTTTTGGTATCCCAACGGGCTGAAAACGACCAGATTGGTGCCAGATTCTCGTTTGCCCGTGATCCGAAAAGGTTCGAGGCATCCATCCGGGCATTGACATTAACCGTATAAAGATTGTTATAGGTGTATGAAAGGGTAGCATAACCCGAAAGCGTATTGCTCAGATTGTCTGTCCATACACCCAGAGCCTCTTCGTTTTGACTCAGCCATGTGCCGTAATCGGGATAGTTTGCCAGATTAATTTCAGCAGACTTTTTTCCCCGCTCTTTCAGATATCCCCGGAAAGTCCTTTTCATTCCGAGATATTGATTGGAAGAGATTTCACCTCCGGCAGAAGCATCGATCAGGTGTTTTTTATCGCGATCCATATAATGGTTAAAGTCCAGCTGACCCCGCACGGTATAGGCATACCGTTCGGTATTCTGGTACTGCAACTCTCCACCCGCGGGTAGATAATTGTAAAAATTCCAATCTCCTGCATAGTACATCCTCAGCTTTTCGGCGTAGAAGGTGTTTTCACCATGCCATATCTCCTGTGTCGTATTATTGGTGGAATAGGACGCGGTAACCGAAGCTTTCAGTGCTTCGCTGATTGAATAGCGGACAGAGGTGGTAGCGGTTATTCCTGATGCACGGACATCTTGGGATGAGTTTTCCATTTCATTGATAATACTGTATGGTTTGTAACCGCCTCCATACTCCGGATAGATCCCTTTGCCGTAATACCACAGCGAGCCGTCGTCATTGTAAGCCGGAAGGGCGCGGGTGGTTTCATAAGCATATTTGGTTACTTCCACGTCAGTAGGAGTGTAGTTCTTGTTATCCACATTCCCCGTTAGATTGAACTGTATATTCCAACGGTTGAATACGGCCGACAGATTGATGTTGGCTGTATATTGTTTAAGCTCTTCTCCCCGGATGCTTCCCTTGGTATCCGACATACCTGCGGATACATAATAGCGAAGTCCTTCACCTCCTCCGGACAAGGACAGGGTGTGCTTATTGGAAAATGTATTTTGCATCAGCAGGTCGAACCAGTCGGTGTTCAACGATTCGTAATAGCTGACCTCTCTTTCCATCTCTTCATAAGATATCAGGTTTTGCCAATAATCGCGCATAATTCGCTCATAACCTATCCAGGCGTTTAGCTTGGGATAGGCGACCCTTTTTTCCATCGTTTCGCGGGAAAGTGCCACCCGTTCGGCTGAATTCATCATATTTACATCCGGATCGGAATAGTACGGACGCCGTGTAAATGTACCGGACATCGAGTAAGATAAGGAGGGTGGTCCCTGTTTTCCCTGTTTTGTCGTCACTACGATAACGCCGTTCGCTGCCCGAGCGCCATATAGCGCAGTGGCCGATGCATCCTTTAGAATATCAATCTGGGCAATATCATCCGGGTTCAGACCTGTAATGGCATTTCCGAGCAGGTTTACAAAATCGAGATCGTTAATCCGTTCCGGATCGACATTCACCGGATTTTGCTGCACAATCCCATCGATCACCCATAATGGTTCCTGGGAAGCCAATATGGTAGAGGTACCACGGACACGCAACCGGGGAGCTGCTCCTACCTGACCGGAATTTTGCATAAAGACCATCCCGGGGACATAACCTTCGAGCATCTGATCAATGGATTGCAAACCGGGTACTACGATATCTTCGGCCTTTATGGACTGGATCGCACTGGTGGTGGTACGCAGGTCGATATTCTGGTAGCCGGTGCGGACAATGACCTCCTCTAATTGAGAGACACTCTCTTTCAGGACAACATCAATCACATTTTTGCCGGTATATTTTATTTCCCGTGTTTCCATCCCTACAAAAGAAAAAACGATGGTAATGTTTTCTGTTCGGGGAAGAGTTATGGAATAATCTCCTTTTATATCGGTTGCAGTACCCATTTTAAGGCCCTTTAAAGTCACGGTTACTCCCGGTAATGGGCTATTCTTTTCATCTGTAATCTTTCCGGTAATCCTTACGTTCTGTTGAGGAGAAGTATAGCG
Organism: Marinifilaceae bacterium; assembly: GCA_031553705.1. Classification (GTDB taxonomy): domain Bacteria; phylum Bacteroidota; class Bacteroidia; order Bacteroidales; family Marinifilaceae; genus JAVBLD01. The sequence goes on along the minus strand of JAVBLD010000066.1, from coordinate 24,092 downwards.
TTCCCGGATAATCACTACATTTTCGTCTAAGATATATTCCAAGCCTAAAGCAGGCAGTATTTCATCCAATACCTGCTCAATCGCTTTATCCTCCGCTTTCACATTAACCGTTCCCTTCGTTTTAATCAGACTGTGGCTATAAAGAAAATCACGTCTTGTCTGCTTGCCTAATTCTTTAAACAACAGATCCAAAGAGATATTCTTCATATCCAGATTCACTGTTCGTTGAGAGTAACTACTGGCATGTAGCGACAAACAGGCAATAAACTGGAAGATGAGTAAGAATTTCATAATTAATACTCTTTTTTTCCATAAATCCTTATGCACAAGAATTGGATCGATTTGCTTTTTTTTCATAAATTTGTATGTTTGAATTATACACAGTTAGTCTACTTTTTCAAGTAGAGATGTAATTTAAACCGGATTGGAGATGAGTCAGATCTCCAATCTTTTTTATATTAAGTTACTTTACAATCACTCGCTTTCCTTCAATTGTAAACTTTACTTCATGTGTTTGTTCAAATTTGTTCAATAATTGAATTACATTTTCATACCGTTTAAGTTGACCGGTAAATTCGATACTTTTTTTAGCTGGGTTCAGGTAGACAACTTCCATATCATACCATAAAGATAGGGTTGCCAAAATATCTTCAAGAAGCATCTCTTCAAATTTGTAATATCCGCTTCTCCAAGAGGTATACAATTCGGTATCCACTGTTTTGACAGTGGTTTTGTCCGCGTTCTTATGATAGGAGACTTGAGTGCCTGGAAAAATATCGTGGGCTTCATTTCCACATATTACATTAATTTTTCCTTCCTCTAAGGTAGCAGCCGCTACTTCTTGATTGGGATATGCTTTTATATTGAATGAAGTTCCTAAGACTTTTATCTGCATTTCTTCGGTATGTACGATAAACGGATGATCGGGATCTTTCTGTACATCAAAATAGGCTTCCCCTTTCAGGTACACTTCTCTTGTACCACTGTTCATGCTACTCGGATATCTGATTTCCGAACCTGAGTTCAGGAATACTTTTGTCCCATCCGATAAAGAAAGCGAATATTCTGCGCCGGCAGGAATGATCAGGGTATGGTAGTCTACAACAGTTGCTGCCTTGCTTTCTGAAGAGTAGACTAGTCCGGTTTTATCATTCTGAATGGTCAACAAGCTGTCGGATACGATCATTTCTCCAAGATGTTCTGTCAGTTGGATATGATTACCGTCAGGCAGTATTAATTGGGCTTTGGTAATTCCCGGAGTAATCTTTTCGGTAGCCTGGATTGCCGAAGGTCTGTCAATATGCTGGAAATGAGTCAACAAAAGCGTAAAACTTATCAATAAAACGATGCCGGCGGCAGCCTGATAGATGGCCACCCGTCTCCATCTGTAACGGTTTCGCTGATGTGATGTGATTTTCTTACATATCTGCCTGTATTCGTTCTCGTGACGGTTTTTATCAGGCGATCCTAAGGCATGTCCATAATTCACCATCTTTTCCAAACGCTGAAAAAGTTTTTTGTTCTCTTCGGATGCCTCAAGCCACTCTTGCAATATCAGATAATCGTCCTTTTCAATAGGTACATCAAACAAGTAATCGGTTAGTATTTCGTCTATTTTGGGGTTCATACGTGTAATGTTTTTTATAAAAGCACCGCACCTTCCGATTCATGTGACAATATTTGTCTTAAAAATTATCGTATGGAAAGGAAATTACTGAAACTTAAAAAAGAGGGCTTTTCGTATGGAAAGGATCAGGAATATGAATTGTCTTTTTGACATTCAATCCCTAATCCTTTTTTTTATCTGCCTCTCCGCCGGATCCAGATAACCAGACAGCTTATCAGTAATAAGGATGGAAGTACTCCCATCAATGTGGTTTTTGCTATCTTTGCATCTTTTATTCCAGCCATTATCTTGAGGTCGGGAGGTGTCGGACGGCGCACATCGATCGGAACCTCTCCATCCGACATCCAGAAGAAGGAGCCCATGATCAGGTTGTAATTTGCTGCCGAGACTTCCGCACGCCGTCTTGAGATCTCTCCGTTGCTAAGACAATCCGCGTCTCCTACGATAATAATCTTTTGTTCTTTGCCTCCTATCTGGCGTGTCAAAGCCAATGCGGTTGGGTAGGATTGTACAACCTCACCGATTGTCGGGTTCACCCGTACGGTATCCTCAAAGAAATTGGTGGTCTCCAGTTCATTCCAACTGTCTATAGAGTCGCTTACACATAATGGAATCACACGATACCCTTTGTCAATAGTGTAACTTAAACCAGTACATCCGGGCATGGTTACCACATGATGCTGTCTGCGCATATTTTCAAGCATATAAGAGAGTTTGCCTCCGTCCTTGGTTATTTTTGACGCAATCAGGTCAGGCGGAAGATTGTTTATATCCCGGTTACGGGTAGGAACCCTACTAGGGACAGCACCTTCGGCTTGTTCAGGCGCTTTTTCTGTGTATTTCACCAGTCGTCCGGGTAAAAATTGAACACCGAACTGAGCGGTAAGCGGATTCATAATATCCTGATAACGCGGTTCTCCAAGAATAAACAGATGACCGCCTTTTGCGATATAATCGTCCAGACGAAGTTGTTCTTCTGCTGTTAATGTCTGGTGCATATCGGCGATAACCAAAATATTAATACGGGAGGAGATTGCAGAATCCAGGCGTACCTCTTCACAATCAAAACCCTGATTGATTAATGCTGCACGGAACGGTTTGTTCTGGGAAAAACCGTAGTAACCGCGGTTGCTTATATTATTATAATCCCTTTCTCCATGTCCGGTCAGGAATCCGACTACCGGCAGATCCATTACAACCCGCTTCAAAGCGGCGGAAACTTCGGCTTCGCCCGGATATATCGCCATATCATCGAACATGCGCAGGAATGTTTTTTTACCGTTTTCCCGCTCCATAAGTCGTGTCATACGGAACTCCTCCGGCGCCAGGTCTATAATTTTAGCAATCTCTGTCGGCGGCATAAACTTGGTCGAGTCGAGCTCCTCTATCCGGCATACCTTACTTAACCTTTCCAATTCGGATGTTGCCGGGTAACGCATCTCCATATACTCTTGCCCCGTTTCGGCATAGTAGTATACATATTTTATCTTGATCTCCGGTTTAAAACGGCGAAACTGTTTGAATCGGTCAAGATCATTCATCCTGTTACGGGGTATTCCGAGCATATATTTGCTGTCCAGAATGTTTACATAGGTTGTTAACGTCAAGCCTCCCTCTGCACGTTTGATAATATCCTGGCTGTTTTTCGTCAATGTGCGCTGTTTGGTATTCGTAGCATCATAGAAAAACATGATCTTCGGAATAGTCGAAACGTAACCCAGCATCATAGCCAGCACAAATACACCGATATACTTACCGAAGGACAATTGCCAGCGGGTCTTTTGCCGAATAGCCTTCATCCGCAGGATTGATAGCGACAGGAAAAGTCCGGATACGATGATAAAGTAGAGCACATCTTCACTGCAGATCAGTCCACCGACAAATTCGTTTGTTCTGCCGACAATGGAGAGCCAGAAGGTAATTTCACGTACAAAATCGATCTCCTGTCCGATACGTCCTATAAAATTCAGTACGGACAATACGGCCAGCGTACCTATGGCAGCAACTACCTGGTAAGAGGTCAGACTGGACATAAAGAGTCCTATTGCAGCGTATGCGCACGCCAGCAGATATAGTCCCAACAGGCCGGAAAGAGCCGTCGGAAAATAGAAATTTTGTACGGTCGATGCCGCCCATATTACATAAACAGAAAGGATTAAGATCAGGATAAGATTGTAAACCATCATTGACAGGAATTTTCCCAGAATGATCTGGGAGTTCTTTACCGGTGAGGAGTAGAGTAATTTGATCGAACCACTGCTTAACTCCCGGCTCATCAATCCCATTGTCAATAACGGAATATAAAGATAAAGATATCCCTGTACATTTGTAAACAATCCACGGGGACCGGCAAAAAGAAATATTGAAAGATTTCCCCAGTTATACATCTTCTCCTGGCTTTTTATAATGTCCTCAAATAAATTTGCAAAAGCCATTGCCGATTGAAAAGTAAATATAATCAGAATCAGCCATGCAATCGGAGAGTAGAAAAGGGACTGCAACTCATTAAGAGCTATTTTATATATTTTTTTCATACGTATATAATTTATTTTTTAATGGTTATATGGAACCTTCGGGTAATATTCATCTTTTTTGGTAAACGTTTTGTTCATGAAGGTTTCATAAATATTGATTCATGAGGGTTGTATAAAACTTGAATTGAAGGTTTTTAATTTACTGTTCAATATTCGGTTTCACTTGATTTTATTATTCAAATAAGTGCGAATGATACATTCATTTACAATGTATGCCAATCTGCATCTTTTTAAACTTTCTTAGATAACTCAGCGAAAATAGTATCCAATGAGTTTTTTTCAATACTGATTTCGGTTAATTCCCAACCTCGGGCGACGCTTGTTTTTACAATATTTCTGGTTACATCCCTGGTGTCCGAGAATTTTAACCGGTAGCGGTTGCCTCCCAACTCTTCGACGCTGATAATATCTTCCAATAAAGAGAGTTCTTCTACCGGAGGAGCTTCCATTAATGTTATTATTAATGTATTGGGTGTGATGTAATTATCAAATTCATCCACCGTGCCGGAAAAAACAATCTGACCTTGTTCCACCATGTAAATATAATCGCAGGTTGCTTGCACTTCCGTCAGGATATGGGTGGAAAGGAGAACAGTACGTTCCGCTGCAATTTCTTTTATCAAATGGCGGATCTCCAGAATTTGGTTCGGATCCAGTCCGTTTGTCGGTTCGTCCAATACAACCAGTATCGGTTTGTGAATAATTGCCTGAGCAATGCCTACCCGTTGTTGGTAACCACCTGATAAGTTGCGGATCAATCGTTTACGGAAATGGGTAATTCCACATTTTTCTATCACCTCGTCGATAGCTTGGTCTACTTTGTCAGAGGGAACATCCCGCATAAAAGCACAAAACCGGAGGTATTCTTCTACTGTCGAATCGGTATACAAAGGAGGTTTTTGCGGCAAAAAACCAATATATCGTTTGGCTTCCACCGGGTTATTTTTGGTGTCAATTCCGTTGATAAATACGCTTCCGTCAGTTTGCTTTAATACGCCACACATGATATTCATCAAAGTGGACTTTCCCGCTCCGTTTGATCCTAACAGGCCGTATATGCCTTTTCCCTGGATATTGATGTTAATATTTCGGATAGCCCATTGGACACTATACCGATGAGAGAGATTTTCAATTCTTACAATAGGTTCTTCCATAATTTTTAATTTATATATTCTATTCTGAAAAAGGTAATAAACTCCCCGGCTGCGAATAGTTTTATTCGCAACTGATTTATTGTTAGTATTTTATATTTTTGGGATATTGACTGAAGTAAAGAATAAACATTACTCCGGACTATTCGATCTTACCTACCTCTTGTTGGAGGATCGTTAATAGTATACCTGTTGTGCATAGTATTATGTGCTTTTTCTCTTATAGCACCACTATGTCGGTTTCATGTGACAGAAAAATGTTTTTTTGAATAAAAGAAATAATATTTCGATAAAAGAATATCCTTTGAGGCTATTTCTCAGCGCTTTTATCGAACGGGTGAGTTGGGTACGGACGGTATTTATGCTAATTCCCAGCGTGTCGGCAACTTCCTGGTACTTCATACGGTTTACACAAACCATCAGGAAAATTTTGCGTCTATCTTCAGGCAGCTGATTGATCGCATTATATAGGGTTTCAATTTCCTTCAATTCATTTTCTTCCAAATGAATTCGCTCTTCCTCTTCCACAGTAGCTACAAGGTGCCGATAGTTTCGTCTTCGTTGACTACGGATATGGTTTAATGTAGCATGCTTTACCGATTGAAAGATGTAGCGGTCCAATCCGTCGGAAAGTTTCAAAAACCGTTTATTCACAAAAAAATCGATAAAACAATCCTGTACGACGTCTTTGGACGCTTCGGCATCGTTCAATAGTTGGTTAGCATATAGTAATAGGGAGTCATAATAGGTGTCATATAGAAGTCGGAAGGCCTTTTCATCGTTAGTCCGGAATAATTCTAATATTTTTATAGCTATTTCCATACACTCATTTTTGAAGTAAGTAAAGGTAGAAAAAAAAAGAGATTATAAACTATAAAACTTAAAAAGAGCTTTATACAAAAAAGAAAAATCATGACAAAAATGATTGCCATGATTTTTCTTTAACAAAAATTGAAAGCGTTTAAAAATATGTTTTATTGTTTAATAACTTTTCGCTTTTAATTCACCTCTTAATATCATTAAGCCGTTCATTGCTAAAGCGCGCAATTCATCTTCACCCGGATAAATTTTTACCGGAGCGATGAATTGTACCATATTAGTGATGTATTCCGTCACCGGTTTACTACGTGCTATCCCTCCGGTAATAAGAATTGCGTCTACTTTACCTTTTAATACTGCAACCATCGCACCGACTTCTTTTCCTACTTGATATGCCATTGCATCCATAACCAATGCCCATTCAACGTTATCTTTGGCTTTTATCTCCACTTCGTAGGCATCATTTGTTCCCAGATAGGCTACAAATCCTCCGGCTCCGGTAATCATCTTCAGGATTTCATTTTTAGATTTTCCGCTAAAGCATTGTTCAACCAGAGGACCCGCAGGAAGGGTTCCCGACCGTTCAGGGGAGAAAGGCCCTTCTCCATTCAATGCGTTATTGACATCAATTACACGTCCTTTGTGATGCGCTCCGATAGAAATTCCACCTCCCAGATGAGCAACAATCAAGTTTAATTCCTCATATTTTTTCCCGATCTCCTGCGCATAAGTCCGAGCAATGGCTTTTTGATTCAATGCATGAAAGATAGAAACTCTTTTTAAGGCAGGATGTCCGGATAAACGGGCGATAGGCTCCAATTCATCTACTACTACCGGGTCGGCAATATAAGCCTTGACTCCGTTGGCTATATCCTGAACAATGCTGTATGCAATCAATCCGCCAAGATTGGAAGCATGTTCTCCAAACAATGGATGCTCCAAGTCATGAATTAAAGATTCAGTTATCTCATACACACCTGATTCAATAGGTTTAATTAATCCTCCACGCCCAACGACAGCATTTAAATCGCTGATTATGAATCCTGATTTTCTCAATTCATCCAGAATAACCTCTTTGCGATATTGAAATTGTGAGGCAACATTGGAAAATGTGCTAAGACTTTCGGCTGAATGTTTAATATTTTTTTCAAATATTTGATTTTCATCTCCGTAAACTCCAATTTTTGTCGATGTAGAGCCCGGGTTAATTACAAGGATTTTATACGGCATAGCTTTTATATTTAAATTATAAATTATTCGAATGCAAAAGTTGTAAATTGTAAGCAGAAATCAAAGAAATATCACTGAATTATAATGCATTTAAGATTTTTTCTTTTATATCTTTCCCTATAAGGCGTAAATAGCGTTCAGGATCCCGAAGCGAGCTTTCGATATTGCCGGCATAATCCGTCATTGCGAAAGTATAATCGAAAATGGCAGTGCTGTCTTCCGTTACACCTGCTATGGCTATTACAGGAATTTGTTCTTCCCGGCATCTTTGGGCAATAACTCCCGGAATTTTACCATATAAAGATTGCCTGTCGATTTTTCCTTCTCCGGTAATAACCAGATGTGCCTGTACCAGATGTTGCATAAATGCGGAAATCTGTAAACAATAATCAGCTCCCGACACTAATTGGGCTCCTAACAACGCATAAAAAGAGGCAGATATCCCTCCGGCAGCTCCTCCATATTTCAACTCTGCTATATTGTCATGTGTTATTGTTGTTAACAAACCGGCATAGCGCTTAAGCATGCTATCCAATAATGCAACCTGAAAAGGGGATGCACCCTTCTGAGGGCCGAAAACCGTGGCTGCTCCCAGTTCTCCGCAGAGTGGGTTTTCCACATCGCATAATACCGTAAACTCGATTTTAGTAAACTTTTCATTTAATAAATCTGTATCAATACTCTCTATACCAATGATATCATTTTTGTATATCTGTTGTGACTTTTTAATGGTTAATCCCATCTGAGACAGAGCTCCCAAGCCGCCATCAATACTGGCGCTGCCTCCGATGCAAAGGATTATTTTTTGCGCTCCGCTTTCTATCGCTTTAAGAATGGCAATACCTAAACCGGCCGTATGAGTATTCATTACATCATATTCGTCCGGAGACAACCGACCTAGGCCGCAAATAGCCGCTAGTTCGATGATAGCCGTATTTCCGGTTTTGTAATAAGAAGAGTAACTTTCCCTACCCAAAGCATCACAAGTTTCTATTTTAACTTCGGTAGCCTGTAGATAGGAGGCAATAATAGCGCCTGTTCCGTCTCCGCCATCACCCATAGGCAGCGAAATAATCCGTATATGAGGATCGGACCATTCAGATTCCAGAATACGACAGATATCAAAAGCAGATAAACTGCCTTTAAATGCATTGGGAGTAATAATAATGTGACGCATTTATAAGAAAATTATAGTAAAGGCAAATGACCCGAAATATTGTATTTACTGAACAACAAGAAGTTTGTCGTAGTCAATGTCTTGCAATTCGAATAAATTCCTGTCAGGCCATACGGTGGATGTTATAGCTATTGTCATCATCCGCTCGATATCGTGGGTAAATTTGGAACCTCTCCATGTACTTGTATTAGTAATGAATCCCCATGAATAACCGTTTTTTTGTTTTTTTAGCATTGCACTTGTGCCGGCCAATGTTCCGGTGCGCGACCAATCACCTTCTGCATCTACACTAATCCAGCCGATAGGCAACGGTTTAGTGCCATCTGTCATTTGGACGATGGTTTCCGGCTTTAAAATATCTGCAATGCCGGGATCCCCATCAATAGTAGCCAATAAACGTAGTAATTCCGCCGGAGAGGCAATCCATCCTCCGGCTCCGTAAAGTTCTTCAATATTATTTCCTCCGTTGGAACGGGGTACCATTTGGTTACTACCGTCGCATGCATAAATCATTCCCGCATTGGCCGGTTCGTAATATTTCACCTCATTCGGATAGCGGTTTTTCTCAAGATTATACCCCAAATACATACCGGAACATCCTGCCGGAATAAGTACCTGTTCTTTTATATATGCTTCATAACTTTTACCGGTTACCTTCTCAATAACTCTGGATAATATTCCATAGCCGATATTGGAGTAATCGGTATATGTTCCGGGTGTATAGCCTAACCGTTGAGAGAGTACATAACCAATCATAGTGTTCAAATCGGCAGGAGGAGGAACATTCATCTTTTGGGCGACATCTATCGGGCAAAACATCGGATCTCCATGTATATTCGTAAAGCCTCCCTGATGCCGTAATAGATGTTCTATCGTAATCTGGTTACTTCTAGGATCTTTTATGTTCAAAAAACAGGAGTCATTTAAAATGCCATTCTCTCCGAATACGATATCATCCAGATGAAGCTTACCTTCTTCCTCCAGTTTCATGATGCCGATTGCCGTGATCAACTTTGACACGGAAGCCACTCGAAAAATATGTTTTACATCCATTGAAATATTCGCTTCCTTGTCGGCATAACCGTAACCTTTACTATAGATTAATTTATCCTCTTTCATTAAAGCGAAGGAAGCCCCTTTTATATCCCATTTTTTCATAAACCGCTCAACAACCTGATCGAATCTTTGTGTTTCAGCTAGCTCGGAATCCAGGTTACTTACAAGGAGGTGTATCGGTTGAAGGGGATATTTGGAAAATGTTTTATTCTGTGAAGAAGGTGCGATGGAATCTCTATTCATTAGGAAAGAATTTCCGGCGAAACTTATTTCCCATGGTTTGGTGAAAAAGACCAACAACAAGATAACAAATAATACGATATACTTCATGTTTAGCTTCAAGTAAAAAGTCCTATATAGAGCTTACAACATATATTTGTAACAAAACTACATTACAAAACACAAATATGGTAAAAAACTGCTTTTAAAAAAAGCATTGTAGTCTAAAATTCTCAACAAATATGCTCAAATAATGAAAAATAGTAAGTCATGAGCATTCTTAACAATTGGTTTTGAGGATCGAAAGCGATCTGATCTATTTTCCGGAGAGGTAAAATAAGCGGAGAGGTGCCGGTAATAAAGGCGGCATTATATTCATTTATATGGGTACATGCGACCCGTTCTTCGACAACTTCAACCTGGTTTTCTTTACATATACCGAGAATTCTTTTCCTACTGGTGCCCGGCAATACATAATGTGTTGATGCAGTGTATAGAATCTCGCCCTTTATGAAAAAAAGATTGGAGCGGGAACCTTCCGTAATATAGCCTTCGTCATCCGTCAAAAGTACTTCATAGACACCGTTTTCTTTTATTAGGCCATCGGCGATAGTACGCAATTCACTATTTATGTATTTAATCTCTGGATTTTTACGTACTGCATGATATGTCATGGTATCTACTCCATTTCGGTAATCCTTTTCTGTCGGATAATTATGAGGTATCTGGTAAATATATTCATTGATGACAGTATTGTTGTCTGTCATGTGAAGTACATATTTCAAGTTACCTTCCCTGATGTGTTTCAGTGTGATAAACCGTCGGAGTTTATCCGGTATATAAAGATTCAGTATATCAAGTTTGATATTTGATTTTTTAATTGAGTTGGACAGTCTATTCAGGTTATCCTGCAAGAAGATAGGCCTTCCGTTAAATATACGGATCACTTCGTAGATACTAAATCCTTGTTCAAATATCTTATCCGAAAAATTACGATCTTCTATAACAATGTCATTTCGTAGTAGTAACATCTCTCTTTCATTTTTTACAAAAGTAATATTTTTAAAGAATTTAAATGACCTATTTAGATTTTAGATTGCTGATCCCGGCTTAAAACATGACACATAAATTGCAATCGGGTCTATTATTGTATTTCTGATCTAAAATCCCTTAATTGGTTTCTATTTTCAATTATTTAAATTATTTTTGGCTCGATTATGAAGAGTAATGAACAAATAACACAGGTAGAATCTTTTTTAAACCAGGTTGTGATTGAAGAGATAGGAAAGTTGCAGCAAGTGGAACTTTCCTATGTGCAGTTTGTTATAATGGGCCAGGCAATTGAAGTTCTTGGCGGTTTTTTGGACCATAAACCGATGAAAGCAAAAGGACAATCAGCAAAGCGCTTTTCGCAGGGAGTAAATTATCTGTTTGGAGGAAGATACCGTTTACTAAACGATAATAATTATTTATATGACAAACTACGTAATCAGATGACACATACGTTTATTCCGGGAAAGGACTTATTGTTGCTGAATAAGGCTGACAATCCCCAACATTACAAACATTTGGACCAGACGGAGGATAAATTGGTGTTGATTGCTGAAGTTTTTTATCAAGATATCTGTTCTGCATGCCGGAAATTGATTACAGCCTTGAAGGACGGACGCATAGAACCTAAAAATATCGCATTTGGTCATGACGAATAAGAGGGTGACATTGATTGGAGCCGGAAATGTCGCTCATCATTTAGCTCCCGCTTTGCTGAAAGCGGGAATTAATTTGTGCCAGATATATAGCCGAAGTGTTGAATCGGCAAGGGAGTTGGGAATAAAAACCGGTATTACTTATACATCAGAAGTTTATGCAGTATATCCGGATTGTGATATTTATATATTCTGTATAAGCGACGATGCTTTACTCTCTTTTTTTAAAAGCATCAAAGTAAATAAGGATGCCCTTATTCTACACACATCAGGGAGTTTGCCGATGGATATCTTTGCTCCTTTTACCAAGCATTACGGCGTATTGTATCCTTTGCAGACCTTCACCAAGAAACGGGATCTGGATTTTAAAGAAATCCCGTTATGTATTGAAGGTGCCAGTGGTGCTACATTGAAGGAGATAAAACAACTCGCCGGATTATTGTCATACCGGGTGCAGGAGGTTAATACCGAAAAAAGAAAATACCTGCATTTATCAGCTGTTTTTGCAAACAACTTTACTAATCATCTTTACACGATTGCAGGAAAAATATTGGAGGAGGAGGGGTTGGAATTCGATTTGTTGAGACCGCTGATATTCGAAACGGCCCATAAGGTAATGTTAATGCAACCTGAATTGGCACAGACAGGCCCGGCGCGGAGAAAAGACGATAATATTCTGAACATCCAAAAAGCGATGTTAAAGGATAAAAAGAAATGGTTACAGATATATACACTGTTTTCCAATTCAATAAAAGAAGAAATTATAAAAAATGAACCCAAGGTTGAAACGGAAAATAAGCCGCAGATGCCTACGTTATGGTAATACTGTAATAACTCTTTATTCATTCGTGTTATTCGGAAATAAATTTGTGAAATTTGTAGATCATGATGTTTTTTAAAGAAGAATTGAAGAAAATCAAAGCATTCATATTTGATGTCGACGGTGTATTGTCACATCAGGATATGAATTTATCTCCGGAAGGAGAATTAATCAGAACTTCCTGTACCAAAGATGGGTATGCCATTATGTATAGTATAAAGAAAGGATATATTATTGCTGTAATATCAGGGGGGGGAGCACCCGGAGTGCAAGAAAGATTTACGAGGCTTGGAATTAAAGAGATATACCTGAGAATAGAAAATAAAGTGGATGCATTGAAGGATATTATGCAAAAATATAATCTTCAGCCTGAAGAGATCATGTATATGGGGGACGATATTCCTGATTATAATGTCATGAAAATGGTAGGGCTACCGGTTTGTCCGATAGATGCATGTGAAGAGATAAAAATCATTTCTAAATATATTTCCGATATAGAAGGGGGGAAAGGTTGTGTAAGGGATGTGATATCCCAGGTTTTAAAAGCAAAAGGTGATTGGATGGATACCACTTGCTATGTGAAAAGTATATAAATACAATGGTTGAGTGGTTGACAGATATGCTGAATAGATGAAAAATTAAAAATAGAATTTATATGCTGAAGGTATTTAAGTTGATTCGAGGGCGTACATTGGCTTTCACAGCTTTTATTATGTATGCCATGCGTTATTTTGTTATAAAACCGATATTAGATATAAATGGTTTCACGCTTCAGCTGAGCGACGGCGCTTTTACTTGCCTGGTTATTGCCGTTTGTTGCCTGGTTTCCGCTGCATATATCATTAATGATTATTTTGATACAAAAACGGACCAGATATCAGGGGTTCGTGATGTGGTAGTCGGTAGGCATATCAGCAGAAGAGCCGCTATTTCGTTACATACCGTACTGAATCTTATTTCTGTTTCGATTGCCTTCTATTTAGGATTTAAAGTAGGGATCTGGAAGATCGGATTGTTGTTTCTGCTGGCATCCGTTCTTTTATGGCTTTATTCGTCCTCTTATAAGCGATATTTCATTATCGGCAATATGATTGTCGGATTGGGAATAGCACTCATCCCGGTTAGCGCAGTGATTTACGAAATACCTCTTTTGAATACCTATTATGCTGATATATTAATAAAAACAGATACTAATTTTATCTATATATTTAAATGGATATTTGGGTTTTCTGCTTTCCTCTTTCTGAATATCCTGATGTATGAGATTAATAAAGATATCTACACAGTAGTTGGTGATAAAGAGGATTTTGCTCTCACCATTCCGGTCAAATATGGCGCCAAAGCTGCTAGGTATACGATTGCGATACTGTCAATGATATGTGTATTTTTATTGATATTTCTGTATTATGCTGTATTTATTGAATCGACGCCGGTGTTGATTTATTTTGTTTTAGCGTTGATCCTTCCTTATATAATCTATATTGTGTCTATATGTTGGAACAAAGGAGGAAGAAAATTCCAGTTGATATGGATACGTTTGATCACTTTATTGTGCGTGGCTTTTAGCCTTTTGTTGAATCACTTTTTCCAACTGGTTTTCGAAAGATCTTAATAAAGAATAATGTTAGGGTTCAGTTGGATATGGATATTTATATGAATAACCCCAAAGCTTATCGGATTATATTGGCTTCTGCGTCTCCTCGGCGGCATCAACTAATGTGTGATGCCGGATTTGATTTTGAGGTGAGGTTAAAGGATTGTGAGGAATCCTATCCTCCGGATCTGTCTGTCACTCTTGTGCCGGAATACTTGGCCAGGCAAAAAGCAGCGGCTTTCCAATATGAATTGAAACCGGATGAATTATTGATCACGGCAGATACAATAGTACATATCGATACGAAAATATTGGGTAAGCCTTCAAATAGGGATCATGCCATTGAGATGCTTCGGACACTATCCGGACGAAAGCACTCAGTGATTACAGGGGTTTGCTTAACCACTTCCATATGTCAATATTGTTTTTCCGCTTTTACGGATGTCTATTTTAGAAGATTGAAGGAGGAAGAGATTGTATACTATATAGACACCTATAGGCCTTTTGATAAAGCGGGAGCGTATGGTATCCAGGAGTGGATAGGTTATGTCGGGATAGAACGGATTGACGGTTCTTTTTATAATGTAATGGGACTACCTGTACAGAAGCTGTATGAAGCAATAGAAAAAGCCGGATACAGAATACAGGGAATGAAACGATAGTTGAAAATGAATGACTTTTTTCATTCGAAATGTAGGATTAAACATGATTAATATGAAAAGAAGGTGGGTACTTTTACTGGTTATGACAGCATTTGTCAGACTGAGCTGTTTTGCAGACGAAGGGATGTGGATCCCGATATTATTAAAAAAGTATAACATTGAAGAGATGCAGCGGAAAGGCTTTAAGCTTACCGCTGAGGATATTTATGATATCAACAAAGCTTCTTTAAAAGACGCTGTAATTGGCTTAGCGTATGAAAACCGTCCCTTCGCGCATTTTTGTACCGGAAACCTGATTAGCGCCGATGGGTTGATGATTACGAATCATCATTGTGCATTTAGTATGATTCAGGCACATAGTTCATTGGAAAGGAATTATCTTCGGGATGGTTTCTGGGCAAAAAATAGGAGTGAAGAATTGGCAAATCCGGGTGTCACTGCCTCCGTATTGGTTCGTATGGAGGATGTTACGGATAAGATAACACAAAATTTGAGGGAAGATATGAGTGAAAAAGAACGGAATGGAGTGATCCATAACGTATCGGAAGAATTAATACGGCAAGCTATACAAGGAACAAATCTACAAGCCAACATAAAACCCTATTTCAATGGGAATCAATTCTTTATGTCGGTATTTAAAATCTATAAAGATGTCCGTCTGGTAGGAGCTCCGCCGTCATCTATCGGGAAGTTCGGAGGTGATACGGATAATTGGGTATGGCCGCGCCATACCGGTGATTTTGCAGTATTACGCTTATATGCGGATACAAATAATGAACCGGCAAGCTATTCTGCAAATAACAAGCCTTATAAACCGGCCACTTTTTTTAAAATTTCAATAAAAGGAGTGCAGGAAGGCGATTTTACAATGGTATTCGGTTATCCAGGGACAACGATGGAGTATCTGACCTCTTTTGCGGTAAATCAGATTAAAGAAGTTGAGAATCCTCATAAAGTGGCTATCCGTACGGTGAAATTGAATATTATCAATGCTGCAATGGAATCGGATGAACTGTTGAGGATAAAATATGCGGCTAAAGCGGCTAATGTTGCAAACGGCTGGAAGAAATGGCAGGGAGAGATTAAAGGATTAAAGCGCTTTCATACAATAGAAAGTAAACAAAAACTAGAGCAGGAATTCCAACGGTGGGCGGTCGGGCAAAAAAGATATAATGGTCTGATTGATCGGTACCGGGAATTGTATAATAAAAGAGAAGCTTTCGTATTAGCTGCTTCTTATCTGAATGAAGCGGGCAGAAGAGGAGCCGAGATTTTCGGACTTGCATCTGTAATATATAAATCAATTGAAGAGCAGGGGAAAAAGATCGGTCTGGACACACTAAAACAATTATTGAAAGAATATTGCCAATTGTTTTATAAAGATTATGATACTGGTACGGACCAAAAGATTTTTGTAGAAATGATGAAGCTCTATAATCAAAATCTGCCTGTGGAATGGATTCCTTCCGCTATAGCTGAAATACGGAAAAAAGGAGATTATGAAGGATATGCAAAAAGACTATTTAAGAAGAGCCTCTTTACCGATCCGGAACGCATACAGGAATTTGTGAACAAGCTTGGTCCCAATACAATGAAACGACTCCAAAAGGATCCTGTCTGGCAACTTGCCAATATAATGGATATATATTATGCTGAAAAGATAGAGCCGGAGTGGAAGAGAATAGAGAATGAGATTGCCGAAATGAACCGTATCTGGCTGGAAGGATTGATGAAGATGCAACCGGATAAGGTATTTTATCCGGATGCCAATTCGACGCTGAGGGTTGCTTATGGTAAAGTCGGGGGCTATTCGCCGTACGATGCGGTATATTATAAGCATTATACCACTTTAGGAGGAATCATTGAAAAAGATAATCCCGCGATATATGATTACGATGTTCCTCAAAAACTTCGCAATATTTATACCTCGAAAGATTTTGGACCATACACACAAAACGGAGAGATCCCGGTCTGTTTTATCGCCGATAACCACACAACAGGAGGTAATTCGGGTAGTCCTGTGCTAAATGCCGAGGGATATCTGATCGGCCTTAATTTTGACCGGGCATGGGATGGCGTGATGTCAGATATACAATACAATCCGGAAATCTGCCGGAATATTTCGGTGGATATACGTTATGTACTGTTTATTATGGATAAGCTGGCCGGGGCAAATAATCTGATAAGCGAGATGGAAATTGTAAAATAAGACAGGCAGGAGCCGGATAAAGATTTTGTGCCTTTTATCCTGTCTCTCAAATAAAATAATTCTGCCAGGTTAAAAAGTTTTATGTATGCCTTTAACGGATTAAAAGTTTTGCTGAAAAACGAACTCAAGTCAAGAAGATAATTTTATATTAAAAATAAAACGGGGAAATCCCCGTTTTATTTTTATTTACTGCAATTGCAATTCAAGCGCTTTTCGACAGCCTCCCAATTGATGACATTCCAAAAATTTTCAATGTATTTTGGACGTGCATTCTGAGTATCGAGGTAGTAGGCATGTTCCCATACATCCATTGTCAGAAGCGGTTTTTTGTCATATTTAATAGGGGTATCGGCATTACCGGTTTGCATAATTTCCAGTTTCTCGTCTTTATCGATGATCAGCCACACCCAACCTGAACCAAATAAGGTCGTACCGGCCTGTGTAAACTTTTCTTTAAATGCATCGAAGCTACCAAAATTTTTGTCGATTAACTCTTTTATTTTTTCTTTAGGCACAACCTTGTCGGCCGCATAAGCTTGCAGGGCTTCAAAGTAGAATACATGGTTGAATACCTGTGCCGCATTATTGAACAAGCCCCCGGTCGATTTTTTTACAATATCGGCAAGGTTCATATCATCGAATTCGGTACCTGCCTTCAGATTATTGGTGTTATTTACGTATGCCAGCAAGTGTTTTCCATAATGGAATTGAATGGTTCTTTCACTGATATAAGGTGCTAGTGCATTTTCCGCATACGGGAGAGGGGGTAATTTGAATTTTTTATCTTCTCCCTTGGCATTCACCACATTACTCGATAGCAGTACACATAGGGTCAGCATTTGCGTTTTGTTTGATTTTTCCGAATTCATAATTATATCATTTATAGTTAATATCTCTTAGGTTCAAATGGAGTACATCGTCATCCATATACGATGATTGAAATTGTAAGTTATAAAAAAAACGGCTAAAACCAAAGTTTAACCGTTTTTTAAATGAAGGACAAAATGTTTTTAATATTCTTTGTGATTCCTCTATCTTTTAAAGATCATCCCTATTTCTATTTTTTGCGTTTTGTCCAAAATATTGTCAATCTGCGCTTTGAACGATACCTTTACGGCAGCCAACATTGCATCACGCGCCCGTTCGGGTACCTGTTCTATATCGATCATCATCGGAATCATCATATCCAACAACTGATCATGCATCATAGCCCATAGCATTGTTACATACGATTTATCAAAATACATGGTCATCTGCTCAGCATCCGCAGTATATTTAAAGCTGATTTTCGGGATATTCATTGTTTTACCGTTGATCCGTCCCAGATCTGTTGTATCTAGCTCTATCTCAATTATATCACCTTTGCCGATATAGGTTGCTTTCAGACTGTCGGCATCGCCACTTGCCATTTGCATCCTGACCTTTAACTCATTAGCGGAAACAAATTGGATACCATTGAAATAGGCTCCCATTTTTTCCTGCGCCATTCCATAAAACATACTGTTCAAATCCTCGGCCGACAAACTTTTTTTCCCTCCCATTCCCATATCAAAAGCAATGGAATCCTCGGAGTATTCAAAGGCAAAATGCGGACTTTGATAATTCCATATTCCTGCCAACACATTGTTTTGATCATCTTCACTATTGGTACAAGAAAATCCGATAAATGCAATACATAGTGTAATAATTGAATAAAATGTTTTGTTTTTCATCGTATTGGTTTTTAATGAATAATCGTTTTAAAATTTCAAACTGAGGGAGGCTCCAAGGCGTACCGGAGCTCCCGATTGTCCGGAATTTATATATTCCGGCAATTTCTTACCGACCGGACTGTTAAACATATAGGTAAAAAAGGCTTTGTCTAACAGGTTCTTACCCCAGATATGAATGTCGAAATGTTTACAAGAGAGAAAAATGTTCATATTCCATTGGAAATAAGGATTCTGCTTTAACAAATTAGCTTCATCAAAATATTGAGTACCGAATCCGGTTACAGAGGTGGAAGCCGAAAAGGATTTCAACCAAGGAGAGTGTATAACTTTGTTATAGGTCAATCCTGTATTGACCGTGAAGTCGGGTGCCATCACAATACGATTTCCTTCATAGTCAGGCGTATCATGGCGATAATATTTTGAGTTGCTATACCCGGTGGCCAGCGAATAGGTAAGATTCGGTAAGAATTCCCACTTCAGGTCGAATTCGCCACCTATACTCTGTGCATCACCCGCATTTTTTATACTCGGTCCCATGGTGCCCATTACAAAGATCTGTTGATCTTTCCAATCAATGTAGTATAGTGAAGCATTGATATTGAATTTTTTCCTGGGGCTAAAATATTTTATACCTATTTCGTAATTCCACAGCTCTTCTTTGTCGTAATCCAGGTTAACCAATTGCGAACTCATTTCATTCACAATGATATTGTATCCTCCGGCTTTGTATCCTTTAGATATGGTAGCATAACCGGAAAAATGATCGCTCCATTTCTGCAGGATTGAAAATTTCGGCAACCATTCATGATATTCCATATCTTCTTCAGGAGAGTTATGGAAAAGGATCATGCGACCTCCGGTCATCTGTATACTGTCCCGATAGTCCAATTCGGCTCTTTCATAGTCATACCTCATTCCTGCCGTAATAAAAAGTCCCGGAAGAATACCCTTTATGGTGATTTGTCCATAACCGGCAATCCCATACGTCAAGGTGTTATTAAAATAAAATGCTTTTTCCAATGGCATCGAAAGTAATTTGGCTTTATCCTTTCCGAAATTAGCAATATACTTGTTATTCAAGTCTTTATAAAATGAAAATGTGCCGGCAGTCCAATCCAGATGGGTCGTGCCGGTGGAACAAAGATTAATCTCTTGTGTCATTTGGTTCTGATCCGACCGTTTTTGATTGTCAAATACGTCCCAGAAAGTGAAATCGGCATCCAGTAATTGTTTATCCTTCGTCCAGGAGTAGGAGGTTATCCATTGAAAGGCTGCACGATTGAATCCTTTTTTCACGTTCAGAAAAGCCGATAACAGGTTCCGGTCATACGAAGCAGGTGTATTATAATTTACGGTATACCGGTCAACCTTTAACGAATCTATGGCATGATAGGCATATCCTTCGTCGTATGTATTATTATAATTCAGACCGAACATCAGGCTCCATCTGTTATCTGTAAAAATATTTCCTTGATAACGGATATTATAAAATTCAGACGAATTTGATTTCTTTCCGGTATAATGATTCCGAAAATATCCGTCGGAACAGTTATAAGAACCTGAAATCTTATTATACAGTATATCTCTTACCGGCAGATTTACGACCAGACTGTAAGTCTGTGTATTATAACTTGCAATACCGGCCTTTGCCTGACATGTGAAAGTATTACCGGGTTTGTTCGTGACAATGTGAATCAGGCCATTGATACTGTTCCGTCCGTATAGAGTAGTTTGGGGGCCTCGTAAAATCTCTATCTGTTTAATATCATACAATTCAAATACAAAGGCGTTTTTATCGAAGATAGGAACTCCATCTACATAAAGCCCTACCGGGGGGGTGCCGGAAACAGTCCCGATACCTCTGACATACAAAGGAGCTGAAAGCTTTAAACCTCCTTCCTGCATATAAAAATTGGGAACAATACCGGATAAGTTCCTAAGGTCCAGGTTATTCTCATAAGGTAAAGTTTTCTCAGTTACAACTGTTACCGCCATTGGAACATCGACCGATACCAGTTCTTTTTTTTCTGCGGTTACAACCACTTCCTCCAGATGTCGAATAATACTGATGGTTGTGTCGCTTACTGTTTTTGTATTTTTTTGCGCAGAAAGTTCGTAGAACAATATTGCGAAGAGCATGCAAACAATATATCGCATACAGATTAAATTTAAGAATGATTTTCATGAAAATTACATTTGTTGCGGACAATATACTTACCGTTGCAACATGGTGTTAATACGGGTACCACCCATATTTATCTTTCTAGAGGGAGGGGGGACCTCTGAATGATACTCCCTCCAGGTATATCGAGTAGTTATCGGGGGATTTATCAGGAAAATCATATTCTTTGATAAAATATACTTCTTCTTTTGAAAGGGAACTATTTATTATTAAAGACTCTGCGACATGATGTACAGATATTTCATGTAAGATAAGATTTTTTTCTTCTGTATAACAAACTACTGATACATAATTAAAATCAAGATTTTCTTGATTCTCCGGCTCGCTTTTAATGTAAAAACAAACTACAAAAAAAGCAGAAACCAGCAGGTATACCAATATATTTGCCGATGGTCCTAAAAAAAACATAGCACAAATTTAAAATAAAATAATGGGGCTGTCTATGTTTTTAAAGTTTTTTATGATAAGAGAATAGAATATAGGCTTATCTTCAAGTGAATAACTATAGAAAAGTATCAATAGTAGTTTTTAAGATTAAAAATTTTCTTTAAATTTTTGATTTTAGAGATTATGTTTTAAATTTGTAGTTATTATAAAATTGTAATTATTACAATTAAGTCGTGGAAGTAGATTTTAGCATGCAGGAATGTCTATTAAGACATGGTATAAAGCCATCGCTACAACGTATGGCCATATTGGGGTATCTGTCTGTTACCAGAACCCATCCGACAGCCGATGAAGTTTATAACGCTTTACATCCGGCGTTACCGACGTTATCCTTGACAACAGTATATAATACACTAAAATTGTATGCTGAACGGGGAGTATTATTATTGCTTCTTGTAGATGAAAAAAATGTCCGTTTTGATATAGATACTGGTAGACACGCCCATTTTCAATGTATTGAATGCAAGAATGTATATGATATCCAGATAGAAAATAGGGATGCCTTGTATAAAAAAGAAGTGGATGGCATGAAAATAACTGAGACCCATCTTTATTACAAAGGACATTGTAAAGCGTGTTTATTTAATGAAAAATGAAACGTGGAGAGTTAGAATAATATAATTTAAAGACAGCGTTATGAAGAAAAAATTTATTTGTACCGTATGCGGTTATGTACATGAAGGAGAGTGTGTTCCGGAGGCTTGTCCTCAGTGTAAAGTGCCGAGTTCCAAATTCAAAGAAATGGCTGAAACCGAAGGGGCATTAAGCTTTGTTGACGAGCATGTGCTTGGTGTCGCAAAAGGAGTGGATGAAGAGGTGTTAGCTGGCTTGAAAGCGCATTTTAACGGGGAGTGCACAGAGGTTGGCATGTATTTGGCTATGAGTAGGCAAGCTGATCGCGAAGGCTATCCGGAAGTCGCCGAGGCTTTTAAGCGCTATGCTTGGGAAGAGGCAGAACATGCGGCTAAGTTTGCAGAACTTTTGGGAGAATGTGTTTGGGATACCAAGACAAATCTAAAAAAAAGGATGGAAGCAGAAGCTGGTGCTTGTGAAGATAAAAAACGGATTGCTACATTAGCTAAGAAGTTGAATCTGGATGCGATTCACGACACGGTTCATGAAATGTGTAAAGATGAAGCACGGCATGGTAAGGGATTTGAGGGCCTTTACAACCGTTATTTTAAAAAATGAACCATACTCTCTATGAGTAAAAGGTTGCCTGAGAAATTAAATCGGCAACCTTTTTTATTTTATATCGATGTCTATTTCCACCATCGATAAAAGTGGTGAACATTTCCATGTCCATTCCCGATTTTATATCCGGCGCCTTCCACAATTGCCTGATGCAGGTAGGTATGGGCTTTTTCGACAGCTTCGGGTAATGGCAGGTCATGTGCCAGAAAGGCGGCAACAGAAGCGGCAAAAGTACATCCTGTACCATTAGTATTCGGTGTCTCTATTCTGAGTGTTTTAAAACGATATGTTTTATCATTTTCGGCATCATACAGTATATCATAGAAAATATCTGTTTCCAGATGACCCGCTTTTAATAATACGTTACGAATTTTGCCTGTCGCTGCTTTTCGGGCTGCTAAATCCACATCTTCCTGATCCTTGATTTGCATACCGGTGAGGATTTCTGCCTCAAAGAGATTCGGAGTAATCACGGTAGCTAAAGGCAGTAATTCTGATTGTAAAGTTTCGATAGCATCCTCTTGTAATAGTTTGTCACCGGAAGCCGTCACCATTACCGGATCTACTACAATGCTGCGAATAGCATATTCTTTTAGCAAACCTGCCACTAATCGGATGATTTCAAAGGAATGGAGCATTCCTATTTTTACCACATCGGCTCCGATATCATCCAATACGGCCCTGATCTGTGCCTCCACCATTTTGACCGGGACGGGATGTATACCGATGACGCCAAGTGTATTTTGCGCTGTAATGGCTGTTATTGCGGTGGTGGCAACGCATCCGCATGCCGAAATCGCTTTCATATCGGCTTGTATACCGGCACCTCCGCCACTGTCCGATCCGGCAATTGTCAATACTTTTTTATAACTGTTTTTCATTTAAATTCAGTCATTTATGATCCCGCATATATAATGAAGATGGCCGGTCGTTTGTTTATATCCGGTTTCAGTTCTTTCCACTCTTTTATCGTATATGTTCTGATGTATTCGTTATCTGTATTAATGTCACATGCAATAGACAATGTTGTCTGGAGCCGGAGAGTTTGGAGCATTTCACTGAAAAGCTTGAGATTCCGGTATGGTGTCTCAATAAATATCTGGGTCCTGTGTTCTATTGTCGATTGTCGTTCATAGTTTCTTAGCGCTTTAATCCTCTCATGACTTTTTACCGGAAGATACCCATTAAATGAAAAATTTTGTCCGTTACATCCGGAAGCAATCAATGCCAGTAGAATAGAGGAGGGGCCTACTAACGGAATTACCCGATAATTGTGCTGGTGGGCCAAAGCTACCAATTCTGTCCCGGGATCTGCAATCCCGGGACAACCTGCTTCGGAAATAATCCCAACATCTTCTTTTTCCAGCCATGGAAGATAAGATTCTATCTGTTTTCTTTCGGTATGTTCATTTAACTCCAGAAAAGTTAATGTGTTTATATCTATTGACTTATCTATTTTTTTTAAGAAACTGCATGTGTTTTTGGGATTTTCGGTTGCGAATACCTTTAATCTCTTGACAAGAGAGATTACTTCGGACGGAATGACCATCAAAAGTTCCGAATCGCCTAACGTATTGGGTATTAAAAATAGTTTTCCCATAAATTTATTTTTTGCGAAGTTACGCTTTTCTGTTGAAAAATGAAAAACGATTAATAACTTGGGGCTCTCATCGAGCAAGTAAACCATTCGCTATCTTGGACACAACTCCAGTGCAAAGTACGGTTCCAGATGCTTGTAATGAAATAATTGGTT
>JAVBLD010000012.1:0-15487 GCA_031553705.1 Marinifilaceae bacterium | reverse complement strand
TTGAGGTTGTTGCGCTCATAACTCATCTTTACCGCATGCTCCTTGAACACCCGGTCATACTGTCTTTTTGTTCCCATTTTTCAAAGTTAAAATTATTATTCAACCTTAACTATTTGTGCGGGCTAAGTTAGGAACTCCAGTAGGGCCGGATTTTTGCTTTTTCATATTTCTGTTATTGTTTCTTATTGTTTCTTTACTCGGCTGTCATGTTTATAAAGCTTATTTATATGGCAATCAAAGAGAAACTTAGAGATAGGCAAAGAAACTATACGGCAGTACTGTTAGGAACAGTGGTAGTATTTGTTTTCTTATTTCCCCAAGGATTGAAAGATTTTGAAAAATTTGAGGGGAAGATATCCTTATTGCAGAAGGAGAGGGGCAGCTAATTGTAGGTAATCCGTTTATGTCCGTTTGTTTATTTTTACAGCGTGGTAGTGTTTCCGTTCTTGGCGGTCGGCTGTGTTGGCGCATGTAATGCCCCGGTCTTTCATCGCTTTGTTTCTACCGATATGGATTTCGGGAAATCCACCTTCTTTTTTCCATAATATACCGATACCAAGTCCGATTAAGGAGATACCGAGCAGGATGACAACGATGATAAAAATAGTAATTAGCATACGTTTTTATATTATTTTTCTTTTATATGATTCTCTGTTTGACAAAGGTACGGCATTATAAAATAGGGAAACGATAAAATTTGGTCAAAAAAACCTTAAAAGAATCTTATGTTTCTTCGGATTTTTCTACATTTGAACTTTATAAACAAAATCGAGTGAAAGTGCTTTAACCAATTTAATTTATGTGTTATGGAAGGATATGGAAAAGATGACGAAATGGAAAGAAATGGCGATCGTGAAGAGATTTATTCAAAGGTAGTGAAGGCTGGAAAAAGAACCTATTTTTTCGACGTAAAGAAAACACGTAGCAATGACTACTACCTGACCATCACCGAGAGTAAGAAAAAATTTGACGGGGATGGAAGTGCCAGCTTTGAAAAGCATAAAATATTCTTATATAAAGAAGATTTTGAAAAGTTCACAGAAGGACTTGAGGATGCTTTAACGATTGTACAAGCTGCTCTGGACGGGAAATTTTCAGAAGAGTAATTTTTAGGTTTATCTTCCGGTACATGATTGTTACCGGAAGATAAGTTTTAAAATTTTAAAAAGTTTGTCTACCATTTGATATCGGTCCGGTTTACAGGCATGGTCATACACCTTGCACCGCCTCCGCCACGTGGAAGCTCTGAGCCGTCGATAGTAATGACATATTTATCGTATTGATTAATATCTACTTGACCATTAATAAAATCATTGGCTTTAATGATTGTAAAGCCGGCTTCATTCATGGCTTCCATTGTATAATTATTACGGGCGTATCCTAATACTTTACCCGGTCCGATGCAGAAGAAATTGGCTCCACTGTGCCATTGTTCCCGTTCCTGATTCCAGTCATCGGTACCTCCGCATAATATCGGCTCCAATTCCATCCCCAGCTTTTTTAATGCACTAAGCAGGTTTTTTTCGGAACGGATACTTTGTAATTTACCGTTTTGAATCTTGATATGAACGGTTTGGTATTTGCCCGGATTCATGATCAACGGCTCGAAAACCATACATTTATCTTTATCCAAAAGTGTGAAAACCATATCCAGGTGGATAAAGGACTCCGGCGCATGCGGGAGTTGCTGGACGATGAGATGCTGCGCCGTGTCGCTTTTTCTACGCATAAATTCATAAATCAACATATCGATTGCTTCGGTACTGGTTCGTGAGCCGTTACCGATGATCAGGATATCTTTCCGGGCCACCAGAACATCTCCTCCTTCGATCGTCCGCGTGCGGTTTGTCGCTTCGTTAGCAGGGATACTTAGAGTTGTTGTTTTAAACTCGGAAGTAAAGTCAAAGATCGAACGCATAATGACCGATTCGCGGTCACGGATAGAGTTGGCCATCCTGCCGATCAGTACTTCATGGTTAATGCTCATTGAAGCATCCCGCGTGAATAGAAAATTATGCATCGGGCGCAAAGCATACCAATCTTTGCTCAAGAATTTGGTCAGGTTGTCTTTGACCATTTCAACTCCTTCGATCAGTAAACGCGAAAGGTCTTTTGCATTTTCATCCATTAGGTGCTCTTTCAAACTCCCTTTGGGGGCATGTTCGCCGATATGAGGTTCGATTTTTTCGATCCGGTTGAGTACTTCGAGCTTTATCTTTTCATCTTGAAGGATATTACAAAGTAAGTCTTTTACCTCGTATGTATTTGTCAATTTGGACAGTACTCCATAAATCTGTTTGTATTCTTCCCTGGCAATAGACAGGTTTATAATATCACTGTACAAAGCCCGTTCGGCAGTTTCAGGGGTCATGTTTTCAACTTCCTCACCCGGAGTGTGGATAATCACCCCGTTCAAATCTCCTATTTCCGACTGAACATTTACTTCGACAATATTTGCCATAAATTTATATATGATTATTTTTCAGACATTTCTATCAAACAAAAATAGTAGATAAAATTCAATATTAGAGTGATTTACAGCTTATAATTATGCAATATACAAAAATAATTATGCATAAAATCGAATAGTCGGATTATGACCCTGGTCTGGGTTAGACAAATTGGATCCATAAATAGGCGGATTTTGTTTCCCAAAGCGAAGGAGTTAACTTCTGGTTATCTGTATTAACGGATTTGCAACCCCAGGGAATAAGTGACATTCTGATTGCCTGTACAGATAATCTGACCGGATTTTCGGATGCGATCAACAGCGTTTTTCTAAGACAATCGTTCAAAGTTGTATTGTTCATCAAATCCGTGCCGGAGGCTATTCTCTCCAAATCAGTATTGCTATAATAGTATCACTTTAAGAGAAAAAGTTCTCTTAAAAATAGGCTCCAAAAACGGAGTGAGTAACGAGTAGTAGAATAAAATTTGAATAGCTAAATTACTGACTGCATACGGGTTAGACAGGATAGGTGAAATCCGTCAACAAGAATGTCTTCTATAAAAGAGATAATTAAAAGAAACCGGTATCGCTTTTATGGTAGTCTGATTAAAAGAATATTAGCCTCATTCTTCAGGACATATGTCAATCTGCTTCTCAATAAGCTGATCGAGAGAGATAAAAGATTCCGTTTTGGCAATCCCTTCGATATTCTGTAACGTGTTGATCAGGATGTCCATCAGGTGTTCATGATTATTACATCTGATTTTTAACAGAAAGGAGTAGTTGCCGGTAATGAAATGACACTCCATTACCTCCGGAATAGCCTCAATTTCTTTTACGACAGCTTTGTATTGGTGCGCACTGTCAAGTATGACACCGATAAAAGCACATATTTTGAATCCCAAAGCTTTAGGCTTGACAATAAATCTCGAACCTTCAATTATTCCGGAATCCTCCATTTTTTTTACCCGCTGGTGGATGGCTGCACCGGATATACCGCATTCTCTGGCAATTTCAAGAAAGGGAACCCTTGCGTTCTTTACTAAATATGAAAGTATTTTCCGGTCGATATCGTCTATTTGGTATTTCATAATAAATATAGTTGAAAGTTGAAAATTAAAAGTTGACAGTGATTTCGATGCATATACTCTGGACGGTTCGTTTTATCTGAAATTAAGTGCATTATAAAACTGCTTCCGGTATTTATAATATTTTTTACCCTCCTCACTGGTAATATTATTAATTACGTTGTCGATAAGGGTATTAAATATAGTAGCGAATGAAAACACTTCTGCCGGATAGATTTGCGGATTATGGATGTCATTCAATTTGGCAATATACATACGCGCTATCATTTCACTTGAAACGTCGTTTTTATATATACCTTGAGCCATCCCTTTTTCAATGTTGATTTTAATTTTCTCAAAGATGAATTCGGAACGTTTGTCCTGGTGCATTTGGAAAATATCCGGAAATGATTCGGCAAAAGCTACTGTTACCGAGGGGGATACATTGAAAAAACGGTTATTGATCTCGTTTCCTACGATTAGCATGATGTCAATGGCATTCCACCCTTCAAAGTTATATTCGTCGAAAATTTCTTCAAAACATTTTCTTTCATACTCCAGGATCGTATTAACGATATCTTTACGATCGGCAAAATATTCCTTCAGCTCTTCCAACGATAACCCCACATTGCTCAAATGGTCGGCCGTAAAATCATTAATACCGTATTGTGAAATATATGTCCGCAATTTTTCTGCCAGCAAATACTTCTTTTCTGTCATATTGTAAGATTTTTTTAATTCCAGCTGTAAATATATTAAATAAAAATAGAAGTAAACAGAAAAAACGAAAGAAACTAATAACTTTACGGCATAAACGAGATGAGAAATGAGAAAAGGATTTTTTTTTATATTGTTGTTCAGTTCTATAGCAGTTCAGGCAACTGACAACAAGATAAAGCTGGTTGTCGGAGTTACTATTGATCGGTTTTATCCCGAATGGTTGCAGATATATCGCGATGATCTGTCTAATGGCGGGTTAAAACGGATTATGAATTATGGTAAACGGGTGATGGCAGATTATCACTATCTTTATTCGCAAACAGGCGTGGATCATACGACGATATATACCGGACTCCTGCCTGCCATGCATGGTGTGGTGGCACACAGTTGGTACGACCGGTTGAGAGGTAAAAGGCAAAATAATGTCTTATCGGGCGGTCATTTTGCTCTCGGACAAGGGAACGGCATGGATGCCCTGAGTCCTGAAAAGATCGAGGCATTAACTCTGGGAGGAGTCATGAAAATGACAAACCGTTTTTCTAAAGTATATAGTATTGCGATAAATGGAGAGGAAGCAGTACTAAGTGGAGGTGCCAGTGCAAATATGGCCTTCTGGTTCGGGGAAAAAAGCGGAACATGGGTGTCGTCCAATTATTATGCAGATACTATTCCGGCATGGCTGAACGGGTATAATTCAAGAATAGAGAGCGATTTTTTTGTTCAACACGGGTGGAGGCTTTTGGTAGAAGAACAGGGACGTACTGCCGCTATGAAAATCAAAAACAGGGCAGAGACGAGTGGTCGTTTTTATTATGACATTGCCCAGGCCCAAAAGAAAAGTAATACTTACCGTGTGTTAAAAGCAACTCCATACGCCAATACGTTGGTTACGAGCCTGGCGGAAGCATTGATTACCAATGAAAAAATGGGGTGGGATGATGATGTGGATTTGTTGGCAGTGAGCTACTCTTGTCTGGATTATATGAATCGCGATTATGATGTGAACTCCCCGCAATTACATGATGTGGTACTTCGGCTGGATCAGGATATCGAAAAATTGATTAATACGCTTGATATGAGGGTCGGGAGAGAAAATTATGTGCTGTTTGTTACTTTTAGTGAAGCCAGGGAACTGTTGCCGGATGAACTTGCAAAAATCAAACAGGCGTCCGGGTATTTCAGCATCTTTAAAGCTGTGGCACTATTGAAATCCTATTTGAACCTGATATACGGTAACGGGGAGTGGATAACCGACTACGATGTTGCCCAGATCTACTTGAACAGAACGTTGATAGATGAAAAAAAGATCTCATTGGAAGAGATGCAAGACAAAGTGGCCGATTTCATGATTGAATTCGAAGGAGTATCAAAGGTGGTAACCGCGCACGGATTGACGCATAGCGGTATCTCTTCCGGTATAGATGGCCTGTTTCAGAACTCTTTTTCTCAGAAAAGAAGCGGGGATGTCCTGTTCAGTCTTCAACCGACATGGATTCCCGAATTGAAGGACATCGAAGACAGTTACCTCAGGTACAGCAAAAGGCATTACCTCCCGGTTTATTGGTACGGGGCGGGGATTGACCGGATTAATGTTACTCGTTGCTATATGACGGATATCTTGCCGACGTTGTGTGAGATGATAGACATCCCAGCACCCTATATGACAGATGGAGAAAGTATATTGAAAAAATAGTGAGTATTAATCGGTAACCGGAATCTTTTCCGGTTATGTTGAACTATTTATCATGATCGAATTTAATGGTCTCCATTATACGGATCACATCCTGACGCAGGTAGTGAACGACCGGTGCCAGTGAGTCTTTGTTCGGACGTTCGTTGAAATAAAGGGCGCCGCGCAAAAAATTCTTCGTCGAGTCGGTCATATAAAACTGCGTCGAAGAGGCTGTATTCCCCTCGATGAAATAGAGTAGCCCGAACACTCCGTTGCCTTGCTGGAAAAGGCGTTCGTCGATCGATTCGGCTTTGATGGTATGTGAATATGCCATTCGATGGCAGTCCTGCTGGTAGTACGGGAGGGAGGTGTCGGAAGTGATCTTTTTATAGGAGAGATGTATTTTTGCATTATACATCGGATAGACGATGTTGATCCAGTAGGGTTCGGCATCATTATCGCAATCCTCTTCAATGCTTGCCTGGCCGGCTATTTCAAAATGATAGGGGAATTTTCCGGTCAATAGTTTATAACTCTTTTCCGGGAAATCGATCCGGTAATATCCGTAGGGTTTGGGGGTATAATCCTCCTTGCATCCGAAAATCAAAAGAACGGAGCATACAATGTGGATAATAAAAAATGGTTTGATTGACAATCTTTTTCTCTTAAAAAGATGATTAATCCGTGAATATATTACGTTATTCATTGCTTTATCGAAATCCAAAAATGATCTGTTGACTTATTTTTTACTCCCTGCCTCATATCTCTCATTTATTTCATATTTGATCTTTCTTATCCGCCGGCTGTCTACTTCAAGGACGGTGAATTTATACTGCTTATAAAGGATTTTTTCGTTTTTTGCGGGTAGCTCGCCTTTGATTTCAAGAATCAGGCCGGCCAATGTATCGGCTTCTCCTTCAATTTCTTCAAAACAGTCTTTATCCAATCCTACGATTTTAATAAAGTCATTCAATAGAATATGTGCTTCGAAGATATAGGCGTTATTTGGAATTTTAATGTAGTTTTCCTCTTTCTCGTCGTACTCGTCATTGATCTCTCCTACAATTTCTTCAAGGATGTCTTCCATCGTCACAATTCCTGATGTACCTCCATATTCGTCGACAACAATAGCCAAGTGTACCTTTTTGATTTGAAACTCTTCCAGCAAATCATTTACCTTTTTTGTTTCGGGAACAAAATAAGCAGGCCGGATCAACGATTGCCATTTAAAATCCGCATCTTCTTTCAGATGGGCCAACAGGTCCTTGATATACAGGACTCCCTCGATTGTATCCAGGTTATCACGGAATACAGGCATCCGGGAGTATCCATGTTCGGTTACGGTTGCTTTTACCTGTTCAAAAGTGTCTTCGATGTCAATGGCAACAATATTGATGCGGGGGCGAATGATGTCAATAGCGTAAATATTGGTGAAATGAACAATACCTTCCAGAATATCTTTTTCTTCATTAATCTCGGATTCTTTGGTTAATTCCAGCGCTTTTGAGAGCTGGTCGATTGATAAACCCTCTTTTTTTGCAACCTTTTTGTTGATAACCGATGTGGATTTTACCAACAGATTGGCTAACGGACGGAATAACCACATTAAAAAAAGGAGTGGGGTCGCCATGAATATCGCCACTTTTGTTTGTGCCCGGTTAGCATATAGTTTAGGTATGATCTCTCCGAACAGTAAAATGATGAACGTGATTAATATTATCTGGATAACAAAGCCAAGCGTCTGGTTATGTGAGAAATCGAATAACGAATTCACCAGATAAGAAGATATAATAACAATGGCAACATTAACAAAGTTGTTGGATATTAGTATAGTAGCTAATAGTCTGTTCGGTTTTTTATGTAGTTTATAGACATTGTTAAAACCGTCTCGTTTCAGTTTCTCCAATTCACCTGGAGTGAGGGAGAAATAAGCCACCTCTGATGCGGAAACCAAAGCGGAGCATAGTAAAAGGAATAATAATACAATGATCAGTATAGCATCTACAAAAGTGAAAGATCCGGTTAATATAAGAGGTAATCCGGCCGATAAATTAGTTTCCAATGTATAAAAAATTAGTTACACAATCTGGTACGGGTAAGGTTGATCAGTAGATAAAATAATCCGGCTGTCCAACCATTTTAACAAAAAGATGTTCTAAACCTCTTTTAATCATGAAGAGCATAAAGGAAGTGTAAAGTTTAATGTACATTATATTCTTTTAGTAAATCCTTTATAGCTCTTTATATGATTATTTTTTAGTTCATAGACAGCCTCTTTATCAGAAAGTCAGAACGGCAAATCGTCACTTTCGTCAGGCATATTGCCATTTACCTGCGGAGTATCTGGCGGAGCTGCCTGATCTTTTCCGGTGTAGCTGCCCTGATCATTGTTGTCTTGCTTAAAGGACAACATTTGCATATTGTCGGCAAAAATCTCGGTTGTATACCTTTTCGTACCGTTCTGGTCATCCCAGGAGCGGGTCCGTAGCCTGCCTTCAATATATAGACGCATCCCTTTTTTGACATATTTTTCCACAACTTCAGCCAGTCCTCTCCATAAAACAACATTATGCCATTCGGTCTGTTCAATTTTTTCGCCGTTTTTGTTTTTATAATTTTCGGTCGTTGCCAAACGGATATTTGCTACGGCAACTCCGCCGTCAAGGTACCTTACTTCCGGATCGGCACCTACATTTCCTATTAAAATAACTTTGTTTACCATATTATCTGCAGTGTAAATTTTGCACAAGTTACAAAAAAAGATACCTTCGCATATCGGTATAATCAATAAAATATATCATAAGGCGAAAATAGGAATAAAAAGTAGATTTACAGGGATAAAAAAAGGGGAAATTAAAAAAATAGTAAAAAACAATCGGTTTTTATTTGATCTTGACGGAAAAGCTTTATATTTGCACACTGAAAAATAAGGGCAAAAGAAATAATTTATTGAATACTAAATATTTAAGAAAATGACAAAAGCGGATATTGTTAACGAAATTTCGAGAACGACAGGGATTGAGAAAGTTGCTGTTCAGGCTACTGTAGAGGCTTTTATGGAGTCAATTAAGAATTCTGTAGTGGATGGAAAGAATGTATACCTGAGAGGGTTTGGCAGTTTTGTAGTAAAGAAGAGGGCTGAGAAAACTGCTCGTAATATTTCAAAGAATGTAACGATTAAAATTCCTGAGCATTTTATTCCTTCGTTTAAACCTTCGAAGAGCTTTGTTACCGAGGTTAAAAGTAACGTGAAAAAATAAGAAAGGAGGAGATTATGCCAAGTGGAAAAAAAAGGAAAAGACATAAAATGGCTACTCACAAACGGAAAAAGAGATTGAGAAAAAATCGACATAAAAAGAAATAAAATTCTTTGTTTGTGAGTAAAGATACATAAACCTAAAGGCAATACGTCTTTAGGTTTATTTGATTATAACCTAAAATGTTAAAGTAGTGAATAGCGAATTAGTTATTGATGTAAAAACGGATGAAATTATCATTGCCTTACTGCGGGAAAAGAGGCTGGTTGAATTGACAAAGGAGAAGACCAGCGTGCAATTTACGGTGGGGGATATTTATCTGGGCAAGGTAAAAAAGATTATGCCGGGGTTAAATGCCGCTTTCGTAAATGTAGGGTATGAAAAAGATGCATTTTTACATTATTTGGATTTAAGTCCGCAATTTCATTCGTTAGATAGTTATATTAAACAGTGTATCGCCCGTAGAGGAATACCGGTGGCTAAATTGAAGTTGGAGCCCGAAATCGATAAAGTAGGGAAGATCGCCGATATCCTGACTACCGGCCAGTGGGTTGCTGTACAGGTGGCCAAAGAACCGATCTCTACCAAAGGTCCGCGATTGACTTCGGAGTTGAGTATCGCAGGCCGCAATTTGGTATTGATTCCTTTTTCCGAAAAGGTGTCTGTCTCGCAAAAAATAAAATCAATAGACGAACGGAAACGATTAAAACGATTAATAGAAAGCATCCGTCCTAAGAATTACGGTGTGATTGTCCGTACGGTAGCCGAAGGTAAAAAAGTGGCTCAGTTCGATAGCGAGCTGAAAGAGTTGGTGGAAAGGTTTGAGACGGCTTTCAAACATATCAGGGACATAGAACCACCTAAGCTGATATTGGGGGAAATGGATAGAACTAATGTGTTTCTGCGTGACATTTTAAATCCATCTTTTGAAAATATCTATGTAAATGATGTGACATTGAGTAAAGAGATTAAACGCTACCTTAGTTCGATAGCGCCTGAAAAAGAGGATATTGTAAAATATGTATCGCCTGAGATTCCGATATTGGATCATTTTGGTGTTGATAAACAAATCAAATCTTCGTTGGGCAGGACCGTGTCATTTAAAAATGGGGCTTACTTGATTATTGAGCATACGGAAGCCTTTCATGTAATAGATGTCAATAGCGGTAACCGCATAAAACTGGGGGATGATCAGGAAACAAATGCTTTAGAGGTTAACCTGGCTGCGGCCGAAGAGGTGGCCAGGCAGCTCCAGTTACGGGATATGGGAGGAATCATTGTGATTGATTTTATCGATATGCAACAGCTTGAGAACAGGCAAAAGTTGTATGATAAGATGAAAGTCTGTATGGAACTCGACCGGGCCAAACATACCATATTACCGTTAAGTAAATTCGGGCTGATGCAGATCACCCGCCAGCGGGTACGCCCTGAAATGACTGTTGATACGACGGAAGTATGTCCGGTGTGTCATGGAACCGGTAAGGCAGAGGCTGCTATTCTGATAATTGATAAGATTGAAGATCAATTGGAATTCCTTGTGCGGGAGAAAAAGCACAAAAATATCGTACTTAAAGTGCACCCTTTTGTCGGTGCATATTTGAAAAAAGGATTCATGTCTCTTCGTAATCGATGGATATTCAGGTATATGGCTTCGATAAGAGTCGTTGATGTACCTTCCTATTATATTTATGAATATCATTTTTATAATCGCTATAACAGGGAATTAACGGATAATTAAGAATAAAGGAGTGGTATCGGGTAAGTGTAGACGGTAAATAGCAGGTAATAAAAGAACTCTTCATTTTTCTTATTTGTTTATTCGCATTAATTATATGTTAAACTTATGCCAGAGTTTACTGTGAAAGAGAATTAATTCTACTTTTGCATTAACGGTGAACATGGTTCTGTCTGTATATTAGATTAATAAATATTTATTCACTCGAATTTTATGAAAAGAGGATTATTTACTTTTTTATTGACATTCATTCTGGGGATATTCGCAGCTAATGCGCAACAGGTTGAAAATCCGGCCAAATGGATATTTTCTCAGAAAAGTCTGGGAAATAATGAATATGAGTTGATTCTGAAAGCCGAAATACAACCGCAATGGCACATTTACTCAATGTATACGCCGGAGGGAGGCCCTAACGCTACCATCCTTACATTTACAGAAAAGGGAAAAGGTATAACATTATTGGGCCAGGCGGAGGAAAATGAACCTCATAAGGAAAATGATCCGGTATTCGGTGTAGATGTCTGGTCTTTTGAAAGTGAATATATCATTAAGCAAAAGATAAAGGTGACCGATAATGCGTTGGCTTCTGTTAATGGGATAATAGAGTATCAGGTGTGCCATGAAGGTCAATGTGTGAGATTTGATGAGTCATTTTCCATTCAGTTGGATAAAGAAGCAGTAAGTGATAATGCGGCTGCTTCCAACTCTTCGGATGCGAAGAAAGACGATTCGTTGTTTACGTTTTTCTGGCTGGCATTTTTGGGCGGATTGGCGGCAGTAATAATGCCATGTGTATTCCCAATGATCCCTATGACGGTATCTTTCTTTATGCATGGCGATGCCAATAAAGCGAAGGCAAAAGCAAAAGCATTGTTTTTTTCCTTCTCGATCATTGCTATTTATACGGCCTTGGGGTTGGTTATTTCAATGGTGTTGGGACCGGGTTTTATCAATTGGTTGAGTACGAACTGGATTCCTAACGTTTTCTTCTTTATTATCTTTATGATTTTTGCCGCCTCGTTTTTCGGTGCGTTTGAAATTGTACTTCCCTCCTGGTTGGTAAGCAAATCTGATAAGCAGGCGGATAAAGGCGGATATATCGGTGCATTCTTTATGGCATTTACCTTGGTGTTGGTGTCATTCTCCTGTACGGCTCCGATTGTGGGTACCGTATTGGTTGAGGCTGCCCGTGGGTCGGTATTGCGCCCGATTATCGGAATGTTGGGATTCTCTATTGCAGTGGCCCTTCCTTTCGGATTTTTTGCATTTTTTCCCTCCAAGTTAAGCAACTTGCCAAAGTCCGGCGGTTGGTTGAATTCGGTGAAGGTCGTATTGGGCTTTATAGAGATGGCTTTAGGGTTCAAATTCTTGATGGTGGCCGATCAAACCTATCATTGGGGATATCTTGACCGGGAAGTATATATCGCTATCTGGATCGCAATATTTACCTTACAGGGATTGTATCTGATGGGTAAATTGAAGTTTGCCCATGATAGCGAACTGAAATATATCGGTGTTACCCGTTTAGCTTTTATTATTGCTACGTTTAGCTTTGTGATTTACCTGATTCCGGGTATGTTTGGTGCACCGTTGAAGGCATTTGCCGGTTATTTGCCGCCGCAGGAGTCGATAGATTTTGATATTAACCGTATTGTAAGAGATAATGCAAAAGAGATCATGATACAGGGGGGAGTTCCGGTTTCTCAGAACGCTTCTTCTAAAGGTAATGCAGTGTGTGAATCACCGAAGTATACAGATATCTTACACCTGCCTCACGGTCTTACAGGATATTTCGATTACGATCAGGCCCTAAGATGTGCACAGGCCCAAAAGAAACCGTTGTTTATCGACTTTACCGGGCACGGATGTGTAAATTGCCGTGAAATGGAACAGGTCGTATGGGCAGATCCACAGGTTTTAGAAATATTGAAAAAAGAGTATGTAGTGGTGGCGCTTTATGTGGACGATAAAGTCAAATTGCCGGAAGAGGAACAATATATATCCGACTATGACGGAAAGAAAAAAAATACATTGGGAAAGAAAAATACCGATTTCCAGATCAAAAAGTTTAATTCCAATGCGCAGCCGAACTATATCCTGTTGAATAGTACCGGAGGAAGTGATGAAAATCTTGAACAGCATGTGCTGGCTCCGCCAAGAGGTCATAACCTGGATAAGGATGCTTTCTATGAGTTCCTGAAGCAGGGATTGGCAGAATTTAAGAAAAGGAATAATCTTTAATATAAGAAGCGCGGTATCCACCGCGCTTTTTTAATTATCTTTTTGATATTGATCGGATCATAATAGTATGGTTTTATATAAACTCTTTTGTATCTTTGCCGCCTAAAAAGGAGAAATGTGGTTTAGATACCTTATTGTAATAGTGCTTATTGTGTTAATAGCGAGCTGCGGCAGGAAGAAGGAAGAAAATTTTCGCTATTTTACAAAATTTTCGCGTACATTTAATGATATGAATCCAAGGCATCTGGAGGCTGCCCAGTGTCTGGGAGTTAAGCCGGTGGCATCGGAAGAGGAGGTAAAGAACCGGAAGATGGTAGAGATAGAGAGTTGCCGTTTATATGAGGTAGACGATCTGACTCATTCATTGCCTTATTTAGTGCCGGAAGCATATCGTTTGTTGGAAAAGATTGCCGGTAATTTCCGGGATTCGTTGGATCGTAAAGACCTGCCATCCTGTAAGCTGTATGTTACCAGTTTGTTGCGTACGCATTCGACTGTCAGGAAGTTGCGGCAACGGAATATGAATGCCAGTGCCAATTCGGCGCATATTTATGGGACAACGTTTGATCTGGCTTATGCCCGTTATAAAGGAAACAAAGAGACATCGATTGATAAGTTGAAAACGGTACTTGCCGAAGTATTACGGGATTTGCGGGAACAAAAGAAATGCTATGTCCGGTACGAGTATAAACAGGGATGTTTTCATATTACTGTCCGGTGAGTAAATAGCTATGGTAAGCTTTATTTGCATAGAGTAAACTTGAATTAGCTGAGAATAGAGTATTTTTTCATTTAAAATTATAAAAAATAGTATGGGATTACAATGTGGTATTGTCGGACTACCGAATGTCGGAAAGTCAACGTTGTTTAATTGTTTGAGTAATGCAAAGGCGCAGTCCGCCAATTTCCCGTTTTGTACGATAGAGCCGAATGTTGGAGTAATTACTGTACCGGACGAGAGGTTAAACAAGCTGGTAGAGTTGGTAAAGCCGCATAATGTGGTTCCTGCTGTGGTGGAGATTGTGGATATTGCCGGACTCGTAAAAGGAGCCAGCAAAGGAGAGGGATTGGGAAATAAATTTTTGTCCAATATCCGGGAAACCGATGCGATTATTCATGTGTTGCGTTGTTTTCAGGATGACAATATCATACATGTGGATGGAGCGATAGATCCGGTAAGGGATAAGGAAACGATTGATATAGAACTGCAATTGAAGGATCTGGAAACAGTTGAAAACCGCCTGCAGAAAGAGGAGAAAAGAGCTAAAACCGGTGGTGATCCTTATGCCAAAAGATTGGTGGAGGTATTGTATCTGTATAAATCGGCATTGGAGAAAGGGTTGTCGGCCCGCTCGGTTGTGCTGGATGATTTACAAAAGGAAGTTGCAGTCGAATTGCAATTATTGACCAATAAGCCGATCCTGTATGTATGTAATGTGGATGAGGCTTCGGTCGTAAATGGAAACAAATATGTAGATGCAGTCAGGGAAGCTGTAAAAAATGAACATGCGGAAGTGCTGGTAATCGGCGCTGCTATCGAAGCTGATATTGCAGAACTGGAAACATACGAAGAAAAGATGATGTTTCTGG
The DNA here is from genome assembly GCA_031553705.1 of Marinifilaceae bacterium. Classification (GTDB taxonomy): domain Bacteria; phylum Bacteroidota; class Bacteroidia; order Bacteroidales; family Marinifilaceae; genus JAVBLD01. Next base: position 753 of record JAVBLD010000012.1, on the reverse strand, counting down.
AGGATATCGGATTGAAAGAGGCCGGTGTAAATAAATTGATCCGTGCGGCATACCACTTATTAAATCTGCAGACTTATTTTACGGCCGGTGTGAAAGAGGTGAGGGCATGGACCTTCCGGAAGGGGATGAAGGCTCCGCAGACGGCCGGAATCATCCATACCGATTTTGAAAAAGGTTTTATCCGGGCCGAAGTGATAAAGTATGACGATTTTATCGAACTGGGCTCGGAGGCCAGATGTAAAGAAGCCGGAAAGATGTCCATTGAAGGAAAAGATTATATTGTACAGGACGGGGATATGATGAACTTTAGGTTCAATGTATAATATTAAATATGAATAAAAGGGCTATTCAAAAATGCTCTTGAGAATTGAATATTTGATTTCTATGCCCAGATAGGAATCCGAATGAAGAGGGGGTATCAAATATTTTTTGAACAGTTATTTTTACAGTATTACATGTCAACAAATATAGAAGATGTATATTTGTTGATAATATTGTAAAAGTAAATATCTAACAAAAAAAAGTTATGGTAGTCTTTTTTATTTCTTCATTCCTCCTCACCTTTTTCGGGTTATAATAAAAATAAAACACTAATCATCCCCACCCTCCGCTTTCCCATTTTTCCGCTCCCGTTTCCGGTCAAAAACACCCCTTCGCTTCCCTTCGTCCCAACCCTGTCCGCCGCTATTTTTACGTAAACATTTATTTATCACTATTTTAATATAACAAACAGTCCGGCCAAATACTCCCTAA
>JAVBLD010000032.1:0-50983 GCA_031553705.1 Marinifilaceae bacterium | reverse complement strand
GGAATGTACCTTTGTATATCTCTTAAAAAAGGACTTAAGCGGTTCTTTATTTCGTTCATTCAGTTTTCTTTTCCTTCCCTGTAATCTGTATCATGAAATTACGTAAAAGTCTATCTTGACATACATTTCAATGGGGTCATTCTTATTTTGGATAGAAGGGGCAACCTTATTAGAGCAAGGGGTTAAATTCGTTTGGTTTACGGGGTCAATCTGAACTGGATTTTCCACCATACTCTACACTGTTATTTTCAGGCAAATAAGATCTAATAATTATATAAGATAAAATTGAAGCTAATACAAAATTTGACACAACTGAGAATATTATCTTTTCTGTACTATATTTATGCTTAACTATTTCTAAAACTGGTCTTACAGGGAAAAAATATAAAAATAAAGGAACAATTATCATTGTGTATAGAGTTGTACTATTAATCCCTTGGTTAAAAAGAAAATTAAAAACGACACAATTAATAATCCAAATAATAATCCCTTTCTTTTCTGTTACTTTACTCATAATCTAAACTTTATTTACATACAATCCCACATGTATGAAAAATCCAAAATAAATAACCATAAAACGTTCCTGATAAAAATATATTTTATCGGGCGCAAGTTACATTTTTTTAAAATTTTGATTAACTCAACAGAAATATTTATCAATAAACTTAAAGATATATGGACATATTACATAAAGATAAATGAACACTTTGATAATTTAGGAAGAAAATGGTTTCTTACGGTTTCCATTTCAGTTCTTCGGCTCCGGTATCATAGGCAAGTTTTCGGGATAGGATAAACAGGTAGTCGGAGAGGCGGTTGATGTAGCGGATGATAGGTTCATCCACGGGGTAGTTCTCGTTCATGTCCAGGATGCGGCGTTCCGCACGGCGGCAAACGGTGCGGGCGATGTGGACGAAGGAAGCTTCCTGGCTTCCGCCGGGGAGTACAAAGTGGGTTAAAGGGGGGAGTTCCGCGTCCATACGGTCGATGGCTTGCTCCAGGCATTCGATATCTGCGGGGTTGACTACTGTTTTTACCTGGATATCTTTTACCGAACGGTCTGTTGCGAGGTTGCCCCCAACGGCAAAGAGTTTCTGTTGGATCCCTGCCAGTTCGTCGATCAGCAATGAGTCGATTTTAAACGAACGGATCATGCCGATATAAGCATTCAATTCATCAACTGTTCCGTATGCTTCCAGACGGATATTATTTTTAGCAACCCGGGTACCTCCGATCAGTGAAGTAAGCCCCTTATCCCCTGTTTTTGTATATATCTTTGCCATCGTACACTTATTTTGATCCGTTATCTCGTCGCCCAAATCCTGCTCTTGCCACCTATCCATCATATAATCAGGCTATATTGTCCTTTCTGTAATTTATTGTCAAAGAAAAGAATCCCGTACCACATCATATCGACCGATACGTTAGCCTGGTGTTTTAACCGGTTCCAGTATAACGTATTCTGTTTGGACCGATAGATATCGGTAATAAACAGGCATGTTCTCTTATTGCCGGAAAATGTAGCTGGTAATATCTCTCCCACCGGAAATCGTTCGATTGTATTTTTTCCTATATATATAAAATCGACATCGGCACACTGTTCGGTAGTATTGACAGCCGCATCGGATATGGCCGACAAATAGGCACTTAAAACTTCCGCATCATCTCCCAGGCACAATACGCTCCTGGCTTCAAGATAGCAGATCAAACGATAAAGCAACAGGTACATTTTCCGGTTATGCCGGTTCAGCCGACTTACTCCCTCCAGCAATTTGACACCGGAATACCGCTTTTCCTTATTCCTGATTACATTCAGGATCAGGTTGAACATAAAAGGGGAATGTACGCCAAAGCCTCTTTTATGCCTGAACCGAACCGTATGTCTTATCCGTTGTGTTATATAACTATACACTTAAAAAACGAATGAATAATTAACCATGAATATTAGAAATAGATATAGGGTAAAAGGCGTAGACAAAAAAAAATAATTCCTGCTCCTTATTCCCTACCCCAATCCTTTATTTTGCAAAAATAGCGTTTTTTTCTCACTTTCGTTTTCCGGCATCCAAAAACATCGTAACTTTGGAATCGTTTCATAAACAGAGCCAACAGGATAGCGTAGCGAGCGTGACTATGGAAATATCAAACCTAAATATCAAATTCCTGCCGGGTGTCGGTGAACGAAAAGCCTCCGTATTAAACGAAGAGTTACAGATACAGAGTTACGAGGATATGCTGTATCATGTTCCCTATAAGTATGTCGACCGTTCGAAGGTATATACTATTTCCGAGTTGACTCCCCAGCTCTCCTATATCCAGATCAGGGCACGGATCAGAGAGCTGCAAAACATAGGGACGGGTAAACAAACAAGAATGACTGCCATAGCATACGACGAAACCGGGACATTAGAGTTGGTGTGGTTTAAAGGGTTCAAGTATCTTACCAGTCAGATCGACCCGAATAAAGAGTACCTGATTTTCGGACAACCTTCGGTATTCAACCGGAAGCTGAATATGGTACACCCGGAAATCGACGGTTTTGAAAAAGCGTCCCAGTTGCTGGTGGGGTTCCAGGCCATCTATCCTACGACGGAGAAGATGAAAAAGGCACTACTCCATTCGAAAGCGATCGGAAAAATGCAGGATACGATTTTCAAAACCTTAAAAGGTGAAATTCCCGAAACGCTGCCGGCCTGGTTTATCCAACAACACAAATTGATATACCTGCACGAGGCGCTTTATAATGTCCATTTTCCGACCTCACCGGAGATGCTGAAGAAAGCAATATTCCGCCTGAAATTCGAGGAGCTTTTCTATATCCAGCTTAATATATTAAAGTTAAAATACAAACGGAAGACCTACTTTAAAGGCAATCCGTTTACGATGGTAGGGGACTATTTCAATGTCTTTTACCGCAATTACTTGCCGTTTGAACTGACCGACGCCCAAAAAAGAGTGATCAAGGAGATCCGGCAGGATTGCGGCACCGGAAAACAGATGAACCGGTTGCTGCAAGGAGACGTAGGTAGCGGTAAAACACTGGTGGCGGTCATGTGTATGCTAATCGCACTGGACAATTGCTACCAAACCTGCCTGATGGCCCCGACAGAGATTCTGGCCAACCAACATTTTGAATCGATCCGGGAGGTATTAAAAGATATGGACATCCGTGTCGCTTTGCTGACAGGTTCAACCAAAAAGAGGGAACGGGAGGAGATCCACCGGCAACTGAATGACGGTTCGTTACAGATCCTGATCGGCACCCACGCTTTACTGGAAGATGTGGTTACATTCCGCAATATCGGTTTGGTGATCATCGACGAGCAGCACCGTTTTGGGGTAGCACAGCGCGCCAAGCTATGGCAAAAGAACAATACGCCTCCGCATGTACTGGTGATGACAGCCACCCCGATACCCCGTACTCTGGCGATGACGCTGTATGGCGACCTGGATGTTTCGGTGATTGACCGATTGCCGCCGGGAAGAAAATTGGTCAATACCCTCCATACTTTTGACAAAAAAAGGCTGTCTGTTTTTGAATTTATTGAAAAAGAACTTACTAAAGGACGGCAAGCCTATGTGGTCTATCCGTTGATCCATGAATCGGAGAAACTCGATTTCCGTAACCTGGAAGCGGGATTTGAACAGATCAACGACTATTTTCTGCCACGGGGATACAGGACAAGTATCGTACACGGCAAACTGAAACCGGCAGAGAAAGACGAAGAGATGCGCAGGTTTGTCAATGCCGAAACTCACATTCTGGTGGCCACAACAGTCATCGAGGTAGGGGTAAATGTGCCGAATGCTTCGATCATGGTTATCGAAAGCGCCGAGCGTTTCGGTTTGTCACAATTGCACCAATTGCGGGGACGTGTGGGCCGGGGCAGTGACCAGTCTTACTGTATCCTGATGACCTCTTACAAATTGTCAAATGAGTCGCGTAAACGGATCGAAACAATGACCTCTACCAACGACGGTTTCGAGATCGCCGAGGTGGACCTGAAACTACGGGGCCCCGGGGATATCGAAGGTACACAGCAGAGCGGGCTCACCTGCAGTCTGAAAGTAGCAAACCTCGGCAAGGACGTCCAGATTTTAAGCGAAGCCTCCCGTATTGCCAATACCATCCTGGCTGACGACCCCGACCTGGTCAAAGAAGAAAACACCCTTTTTGCCACACAAATCAAACGCCTTTTCAAAACCCGTATTAATTGGAGGGTGATAAGTTAGTGGCATGTAGCAAGAGGCAGAAAGGGGGTGCAAGGAGAAAAAAGAGAGAGTAAGGGGCAAAAAATAAGGTATAGAAAATAGGATCAAGTAATTGGAAAAAATCCGATTCAGAATTTATAATTCCCACAATGTATATTTACTACTGATTTCACGATGAACCAAAGATCATCACTATTCCCTCTTTCTTGTCTTCTCGCACCCCCTTCCTCCCACTTGCTACCTGTTCGCCATTACTTCAGCTTCGATCCGGTCTATACTGTTTTTGTCGAAAGTCAATGTTCTCTGATTCGGCAGATAGGTAAATACGGTATTATCTTTCATTTCCACTACTTTTACCTTGTTCTCACCTTCCATCATATACCAACTTTTTTCTTTCGGGAAGTACTTGAATTCAATTCTGGAAGTGTTATCATGGTTAACTACAACCAGACTATTACGACTTTTAATCAACTTGTATAATTGGCCGTCCCGGAGTACGTCAACCTCTTCGACCTCGCCGACTTTCATCGCTATCGGGTTTTGTCCGCCCCAAAACTCAATCGTATTAAATATGATTGCATCGCCCAAACAGGCGAGCTCATAGGCCGGGATAATAATCAAGCCTAAAAATACCAACTCTTTTACAAACTTGCTGTTAGATACCGAGCCGTTCCATCGATGCAGTTCCGAAGTAAGTTTAAACGAACCGTAGCATCCTGACATTACTACTGTTGTAATGGCGATCAGTGTGATCACCACTGTTTTTACAATACATTTTTTCATTTCAATAAAGTTTAAAATTATACCTTTTATACGACTCAATGAAAAAAAAGATTAACTTACGGGACCTCTATATTAAAAAAAATACAGGATTCAAGTGTGATGCCTGAATCCTGTATTTCCGGATATTCGGATAATTCTTATTTCTTTTTATAGAATTTATGCGGTTGAATCATCAATTCCGGCTTTAACAACTCATCCAACTCCTCTTTTGATAACAACTTCTCTTCGATGACCAGGTCGTATACGCTCCGGTTCTCTTTCAGTGCCCGCTTAGCAATCCGGGACGAGTTCTCATAACCTAACGTCGGATTCAATGCGGTAACGATACCGATACTGTTCAGCACCATCTCGCGGCAATGCTGGGCATTAGCGGTGATACCGTCTATACATAATACCCGCAGGCGCTCCATACCCACCTGCATCATCTGGATCGAACTGAAAATGGCATGAACGATGATCGGTTCCATCACGTTCAGCTGCAACTGTCCGGCCTCGGCGGCAAAAGTAACGGTCAGGTCGTTTCCGATAATCCGGTAACAGATCTGATTCATAACCTCCGGAATAACCGGATTCACCTTGCCCGGCATGATTGAAGAACCGGGTTGCATCGGCGGCAGGTTAATCTCGTTTAGTCCGCAACGGGGGCCGCTCGACAATAAACGCAGGTCATTACAGATTTTCGACAACTTAACGGCCATCCGTTTCAATGCGGATGAATAGATTACCGTCGAGCCGGTATCAGGGGTAGCCTCGATAAGATTGCCGGCCAATACAAACTCTTCTCCGCTGATAGTACGCAAGTGATGCACACATTTCTGGGAATATTCAGGCTCTGAGTTAATTCCGGTGCCGATAGCCGTCGCTCCCATATTCACCTCCAGAAATAACCTGGCCATCTGGTTCAACCGGTCGATTTCCTCTTCCAGGTTCGCTGCAAATGCTTCAAACTCCTGGCCTAATGTCATCGGAACCGCATCCTGAAGCTGGGTTCTACCCATTTTCAGAATACCTTTAAACTCCTCGCCTTTTGCCCGGAATGCCTGGATCAACAATTTCAATTCGGCTATCAACTCCTGATTCATGAATATAAAAGCCAGCTTAAAGGAGGTCGGATAAGCGTCGTTGGTAGACTGTGACAAATTTACATGGTTATTGGGATGGCAATAGTCATACTCGCCTTTCTTATGCCCGAGTATCTCCAATGCGCGGTTGGCCACCACCTCATTGATATTCATATTGGTGGAGGTACCGGCGCCGCCTTGTATCAGATCGACCGGAAACTGGTCATGAAAACGGCCGTTTATGATCTCCTCGCATGCCTTTGTAATTGCATCGGCAACATTATCCGACAACAGTTCCAACTCCTGGTTTGCTCTGGCTGCCGCCCATTTCACCATAGCCAATGCTTTTACATAGTGCGGATAGTCGCTGATACGTACCCCACTGATACCATCAAAGTTTTCAATACCTCTCAGCGTCTGGATGCCATAATATGCCCCGGCAGACACCTCTTTTTCTCCTAACAAATCATGTTCAATACGTGTTTTCATATCTATATCATTTAATTTTCAATTGCTTTTGCAAAAAATCACGGATCATTCCTACCGATTCAGCCGGTCGTTCACTGCAAGTGCATCACCTAAAAACCGATTCGGGTCTGCAAAGGTAGCAAAGAAAACATCATAAAACCAACTTTTATCAAAAGAATCATATCACTGATTATCAATCTAAAAGATATAATTCAAACGTTTACGTAACCCTCTCACATCAAAGAGTTTAAAAGTCCGTATTTTCAGCCTCGGACTCGATATCCTGAAGTGGTTTCAGATTGGCCGGTATTGTTTCATTTTCATCCCGGAAATAGGGGAAGACATCCATAAACAGAGTATCCGTCAGGCTTACAATCTCGTAAGGCACGACATACGTCGACATACTCTTTTCCAGATTCTCCAACGCCCGTTTGATATCGGATGCAGCCACCAGATAGTACTGGCTGCTCGATTTCTCTTTTCCGCTCACCTCATCCGCGTCGATAATCGCGATTTTAGCTTTATACCAACGGTCGTCCCGCTCATCGTCCGAAGGTACCAGTTCGGTGATATTCGATTTTTTCAGACTGCTGATATAATAATCTCCCTTAATCAACGACTCCATCTCGTGCATGATCCTGTTCTCCGCCTCGGTATAAGAAAGCGCATCCAGCAGGTAAGCCTCATTCACTTTCTTTTCCCTTCCCTCTTCATTTACTTTTAAATACTTTACTTTAACTTCAAACCAATTTGCTGTCATATTTTTCAGTTATAATATTCCGTATACTTATTATGTCCGGCAAAGGTACTAAAACAGTCAGGAAAATAATAAAAACGGAGCTGTTTAAAACCCCGTTTTTATTCTTCCGATCTCATGCCGGGCATGACATCAATATATTATCTCTTTATTTTGCGACACGCTCCAGCCATTTCAGCATAAACAGCATGATACCCATTGAGATCAGGCAAGCTACTACAAATAGCGACCATGTTGTTGTAAGTGAAAGATGCTTATAGAAGATAGCGCCGATGAATAGCAATGAGTTTCCTACTGCCGTAGCACACAACCAAAGCCCTTGCATCATTCCCTGATATTGTGGAGGAGCCACCTTCGATACAAATGAGATCCCAAGCGGGCTGATAAACAACTCGGCAACCGTCAGAATAAAATAAGTTCCGATTAACAGGAATGGAGTCACACGTTGAGCCTCAGCAAGTCCTCCGGCAGCATCGATTTCCGCTTTTGAAGGAAGCCCCATTGAACCTAATGTCATCACAACGTATGCAACAGCAGCTATTCCCATTCCGATAGCAATCTTCTTAGGAGTCGAAGGCTCTTTGCCTCTTGCACGCAATGCACCGAATACGGCTAATACAATCGGAGTTAAAAATACTACGAAGAATGGATTAATAGACTGGAACAATTCTGCTCCCACCAATGATGTGAAACCTAAATTAATATTAATCTGGCTCAAATCGGTAAAGTCTTTTGCAAAATAGGTCAATGTCAATCCATTCTGATGAAAAGAGAACCAGAAAAAGATCACAACCGCATATACGGCAAACAGGGCATACATACGTTGTCTGATTTCATCAACGCTCATTCCGTTTTCATTCACTGCATTGGCATCTTTGTTTTTGGATCTTGGATTCGGGAATCCATTTTTATTGAAAACATAAATCGCCAACGAAATCAGCATCGCAAAAATGGCTACTCCGAAAGCGTAATGGAATCCGGTCGTAAATATATTCAGATACTCTTTTGCAAACATGCCGAGATCGCTTACCGACGTACCTGCTACCTTATTGGCCAGATCTGTAAAACGTACTCCGGCCTCTTGTGAGATCGTTCCGTCGAGGAATTTATGGCAAAGTTCGGGAAGGTCGGAGTTATAAGCAAAACCGTTCTTCTCTACCCACCAGTTCCGGACAGCCACAGCAATGATAGGAGCAAAAATAGCACCGACATTGATAAACATATAGAAAAGAGAGAAACCTGCATCCCGCATCTTTCCATATTTTTCATTATCATACATCTGGCCCACTAAAGCCTGTAAGTTTCCTTTAAAAAGACCGTTTCCGAATGCAATTACCAACAATCCGAAGCAAGTAATCGTTAAGAATAACGCTCTATTGGATACCGGTGTCGGCGAAGGAATGGCAATCAACAGATAACCTACCGCCATAAGAAGTAAACCGGTTAAAATCGTTCCTTTATAATTGGCAGTCCGGTCGGCAATAATACCTCCCACAAGAGCCAGCATATAAATGGAAAAATAGAATATGGAATAGATGATCCCTGCATTTACTTCATCCAAACCAAACTTGGCCTGTAAAAAAAGAACCAAAATGGCCATCATGGTATAGAAACCGAAACGTTCCCCCATATTTGCCAAAGCTGCTGCTAACAATCCTTTCGGGTGATTCTTAAACATATCTTTACAATCTATTAAAAGGTTAAAAAAAAATACAATGCAACAAAGGTAGGAAAAAATTGCAAACCTCCTAACATTATTGCCCTTTGTTATATCGTTTGCGCTATAATTATGACGAATCTTATGCCTGTCCTTTCGGCTTTACATCAAGCGGAAATACATTATCATCTTCTTCAGGCAGCGAGATCTTACCCCTGTTTTGTTCAAACGTCCGAATATTATCCTGTAAAGCATACAGTAGCCTTTTGGCATGTTCCGGTGTCAAAATGATCCGGCTCTTTACTTCCGCCTTCGGAAGGCCGGGCATCATCCGGACAAAATCGATAATAAACTCCGATGTGGAATGTGCAATAATTGCCAGATTGGCATAAGTCCCCTGAGCTACATCATGATTCAGCTCAATGTCTACTTGACGTTGTTCTTCCATAGTTTTTTAATTAATTGAATACTATCCTGATCTATCTAAATTCTTCTTCACCTCCGTATCGTACAATCCCATTTCTCCCTACCACCTATTCCTTGCTCCCTGCCACCTGTCCCTCATCAAAAACCTTCCCTTCATACACCTCAATCCGCCGGATCTTTCCGTTGAAACCACGATCAAGGTCCCCGATCTGCTGCAAAGGAAAAACCAATGTCCGTTGAATATACATCTTACTCTCTTTGCCTCTTTTATCTTTTACTATCCGCTCCTTAGCCACCAGTCGTTCCATAAACTTACCGTCGACATACAGGGTCGTCCCGCGATAATCGCCTTGTATCGCAAGCTTACTCCAAACCCCGGCCGGCAGAGCGTAATCAAAATGGTAGCAATATCCGTCCCGCATAAAAGCTAATTTCCCGCTCTCCTTCTCATTCAATACCACGGTAGCATTCGGAGACCGGAACAGGATCGCATCCTGCTTTTCGTCTGCCGCCGGACAGATTTCGAACAACACGGTATACTCGTAGCCGATCTCGGTAACCGGAGTAATCACCCTGCTTGTCCCGGTGAAATACAAGCCGTTCCCGGCATCCGCTTTGATATTCTTTATCTCTACCGGATCGTAACCGTTTCCGGACAAATCTTCAAAATTCAGGTCCTCAGGCTTATAATCAAGCACCCGCTTTCCTTTCGAGGCTATCTTACCCATCAGGTTTATACCGGGAGCCTCTCGGGTTTGTCGCATCAATCGTTGAAACTTCGAATAATCGGCTCCGGTCGTGTTGCCGTACCACATCTTTTCCGCCAACACCTGCATTGCCGGGAAAGCCCGGTAATGGACATCTTTTTCGGAGATCCCGTTGCCGCAATGATCGTTCCAGACTGCAAACGCGCCGCCCAATATCTGCGGGTGGCCATAAGGAAAATGCTGTTTACCGACTATCACCGGTTCCCAGTTATTATATAAATGTTTCAGATTCAAATAATCATAATAATATCCGGCCGCCGGAACAATATAAAGCAGTCCGTCCGGGATGCTGATCAGATCATATCCCTGCTCGATCATCACTTTCGGATCAGCATAGCCATTATACCAGGCGTTCATGATCACTCCTTTGGAAGTGACCGGCGTCTTCCCGTCCGCATGCGTCAAGGCACCCCACAAGCGTGCCCTCTTCCCAAAGCCCTGTACATAACGCAGGTAGTGGTCCGTAAAACGGCGGAATTCTTCGGCTGCCTCCTTGGCATACTCGTCAGTGCCGATATGTACATCCGGCCCGATAAAGACCGGTTCCGGCCCTTCAAGGTACTCTTTCAACAAAGCATCACAAAAATCATATATCTCAGGATTAAACAGATCAAGGTGATCCATTCCGTATTTCTTGCTCCCCAACGAACTCTTATAGCGGGAAAACGCCAAAGAATGGGCCGGGATATCTATTTCAGGAAATACATTTACTCCATACATCATGCCTTGTCTTTGCAGGGCGGTAAACTCCGCCTTGGTATAGTATCCGTCCTTTGCCGTCAGCCCGGGAAAAGTTTCCGATTCCAATCGAAAAGCCGCATAGGTCTTATCCCAGTCATTATCGAAATACTGGATAAAACCGTTATCATTCAGATGGACGTGGAACTCGTTCATCTTATAATAGGACATAATCTTCACATATGCCTGTAGAAACTCCAACCGGAAAAATTTGCGGGCCACATCGAGCATAAAACCACGACGGGCATACTTGGGATAATCCCGGGCCGTACCTTTTGCCAGGCTCCTGCCTTGCCGGTCAAGCATCTGCAACACCGTACGGGTACCCCAGAAAGCTCCGCGAGGTGTCAGTGCCTCAATCTGGATGTCAGAGCCAATGGTCAGGATATACCCCTCTTCGTCCAACTGGCGGTCGCCGGTCGACAACGTCAGATAGATATCCCCCTTCTGTGGTTTACCAGTTACCACCCGGTACTCCATTCCGGCAATCTCTTTCAGGTCGGATGCAAAAATCCCGGCCCCATCCCTCAACTCTTTCTCAAAAGCCGGGTCTATCCGGATGTTTCCTTTTACAGGCAATGTCAATTCTCCTTGAGCTCCCACCCACTCCCGGAGGGCGGGAATCACATCAGGACAGCGGTTCGCTCCTGCAACAGGCGTTGTCGTTCCCTTTACCGTAACACTCATATTCGGAATATCCTGCCTCATACCGGTCGATTTGTCCTGCAACTGAAAATAGAGCTGAACCTCCGCTTCCGTCAACGGCATTCCGATACGCCCCGCCGTATCGACTACCGGAGATCGGTCCGTTCCCCGCAGTATCAATCGGTAACCGGACGGAACAGCCGGAAAAGAGATATGGGTATCGCCGGCCTTCACCGAAGGCATCCGGAGAGGCACGGCAATCCGTTCCATCTCTTTCATCTTCAACGTATCGGCGGCCTGTACAAATAACGCGCACACCAAGCCAATAAAAAAGAAAAATACCCTTTTCATCCTATCATATTTACAAAGAGGCGCCTCTCAGCGCCTCCCTTATATTACTTTTCGATTCTCTCCATCCTCTCTATCTCCTCTTTCGACCCTACGATCAGACTCCGGAGCTCCTTCATTCCGGTACCCACCGGTATCAGGTGACCGCAAATCACATTCTCCTTCAATCCCTCCAATGGATCAACCCTACCATAGATAGCGGCTTCGTTCAACACTTTTGTGGTCTCCTGGAATGATGCTGCCGACATAAAGCTGGAGGTCTGCAATGCAGCCCGGGTGATTCCCTGCAACACCTGTGCGGAAGTCGCAGGCACCGTATCTCTCGCAGCCACGATCTTCAGGTCGCGACGCTTCAATTGCGAATTGATATCCCGTAACATACGCGAAGATATAATCTGTCCGGCTTTCACACGGTCCGAATCGCCCGGATCCAACACCACTTTCTTCCCGAACATCTCATCGTTCTCCTGCATAAATTCGGCTTTATCCACAATCTGATTTTCCAGAAAGCGGGTATCCCCGGAATCCTGGATCAACACCTTGCGCATCATCTGGTGTACGATGATCTCGAAATGCTTATCGTTGATTTTCACCCCTTGCATCCGGTATACATCCTGCACTTCATTCACAATATATTCCTGTACCTTAATCGGTCCTTCGATATTCAGAATGTCGGCCGGAGTAATCGCTCCGTCAGACAACGGAGTTCCAGCACGCACATAGTCATTCTCCTGTACCAGAATCTGTTTCGAAAGCGACACCAGGTATTTCTTCGTCTCTCCGGCCTTCGAAGTGATCATAATTTCGCGATTACCCCGTTTGATCTTACCGTAGGTTACTTCGCCGTCGATTTCCGACACAACAGCCGGGTTCGACGGGTTACGGGCTTCAAACAACTCGGTAACACGCGGAAGACCTCCGGTGATATCGCCTGCTTTACCTACCGCTCTCGGGATTTTTACAATCGTACTACCGGCAGTAACCTTATCTCCCTCTTTCACCACAATATGTGCGCCTACCGGAAGGTTATAGCTCTTCAGTACATTTTTCTTATCATCCTTGATGATCAGAGCAGGAGCCTTTGTCTTATCCTTAAACTCAATGATTACTTTTTCACGGAAACCGGTTGTTTCATCCGACTCCTCTTTATATGTTTCACCATTGATCAGGTTCTCGGAGTCGACCTTACCGCTATATTCGGTAATAATTACCGCATTGAACGGATCCCACTCACAAAGCAGATTGCCCTTCTTCACTTCTTGCTTATCCTTTACGAACAACTTCGTTCCATAAGGTATGTTATGCGATACCAATATGATATTGGTGTTCTTATCTATAATCCTGAGTTCCGTCAAACGTCCTACCACCACATCGCATTTCTGTCCATTATCCTGTAGATATTCTACGGCACGCAACTCCTCAAATTCGATATATCCGTCGTATTTCGCCTTCAGTGAGTTCTCGCTGGAGATGTTACCTGCGGTACCCCCCACGTGGAAGGTTCTCAACGTAAGCTGTGTACCCGGCTCTCCGATAGACTGTGCGGCGATGGTACCAACGGCTTCTCCCTGCTGCACCATAGAACCTGTAGCCAGGTTACGTCCGTAACACTTGGCACAAACCCCTTTCTTCGATTCGCAGGTCAATACCGAACGTACTTCCACTCTCTCAATCGGCGACGCCTCAATGGCATTGGCCACCTCTTCGGTAATCTCATCACCGGACTTCACCATCAATGCACCGGAATGCGGATGGTACACATCATGTACCGACACCCGTCCGAGAATCCTCTCATATAGCGAAGAAACAACCTCTTCATTATTTTTAATGGCAGCGATCGACACGCCCCTCAATGTTCCGCAATCCTCCTCGGTAATCGTGATATCATTCGCAACGTCCACCAAACGACGGGTCAGGTAACCGGCATCGGCCGTTTTCAGCGCGGTATCCGCCAAACCTTTACGGGCACCGTGGGTAGAGATAAAGTACTCCAATACCGACAATCCCTCTTTAAAGTTTGCCAGAATCGGGTTCTCAATAATCTGCCCTCCGGTTGTTCCGGATTTCTGAGGTTTAGCCATCAATCCACGCATACCTCCCAACTGGCGGATCTGCTCACGCGAACCACGGGCGCCGGAATCCAACATCATGAAGATTGAGTTGAATCCCTGCTTGTCGGCAGTCAACTGCTTCATCAACGTATTGGTCAGATTAGCATTCACATGTGTCCAGATATCGATAATCTGGTTATAACGCTCGTTGTTGGTAATAAATCCCATATTATAGTTACTTATCACCTCTTCCACCTGGTTATATCCCTCCTGCAACAGCTCCTCTTTCTCCTCCGGAATGATTACATCTTCCAGGTTAAACGACAACCCGCCCTCAAATGCCTTACGGTATCCAAGATCCTTGATATCATCCAGGAACCTGGCAGTAACGTCAATACCACACTTCTTACACACGTCACCAATGATATCCCGGAGGGCTTTCTTGGTAATTAACGTGTTAATAAACGGGAAACCTTTCGGAGTATATTGGTTTAATATTACCCGCCCGACGGTTGTTTCAAGGTTACGGCAAACCGGGTTTCCGTGTTCGTCGACATCATTGATTTTTACCTGTATAATTGCATGCAGGTCTACAGCCTTCTCATTCAGGGCAATAATCACCTCTTCAGGAGAGTAAAATTTCAATCCTTCCCCTTTTGCTCCTTTTTTCGGCTTGGTGATGTAATATAATCCCAACACCATATCCTGCGAAGGAACGGTAATCGGGGCCCCGTTAGCCGGGTTCAGGATATTATGGGAGCACAGCATCAAAATCTGTGCTTCAAGAATCGCTTCGTTTCCTAACGGTAAGTGCACCGCCATCTGGTCTCCGTCGAAGTCCGCGTTGAATCCGGTACATGCCAGCGGATGCAAACGGATTGCCTTTCCTTCGATCAATTTCGGCTGGAATGCCTGGATACCTAAACGGTGAAGGGTCGGAGCACGGTTCAATAACACCGGATGACCTTTCAGCACATTTTCCAGAATATCCCATACGATCGGATCCCTGCGGTCCACGATTTTCTTAGCGCTCTTAACCGTCTTTACGATACCCCGTTCGATCAGTTTCCGAATAATGAACGGCATATAAAGCTCCGCCGCCATATCCTTCGGCAACCCGCACTCATGCATTTTCAGGTCCGGTCCCACGACGATTACGGAACGGGCAGAATAGTCGACACGTTTACCCAACAGGTTCTGACGGAAACGTCCCTGTTTCCCTTTCAAACTGTCGGACAATGACTTCAACGGACGATTATTCTCAATCTTTACAGCATTCGATTTACGTGAGTTATCGAACAGAGAGTCTACCGCCTCCTGTAACATACGTTTTTCATTCCGTAAGATTACATCCGGAGCTTTGATCTCTATCAACCGTTTCAATCGGTTATTTCTGATAATCACCCTTCTATACAAATCATTCAGATCGGAAGCAGCAAAACGGCCGCCATCCAAAGGCACCAACGGACGGAGTTCCGGCGGAATTACAGCCAGTACCTTCACGATCATCCATTCCGGCTTGTTCACCTCTTTACTCTCACGAAACGCTTCCACAACCTGCAAACGCTTCAATGCCTCATTCTTGCGCTGTTGGGATGTCTCGGTATTCGCCTTGTTTCTCAGATCATAGGATAGATCATCCAGATCTATCCGTTCAAGCAACATCCGGATAGCCTCCGCACCCATCTTTGCAATGAACTTATTCGGATCGTCATCATCCAGGGCCTGATTATCGGTCGGTAATGCGTCCGTATAATCCAGATACTCCTCTTCGGTCAGGAAATCCATTTTCTGAACTCCCTTGCCGGCAAGAATTCCGGGATTTACAACCACATACCGCTCATAATAGATCACCGAATCCAATTTTTTGGACGGTAGTCCCAACAGGTAACCGATTTTATTCGGCAGAGACTTAAAATACCAGATATGAGCCACCGGTACCACCAATTGGATATGTCCCATACGCTCACGCCGCACCTTCTTCTCTGTTACCTCGACCCCACAGCGGTCACAAACAATACCTTTATATCTGATACGTTTATATTTACCGCAATGACACTCATAATCCTTTACGGGGCCGAAGATCCGTTCGCAGAACAGACCGTCGCGTTCAGGCTTATAAGTACGGTAGTTTATTGTCTCCGGCTTCAGCACCACACCGCTAGAACGTTCCAAAATCTCTTCCGGCGATGCCAAACCGATTGTTATTTTTGTAAAGCTTTTAGGCTTATTAGTGTTGGTATTGTCTTTTCTGAATGCCATTTTATCGCTTTAATTAATTTGAATATCGATAAATCACAAAAAATCCGTCGATTTTATGCTTCGTTTCTCGTGTTCATTTTTATACTAGGTTTACGCTCAACCCCAATCCCCGCAACTCATGCAACAATACGTTGAATGATTCCGGTAATCCCGGTGCCGGCATAGGTTCGCCTTTTACGATATGTTCGTAAGTTTTTGTTCTACCCATCACGTCATCCGATTTCACCGTCAGGATCTCCTGCAGGATATGCGCCGCGCCGAATGCCTCCAGCGCCCAAACCTCCATCTCTCCAAAACGTTGTCCTCCGAACTGGGCTTTACCCCCGAGAGGCTGCTGTGTGATCAAAGAATACGGTCCGATCGAACGGGCGTGCATCTTATCATCCACCATGTGACCCAGTTTCAACATATAGGTAACCCCTACCGTTGCAGGCTGGTCAAAACGCTCTCCGGTTCCTCCGTCATAAAGATAGGTTGTACCATATCTCGGAAGGCCTGCCTGATCGGTATATTTATTGATATCCTCCAGCATAGCACCGTCAAAAATCGGAGTAGCAAACTTCACTCTAAGTTCCTTTCCGGCCCAACCTAATACAGCTTCGAACACCTGTCCGAGGTTCATACGGGAAGGTACCCCCAACGGGTTCAGACAGATGTCCACCGGTGTTCCGTCTGCCAGGAACGGCATATCTTCCACCTTAACCACCTTTGATACGATACCTTTGTTTCCGTGGCGACCGGCCATCTTATCCCCGATCTGGAGCTTCCGTTTCTTAGCAACGTAAACCTTAGCCATCTTGATGATTCCCGATGGCAGTTCATCCCCTACGGTAGCATTATATTTCTTCCGCTTCATCTGACCTTCGATCTCCTTGTATTTGATAACATAATTATGCAACAAATCACGGATCATATCGTTCTTCTGCTTGTCGGTCGTCCATTTGTTCGGGTTAACCTCCAGCATATTCAGGTTTTGCAGGGTCTTCAACGTAAACTTGACACCCTTACCGATGACATCCTCATTCAGATAGTTTTTAACTCCCTGAGAGGTCTTTCCGTTCACCAGTTCAAACAGTTTATCAATCACCAATGTCGTCAAGTCGTTCACTTTCCGTTCGAATTGTTCGTCGATTTCCGTCAGGATGGTCTTACCGGCAGCTTTGGTCTTACGGTCGGCTACTGTCCGTTGGAACAATTTCTTGTCGATGATCACCCCTTTCAATGAAGGAGAAGCTTTCAGGGAAGCATCTTTTACATCACCGGCTTTATCTCCGAAAATCGCCCTCAGCAGTTTCTCTTCCGGACTCGGGTCGGACTCCCCTTTCGGCGTAATCTTACCAATCAGGATATCTCCCGGCTGCACCCTCGCTCCGATACGGATAATTCCATTTTCATCCAGGTCGCGGGTAGCATCTTCGCTGACATTCGGAATATCGGCCGTCAACTCTTCCAATCCCCGTTTTGTCTCCCGTACTTCCAAGGCATATTCATCCACATGCACCGAAGTAAACACGTCGTCGCGGACGATGCTCTCGGAAATTACGATGGCATCCTCATAGTTATACCCTTTCCATGGCATGTATGCCACCTTCAGGTTACGTCCCAGCGCCAGCTCTCCTCCTTCCGAAGAATAACCTTCGGTTAGGATCTGGCCTTCCGCTACTCGGTCGCCTTGCCGCACAATCGGGCGCAAGGTTATGGTAGTACTCTGGTTGGTACGCTTATATTTCGGTAAAAGATACTCTTTTGTGTCCCCGTCAAAGCTTACAAAGCGTTCCTCTTCGGTCTGGTCGTATTTAATCACAATCCGTCTGCCGTCCACATAGTCGATCACTCCAGCTCCTTCGGCAACAATCTGCGTCCTGGAGTCTCGGATCAGGTTTGATTCCAAACCTGTTCCGACAATCGGCGCTTCGGGTTGGATAATCGGCACAGCCTGCCGCATCATGTTCGATCCCATCAATGCACGGTTGGCATCATCATGCTCGAGGAACGGAATCAGCGATGCTGCAATAGAAGCAATCTGATTCGGCGCCACGTCGATCAGATCGACTTTCTCCACTTCTTCAAATGGGAAATCGCTGTCTTTACGCGATTTTGCACGTCTATTGACAAAATTACCAGCCTCATCCACCCTCGCATTTGCCTGTGCAATAATAAGCCCTTCTTCCTCTTCGGCCGAAAGGTATTTTATTCCTTCCATCGACAAATCGACCACGCCATCGGTTACATTACGGTATGGAGTCTCAATAAAACCAAGTTCATTGATCTTTGCATAAACGCAAAGAGAAGAGATCAAACCGATATTCGGACCTTCAGGTGTTTCGATCGGACACAGACGCCCGTAGTGGGTGTAGTGAACGTCACGCACTTCAAAACCGGCCCTGTCTCTGGACAAACCGCCGGGTCCCAATGCCGACATACGCCTTTTATGTGTGATCTCCGCCAATGGGTTGGTTTGATCCATAAACTGCGACAATGCATTCGTACCAAAGAACGAATTGATTACGGAAGAGAGGATTTTTGAATTGATCAGGTCTACCGGTGTAAACACCTCATTATCCCTGACGTTCATTCTCTCACGGATAGTCCGGGCCATCCGGGCAAGCCCGACGCCAAACTGGTTATATAATTGTTCGCCTACCGTACGTACGCGACGATTACTCAAGTGGTCAATATCATCAACATCCGTCTTCTCATTCAATAATTTGATCAGATATTTGATGATCTCTATCATATCCTCTTTGGTAAGCACTCTGACAGACGGATCAGTAGCCAGTCCAAGCTTTTTATTCAACTTGTAACGTCCTACATCTCCCAAGTCATACCGCTTATCGGAGAAGAATAATTTATCGATCACATCACGGGCTGTCGCCTCATCTGGCGGCTCGGAACTACGTAACTGCCTGTAGATATGCATCACGGCCTCTTTTTCAGAGTTACACGGATCCTTCTGTAATGTGTTATAAATAATGGCATAGTCCGCCAGATTTTGTTTCTCTTTATGCAACAGTATCATCTTCGCACCCGAATCGACAATTGCATCTATATGCTCGTTTTCGAGCACGGTTTCGCGGTCCACAATAATCTCATTACGCTCGATGGACACCACCTCCCCTGTATCTTCATCCACAAAGTCCTCCACCCAGGTCTTCAAAACACGAGCAGCCAGGCGTCTGCCAACCACTTTTTTCAATCCAGATTTAGAAACATTCACCTCATCGGCCAGACCGAATATCTCAAGAATATCCTTATCGGTTTCGAAACCGATAGCACGTAATAATGTAGTTACCGGTAATTTTTTCTTACGGTCGATATATGCGTACATCACATTATTGATGTCGGTAGCAAATTCGATCCATGAACCTTTAAACGGGATAATTCTAGCCGAATAAAGTTTCGTTCCGTTGGCATGGATACTCTGTCCGAAAAACACTCCCGGTGACCGGTGCAACTGAGATACAATCACACGTTCTGCTCCATTGATCACAAACGTGCCTTTCGGAGTCATGTAAGGAACATTCCCCAGATACACATCTTCAATAACCGTATCAAAGTCTTCATGTTCCGGATCGGTGCAATACAGCTTCAGTTTTGCCTTTAACGGCGCACCATAAGTCAATCCCTGCTCGATACACTCATCGATTGTGTAGCGGGGAGGATCTATAAAATAATCCAAAAATTCCAGAACGAAGTTATTTCGGGTATCGGTAATCGGAAAGTTCTCTTTAAAAACGCTGTAAAGGCTCTCGTTTTTCCTGTTTTCAGGTGTCGTACCCAATTGAAAAAAGTCTTTGAATGACTTTAATTGCACCTCAAGAAAATCAGGGTACCCCAGTTGATTCCTGATTGATGCAAAGCTTATTCTTTTGTTTGAATGATTTGAAGACATCTATTAATTTTTTGGAACCTAAACAATAATAACAACAAAATGGTTTAGAGTCATAATGACTCTAAACCGTTAAACCCAATGGGTCTATGACTTATTTAAGTTCAACTTCAGCTCCTGCTTCTTCCAGTTGAGCTTTCAATGAATTAGCTTCTTCTTTAGAAACTTTTTCTTTTAAAGGGGCCGGAGCTTTGTCTACCACATCTTTAGCTTCTTTCAAGCCAAGACCAGTCAACTCTTTCACCAATTTAACAACAGCCAACTTAGATTGACCAGCTGATTTCAGGATCACATCGAATTCTGTTTGCTCAGCAGCAGCAGCTTCACCAGCACCAGCAGCTGCAGGGGCAGCTACGGCCACAGCAGCAGCAGCGGGTTCGATTCCATACTCATCTTTTAAGATGTCAGCCAACTCTTTTACTTCCTTTACAGTCAAGTTTACTAATTCTTCTGCAAGTTTTTTCAAATCTGCCATTTCGATACTATTTAAATTGTTTTTTACTCAAAATATAAAAAAGATAATTTATGCTCTATCTTCGAGGGTCTTAAGCAATCCTCCGATAGTATTCTTCCCTGACTCCAGAGAAGCGATAACCTTTTGTACAGGTGACTGAAGCAGCCAGATGATATCTCCAACCAGTTCTTCTTTGGATTTGATATTAATAAGAGCTTCAACCTGCTCTTCACCAACATAGACACACTCCTCAACAAAAGCAGCCTTAAACACAGGCTTGTCATATTTCTTGCGAAAATCTTTAATCAGCTTCGCAGGCGTATTTCCTGTTTCGGAAAGCATGACTGCACTTGAGCCTTTCAAAGAGCCATAAAGGCCTTCATAATCGGCTTCAAGGCCTTCGAGGGCTACTTTCAACAAGGTGTTTTTCACCTGTATAAGTTTAACCCCCGCTTTGAAACACTCTTTACGCAAAGCTTGTGTCGCAGCAGCATCCAATCCGGAGATATCACTCACGTAAAGATGCTTATACGATTTGATCTGCTCGGTTAAATTGTCTATGATTACTTGTTTTTCTTCCCTTTTCATTCTACAATGGTCCTTTAAAGGTTAATAATTAATCAAGTAATGACTTAGGGTCTAATTTTATACCGGGACTCATTGTACTTGACAGGTATACACTCTTTATGTAAGTTCCTTTTGCCGAAGAAGGTTTCAATTTCTGGATCACGCTCATAAATTCGCGTGCGTTGTCCTTGATCTTATCCGGAGTAAAGTTCACTTTACCGATAGAAGTGTGTACAATACCAAACTTGTCAACTTTAAAGTCGATTTTCCCCTGCTTTACCTCAGTCACGGCTTTACCCACTTCAGGAGTAACAGTTCCGCTCTTCGGGTTAGGCATCAATCCACGTGGACCTAAAATACGTCCTAAAGCTCCTACTTTACCCATGATAGACGGCATGGTAATAATGATGTCGATATCGGTCCAACCTGACTTCAACTTTTCAATATAATCATCCAATCCTACATAATCGGCACCGGCAGCTTTGGCTTCTTCTTCCTTGTCGGGAGTACACAAAACCAACACTTTAATCTCTTTACCGGTTCCGTGAGGTAAAGCACAAACACCACGTACCATCTGATTGGCTTTACGTGGGTCTACTCCCAGACGAACGTCCATATCAACTGACGCATCAAACTTGGTAAAAGTAATCTCCTTCACCAGTTTAGCAGCTTCCTCAATGGTATACATCCTACCATTTTCGACTTTTTCTAAAGCTAACTTCTTATTTTTTGTCAGTCTGCTCATTACGTTTGAAGTATTACAAATTCATTAAAAAGGTCTATCACCATCAACAGTGATACCCATACTTCTGGCAGTTCCAGCTACCATACTCATCGCTTTCTCCAACTGGAAGGCATTCAAATCAGACATCTTGCCTTCTGCAATCTCCTTTACCTGATTCCAGGATATAGAAGCAATCTTTTTACGATTGGGTTCTGCAGAACCGGATTTCTGTTTGGCTGCTTCGAGCAGTTGAATCGCAACAGGAGGTTGTTTGGTAACAAAGTCAAACGACTTATCACCGTAAACCTGAATAATTACCGGAATAATCTTTCCTGCCTGATCCTGCGTCCTTGCATTAAATTGTTTACAGAAGTCCATGATATTGACTCCTTTGGAACCCAATGCAGGTCCTACAGGAGGAGAAGGATTAGCGGCACCGGCTTTAATTTGTAGCTTGATAATTGCTTCAACAACTTTTGCCATAATTTTTTCTTCTCAAAAATTTAATTATTCTTTTTCTACCTGCATGAAACTCAATTCGAGGGGAGTTTTACGTCCGAAGATCTTTACAATTACTTTCAATCTCTTCTTATCATTATTCACCTCCTCTATCACGCCGGTAAAACCGTTAAACGGTCCGTCGGTCACTTTTACCGATTCCCCGACAAAATAAGGTATACTTACTTCCTCCGGTTGTTCGGCAAGTTCGTCTACCCGTCCAAGAATCCGGTTTACCTCTGATTGACGCATCGGCACCGGATCACCTCCTTTGGTCTCTCCCAGGAAGCCTATTACGTTCGTAATGGCACGAAGCGTATGTGGGATTTCGCCAACTAAAGCAGCTTCTATCATCACATAACCCGGAAAAAAATTGCGTTCTGTGCTGATCTTTTTCCCGTTACGCATCTGATAGACCTTCTCGGTAGGTATCAAAACCTGTGACACATAATCCTGAAGCCCTAAACTGGCAATCTCGTTTTCGATATACTCCTTTACCTTCTTCTCTTTACCTCCAACCACTCGAAGTACATACCATCTTTTTTTAATCTCTGCCATGTCAGATTTTCAAGATTTAATAAAACATACTGTATACAAAGCTCATGATGTGTCTGAACGAATAGTCCATGATGAGAATTCCCACAGCGATAATGATGGAAGCAATCATTACGACAGTGGCACTGCCCTGAAGTTCAGGCCAGGATGGCCAAGTAACTTTATTGACCAGTTCATTATATACTTCAGAAAAATAATTTTTAATATTCATACGATATTAATTTACACGTATATCTTAAATCTTAGTACCGGCACGGAAGGAGGGGCTCGAACCCCCGACACCCGGTTTTGGAGACCGGTGCTCTACCGACTGAGCTACTTCCGTAAAAGAGGGATAACCTTGCGGTCATCCCTGCGTTTTATCTGGAATTAATCTATAATTTCAGTGATCTGTCCTGCACCTACTGTTCTACCACCTTCGCGGATAGCAAAACGCAGACCCAACGAACAAGCTACCGGAGTGATCAACTCTACGGTGATCGTTACGTTATCGCCAGGCATAACCATCTCGGTTCCTTCCGGAAGAGTGATTTCTCCCGTTACGTCCAATGTACGCAGATAGAACTGAGGTCTGTATTTGTTATGGAACGGGGTATGACGTCCGCCTTCTTCTTTCTTCAGGATATAAACCTCTGCTTTGAATTTCTTGTGAGGTTTAACAGAACCCGGTTTTGCAAGCACCATACCACGTCTGATTTCGTCTTTGTCAACGCCGCGAAGCAACAAACCTACGTTGTCACCAGCCTGTCCGTCATCCAGAATCTTACGGAACATTTCAACTCCGGTACATACGGTTTTCTTACCGTCGGCACCCAAACCGATAATTTCTATTTCATCTCCGGTATGGATAACTCCGGTCTCGATACGACCGGTAGCAACAGTACCGCGACCTGTGATAGAGAATACATCCTCTACCGGCATCAAGAACGGTTTGTCTACAGCACGCACCGGAAGTTCAATCCAAGTGTCTACTGCTTCCATCAGCTCCATAATCTTATCTTCCCATTTTGCTTCGCCGTTCAGTCCACCAAGAGCAGAACCTAAAATCACAGGAGTATTATCACCGTCGTATCCATAGAATGACAACAATTCTCTCATTTCCATTTCAACCAGCTCCAACATTTCGGGATCATCTACCATGTCCACTTTGTTCATAAACACTACCAGTCTCGGTACGTTTACCTGACGAGCCAAAAGGATATGCTCACGAGTCTGAGGCATCGGACCGTCCGTAGCGGCGCAAACGATAATCGCTCCGTCCATCTGGGCAGCACCGGTAACCATGTTCTTTACGTAGTCGGCGTGACCCGGACAGTCAACGTGTGCATAGTGGCGGTTAGCGGTCTGATATTCCACGTGTGACGTATTAATCGTAATACCTCTCTCTTTCTCTTCCGGTGCGTTATCGATAGAATCGAATGAACGTACTTCTGAAAGACCTTTTTTACCTAACACCATTGTGATTGCTGCCGTCAAAGTAGTTTTACCGTGGTCTACGTGACCAATGGTACCAATATTTACGTGCGGTTTCGCCCTGTCAAATTTTTCTTTAGCCATGACTCTAAAACTTTTTTATTATTAAACATTTTATGACAAATAACTCTAACTTTACAAGTGTAATTAATTGACTATCAAAACATTATCCTATCGACAACTGCACAGTCCATTAATTTGAGCTTGCAAATGTATAAATTTAAAATAATATCTCACAATAAATGAGGGTTTTTTTATTGTTTTTCTCTCTCTTTTTCTTTTGCTTTCACCAGCTGACGTTTTACCACGTCATAGAGCTCATCTATTGCCTCTTCGAATGTCTTTGCATTTTTCTTCGCAAAGATATCTTGCCCCTTAACATTGACCATTACTTCAACGACCTTATTTTCCAGATGGTCATCTTTTTCCAGTTTCATCATCACATCTATCTTCAATATCCCGTCGTTGTACTTCTCAATCTTCGAAAATTTTTTCTGGATAAATTCTTCAAGTTGTGAACTTGCAGAGAATCCAACTGAATTCATTTTAATTTCCATATGTTTCCTCCTTAAAAATTTTAGGCCCGGGGATGAGCCTGATTATAAACTTTTTTCAAGTTCTCAAAAGAGTTATGTGTGTAGGCCTGGGTCGCAGCCAAACTGGAATGTCCAAGCAATTCCTGAATAGCCCTTATGCAAGCTCCGTTGTTCAATAATCCTGTCGCAAATGAATGTCTTAATACGTGAGGACTCCGTTTGGCAGAAGAAGTAACCAGCTTCAGGTACCTCACCGTCAGCCGGTAAATAAATTTATCATAAACCGGAGCACCTTTGTCCGTTACGAAAAAAAAGCCGTGTTCTATCTGTACTGCCTTTTTTCGTTCGTCAAGGTATTCCCTTATATGTTCAACCAACTCATCCAATACTGGAACAATTCGTTGCTTTCCCCCCTTCCCGTCTATTTTCACTGCCTTCGAGGCCATATCCACCATATCCAATTTTAAACCGACTAATTCGGATCGCCTCATTCCGGTACAGTAAGCCATCATTAATACCAGCTTATTCCGCATCCCCTGAAATCCGTCCTCTTCCAGATCCTTATCGTCCAACAGGATATCCATACAATCACCCGGGACAAATGCCGGCAATTTTTTCCCGACTTTCGGGACAACCACTATTTCAGTGGGATCTTCGGTTATTTCTCCTTCCCGCAGCAGATAACGAAAAAGTGTCCTCATTGAACTCAGTTTACGTCTCACTGTAGTCGGAGCCATCGGCTTCACCACCCCCTCTCCGAAATCCAATGTCCCGGCCATCCATCCCGCTTCCAACCTTCTGATCATCTTCGGCGTCACGTCGGAATAATGATCTATCAGCTCATACTTCCTGCAATATGCGATAAACTGATTCAAATCCTGTTCATAAGCAATAACCGTATGTTTCGAATACCGCTTAATATCTTTCAAATAGGTCAGAAAAGAATCTATTTCCATCTGTACATATCTTGAGGTACCTAAATTAAGCTATTCTTTCAAGAAAAACAATTCCGGAATAGAAAAAAAACATCTCTCCGATCATGTTTGGTCGCACTCTTCCCGATACCAGGATCAAGCCACGGCTTGCCGACAAGGCCGCCACCTCCTACTCTTCAGCTTGCTGTAGCTTTTGTTTGTAAGCAGCTTTAATCCGTTGAGCCCTGTTTACAATAGAAGGTTTAGTAAAAGCTTGGCGCTCTCTCAATTCTTTAACAACACCGGTTTTCTCAAATTTTCTTTTAAATTTCTTCAAGGCTCTCTCAATATTTTCGCCTTCTTTTAAAGGTACAATAATCATAATTTTTATTATTTAATGCTTTATTATTTATCAATTTTCTGTAAATATAATGACCTGATTCCTTATAGCCGATCCAATCATAAATCAACTTGTTTCGATAACAATCCAGACGGCAATCCTCTTACCCTCCTGTCATGCTATTATTTATCTCTCTTCTATCCCCGGAATAAGGCCACCCCCTTTCAAAGCAGATTATCTTTGTTTCTAGTTAAACTTCCAAAAATGAGGGACAAAGATAGAAAAAAATGAAAAACGAAAAATGAAAAACGAAAAATAAATCAAAAAAATGAGGATAAGGGGAAAGAATCTTCTACCTTTGTCAGAATAATAATCAAAACAGAATAACTCAAACCATTTTATTTACCGGGGAGCAATTGGCTTTAAACGTATTATAAATATGTCCGACATAAAAGAACGAATTGGCAAAAGCGTAAAAAGCGCACTACCTATAGCGCTGAAAACCTCGATATGGTTTCTAAAAATTATGTTGCCGGTATCTTTTGTTGTCATGCTATTGTCATATTTTGATATCCTGCCTTACCTCTCTTCGTTTGCAGCTCCGTTATTTGTAAAAATCGGCCTGCCGGGCGACGCCGCACTGGTTTTTGTAACCAGTGTATGCACAAATATCTATACTGTAATCGCACTAATGGCAAACCTGGATTTCAGTATCAGGGAAGGTATCATCCTTGCTGTAATGTGTCTGATTTCACATAATTTCATTATAGAAACCATGGTATTGAAAAAAACCGGTTCCTCCGCCGTAGGAATGGTATTACTGCGAGTGGGATGCAGCTTTATTGCCGCAATCGGACTGAACTGGGTATTGCCGGATATAGCCGGGAGGATCGTATACGAAACTTCCGCTGTCATGGATTTTTCGGGGACATTGGCTCATTGGCTGGAAACCAACCTGATCCTAGCGATAAAAGTCATTTGTATTATTTCGATCCTGATGATCGGGCAACGGTTGCTTGCAGAGTTTGGCGTACTCGATCTACTTTCTGCCTTATTCAGACCGCTTATGGCAATCCTCGGGCTTCCCCGGTCGATCACTTTTGTCTGGTTGGTAGGAAATACGCTCGGATTAGCTTATGGCTCCGTGGTAATCCTGGACTATGCCGAAAATGGAAAATTAACCCGCCAAGAAGCCGATCTACTAAACCATCATCTGGCCGTATCCCATTCGCAACTGGAAGATCCGCTGCTTTTTACCGTATTGGGATTACCGCTATTATGGCTAATCATACCCCGGTTTCTATTGGCTATTATTGTGGTGTGGATACGGCGGGCTGTGGGAATTGAGAGTAGTAGGTGGCGGGAGCAGGAAATAAGGGGCAAGGCAATAAGAGAAAAGAGAGGGTGATGGAAGGATTTTCGATTTAAAATTTAGTAATTTATATACAATGTATTCTTTTGTTGAAGTAACCGATAAAAAGCAGGAAGATGTTTTCTTGCGTATGCCGATTGCGCTCTATAAAGGCAATTCGAACTGGATACGTCCGTTGGAAAAAGACATCCGGAATGTATTTAATAAAAAGAAAAATCCCTGTTTTAATCATGGAGAGTGCATACGCTGGTTGTTATACGACGATCAAAGATGTATCGGACGGGTAGCCGCGTTTATAAACCGGAAAACATATCAGTTGGATCATTACAAGGTGGGGCAGATGGGTTTTTTTGAATGCATTGACAACCGGGAAGCCGCATTTATGCTTTTTGATAAATGCCGGGAATGGCTCGAAAGCAAAGGAATGGATGCGATGGAAGGACCGGTAAATTTCGGAGAACGGATTGAATGGTGGGGGCTACTGGTAGAGGGGTTCGGTCAAACTCCGAACTATGCTATGCCTTACACGCAGCCTTATTATGTGAAATTTTTCGAAGATTATGGTTTCAAAGATTATTTCAAACAGCTCACCTATCGTACCAAACTGGTGGTAGAAAACCTGTCGCCAATCGTTGTATGGAAATCCGACCGACTGTTAAAAAATCCGGACTACTCTATTCATACTTATAAAGAAATTGGAAAAAAACGAGCCGTCGATTCATTGCTGGAAGTATACAATAAAACTTGGAACCTTGAAGTACACGGGGTGGAAGGCATCACACGCGAGCAGATCGAGACGATCTATAAGAACCTGCAGCCGATCATCGACAAAAATCTGATCTATTTCGCTTATCACAAAGAGCGCCCGATCGGATTCTTCCTGATGTTCCCGGAAATTAACCAGGCTATCAAGTATGTGAACGGAAAGATGAACCTGGTCGGGATTATTAAGTTCTTATATTACAAGAATATAAGAAAAATGGACGTAGCCCTCGGACAGTTGTTTGGTGTAATACCCGAATTCCAGGGCAAAGGGGTAGAAGCCGCCATGATCAAATATTTCTGCGAACAGATTATTGAAACCAATAGTCAGTACAAACACCTGGAGATGAACTGGGTAGGCGATTTCAATCCAAAAATGATGCATTTGATGGAGTACCTCGGAGCATCAGTATCAAAAACACATATCACCTACCGGAAGATATTCCGCGACAACATTCCGTTTGTCCGTTCGGTGGATAAGAATACAACGGAGAGTAAAGAAGTGGCCGGAAGCAGGTAGCAGGGAGAAATGCATTGATTATAAAAAAAGCGGCCGGATGGCCGCTCTCTTTATTTTGCATAATTGATTGCCCGGGTTTCACGGATCACCGTTACTTTTACCTGTCCCGGATAGGTCATTTCATCCTGAATCCGTTTTGCTACGTCAAATGATATCTTCTCCGCTTCGGCATCCGATATCTTTTCACTTCCCACTACCACCCGTAATTCGCGGCCGGCTTGTATAGCATAGGTTTTCACTACTCCGTTGTACGAAAGGGCAAGGTCTTCCATATCTTTCAAACGCTTGATATACGATTCCACAACTTCCCGACGGGCTCCCGGACGGGCTCCGGATATTGCATCACAAGCCTGCACAATCGGAGCAATCAGAGTGGTCATCTCCACCTCTTCATGGTGAGCACCGATCGCATTACAAATATCGGGTTTTTCCTTATATTTCTCAGCCAGGTTCATTCCAAGGATGGCATGTGGTAATTCCGGCTCATCGTCGGGTACCTTACCGATATCATGGAGCAATCCTGCCCGTTTCGCTTTCTTCACATTCAATCCCAGCTCAGCCGCCATGATTGCGCACAGATTAGCTGTCTCACGGGCATGCTGCAATAAGTTCTGTCCGTAGGAAGAACGGTATTTCATTTTTCCGATCAACCGAATCAGCTCTGGATGCAAACCATGGACACCAAGATCTATGGCTGTACGTTTTCCTGTCTCTACAATCTCTTCCTCTATCTGTTTCTTCACTTTATTCACCACCTCCTCAATTCGGGCCGGATGAATACGTCCATCGGTAACCAATTGATGGAGCGACAGACGGGCAATCTCCCTTCTGACAGGGTCAAAGCCGGAAAGCACGATAGCCTCCGGGGTATCATCCACGATGATCTCTACGCCGGTAGCGGCTTCCAATGCACGGATATTACGTCCTTCACGTCCGATAATCCGTCCTTTTATCTCATCCGAATCAATGTGGAATATTGAAACGGCATTCTCAGTAGCCGTCTCTGTAGCTACCCGTTGGATAGTTTTGATTACTAATTTTTTAGCCTCCATGTTCGCGGTCATTTTCGCCTCCTCCATGATTTCATTCACATACGATACCGCTTCCGCCTCAGCCTCCTCCTTTAATGAGTTGATCAGCTTTTCTTTTGCTTGCTCCCCGGACATACCTGATATCATCTCAAGCTGTTCGATCTGTTGTTTCTTCACCTTATCCAACTCCCCGATCTTCTTCTCAAACAGCTCTTTCTGAGCATCGATATTCGTTTGTTGAACCTGTACATCCTTTGTTTTTCGCTGCAACTCCTCCAACTTTCGGGAGATATCAACCTCTTGTTGTTTGATCTTGTTCTCTGCTACCAACAGCTTGTTATTCCTGGCAGTAGCCTGTTTCTCATGTTCAGATTTTATCTGTAAGAACTTCTCTTTCGCTTGAAGTATTTTATCCTTTTTAATCACTTCAGCCTCCGCTTCGGCCTCCTTAATGATATTCTGTGCTCTATACTTCATGGCCATCCGCATCAGGAGCCAGCCTGTAAAAACGCCGATGCATAAAGCAATCACAGCCGCGATTATTATATTTACCATATTTTGAAATTAATTTAATTAATATATTAAATGGAGTCTTACCATCGAAACAATACATTCTCTCTATGCCAAGACCCTGCGTTCATCCATAAAAAAACCCGCACTATTTCTATTTAAAAAAACCCCTGTATAACATGGGTAGAGCTGCCATCTGATTCAAACGTCCACTGTCCCGAAGGAACTCCGAAGAGTTGAGGCCTGTTTTGTGCAAATTAAGCGTACGCTCTAATTGTTTGAGTGTTGAGTTTCTCGATTAAAGTCGAAATAATGCGGGAATATCGCTATATGTATTCAAAGAACACTAAAAGTCATTCATTTCTTAATGTATTCATCAAGCTTTGCATTGACTTGCTCTATTTCATCAAACTTTTGATCTAACTGTAGCATTTTAATTGTATGCTGTAAGGCTGCAAAAGCCAGAAAGTAAAAAGGCTCCGGTTCTCTATGCCTATCTCTATATGATAAAACACGCTCATTAATCTCTTTTGCCGCTTTCCGGATGATCTCCTCATCCTTTTCCGAAATATTCAGATTTAGGGGTATATCAGCAACAGTTACATTAATATTGCGTTTGTCTGTCATAATTAATCATTCAAAAGAGCGATACATTTGTCTATCTCCCGCATCAGTTGGTTAATCCTCATTCTCGCCTGGTAACTTCCGTCCCCACCGGAAATGGCATTAGCCACTTTAGATGTCTTTAATTCGTCGTTTAAATTTCTGTTCTCTCTTTTCAGATTCTCCAATTCAGACTGTAGTGCAACTATTTGCCCTTTCTGACTTTTATTCTCTTCAAGAGAGGATATATATTGTTTTAATAATTTATCTATTTTAAAGTTCAGCTCATTAATAACGGTATCGTAGCGTGCTGCCATACTATCAGGTAGTCTAAAATAATTATTGACTCTTATATATTTTTCAGATCTCCGATTTTAGACTTAATGAGTTGAAAAACTGAGAATTGAAACGGAATATGAAACTAATTTCTCTCATCATCCGTAACCCATCATTCTTATTGCTTTTATTAGAAAATAACAAAAACAATAAAAATCAAAGAACTTATCTTTTCATTGACAAAGATAGGATTTATTCTTTAAAATCGCAATAGTGTTGATATATTTGCAATCGAAATTATATTTTTTTATATGCAAAATGAGCTACTTAAACAAATTATCATTCTTATTACATTTATCTTTCTGATATTGAATCCATTGATCACAAAGTCACAAGAATTGATCCGTCCGTTAAAGCAACCGCAAATCCTGCTGAGTGGAAATTTCGGAGAGCTGCGGGCCACTCATTTTCATGCCGGAATCGATTTTAAAACAGGAGGAAGAGAGGGGTTGCCTGTTTTATGTGTGAAAGACGGCTATGTTGCCCGGATCAAAGTATCCGCCGTCGGATACGGACAGGCACTGTATATTGAGCATGCCGACGGAACGACCACCGTATATGGTCATTTACAGCACTATGCCCCCCGGATCGAAAACATTGTCAAGGCTATACAGTACCAGAAAGAATCTTTCGAAACAGATGAAGATATGAAAAGTTACCGGCTGTTTTTCAAGCAGGGAGACACTATTGCATACAGCGGTAACAGCGGTTCGTCCGGAGGCCCGCATCTCCATTTCGAAGTGCGGGACACAAAGACGGAGAAATTAATCAATCCTTTACGCTATTACCGGATAAAAGATATTATCCCTCCGAAGGTGAAAAAAATATATATATATCATATTTCAGCAAAAGGATGTATTGATATATGTCAGGAGAAACAAGCCGGGCTGCTCTCTCCAGGCCGATACTCCTGTGACAAAATCTCCGTCCCGGCCGGCAAAACCGGAATCGGGATATTTGCCGAAGATTATATGAACGATTCGAATAGCAAGCTCGGTATTTACCGCATGGAAATGATCGTGCGGCGGGACACGCTGTTCCGGATGAAGGTCGACTCGAATAGCTTCGATCAATCCCCGCTGATTAATGAAATAAAAGATTTTTCTTACTACAAAAAAAATGAAACGGTATACCGCTGTTTCGGAAACTATATTGATCGGGTGACAGGGGTAAAGACAAAACAACATGGTTACATCGACCTGCCTAAAGACAGTATTGTTCCTGTTGAAATCGTGCTGTATGACATCAATGGTAACCGCTCCTCAGTCAAATTCTCTCTGGCTGCAAGCTCTGCGCAATCACCACCGGACCCGGATAATATTATGTTATATGACACTCCTTACAGCATTGCTGCAAACGGATTCCGGCTGACTCTCAACTCTTATTCACTGTTCCATTCCATCGAGCAGAATGTTTATGCCGACCATGACTCCACCGGAAACATCACCTATATCCTCGCGAAAGAAGAGACGCCGTTAGCCAAAAACGCCCGGCTCGATATCGAAGGAGATTTCAATGAAAAAGCAGTGATCTGTGGAATAGACCAGAGACTAAAAAAATATCCGAAAAAGACCTACCGGTACGAACATGGCATATCCTGTGACATCAATTGCCTGGGACGCTATATCGTGCAAGAGGATACCATTGCCCCGAAAATCAGCTACCTCGGAATATCAGCCGGGAAGCAGGTCCAGTTTAAGGTAAAAGATAATCTAACCGATATTACGGCATATCGTGGAGAAGTAAACGGGAAATGGACGCTATTTGTATATGATGCGAAAAGAGAGCTTTTTTTATGCAGCTTAAGCGAACCGGCATTTGAAAAAGGAAAAAACAACAAAATAAGGTTTACAGCAAAAGACGCCGTCGGAAACAAAGGCGAAATTACAATAGATGTCAAGAATTAATAGGGAGTGAAGGGCTGGAATTTTTGCTTGCGCCCTGCATTTACCCTATACTTATTTTTTATTATTCATTGTTCATTATTAATTAGAATTCATTTTCAACTATTCAATTATGAAAGAGCAGATAAAAAAATTATTGGACACCGGCGAAAAAGAGGAGGCTATCGCGGTATTAGAAGAGTATCTGAAAACGACCGAAGACGAAGCGATGCTATTGCTGCTAGGCGAGCTATATTATAATCAGGGGCGTACAATAGACGCCCTGAATAAATTTAATTCTGTTGTACAAATCAATCCGGAGAACCGGACAGCCGCTAACTATATCACCATGATAAATAATATCCTTAACTATTATAATAAGGATTTATGGAATCCCTGAAAAAAGATTCCCTTATTATCGTAGCTCTTCGGTCAGTAAACGGATCTCTACCACCGGGGAAATCCGTTCGTATAAAATATTGTACACTGCGTTGGTGATCGGCATGTGTACATGATATTGCTCGTTGATCTCTTTGATACCTTTAACGCCGAAATAGCCTTCGGCAATCATCAACATCTCCATCTGGGCCGATTTAACCGAATAACCTTTCCCGATCATCGTACCGAAAGTCCGGTTACGGCTAAACTGGGAATAGGCCGTTACGAGCAAGTCGCCTAAGTAAGCCGAACTCTTTATATCCCGATCGATCGGATGAACGGCAAATACAAAGCGTTCGATCTCTTGTATTGCATTTGAAACCAATACCGCCTGGAAATTATCTCCATACCGCAAACCGTGACAGATACCAGAAGCAATGGCCACGACGTTCTTCATCACCGCAGCGTATTCCGTCCCATAAATATCATCCGAAATACTGGTTTTTACATAATGGCTTTCGAACAACTGTGCGACATAGCGCGCCACCTTCAGATCCTCGCTGGCAAAAGTCAGGTAGGACAAACGTTCCAGCGCAATCTCTTCCGCATGGCAAGGGCCAGAAATCACAACGAATTGCTCTAAAGGCACATGGTATTGCTGGTTGAAAAATTCCCCGATAATCAAATTATCATCGGGAATCAATCCCTTTATAGCCGAAACGACAATCTTATCTTTTAGTGAACGGGTCGAACGAGCCACTACATTTTTTATAAATGCACTCGGAACGGCAAAAATGATCACATCCGACATACTGATCAGTTTGTCCAGGTCATCGGTAAATGTAATTCTCGACAAATCAAAATCCACCGCACAGAGGTACCTCGGATTATGATTCAATGCCTTAAAAGCTTTGATCGTTTCAATATTACGCATAAACCAATTGATGTGCTCATTGGTTTCCATCAACATTTTAGCAATCGCCGTAGCCCAACTGCCTCCCCCGACGACTGCAATTCTCGGCTTTTCCGGTAATTCCATACTCTATCATTATTTTTTATTCCAGCCTATTTTCTCTACTTCTCCGTCCTTTAATCTCCAATTATTCATTTTAATTGCTAACCCATCTCTTCACCTCTTCCGGAGCCGGAGCCGTCAGACCCAATTTTTCCTTCTTATTGATCCCGCACAACTCCTGGTGGAATTTATTCGGGTTTTCGATCGCTTTTAACGAATCTATCGTAAGATAGCCTGCCTTTTTTACAACAGCCACCCACTCTTTAGGCATACCCAATGCTTCAAACTTTTCATCCCCATCCACCGCGGTCTTCTTTTCCGGTTTCATCTGCGGGAAAAACAATACATCCTGGATAGAAGGGCTATTGGTCAGGAACATACAAAGACGATCGATCCCTATCCCCATCCCTGAGGTCGGAGGCATCCCATATTCCAGTGCATGCACAAAATCGTAATCGATAAACATCGCTTCATCATCTCCTCGTTCCTGTAATTTCAGCTGATGTTGAAAACGATCCAGCTGATCGATCGGATCGTTCAGCTCCGAGTAAGCATTTGCCACCTCTTTCCCATTGACAAACAGCTCAAAACGCTCGGTCAATTCCGGATTCTCACGGTGCTTTTTCGTCAATGGCGACATTTCTTTCGGATAGTCATATATAAAGGTCGGTTGAATATAGTTGGCCTCACATTTTTCTCCGAATATCGCATCGATCAGTTTGCCTTTCCCCATCGTTTTGTCCACCTCGATCTTCATTTCAAGGCAGGCATGGTACAAATCCTCCTCCGACATTTTTTCAATATCATATCCGGTATATTCCCGAATAGCATCCGACATCCTTACCCGCCGGAACGGACGCCTGAAATCGACCTCCCGTTGCCCGATCATCGCTTTTGTTGTGCCATTCATCGCCAATGCCACCGTCTCGATCATCTCCTCGGTAAAGTTCATCATCCAGAGGTAATCTTTGTATGCCACATAAATCTCCATACAGGTAAATTCCGGATTGTGTGTCCGGTCCATCCCCTCGTTCCGGAAATTCCGGGAAAACTCGTATACTCCGTCAAATCCTCCTACAATCAACCTCTTCAGATATAACTCATTGGCAATCCTTAAATAAAGCGGCATATCCAGCGCATTGTGATGCGTGACAAACGGCCGGGCCGAAGCACCGCCCGGGATAGCCTGCAAAACAGGTGTTTCCACCTCCAGGTACCCTCTTTCGTTAAAAAAAGCACGCATTGCATTGATCATCTTCGTCCTCTTGACAAACACCTCCCTTACTTGTGGATTAACGATCAGGTCCAGATAGCGCTGCCGGTAACGTTGTTCCGGATCTGTAAAAGCGTCGAAAGTCTTTCCATCCTTCTCCTTTACCACCGGAAGCGGATGCAACGATTTTGACAACATCACCAACTCCTTGGCATGTACCGAAATCTCTCCGGTCTGCGTACGGAACACAAAGCCCTTTACCCCGACAATATCCCCGATATCCATCAGCTTCTTAAAGACAACATTATAAACTGTCGCATCCGGATCAGTCGAAACATCGTCCCGGCTCACATACACCTGTATTCTGCCTGTGGCATCCTGCAATTCGAAAAAAGAGGCTTTACCCATGATTCTCCGGCTCATCATCCTTCCCGCAATTACCACATCCCATCCTCCTTTTTCATCATCAAATTTTGTTCTTATGCCGGCAGCATGATCCGTTACCTTAAATTCTGCTGCCGGGTATGCATCAATGCCTAATTTTGTCAGTTCATGCAATGAATTTCTCCGGATTATCTCCTGTTCACTTAACTCCGTAAAGCTCATCTTTATTTTATTTAAATATTTTATAATCAAATCACTAGACTATACGTCCACCTTATATAAACTGCAAAGATAATAAAAAAAGACAGATTCCCGATCTATCTTTCTGATTTGTAGTTTCATATATTTTTCATACTTATTCTATTAAAAGAATATTTTGAAATAAGCCGGAATTTCCGCTACTTTGTAGCATAATTGAAAAGGATAATGAGAAAAAGATGGGTTGTTAACTCTCCTCCGGAGGAAAAGAAAGTAGAAGAACTAGCAAAAAAAATAAATTGCAACCATATCATAACCAACCTATTGCTTCAACGCGGTATCGAAAGTGTTGAAGCGGCGCAGGTTTTCTTCACCCCATCCTTAAATATGCTCCATGATCCGTTCCTGATGAAAGACATGGACAAAGCGGTAGAACGGTTGGATAAAGCCATTGCACACGATGAAAAAATCCTGATTTACGGCGACTATGACGTGGATGGGACAACCGCCGTAGCCCTGCTGTACAAGTATCTCAAACACAGGTGCCATACCGCTACGCTTGAATACTATATCCCTGACAGGTACATCGAAGGTTACGGCGTATCGCAAAAAGGGATGGATTATGCGATAGAGCACGGCTTTTCATTGATACTGATTACCGACTGCGGTATAAAATCGGTAGAAAAAGTAAAGTATGCCAGAGAGAAAGGGGTAGATATCATTATTTGTGACCATCACACCCCCGGCGATACTCTCCCCAATGCTGTAGCAGTACTTGATCCGCAACGGAAGGACTGCAACTATCCCTATAAATGGCTAAGCGGATGCGGCGTAAGTTTTAAGC
This sequence comes from Marinifilaceae bacterium, assembly GCA_031553705.1. GTDB lineage: Bacteria > Bacteroidota > Bacteroidia > Bacteroidales > Marinifilaceae > JAVBLD01. Next base: position 13,809 of record JAVBLD010000032.1, on the reverse strand, counting down.
TGGTACAGGCGCACAGCATGAAAAATAATCTGCCGGTGTCGGAGCTTTACAAGCTACTCGACCTGGTCTGCGTCAGTATCGCCAGCGATATCGTGCCGATCACCGGAGAAAACCGGATACTGGCCCATTATGGACTGAAACAACTGAACACAAAGCCCAGCCTGGGCCTGAAGACCATCATCAAAATATCCGGAATTGACAAAGAAATTACGATTAACGACATTGTGTTCCGGATTGGTCCCCGGATCAACGCCGCCGGCCGGGTTGAATCGGGACGGAAATCGGTTGCCCTTCTCACAGCTGACGAAGCTACTTCGGCAGATGAGATCGCTTCAGCTATCAGTATATTTAATGACCAGCGGAAAAAATTAGATCACGATATTACCGAAGAAGCATTGTTGCATATCACCGGATCGGAGATTGAGCCGTCGAAAAAAACAACCGTACTTTTCAATCCGAACTGGCATAAAGGAGTGATTGGTATCGTAGCTTCCCGCCTGACCGAATCGTTCTACCGGCCCACAATTATCCTGACCGAATCGAACGGAATGGCCACCGGATCGGCCCGTTCGGTGGAGGGATTTGATCTCTACTACGCGATCTCTCAATGCAGCGAACTGCTTGAAAACTACGGCGGACATAAATATGCCGCCGGTCTGACGCTAAAAATCGAAAACATCGACGCGTTCAAGAAAAAATTCGAACAGATTGTCAGCGAATTAATTACCAATGAAATGTTGACTCCTCAAATTAATATTGATGCCAAAATCAAACTGAGCGATATCACTCCCGAGCTGTATAACCTTTTGCAGAAATTCGCCCCGTTCGGGCCGAACAACAATATTCCGATATTTATGACCGAAAATGTGATTAATTTTATCGGCACCAAACCGGTCGGAAAGAACAACGAGCACCTGAAGCTGGTTGTCGTTGACGATACCCGGGCATGTAACGACCGCAGAGGGATCGGATTCGGGATGGGATATCTATACGACCAGATCAATTCCGGTTCCTATTTCGATATCTGCTACATTTTGCAGGAAAATGAATTTATGGGCAAGATCGATATCCAGATGATGTTGAAAGATATTCGCTTTAAAGACGAGGAAACCGATTAAGGAAACAACACCTATGCTGACCTCCTCTTCTTCAAAATTATTGGATAAAGCGATCGAACAGTTTTCGACCCTTCCGGGTGTCGGACGGAAAACCGCGTTAAAGTTCGTACTCCACCTTTTGAAAAAAAATCAACCGGATGTCGAAGCTTTTCTCAAAAGTATCGACGATCTGAAAAAAAATATCCGGGAATGCCACCAATGTCATAATATCGCGGACGGCGAGTTGTGCGAAATCTGCGCCGACAAACAACGGGATGCCGCCTCGATTTGTGTGGTCGAAAGTATCAAAGATATTATCGCTATCGAAGCCACCTCCCAATACAACGGCCTCTACCACGTGCTAGGCGGCATCATTTCCCCTATGGACGGCATCGGACCTGCCGATCTGAACATCCCATCCCTTCTCCGGCGGGCCGGAGAAGAAACCGTCAAAGAAGTGATATTTGCCTTGAGCGCCACGATTGAAGGCGACACGACAGGTTACTATATTTTCAAAAAACTTCCCCGTAAGGAAACACTCGCGATCAGCACTATTGCCAAAGGCATTGCTATCGGCAACGACCTCGAATACACCGACGAAATCACCCTCGGCCGCTCGATTGTCAACCGGGTGTCGTTCAAGATTAATGATTAAAGGGACAAAGAGCAGATAGCAGGAGGCAAGTCTCCTATTCCTTGCCACCGTTATAGTCAAAACAAAGCGGAAGTAGTACGGAAGCCTTGATCACTGCGGATTGCTTCGCACCTATCATAATGACGTCAAAATCTTTACCATGGCGTTTAATCATTTCGGCCATCACTTGCCGGCAGGCTCCGCAAGGGGAAATAAACTGCTCCTCCAAGTGTCCCTGATGCCAGGCGGCAATGGCGATAGCTTTTACCTTGGCATCCGGGTAAGTCGCTCCGGCATAGAATAATGCAGCCCGTTCGGCGCATATACCACTCGGATAAGCCGCATTCTCCTGGTTCGCTCCGGTAACTATCTCGTCATTATCCAACCATACGGCGGCTCCGACTGCAAAACGGGAATATATGCTATACGACCGGTGGGTAGCCTTTATCGCCTTATCACACAAAAAACGATACTCCTCCGGAAAAGAATTTTGGTAAACACAGTAATCTAACCGAACTTCTCTTTTATCCATCGCTATTTTTTATTATTTTTACCGCCTAAGATACAACAATTTTAGATTTTAAACTTTAGATCCGGATTATTTCCAGAATCGTAGAATTATAATTTGTTATAACGTATACTATAATAAAAAGTAAGACAATGAAAGGGATAAAAATAGTATTTTTAGGCTTAATGATAGGTTGTGTATTGCAGGCCAATGCCGAATCCAGGAAAGAGTTTATTAAGAAATATAAAAATATTGCCATTACAGAGATGGAGCGTACCGGTATTCCTGCCAGTATCAAATTGGCACAAGGTATTCTCGAATCGGGATGCGGCTCGTCACCGCTTGCCGTCAATGCGAATAACCATTTCGGAATCAAGTGCCACGAATGGGAAGGCCCGACATATCAAATGGACGACGATGCCCCCAGCGAACATTTCCGTAAGTACGAGCATGCGGAACAATCATGGATCGATCATAGTACTTTTTTAACTACCCGTCCCCGGTATGCCGATCTTTTCAATATACCGACCACAGATTACAAAGCATGGGCCAGAGGGCTAAAAGCTGCCGGCTATGCGACAAACCCGCAATACGCCGAAATGTTGATCAAAATCATTGAAGAAGAGGAGTTATACCAGTACGATCGAGTGATTACGAAACCGGAAGAAAAAGCCGCCGAATTGCAAAACCTGATAGCGGAGAATGAGCCGGTAATCGACCATGAAGAACCTGAAAAGGCCTCATACCGGAATCGCGAAGAGATGAGAAACGGCGTCCTCTGTATTAAAGCGCATGATGGAGATACTTACGACAAAATTGCAACATATTACGGTATTTCTGTGAGAAAACTACTGGCATATAACGACACCCGGGACTATTCGCTGGAACCCGGCCAGCTGGTCTTTATCAAGAGTAAAAAACTCAAGGCCGCCAGAGGGTATGAGTACCATCGGGTAAAAGAGGGGGAGACACTTTATTCCATATCGCAGATGTACGGCGTAAAACTCAGAAGTATTGCCAGATACAATTATATTGACGAAGACAGCCAGTTGATCGAAGGAGAGAAATTATACCTGAGAGGAAAAACGAAGCTTTATGAATGATAAGAGCCTATTTTTTCGCTACAATACCATTTTCGGCATGTTGATCGGATTGACCTTTGCGCTCACCTCTTTTATCTATTTTAAAACAGGTAAAAGCATCGCTGTTAATCCGCAACTGAGTAATGTGATCATGCTGCTCTCTATTGTCGGTGCATTTCTCGGAGGGAAGAGATACCGGGACGAACAACTGGAAGGAGTGATCTCTTACAGTAAAGCCTTGGCGACCTGTACATATCTAATCAGTGTAGCTGCGTTGACATTCGGCATTTACACCTATCTGATGTACCGGCTGAATCCGGAACTATTAACCGATTACCGGACTATTTTCGAAACGGCATTAAAACAGTTCTATGCCGGTACCGGAAAATCGGAAGAGTTTCTAAACACCTTGACAGAGGCTTCGATGACCCCTGTAGTAATCGCTTTCTCAGAGATATTCGGTAAAATACTTTTAGGATTTGTTTTTTCGTTGTTGATTGCCGGAATACTGAAAAGAAATGAAATACAGAAAGTAGATGACGAGCTGGATTAAAAACCACAATAACAACAGAGTGCATATAACATATGAATAGAACGGTAGATTTCTGATCTCCCGTATTGAAGTTCAGCATTCGGAATTCAAAATTAATAAACATGGATATATCCGTAATCATTCCGTTATACAACGAAGAGGAGTCACTATCGGAACTCTCCGCATGGATCGAGCGAGTAATGGACGCCAACCGCTTTTCGTATGAAGTGATCATGATCGATGACGGAAGCAACGACTCCTCATGGAGCATGATAGAAAAACTTGCCGAGAAAAACAACCGGATCCGGGGCATCAAGTTCCGCCGCAATTATGGAAAATCGGCGGCTTTGCATTGCGGTTTCCAGACTGCCGAGGGAAAAGTAGTCATCACCATGGACGCCGATATGCAAGATAGCCCGGACGAAATACCGGAACTATACCGAATGATCACCCAACAGGATTACGATTTGGTTTCAGGGTGGAAGAAAAAAAGATATGATCCGCTGTCCAAAACCCTTCCGACAAAGCTATTTAATGCCGCTGCCCGCAAATTCTCCGGTATTAAACTGCATGATTTCAATTGCGGCCTAAAAGCGTACAAGAAAAAAGTGGTGAAATGCATTGAGATATACGGCGAAATGCACCGTTACATTCCGATCATCGCCAAACAGGCCGGTTTCGCCCGTATCGGAGAAAAAGCGGTACAACACCAGGCGAGGAAATACGGTATCACTAAATTTGGAGGACTGAACCGCTTTATCAACGGTTTTCTGGACCTGTTATCCATCACTTTTATTACCCGTTTTTCGAAAAAACCGATGCACCTGTTCGGAGCGTTGGGAACCCTTTTGTTTATTGTCGGATTTTGTTCCGCCTGCTGGCTGGGCATCGACAAAATCATCTGCCTGGCCAATCACATCAAAGCACCGTTGGTGACCAGCAGTCCTTACTTCTACATTGCATTGACCTGTATGATCTTAGGGACTCAACTATTCATGACCGGTTTTATCGCCGAGCTAGTCGCACGCTCCGCAACCGATCGCAATGTTTATCAGATCGAAAAAGAGCTGTAATGGGGGGACAAGGGGCTTAAAAAGTTATGAATTATGAAATAGGAGCAAGGGGCAAGAATTTTTCCTTGTATTCTGCCCTTTTCACCTCGTACCGATTCTTCATTATGAATTAGAGTTTACTTTCAATTGTCAATTTTCAACTATTTAATTATGAAAACTATCCAAGATTGTATCCGTTTTACCAATGAAAATCCGATATGTTATCTGGCTACCGTCGAAGGTGATCAACCTCGTGTAAGGGCTTTGGGTTTCTGGTTTGCCGATGAAACCGGTTTCTATTTTCAGACAGCAAGTATGAAACAGACTCCGCATCAATTAGAAAAAAATCCGAAGGCAGAAGCCTGTTTTTATAAACAGGAAGGGATGATCGGAACAATGTTGCGGGTTGCCGGGAAGACCGAGTTTATAAACGATCCGGAATTAAAAAAGAGAGCTATCGAAGACAGGCCTTTCCTGAAGTCATTCGGTTTGACACCGGAAAGTCCCGAACTGGTTATCTTTCGTATTGCACACGGAGAAGCCCATTTCTGGACAATGGAGACTAATCTGGCACCAAAACAGACCATTCTGTTTTAAATTTTAAACACCCGGCAAATAAATACCGGCCTAAAATCATACTGTATCTGTTGCCTGTTAGCGCCGTATTGTTTTTTGGTTACCGGAAATTAATTATCACCTTCTTTCTAGAAGAGGGTAAATTTTATGTGCCTTTACTTTTAGCCTCGAATGTTATATTGTTGAATTAATATACATAACCATATTTCGTATTCTTAGATCGAAATGGATTAATATACCATGGCTGACATTTATAGCGCTTCTTGTCATTTCATGTGCTACCTGTCATGCATAAAGAGAATATGGCAGGAGCATTCTGAGAATTCGCGAAAGAAGTGTTGACTTGAAGCAGTATACTAATAACAAGGCCGTTTCTCCCGATATACTACTTCTGCCAGATACTTTTGGCCACACAATGTGTGCGTGCACCATCTTCGCTCGTAATCTGGTGGTATACGACGATATTGTTCTCCTTTTCCTCTATACGATAGGCCGAATGGATACTGCTGTCCGGCATGATTTCATGAGCATAAACGACCTCTATTTCATGCAATATATGGCCCTTAAGGAATTCAAAAGGTAATGAGTTGATGATCCATCCCATATAAGAAGACTGCGTAACGTGCCCATTAAAGTCAATATTGTCAAAAGTAGCCGTAAAATTCCGTGAGCCACCAGGTTCTCCCAGTTCGAAATCCTTCTCGTCCAGGATCGAAGCTATATGAAGGTTCTCAATGTCGTGAGTCATGCTTATTTCGACCACATCGGCAGGCTGTCGTATCGGCCTTCTTTTATTCAGATCGATCATCATCCATTCGGTGGTTGCACCTACCAGCAACTCGCCGTTCTTTCTCAACATTTGATAATCCCTTAATGCAAAAAGGCGATCGACTCCGGAAGGCCAGGTAGCAATATCCACCTCCTCGCCTTTATAGGGCACTTTGTACAATTGGATATGCAACCGGTGCAACATCCATGTTATTCCTTTGGCATTCAACGTTTCGACATCCACGCCATATATTTTGGTCTGCGTCTCCGCCGCATCGATCAGCAGATCGCATAATGTCTTCATAAACAACCGACCTTTATAGTTTGTGTAATGAGCCAAAATCTTTATCTTCTCTATATGTTTTGTAACTTTCATAAGTAAAGAGTTGAAAATTGAAAGTCGAAAGTGAATTCTAATGAATGAATAATTAATTGACAGTTGAATTTCCTTGCTCCTATTTCATAATTCATAACTTCCAAAGCCTATATTTGCTTGCAGATTTCTGCCATTTATATCTTATTCACTTTTGGCTTTCTCAGTTCCTGTGTACGAACTTTCGGCTCTTCAAGTTGGTGATTTTCGTACCGAAGTAACCATATTTTGCGTTCCAGACCGGCGGAAAAGCCAGTCAGGGCACCGTTCGAGCCAATGATCCGGTGGCAAGGCACCAGGATAAGCATCGGGTTCCGACCGATTGCATTGGCAACGGCACGGATGCTTCTCGGTCTACCAATCTGCCGGGCGATGTCCATATAGGTAACGCAAGTGCCAAAAGAAACCGACATCAAAGCTTTCCATACTATGTGCTGAAAAGGAGTACCCTGCGGTTCCATTCGACAAGAAAATGCCGTAAGGCTACCATTAAAATAAGCTTCCAATTGCCGTTTTCCTTCCTCGAGCCATACCGGTACCTCTTCCGATTTATATTGGCCTGTCTCATCAAAATCGACAACCGTAATAGCTCCATCAACACCTTCGATCTTCATTCTCCCTATCGGAGTATCCAAATATGTCCTGTATTCCATTTCCTGCTATTTAAATCCGGATTATCCTATGTTTATGTTAACTAAATAATATTAACTTCCGGTTCTATAAAAACACCGAACCTTACAAAAACGCTCTTCTTTATTTCATTCGCCAACAATGCAATCTCCACACCGGTAGCGTCACCCCGGTTCACCAGCACCAAAGCCTGTCGGTCATAAACTCCCGCATGTCCCAGCTGTTTCCCTTTCCAGCCGCACTGCTCGATCAACCAGCCAGCAGGCAATTTCACACATCCCTCATCGGCAGAATAGACAGGCATTTCAGGATATTGTCCTCTCAATTTTTCGGCAAACTCTTGACTGACTACTGGATTTTTAAAGAAACTACCTGCGTTAGGCAACGCCATCACATCAGGCAGTTTTGCATTACGGATATTTACGATGGCTTGCCGTATTGTCCGTAAGCATATCTCCTCTCCATGCTTGGCCACCTCATCCCGGACACTACCGTAGTCCAGTTTAAAAACAGGTTGTTTCGCCAATTCAAAAGTAACATAGGTAACTATAAACCTATTCTTCCATTCCCGCTTAAAAATGCTGTCGCGATAACCGAACCGGCAAGCCTTTGCATCGACGGTCAGCTTACGGGCTTTTTCAATATCGATCGTTTCGACACTCCTGATCGTATCTTTGGCTTCCATTCCATACGCACCTACGTTCTGTACCGGAGCAGCCCCCACATGACCTGGAATCAGAGAAAGGTTCTCCACCCCACCATAATTCCGCTCCACCGCCCAAATGACAAAATCATCCCAAACGACTCCTGCTCCGACCCTTACCCATACCGACCGTTCATCTTCGTCCACCACACTGATTCCCTTCATTGTCGGGAAAAATACAGTCCCATCAAAATCCCCGGTAAACAAAAAATTACTCCCCCCTCCCAATATTAACATCTCTTCCGGCTCAAATTCATACATCGCGACAAATTCCAGGAACTCATCTTCGTTATCGCTTTCAACAAAACAGGAACATTTTATGTCAACATCGAATGTATTATATTTTTTTAAACTATAATTATTCCTGACTTCCATCTTTGATTATCTTTGCGTGCAAAGATAAGTAATTATTATGATTTCACTGCCTCCTTCCTTTGAAGAACGTATGAAAATACAGCTGAAAGATGAATATGAAGCGTTCTTTCATGCTTTGCAGTCGGAGGCTCCGGTAAGCATCAGACTCAATCCGGCCAAAAGCAGTATCACAAACGACAATTTCCTGTCAATGGAAGTCAGCCGGCCGATAGAGTGGTGTAAAGACGCCTACTATCTGAGTCACCGCCCGAAATTCACATTGGATCCCTGTTTTCATGGCGGGTCTTATTATGTACAGGAAGCTTCTTCAATGTTTCTGTACCATACGATCAAACAGATTATGCCGCCGGGAAGCATACGGGTATTAGACCTATGCGCCGCCCCGGGTGGTAAATCGACCATGCTGGCTTCAATGATTACACCCGACAGCCTGCTGGTTTCCAATGAAGTCATCCGGTCAAGAGCCGCCATCCTAAAAGAAAATGTGATCAAATGGGGACATGATAATGTGGTCGTCACACAAAGTGACCCGTCTGATTTTTCGGGTATGCAAAGCGCCTTCGACATCATTCTGGTAGATGCACCATGTTCCGGAGAAGGAATGTTCCGGAAAGACGATAAAGCGATCGAAGAGTGGAGCGAGAATAACCTGAAACTGTGCAGCGAAAGGCAAAAAAGAATTTTGTCCGACATCTGGGATGCATTAAAACCGGAAGGTTTTCTGATCTATAGCACCTGTACGTACAATCGTGGAGAAAATGAGGACATCTTGGCCTGGTTGTCCGAACAAGCGGATGCGGAGCATATACCGATACAGTACTCTTACGACGCCATTACTCCGGGCGAATCGGGCTATGGACTCCGGTTTTACCCGCATAAAGTAGCCGGAGAAGGTTTCTTTATCGGAGTTGTATGCAAAAAGGATGGAAAAGAACCGGTATGCAAAAAGAATAAACAACCACATTCCAAACCGCTGGCACTACCTGATGAGATTCGGGCGATGATAACTCCCTGTACGAAACCGGCAACCTATCAGAAAGAGAATCTGATCGGGATCGTTCCGGCAGTGCACGAAATGTTCATCCGTGAACTGGAGAGGCAAGTGAACGTTATTTACAAAGGATGCGAAGCCGCCGAGCTTATCAAGCAAAAGATAAAGCCGCTTCCCTCCCTGGCGCTATATAGCCATTTGGACCAGGAGAAATGCCGTACGTACACTGTGAACCTGCATACGGCTCTGACTTTCCTGAAAAAAGAGGATATTCCGGTCACAGCACCTGCAGGCGAATGGGTGCTGATCTCATACCGGCATATCGGATTGGGATGGGGAAAAAGTATAGGCAACCGTCTGAACAACTACTATCCGAAAGAATGGCGTATCAGAATGGACATAAAAAAAGAATAAAATTTATATACTTATGAAGTACACCGAAGTCGTATTTACCATTACTCCCTATCTGGAAGACGTCGCCGATGCATTAATTGCGGAAATGGGCGATATCGGCTATGACAGCTTTTACAACACCGAGTCCGGCTTTATGGCCTATATCCCGTCAAAACACTTTGACGAACAAGCGATCCGGGATATGGAAGTATTGGCTTTTTTAAGCGAACGATACCAGATAACATGGACATATAATGAAATTCCGGACCAGGATTGGAATAAGGTATGGGAAGAGAATTTTACCCCGGTAGTAGTGGACAACCGTATCCTGATCCGGGCCGGTTTTCATGAACCGGTGCCGGGCATGGAATATGAAATCATCATCGAGCCCAAAATGAGCTTCGGAACAGGCCACCATCCGACAACCGCCCTGATGCTCTCGATGATACTTGATTATGCTGATCGGATAAAAGGGAAAAGGGTGCTCGATATGGGATGCGGGACAGGAATCCTCTCTATCATGGCATCCAAAGTAGGAGCCGCAACCGTAACGGGAATCGATATCGATCAATGGGCATTTGATAATGCCGGCGAAAACCAAAACAATAACCATATCAGCAATATTACCGTTAAAATCGGAGATGCCTCGCTACTTGCCGGCGAAGGGTCTTTCGATTTCATATTGGCCAATATTAACCGCAACATTTTATTACAGGATATGCATGCATATTGTACCGTACTGTCTTCAAACGGCTACCTGATCGTTAGCGGTTTTTACAATGAAGATCTTCCTATCATCCGGCAAAAAGCGGAAGAACTGGAACTCAGCTACCTGCAATACAAAGAAAATGAGAACTGGGCAGCCGCTTGTTTTTACAAAAAATAAACTTGTTGTTAAATTTACAACAAGTCCTTGTTTTATTATCCCCTTTATCTGAAATTCGCATCCCGAAAGCAAGTAGAAGATATAGGGTATAAAATTTATAACGCGGAAAACAGTATATGAAACCCTCATGAACAAATGTTTGTGAAAAGACATAAATATGACCTGAGGATTCCATACGACCTTAAAAATAAAATATAATACATATGAAAGTTTTAAAATTTGGAGGAACCTCCGTAGGTAGTGCGGAAAGAATTCGTTCGGTAGCCGGTTTAATCAATGACAATCAACCCAAGATCGTCGTATTATCGGCTATGTCCGGTACGACCAACTCATTGGTTAAGATCGCCGATTGCCTCTACAAAAACGAAAAGCAGGAAGCGTTGAATGTCATTCAGAATATGGAGGTAAACTATTATATCGTGGTGACTGAACTTTTTGCGACAAAACCCTATATTGACAAAGGAAAAGAGTTTATCCAAAGCATATTTAATTACCTGCGTTCTTTTGTAAATAAGGATTTCTACCTATTGCAGGAGAAAGCCATTCTTGCACAGGGCGAAATCATGTCTTCCACCCTGATGCACTATTACCTGGAAGAAAGCGGTATCAAGGCGACCTTATTGCCTGCCCTCAATTATATGCGGATCGATAAAGATTGCGAGCCGGATTATTACTACATTAAACAGAACCTGACCCGCGAGTTGGCTCAGATAGGGCCAGACGGACTGATCATCACCCAAGGGTTTATCTGTCGTAATGCTTATGGGGAGATTGACAACCTGAAACGGGGGGGGAGCGATTATTCGGCAGCTCTGATCGGAGCTGCCGTGAATGCTGATGAGATACAGATATGGACGGACATCGACGGAGTGCATAATAATGATCCCCGGATTGTAGAAGGCACGAAAGCTATCCGCAGCCTATCGTTCGACGAAGCTGCCGAACTGGCCTATTTCGGCGCCAAAATCCTTCATCCGTCAAGTATTCAGCCGGCTAAAAAAGAGAATATCCCGGTAAGGTTAAAGAACACCCTCCATCCGGAAGATGAGGGAACGTTGATCACCAAAAAGAGTTCAATACAAAATATCAAAGCCGTAGCTGCCAAGGACGGCATTACCACAATCAAGATAAAATCAACCAATATGCTACTGGCCTACGGCTTCCTGCGTAAAGTATTCGAGGTATTCGAAACCTGGAAAACGCCGATCGATATGATTGCTACTTCGGAAGTTGCCGTATCATTGACGATCGACTACACCGATCATCTCTCCCACATTACCAAAGACCTGGAAAAGTACGGCATTATCGAGGTAGACGAAAATATGTCGATTATCTGTATCGTCGGTAATTTTGAAAGCAGCGCCTTAGGACTAACCTCCAAAGTACTACAAGCACTGGAAGAGGTACCGTTGCGAATGATCTCTTACGGAGCCAGCGAACACAACATCTCGGTACTGGTTAAACAAGAGCATAAAAAGAAGGCCCTGGTCGATCTCAGCGAGAAATTGCTCAATACAACTAATAATGAAAAATAGGCACAAGGTGCAAGCGGCAGGGTGCAAGGAAAAATTCTTGTCCCCTACTCCCTACCCCTTGCTCCTATTTCATAACTCATAATTCATAACTCATATATGGTTCTATCCGAAAACCTGCTGCATATAAAGACTCCATGCTATTACTATAATCTGGATCTGCTGGAAAAAACACTGCATACTGTAGTAGAAGAGGCGTGCAAATACAATTTTGAAGTGCATTATGCTATTAAGGCTAACGCCAACCCCACCTTATTAGCCCATATCCGGCAATATGGGCTGGGAGCGGACTGCGTGAGCGGGAATGAAGTAGCGCGGGCATTGGAATGCGACTTTCCGGCCGAAAAGATCGTATTTGCCGGAGTCGGAAAAAGCGACGAAGAGATCGAGCTGGCATTGAAAAACAATATTTTCTGCTTCAACTGCGAGTCGCTACCGGAAATTTTTGTGATTGACGAAATTGCCGGACAACTAGGCAAGCGGGCGAAAGTTGCCTTGCGCATCAATCCGAACGTGGATGCACATACCCACCACTACATTACCACCGGTACCGACGAAAATAAGTTCGGCATCTATATGGACGACCTGGAGAAGGTGATTGCAGCGATCACTCCATTGCAACATATCGAATTAATCGGATTGCATTTCCATATCGGTTCGCAGATCACCGACATGGCAGTGTTCGAGAAGCTTTGCCTGAGAGCAAATGAGATACAGGAGAAACTACAAAGACAGTCTATCGTTTTGCCTCATATCAATTTCGGAGGAGGGCTGGGTATTGATTATAATACACCATACAGCGAGCCGGTGGCAAGATTTGCCGACTATTTCAGCACATTCGCCGCATTTTTCAAACCGATAGGAAAACAACGGGTACATTTCGAGCTAGGCCGCTCGATCGTTGCGCATTGCGGCGACCTGATCTCAAAAGTGCTTTATGTCAAAGAGGGTAAATTCAAGAAGTTCGTCATCCTTGACGCCGGGATGAACGATCTGTTAAGGCCGGCACTATACCAGGCGTTTCACAAAATCGAAAATATCAGTTCGGATAAACCGGAAGAAAAATATGATGTCGTCGGGCCGATCTGTGAATCTTCCGATTGTTTCGGCAAAGAGATATTACTAAACGGCACGTCGAGAGGCGATCTGATTATCATCCATAGTTGTGGCGCTTACGGAGAAGCTATGTCCTCGCAGTATAATCTGCGCGATCTTCCGGGAAGTTATTTTCATCGTTAATTCGATTGTCGTCATAAAAATTAAGAGACTAAAAAATTAAAATACTTATTTGAGAATCGAATCTTTGATCTCATTCTCAAATAGGGAGTACCAATATTTTTCTTATTCACAACAGCCGAGGCATTGGTCCTTTTTTACATCTACGCAATGCCATCTCATTAACCTAACTTCTCTGATTAAAACCGAATATCATTATTCGAATCACCCAGATTCCAAATTTTATCCCATTACAACCATTTCCCCTGTCTTTTTTTGATATCCTGCCATAAAAAATATCCTCCAACTTTATCCTCCTTCTTCCCATTTTTCCGCTCCCGTTTCCGGTCAAAAACACCCCTTCGCTTCCCTTCGTCCCAACCCTGTCCGCCGCTATTTTTACGTAAACATTTATTTATCACTATTTTAATATAACAAACAGTCCGGCCAAATACTCCCTAA
>JAVBLD010000025.1:0-28554 GCA_031553705.1 Marinifilaceae bacterium | reverse complement strand
AAGCGGGGTATTTACTCCCGGCGCGAGCGGAAGCGCGAGGCGCTGTAGAAGCTGATCCGGGAGCTGTATGTCCATGCCCGGGGACGCTATGGCGCACCGCGTATTGCCGCAGACATCCAGACAGGCCATTTTTATGTCTCTGTCCATACGATCAGTAAGTATATGAAGCGGATGGGCCTGCGCAGTAAGTTGTCCCATAAATACCGTAATGTATCCTATCCGGAGTACACCCTGCGCATCTGTCCGAACCACTTGGACCGGCAGTTCAACCCGGATGCGCCCGGCAAAGTATGGGTGTCGGATATTACATATATCCATACTACACATGGTTTTAGGTATTTAACTTCCGTAATAGACCTCTTCGACCGTAAAGTCGTAGGTTGAAGCATGTCGGGCAACCTTACGGCCAGAGATACGGCGGTGAGGGCCTATCAGATGGCCGTCCGTCGCCGCAGGCCCATGCCCGGCATGATCTTCCACTCGGACCAGGGCGTGCAGTATGCTTCCGAAGAGTTCCGTAATACGTTGGATAAGAATGTGGTGCAGAGTATGTCGCGCCGGGGTAACTGTTGGGATAACGCTGTGGCAGAGAGCTTCTTCAAGAGCCTCAAATGCGAACTGATATACGGAAACAGAACGCTAACGCCCGAACAGATCGAGATGGAAATCTTCGAGTATATCGAACTGGTATAACAAAATCCGGCGGCACTCCGCACTGAGAAACATGACAATAGACGAGTTCTGGAATCTTAACAAGAAAAGTGCTTAACTTTTTGTGCAGGAAAAGTTGGGAATTCCAGTTTTCACTACGTGACGGTTCGATAAGCATCCAATTGATATTCAGGTATAACTTTACGGTCAATGTGTCAGATAAAGAGATTTATTTGAGGCCTAATAGCTGGCAAACGCTATCTTTATCAAATTAGATGTTGTAAAGTAAGTGGGTTTTCGGGCCGACTAAAGAATACATTCGCCCTCGTCGTCGAGGTCGTCAAGCATGATGTCGGCCTCTTTAGGGGAGGTCAATATCGTACGTTCGTCGGGACCATTGCTTCCTGCAGAGTAGTAAAATAGGTTGTGCTCCGGATCCGATGCCCATTCCTGTAATACCGGATCGATAAATTTCCAACTTGCTTCCATCGCATCGCTACGGTTGTAGAGCATCGAGTCGCCTTGCATTGCATCCAGCAACAGACGTTCATAGGCATCGGCCAGATAGCTGTCTGATAGAGAGCTGTAAGAAAAATCCATACTGGTTTGCTTCACCTTAAAGCCTGCTCCGGGTATCTTCAGTCCGAACTTTAAAGAGATTCCTTCATCGGGTTGGATTCGTATGATCAGCTTGTTGCATGAACCTCCCTGACATTCGCCGGAGAAAAAGTGGTGGGGAGTAGATTTAAAATGGATGGCGATTTCTGTTTTTTTCTCCGGTAATCGTTTTCCGGTATATACATAAAAAGGTACTCCACTCCACCGCCAGTTGTCGATAAAGAATTTCATTGCAACATAGGTTTCGGTGTTTGATCCGGGCTCTACCTCTTTTTCACTCCGGTAGGCGGGCACATCCTTTCCGTTGATGCTCCCGTTTGTATACTGTGCGCGGATGACATCGGAACCCGAGGCCGGATGCAAAGAGCGAAAGACTTTGACAATCTCGTCCCGTAAAGATTCGGCGTCGAATGCTGCCGGCGATTCCATTGCGATAAATGCCATCAAATGCATCAGGTGGTTTTGTACCATGTCCCGCATGGCACCGGCTTTTTCGTAATATCTCCCGCGATTTTCAACACCCAGCGTCTCCATGACATTGATATCAACATGATCGATATAATTGCGATTCCACAGCGGTTCGAAAATCCCGTTTGAAAAGCGCAGTACCAGTATGTTCTGTACCGTTTCTTTCCCCAGGTAATGATCGATGCGATAAATGTCCTGTTCATTGAAAATTGTCATTAGAAAGGCATTGAGCTGGAGGGCCGATTCGAGGTTGCTGCCGAAAGGTTTTTCGACAATAATCCGGCGCCATCCTCCCGCTTCGCCGGTTTTGTTCAGTTCATATTTTTGCAGGCCGGCTGGAATCCGTTCATACATGGTTGGCGGAGTGGCCAGATAGTAAATTACCTTGTCCGGAATACCGTGCTGCTGCCGGAGTCTTAACAACCGTTCTTTCAACTGGCTGTAAGCCGCCAAGTCATCTGTGTTAATGTGGGTATAATATACGAGTTGAAGAAAAGCATCTGTCTTTGCTTGGTCAAAGGGTTTCTCACCTCGGAGTTTCAGCAATGCCTCTTTCTGCTGTTCGCGGTATTCCATGTCGGAGCATTCCGTACGGGCAACTCCGAGGATCAGGAATCGTTCCGGTAGTAGACGGTTTAAAAAAAGCTCAAAAAGAGCAGGGAGCAACTTACGGTTTGTCAGATCGCCCGAGGCTCCGAAGATAACCAATACTTGATCGTCGGGTAGTGTCATAGCCGGTTACGATTTGGTTACTCCCTTTGTCCAGTCGGTATGAAAAAAACGCCCTCTTTCCGCATCAACCCGTTCATATGTGTGGGCGCCGAAATAGTCCCGTTGTGCTTGGATCAGGTTTGTAGGAGTATGTGATGTGCATAAACCGTCGAAATAACTTAATGCTGAGGCCGTACAAGGTATTGCAACGGCATTCAGCACGCATTTGGCAACAGCAATACGTAAAAGCGGAAGAGCCTTCCGGAAATGTTCCCGGAAATATTCATCAAAAAGCAGATTTTCCAATTCCGGATTTTTCCGGTAGGCCTGGGCGATCATTTTTAATGAGGCCGACCGGATAATGCATCCTTCCCTCCATATATCCGCAATCATTGGGAGGTCCAATTGCCAGCCATAATGTGCTGAAGCGCGGCGCATCAGGGAGAAACCTTGCGCGTGGGATATGATCAGGGTTGCATACAACACTTTCTTGAGTGCTTCCAGCTTGCTCGCCGCGTCTTCCGGAGCAGGTTCGCAGAATGTTTCATATAGTTTTGCCGCTTTCGCCCGTTCGTCAGTTCGCATAGAGAGAAAGCGTACAAATACTGCTTCCGTCGTCAGTGAAAGAGGTTCCTGTTCATCCAGTCCCGCTATTACATTCCATTTACCGGTGCCTTTTTGTCCGGCGACGTCCAGAATGCTATCCAGCAGATAATGATTCTCGCTCTCTTTGAAGCGAAGGATATCGGATGTGATTTGAAGTAGGTAACTGTTCAGTTCGCCTTTATTCCATTTTTCGAAAATACCGGCAATTTCGTCCGGTCCCAAGGCAAGCCGTTTCCTGATGATGTCGTATACCTCGGCGATAAGCTGCATGTTGGCATATTCTATGCCGTTGTGTACCATTTTGACATAATGTCCGGCCCCCCCCTTTCCTATCCATTGACAACAGGGGGTATTATTCTCGAGTTTAGCCGCGATGGCTTGCAACAGTTCCTTGACTACCGGCCAGGCTTCTGCCGAACCTCCCGGCATGATGGAGGGACCGTATAATGCTCCCTTTTCGCCGCCGGATATACCGGCTCCGACAAAAAGGATCCGGTTTTTCCGCAGTTCTTCAACACGGCGACTCGTATCATGGAAATCGGAGTTTCCTCCGTCAATGATCACATCTCCCTCTTCCAGATAGGGTAAAAGCTGGTGAATGACTTCATCTACCGGAGGGCCGGCTTTAATCATCAGCAGAATCTTCCGTGGCCGGTCGATCGAGGCGACGAACTCCTGCGGAGTAGAATTGCCTGCAAAATGCCTACCTTTTCCCCGCTCCGCCAGAAAACGGGCAACTATGTCTTCTTCGTCCGGATGCGAACGGTTGTATAACGACACGGAAAAGCCTTTCCCTTCTATATTAAGCGCCAGGTTTTGTCCCATTACGGCCAACCCTATAAGACCGACGTCAGAATGATGCATAGTTTAAAAATTAAAGAATTAGAAACTCCGGATTTATTTTCAATTTACGACAATATGATGGCTTTTGTTGTAAAAAAATAAATAGGTGTTCTATTTATCATCTGTACGGCGCATTTTGCGGCTTATAGAGAAGTTGTATTTTTCTTTCTTATTTGTTGTTTCTGACGGTTTTCACCAACCAGGCAAGCTGAATCCCTAAGTCTTTCATGTTCCGGAGCCCTTCCGCATCACCGTGTATCTCGCCCGGTTCTTCGCCGATGCCGAAATTCCAGTAGGTTGAACCCGGAATGATCATTCCGCTTCCCAACATGAAACGGTTCAGTTCATCGAAAACTGTCACGGCGCCTCCACGCCTCACACTGATGACGGCAGCGCCCACTTTTCTGGTCAGCGTACGCCCTTGCCCTATTGTAGTTAAGCCCAACCGGTCCATAAAGGCTTTCATTTCGGCGCTTACGCTACCGTAATAGGTCGGTGAAGCCAGGATAATTCCGTCAGCTTCCTGCGCTTTCCGGATATACTCGTTCATTCCGTCGGTTTTGATTGCGCACTGTCCGTCTTTAGTCTTAAAACAGGTGTAGCAGGACGAACAACCTCGAAGTAATTTGCCGCCTAACTGTACCAGCTCTGTTTCAATACCCGTTTCCCGTATCGGTTTGAATACCTCTTCGATCAGTTGTTCCGTATTGCCTCCCTTACGAGGACTTCCGTTAAATGCTATAATTTTCATATACTTAATTTTTGATTCTTTTTTCAAAGATACGGCAAAGCCTGAATAGTCAAGATATGCCGGAACGAAAATAATACCGTTGTGAAATATTTATCCTATCTTCGCACCGCAAAGAAATTCAGCATTAAATATTCAAAATTAGATAGATGATTTCAGTAGACGGGCTTACAGTAGAATTCGGCGACAGAACGCTTTTCAAGGATATATCGTTTCAGATCAATGAAAAAGACCGGATTGCCCTGATGGGTAAAAATGGCGCCGGAAAATCGACGCTTTTAAAGATATTGGCCGGTGAAAACAGACCTACGCGGGGTAATGTTTCGGCACCGAAAGATGCAGTGATTGCCTATTTACCTCAACACCTGATCACCGAGAACAGCCGTAGTGTGTTTGAAGAGACATCCCAGGCATTTGCACATCTTTTTGCAATGGAAAAGGAGATCGACCACTTGAATCGACAATTGAACGACCGTACCGATTACGATTCCCTCGAATATTATAAACTGATCGAGGAGGTATCGGCGTTGAGCGAGAGATTTTACAGCATCGACCTGACCCATTTTGAGGCAGAGGTAGAAAAAATACTATTGGGTTTGGGATTTAAACGGGAGGATTTTGACCAGCCGACCGGTTCCTTTAGCGGGGGCTGGCGGATGCGTATCGAATTGGCAAAGATGTTGTTGAAAAATCCGGATGTGCTGTTATTGGACGAGCCGACCAATCATTTGGATATCGACTCGATCCAGTGGCTGGAAGAGTTTCTGGTTAATAACGGTAAAGCGGTGGTAGTGATTTCGCACGACCGTACGTTTGTCGATAATATCACGACCCGTACCGTTGAGGTGACGATGGGACGTATTTATGACTATAAAGTGAATTATTCACAATACCTGATTCTCCGGCAGGACCGGCGCGTACATCAGCAGAAGGCTTATGACGAGCAACAGAAGATGATCGCCGAAACGAAGGAGTTTATCGAACGCTTTAAAGGGACCTACTCCAAAACGTTACAAGTACAGTCGCGGGTAAAGATGCTCGAGAAATTGGAGATACTCGAAGTGGACGAAGAGGACACATCGGCTCTGCGGCTGAAATTTCCGCCGGCCCCCCGTTCCGGTAGTTATCCGGTGATTGTCGAGGAGTTGTCAAAGCACTATGGCGACCATATTGTCTTTGATGATGCCCACTTTACCATCGAACGGGGAGAGAAAGTGGCATTCGTAGGGCGTAACGGGGAAGGAAAGTCGACGCTTGTGAAATGTATTATGGGAGAGATCGATTTTAGTGGGAAACTTGCTCTCGGTCATAACGTCCAGGTCGGTTATTTTGCTCAAAACCAGGCGTCTATGCTCGACGAAGACCTGACGGTTTTCCAGACGGTTGACGATGTTACGCCGAGCGAATTGAAAAGCAATACCAAAAACCTGCTTGGAGCCTTTATGTTCAGCGGGGATGACATTGATAAGAAAGTAAAGGTGCTTTCAGGCGGGGAGCGTACCCGTTTAGCTATGATCAAATTGCTGTTACAGCCTGTAAATCTGTTGATCCTCGACGAGCCGACCAATCATCTCGACCTGAAAACAAAGGATATCCTTAAAAATGCGTTGAGAGATTTTGACGGTACGCTGATTGTTGTATCGCACGACCGCGATTTTCTTGATGGCCTGGTGAAGAAGGTATATGAGTTCGGTAATAAAAGGGTAACCGAACATCTGGAAGATATTTACGGGTTTTTGCAGAAGAAAAAACTTGAGAATCTTCGGGAAATCGAAAGAAATTCGCAACGTTCATGAATGCAGGATAAAACAATACCAATTATTGAATTAAAGGTTATTTGGCAGAAATCGGTTTATATTTGTATTGACAAAAATTGTTTATTTATAAACAACAGTCATTTCTTTAAGATATATCTTGTGCTTATTATCTATTTTGGAGTATGTAGTCCTCGCTTATATTTGAGAGCATTGAGATGTGGTATTCCCTTTAATCTTTTTGTTCTTTTTGTGGGATGGAGTGCAGTATCATTAGAATATGCCGTTAAGTTCTTGCTCGTTCTATTTGCTTCCGTTTCTATAGCTATTTTGACGGTAAGGTTTATTTATAAAAGAAAGACAGGCGGTACAACCTGTTTCCGGTTACGGTTTGTGATGAAAGAGAAGTTTTTATCATATTAAGAAACTATGGAATATCAATATCACTTTTGCTTACTGTTTTTCGGAGGGATGAGTATAATTCCTTGGAAGTACTTCGAAAAGATGTTAGATTTTTTTTTATCTTTCTTACGGGATTGATTACCGCTATTTTATGGGACAAAATTGTAAAAAAGTGAGATAAAATGCGATTTTACAAATACCCTAAATGTTATATTGATAAAGGATTAAGGTAATCTCATTAAAATAACATAGATGTTTTAAAGATAAAGCGTTTTGATTTTTAACCTTTGACTGCTTGAATACGTATAGTCATTGAACTAAGCTGCAACACAATGACGATGTTCTTGCCAGGGGGATTCAGAAAAATGTTTTTGTTTTCCTACATTATTTTTTTTCATATCTTATATCTTAGAGGCCAACCGGATACAACTTCCTTGTTGAACCTGCAACAGCAGTTACCGTCAAATGACGTATGGTGGCAAATGTTTGGGGATGCCACGCTGGATACATTGATTCAAAAAACAATCAAAAACAATTACGATTTATTGGGGGCCATCAACCAGGTGGAGATGAGCAAAGCCAGGCTCCGTATACAGCAGGGAAGGTTCTATCCGACTGTTTCGGTGGGCGTTTCATACACCCCGAATAAAAGCAGTCTCGGAAAGATGCAGACAGACGAACGGCTTTATATCGGAGAGGCTTTGACCAGTATGAGCTGGGAGATGGATGTTTTTGGGAATATCCGTAAAAGCGCCAAATCGCAGAAACAATTTTACTATGCTTCCCAAGAAAACTATCGTGCCGTAATGGTGTCGTTAATTGCGCAACTCTCTTCCCTTTATATTCAGTTGCGTGCCGGCCAGCGCCAGTTGGATATCGCCAACCGGAACCTTTCGTCGCAGGAGGATATTCTTATCCTGACCGAGAAAAGGTATACCGCCGGATTAAACTCAAAACTGGATGTAGCACAGGCTAAGAGTCTCTACTTACAGACTAAAGCGATAGTACCGGGCCTTGAGGCTTCAATCAACGGTTTGGTCAACATAATCAATGTACTGACCGGTGAATATTCGGATACTCTGAAGCGACAATTGCTTAATTATCAGCCGTTACCTGTCGTTTCCAATGTTGTTGTGGTCGGTATTCCGGCGGAACTGATCCGCCACCGCCCGGACGTCCGGGCTGCCGAACAGACAATGGACGGATTGGCTGCTACTGTGGGTGCTACAAGAGCCGATTGGTGGCCGAAGTTCTATCTTTTCGGGGGTTTTGGTTATGCATCGGATAAGTTTAAGGATTTTACGTTAAAAGAGAATATGGAGTGGCAGATCAGGCCTTCCGTCGAATGGACTATCTTCAGCGGGCGCCAGGCCGTACAAAACACCCGGCTCGCGATGGCTCAGCTGGATGAAGGAATCAATGCATATAACAATACATTGTTGACCGCTATCCAGGAAGTTGACGACGCGATGATCTCCTACCATAAGTCTTTAGCACAACTGGCGGCCAGTAGGGAGGCGTTGGAACAGGTAAAGGAGACATTTAAACTGGCCGTTGAACTTTACAGCAAAGGGTTGGCCGACTACCAAAGCGTACTTGATTCCCAAAGGAATATGCTCAGTTTTGAAAACGAACTGGTGATTGCCGAAAGCAATACCCTGTTGTATATGACCCAGTTGTATAAGGCATTGGGAGGAGGCTGGAAACAGAGTGACGAATAATGAGAATCATCCGACCTCCATGAATTAGGTTAAAATATTCGAAACAGATAGTTTTAAAGGTATATATTATATGAGACATTTGTTATTGATATATATTATAATCATATTACTTCCTGCCGGGTGTAAGAAGCGCGGCACAGGTATGCAGGAATTTCCGCCGCCGGAGATATCGGTTCATTCACCTGTCCGGCAAGATGTAGTTTACTCTTATGAATATCCGGCATATATTGAGGCAGAACAAACTGTTGAGCTTGTGGCCCGGGTCACCGGTTTCCTGGAAGAGATTGTATTCACTCCGGGGCAAGTGGTCAAGGCTGGCCAAACGTTGTTTGTAATCGAACCGCGACCGTATATCGATCAGGTGAATGCGGCCAAAGCACAGATAAAGAGCGCTCAGGCACAACTTGCCTATACTCAGGCGGCGTACGAGAAGATGAAAGACGCCCGCGAAGGAAACGCCGTCAGTGAGATAGATTACATCCGTTCGGAGTCCGATTATCATACGGCGATGGCGGGTTTACAGGATGCCCAAGCCCAGCTTAATACGGCCCGGACCAATTTGACCTATTGCTATATTAAGGCTCCTTTTGACGGACGTGTATCCCGGAATCTGGTCGACCGGGCAAACTATGTGGGAAGTCCGCTTCAACCGACACATTTGGCTACGATATTCAAGGATCGTCAAATGTATATCTATTTTAATATGGCTTATACGGAGTATCAGAACCTTCCGGCTCTGGACAGTACCGTTGGCCGTGATACCCTTGCCGGCCGTGTATGGATCAGTGATGTAAATCGCCCTGAAAAAAAATGGTCCGGAAAAATAGATTACAGTTCGCCTGATGTCGACCTGCAAACCGGTACGGTAAATTTGCGCGCCATCGTACAAAATCCGGAACATGAGTTATTGAGTGGTATGTATGTGAAAATTAACGTACCTTACAAAAAGGTAAAGGACGCCCTTCTGATACCGGAGAGTTCCATCGGTACCAATCAAAGCGGACGGTTTGTATATATTGTGACTCCCGGCGATAGTGTTCAATTCCGTTCGGTGAAAGTGGGCGTGTTGACCTCCGGCGGCATGAGGCATATTATCGGCGGGATTGCGGAAAATGAACGCTATGTCGTAGAGGCCCTGGTCAACGTTCATCCGAAGATGAAGGTAAAGCCGGAAGAGTGACAGGCGGCATTTTCTAAACAGAGTTCGAAAGGTTTCTTTTGTTATTCCGGTGATCCCTAATTTTTAACTCTTAATTATGAATTTCAGTACTTTTTTCATCAACCGTCCGATATTTGCTTCCGTTCTTTCGATCCTGATTATCATTGCGGGGTTGGTAACGTTACGGGGACTGCCCATCGAACAATATCCGACAATTACTCCTCCTACGGTGGTTGTCCAGGCCACTTATCCGGGAGCGAATGCCTCTACCATTGCTGACATGGTGGGATCGCAGATCGAGCAGCAGGTGAACGGAGTAGAGAGAATGCTCTATATGAGCTCTGCTTCCTCCAGTGCCGGAACCTATATTCTGACCATAACATTTGAAGTCGGTACCGATGTCGATATGGCTACCGTATTGGTACAAAACCGGGTCAGCATGGCTTTGAGCCAGTTGCCTCGGGAGGTTACCCAATTGGGGGTCACAACTAAAAAACAGTCCACCGATATCGCCATGTTTCTGGCGCTGACTTCGAATCAACCCCAATATGATGCTCTTTATCTGTCCAATTATGCTACGTTGAATATCGTGAACGACCTGGGCCGGTTGGATGGGGTCGGGAGTGTCCAGCTATTCGGAACAGGGGACTACAGTATGCGTATCTGGATGGATCCCGATCTGTTGGCTATCCGGGGTGTCACTGCTTCGGATGTCGCTGCCGCTATTATGAACCAGAATATACAGGTCGCTGCGGGTAACGTCGGGGCCGAGCCATTGCAGAAAGGAGAGGCTTATCAATATACCATTGAAATAAAGGGACTGCTTGTCAATGAAGAGGAGTTCGGTAATATTATCATCCGGGCCCTTCCTGACGGGAAATACCTCCGGATTAAAGATATCGCAACGGTTGAGCTGGGACGGCAGATGTACAACAATGCCGCCAACCTGAACGGTCAACCGGTGGCGGCTATCGCTGTTTACCAGCTTCCGGGGGCCAATGCCCTTGATATATCCACCCGTGTAAAAGAGAAAATCGAGACATTATCCGACTATTTCCCGGAGGGTGTTCATTATGAAGTTACTCTCGATACGGCCGATTTTATCCGGACGTCGATAGCTGAAATCTATAAGACGTTGTTTATCGCGTTTATTCTGGTATTGATCGTTATCATCGTGTTTTTACAGAATTGGCGGGCGATATTGATTCCGATGGTTACGATACCGGTTTCCCTTATCGGAACTTTCGCTTTTATGGGTTTGGTCGGTTTCTCTGTCAATACGCTGACTCTTTTCGGATTGGTGCTGGCCATCGGGTTGGTTGTCGACGATGCCATTGTGATTGTGGAAAATAGCTACCGGCTTATAGAGAGCAGGAAATATCCGACGATAAAAGAGGCGGTTGCGGAAGCTATGAAAGAGGTTTCCGGGGCCGTTGTCGGCATTGTATTGGTACTGCTTTCCGTATTTATTCCTACAGCATTTATCGGAGGGATTACAGGGGAACTTTACCGGCAGTTTGCGCTTACGATTGCCGTCGCTACCGTTATCAGCGGAATCAACGCCCTGACTTTGAGTCCGGCGCTTTGTGCGCTTCTGCTGAAGTCCGAGCCGCCGAAGAAGTTTTTCCTTTTCAAAAGATTCAATCGTTTTTTTGCTAAAACGACCGATGGATATATATGGGTTGTCAACGGATTTATGCGGAAGCCCCTGCTTACATTTATCGTTTTTGTACTTATTTCGCTTTTGGCTTTCTGGGGGTTTACAACTCGTCCGCGCACCTTTATCCCGAATGAGGACCAAGGTTTTTTTATCGTTTTTATGGAATTGAATGATGGTGCTTCTTTTTCACAGACGGCAAAAGCCATGGAGAAGGCATCGGATATATTGGACCAGCTTAAGGGAATAAAGACTTATATCGCGATCAACGGCTTTTCGGTTATGAGCAGGGCCAGTTCTTCAAATGCCGCTACTTTTTTTGTTACACTGGAAAACTGGGAGAAGCGTAAATCCAGGGATTTGCATGTGGATGCGATCATTGACCAATTTAACCGGAGAGCTTACGCCGAAATCAAGGAGTCCAAGACTTTTGCCGCTTCTCCTCCGGCCATCAATGGTTTGGGAGTGAGCAACGGATTTGATATCATGATAGAAGACATTAATGCTTACGGTCCGGAGGCGCTGCAGCAAATCACGGATGAATTGGTGGCTGCCGGTAATACGACCCCCGGACTTACTGCGATGCGTTCCGAGTATAGCGCGAGCGTTCCGCAATATTACCTGCACATTGATCGCGATAAGGTGAGAATGATGCAGGTCGATTTGGAAGATGTATTCAAAACGATCTCTTCATTCCTCGGTTCGGCTTACATTAATAATTTTGTAAAATTCGGCCATACCTACCAGGTGAGGCTTGCCGGCACAGCAGGCAGCCGGGCGGTTATCGAAGATCTCCGGCGTCTGAATATCCGTAATGTTCAGGGGAAGATGGTCCCGCTTACCGCTTTTTCAACCATCGAATCCCAACTCGGTTCGGAGCTGCTTACCCGCTACAATGTCTATCTCGCCTCACATATCTCTGGTCAGGCAGCACCCGGGTATAGTTCCGGCGAAGCGCTCGAAAAGGTTGAGGAGTTGGTAAAAGCAAAGGCCGGCCACTCCTATCGTTATGAATGGACGTCGATGGCCTTTCAGGAAAAAAGCGCCGGATCGGTCACTACGCTTATTTTTTTGCTGGCAATCCTGGTGGCTTTTCTGATTTTGGCCGCACAATACGAGAGTTGGACCAGCCCGGTCGCTGTGATCATGGGGTTGCCGATCGCTCTGCTCGGTGTGGTTGTCGGGTGTATGGCGGTCAATTTACCGATCAGTGTTTATACCCAGATCGGTATCGTTTTATTGATTGCTCTGGCAGCTAAGAACGCTATCCTGATTATTGAGTTTGCCCGGGACTACCGTGCTGCCGGTGAATCGATCCATGATGCAGCCCTTGAAGGCGGACGTATCCGGCTCCGTCCGATCCTGATGACCTCTTTCGCCTTTATCCTCGGTACTTTTCCATTGGTAGTCGCTACCGGCGCCGGTGCCGCCAGCCGTACCTCTCTGGGTATCGCCGTCTTTTCCGGTATGTTGATGTCCTCCTTGATCGGCACCCTTTTTATCCCGAACTTTTATAAAATGATGCAGGGATTACAGGAAAAATGGGGAACGAAAAATAACGGAAAGGCGGAGAAGTAGAGCGTGGCCTGTGCGTGAACCGAATATACTATCAAGCGTGCGGAAATTGTGTATTCCCGCTGGTGTGGTCGTTTCATATTTGAACATCCTCCTTAAAATTAATTTTTATTTATAGGGCTTCCCGCTGTAAATATCTGGAGAAAAAAATGCAACTTCGTGTAATAAAACCGGAGTTTAAACGTCTATTATGTAGTAGTTTGATCATAAACGGTAGAGAGACACAAGCGATAATTATGACGGAAAAAGAGTTCAATCATATTATTCTACCTTTGGCGAAACAGATCCACTCCTTTGCATTTCATATGGTCGGCGGACAGTCGTATGCTGCCGATGTCACGCAGGAAGTGATGTTTAAGCTGTGGGATAATCGCAGGGAACTCCCCGGGGTAAATAACCTGAAAGCATATGTGTTGAAGATTACCCGTAATATTTGCCTCGATCTACTTAAGAGGCAGCAGCCGGTATATCATGACGAAAAAGTGTATCAGTATGGTGGCTATAGCGATCCGGTCAGGCAGATTGAGCAGAAGGATGCCTTGGAAGCTGTCCGGCGGATTATTGATAGTCTGCCTGCAAATCAAAAGGAAGTAATGTTGCTGAGGGAAATTGAGGAGCTGGAATTTGACGAAATCGCAAAAATTACAGGATTAGGGTTGAATAATATCAGGGTATTGCTTTCCAGAGCGCGTACAAAGGTTAAACAGATATTGACCGAGCAGTATCAGATTTCGGATTATAACAAATAGAGTATGGGTCAAGGTATTGTTTTGAAATAAACAGGAAGTAAGATGAATTTGGATGATGTATTAAAACGGTATTATGCAGGTGAAACCTCTATTGAAGAGGAACGGATGTTGAAAGACTTGTATCGCAAAGGGGAACTGCTGTCCGATCCGGTATTTGCCTATGGGAAAGAAGTCGAGTTGCCGAAAGGATTGGCCGGGCGCATCAACGCCGGTATACATCAGCGTAGTAAAAGGCGGTTGTATCGGAAATACCTTGCGGCCAGTAGTGTTGTTGCATGTATAATCCTGACTGTTGTAGCGGGCCGCCTGTTGCCCGGATCTTCTGCAAGTTCCATTTACCTTAGCGACCGCACCAAAATGGAACGTTTCGAGGAAGCGATGCGCGTCATCGGTAATGTGCTCGAAGAAAAAACTGCGACAGGAGAAAAGGTGCTCTATGAAGATCAGAATTTTGTAATTGTTATGGAGTGAAATAAAATAATATGAATATGAGACAGTTAGCTATTTTGTTATTGATGGGGATCCTGTTTCCCTTTGGTATTTCCGCACAACGGCTAGCCGACATGATGTCGAAATATCACGGACAGGAGTGTGTCACCGTTACACTGTTGGATAAAAGTCTTTACGGACTTTATAAAAAAACAAATTTACCGGCAGAGGTGGAGGAGATGATACAAAAATTGGATGAGGTAAATTTTTTGAATCTGAACATGACAATATGTGGTCCGGAGATGGCAGCGAAAGTGGTCAGCCAGTTCAAGTCCGTGCTGGATAATCCTTCCCGCTATAAGTTGATTAAAAGCCATAGCGATGGGTTTAATAATCAGTTTATTTACACACAGACAAAAAACGGAAAGGTATTGGATCTGGTGGTCTGGAACCAAAACCGGGTACGTCTCGATATCATCGAACTGAAGGGCGATATACAGTTGGATAAGGTTTCGTTATTGTCAAAAGCATTGAATATTAAAGGACTCAATACCCTGGCCGCCCTCTCTTCCGAACCTGACGCTTATGACTCGTATAGGCGTTCGAATGGTTATATAGATATAGAAGAGTTTGCCCGTGAACGTGAGGCAAGAATGAAAGCGTTTGCCGAACAGTCGAAAATGTTTCAGAAAGCTATCGGAGATCAGGTCGACTTCGGGGAAATGATGAGCAAAATGTTCGAATCACTCGGACGAAATATACCCGACTTCACTGATATGGAAAAATTTTTTATACAGGGATGGACGAATGATAGTGCCTTGATGAATAGTGCCAATACTATAAGCAATGCCGTAAGTATAACAAATGAAAACGGTAAGACTAAAATTAAGGTCGATTCCAAAAACTCGAATATTGTTTATGTTATTGACGGCCGGGAGGTCGAATCCGATCAGTTAAAGATGCCGGAGCAGATTCGTAACATATCGATTGAACAATCGAAAAAAGATGGAATGAAGAAATCCTACTTGCTGATTATGTCGGGGGATAAAGCCGGTGAGTTTGTCTCTTACCAAGAGGGCGTGCTAACCTTTAAATACGAAGGGCAGAAATATGAGTATAATCTTGCAAAGTTTGCAGACCCTCTGCTTGTGGTGAACGGACATTTTGTCCGCGATTTCTCTGCGGATCCCTCAACGATCTATCAGATCCGGCCGGTAAGTAAAGCCGAAAAGGATACTCCACGGTATGGACATGCCGAAGTGATCATCAATACAAGATAGAAGAACCGACCGACTTATTTGATTTAAAATAAACGGGTACGGTATATTTACCGCTCCCCGTTTTTTGTCTGTCAGAATCATGAAAGGAAAAAGCTGCCTAAAAAATAGGCAGCCCTGCGTTTAGTTATCGTTTAGTTTGAAAAAAGTGTCAGAATCCCATCATTATAATACCGATACTGAATACAATGCTCTGCATTGCAGGGAGATCTCCGCCGGCAGCTTTGGTGCCGTAGTTATACCTGGCACTGAAATTGAACGCAAACTGATCCGAAACCGGGGCATACATACCGATTTCCGGAGACACTTGAAATTGCCATCTGGAGATCGTGGAAGCAAATTGCCCCAGTTCGAGTCTCTTCTCCGTCCAGCAGCTTCCGATGCCTACGCCTATATACGGACGGATCGGTTTTGATTTGTCCATTGTATAATATCTTCCGATCGCTAACATTGGTATTGTGTTGATATATCTGAATTGATGTCCGCTGATGGTATATACTTTTTCGCTTTCTGAAAATGTAAAATCCTGAGTGACATTATCCTTGTCATCATAATACACATTCCAACCGATGGCAGCTCCAATAGAGAAACGTTCATTCAGGAAATAGTGATATTCCAAGTCCATACCCCGGAAGCTGGCTTTACTGGTGAAATCTTTAATGTCACCAAGCGGCAAGCCTATCTGATAGTTCAGATTAAGCATCTGAGCTTTAGCAAAAGAACTCAGGCCGAATAAACATATTGTAATGACTAATAGCTTTTTCATATATACTTAAATTATTAGTTTAAAATTGAGGACTGATAGATTAGCCTTTTTTACGGTTTTAGTTTCTCTCAATTTAAAATTTCAGAGCAAGTTTATTTATTTTTTTAAATAAGGAGATTGTATAAAGCATTGATTGATTCCATTTTCTATCCGTTGCGGGATATTTCCACCGTCCAGTACACCGTCAGTAATTCCTGTCCAAAGTATGACGGTGCGGTTGTTAAGCGTTGGTTGCGAATTGATCATCTCGATTACGATAGAGCCGGTTCTGTAAGAATAAACGGTTACCGGAACAGGATACCAGGGATAGTATGGGAAATATGGCCAGTACCAGCCCCAATAATCATACCAATAATCTACAAAATATTCATAGGTAACATTCGAAAAGGCAGATACGACAACAGCGAAACTTGGGGTCTCTACAGCCGGATCAACCTTTGTATATCCCAATGCATTAAAGTTGCTTTCCACTAGACCCAGGATAGCCTGATCATATTGATGGTCGATGACTACGTTGACTCCTTCCGTAAAGTAAACAACCGTATCGGCTAAGGAGTAGGTTGTGAAATTTGAAAAATCGACACTTTTGTCATAGTTTGTCAAAACAACATCTAGATCTTCTACATCATCCGCTCCTCCCGGGTAACATGAAACTGCCAGTTGTGTAAACAAACCAACTAATAATAAAAATGATAAACGTTTCATACTTAGTTTGTTTTTAGTTTAATTAATGTGTTCAATTAATTGCTATTCTGCGGTGCCATAATTAATTGCGATAAAATGTAAGGATATATACGGCTGTTTTTTCAAATAGTTGCAGGAAAGCTGTAATGGAGTGGGAAAGGAACGGAATCGCTTATAAATTATTGATTGAATTTTGATTCTAAAATATTGATTTACAAGAACAAATAAAACGAAATAGATTTATTCTTATTCTAAAATGTGAGGTATAAACTTTCGATTATTTAACTATTCAGGTTTGGTAGCAAGGATCGATTTATATCCGTTATCCTTGGCAATATTCATTACTTTTACGACATATTCGACCGGTACCGATTTGTCGGCCTCAATAGAGATACACGGCTCTTTCGAGTTTTTCAGCAATTCGACAATTTTACTTTCCAATATTGAAAACGAAGTGACTTTGGCATTCAGATAGTAGATGAGTTGCTTGTCGATAGAGACAATCGCTGTCGGTTGGTTGGATGTTTGATTGGAACTTTCAGGTAACTGTAATCCCAGAGCATTTGGATTGATAAGGGTCGAAGTAACCATAAAAAATATCAGCAATAAAAACACAATGTCGGTCATCGACGACATATTAAAATTGGGGTTTGCCTTTTTGCTTCTTTTTATGGCCATAAATATGTCACGGATTAGAAATGATGGGTTTTATTTTCCGGCTCTCTGTTTATTTCATGAACCATCTCGATAAATTCTGCACTGGTATATTCCATTTTGCTGATTACGTTATCGATGCGGGATACTAAGGCATTATATGCGAAGTAGGCAATGATACCGACAATAAGACCGGCAACCGTAGTGATCATCGC
Organism: Marinifilaceae bacterium; assembly: GCA_031553705.1. Classification (GTDB taxonomy): domain Bacteria; phylum Bacteroidota; class Bacteroidia; order Bacteroidales; family Marinifilaceae; genus JAVBLD01. Next base: position 10,867 of record JAVBLD010000025.1, on the reverse strand, counting down.
CGTATAGATTCCCCTTGAAAGCAAAGTGATATTAATGTTATTGCCGGCCATTGACATATCATAAAAGGCTTGGACCATTCCGACTACCGTACCTAGAAATCCGATCATCGGAGCCATTCCGGCACAGGTCGCCAACGTGGTCAGCCCTTTTTCCATCGCCGAAACCTCGAGATTGGCCGAACTTTCAATCAGAGAACGTACTTCTTCCGGAGAAAGGTGGCTGTGGGTTATTCCTTTGATCAGAATGCGCGACATTGGCGTATCCTCTTTTTCGCAAAGGGAAATTGCTTCGCGTTTGTGATTCGCATGTATAAATTTCCGCATATTGTCCATGAATGTTTGGTTTATGTGTGCATATCTCCGGATCAGCAAATATCTTTCGCAAAAGATATAAACGGCAATAATGGATAGTATGAATATAGGGACCATTAGCCAGCCCCCTTTTACGATCATTCCCCACATATTCATACCGGCTTGTGCGGCAGGTGTGACAACCCATAGAATCAAACTGTTCATGAAGTAGTAGCTTTAATATTTTGTAATGTCATTGCCAGCCGGCAATTTAATCATGTGCGAAGATAGAGAAAAGAATTCTGAATTTTGAGATTTTCAATCTAAAATAAAAACAATAGGTGTGGATTATGAGTCGGAGGGATAGGCAAATCGTGATTTAGATGCCTTAGATACTTATTCGGACGGTGAAATATTTGTTTTTTAATATAAAAAAGCTAAATTAGAACCGAGAAGCCATAATATTAGTATAAACATTGTCATTATTATAATGGGTGGCGGCGGAGGAATACAGGCTATGGCCTGACATTTTTGAAAATATGGATAAGACCGTACAGTGATAATAAATGCTGTATAAATAAATGAAAACCAGAATAATATATGGAAAACAGACTAGACATTCTGACCAGGAAACTTTATGATGAAGGGGTTGACAAAGCCAATCGGGAGGCGGAGAGGCTCATAAACCGGGCAAGACAGGAGGCGGTGGAGTTGCTTGCAGCTGCAGAAACGGAAGTTGCAATGATGAAAGCCGAAGCCGATCGGGAAATAGAGAGCTTAAAAAAGAGAGCCGATTCGGAGATAGCAATAAGTGTGCGCCAGTCGATTGCCGCGCTCAAGCAATCGATCACCGGGTTGGTTGCCGGCCGGATTGCTGGAGATATAGCCAGGGCCGGATTTGAAGACAAGACATTTGTACAGGAGTTGTTGGTATCTATTGTAAAAAAATGGGACATCACTTCAGGAAAATTGGATTTGGAGCTGTTGCTTTCCGCAGAAGAAAAAGCGGACTTTGAGAAGTTTGTAGCTGAAAAGCATAAAGAGCTACTGGATAAAGGCTTGGAGATAAAGGTCAGGGAATGTAATGAGGGTTTTGTCATACAGCCTAAGGGAGATGGTTATCAGATCATTTTCTCGGAGACTCTTTTTGAAGTATTCTTCGGTCAATATATAAGAAATTTCACAAAAGCACTACTATACAAATAAGAAACGGGAGAGACATTCGCCTATCCCGATCCTTAGCTGATGGACTATGTTTAAAAAAGATTATAGCTGTTTTATTGCCGGATTGCCTGAAATTTTCCAAGATGAATGTAAATTATCACTTTCTGTGGATGAATTCCGGGAACAGGCTAAAGATTATATTGCAGGCAGGGATAAAGATTTATTAAACCTTTTTTTTCTGCCGGATGATAATAGACAGGTATTGCGTTTGCTAAGCAAGATAGAGCCTGATATGTCGTTGCGAACCGTATACTCATTGAAGCAGCTGGAAGAAGAAATAGAAGAGCCGCTTCTGTTACCTTGCTATTTACAGCAATTTATCCATGATTATAAGGAAGGACATTTGAGATATAATACAACTCCGGAAAATGTGCTGAGCTGGATGTATTATGACGGGATGAGGTACTCTCATAACGACTTCGTGCGTCGCTATGCCGGTTTTGTCATGAATCTGAAGAACCTGATCACAGCATTGAATAGCAGGAAATATGGCCGGGATATTACAAAGGAGGTAATCGGCAATGACGAGTTTGCAGAGGCTTTGCGAACAGTTGCTGCAAGAGATTTCGGATTGTCGATAGACTATCCGTTTGTAGAAGACGTTATAGCATTGATGCAAAACGGCAACTTGGCGGAACGGGAGAAAGAGTTGGATATGCTGATTTGGGACTTTTTGGATGAAGCGATTATTTTTGAGTACTTTTCAATAGAAAAAGTGATCGGTTTTGTGTTAAAGCTAATGATTCTCGAACGATGGTGTAATATGACAACCGAATCGGGCCGTGCCGCATTTATGAAGGCGGTGGAGAGAATGAGAGGAAGTCTTGATTTTAAATACGTTGCCGGGGATAAAAACTAAACCTTGTCAATATTACGATATAAAGATAGTAATAGAAAAATAATATACTTTATGGACAAAACACGAGGGAGAGTTTATAGTATTATTTCTAACCTTGTTTTGGTGAAGATTGAGGGAACGGTTTCTCAGAATGAGATCTGTTTTATTCATATCGAGAGCGAGCGGTTAATGGCTGAAGTGATTAGGGTAACGAGGGAGATTGCTTATGTACAAGTGTTTGAAAGCACACGCGGGTTAAAGTCTGGGGCATTGGTTGAGTTTGAAAGGCATCTACTCGAAGTGAGCCTTGGACCGGGGTTGTTATCTAAGAATTTCGATGGCTTGCAGAATGATCTGGATAAAATGACAGGTGTTTTTTTGCAGCGTGGAGAGTATACCAACCCGCTGGAAGACGATAAATTGTGGAGTTTTGTTCCGCTGGCACAAGCAGGCGATAAGGTAAGGGACGGCGATTGGCTTGGGAATGTGAAAGAAAATTGGATGGATCACAAAATCATGGTCCCGTTTAAAATGCATGGGGAATATGCAATAGTCTCTATCGTTCCGGCGGGGAAATATACGATAAAGGATACCATAGCGGTACTCCGGGATGCCGGCGGAAAAGAACATGCTGTCACGATGATGCAGAAATGGCCGGTCAAGGTGGCTATCAGGTCATATATAGATAAGCCCCGCCCTTCGTGTCAGATGGAAACGGGTATACGTGTGATCGATACGATGAATCCGATTTTGGAAGGAGGTACCGGTTTTATCCCGGGGCCGTTTGGTACCGGCAAGACCGTTTTGCAACACGCCTTGGCCCGTTTCGCGGACGCTGATGTGATTGTTATTGCTGCTTGCGGAGAGCGCGCCAACGAGGTGGTAGAGATTTTTACCGAATTTCCTCAATTGGAAGATCCCCGTTCGGGGCGTAAATTGTACGAAAGAACGACGATTATCGCCAATACTTCCAATATGCCTGTTGCGGCCAGGGAAGCTTCCGTTTATACGGCGATGACGATAGGGGAGTACTATCGTGCGATGGGAATAAAGGTGTTGCTGTTGGCAGACTCGACCTCCCGTTGGGCGCAAGCGTTAAGGGAGATGTCGAACCGTATGGAAGAGCTGCCGGGGCAGGATGCCTTCCCGACGGACCTGGCAGCGATTATTTCTAATTTTTACGCCAGGGCGGGAATAGTCTATCTAAATAACGGCAAGTCCGGATCGGTCACCTTTATCGGTACTGTTTCGCCTGCTGGCGGTAATCTGAAAGAGCCGGTAACGGAATCTACAAAAAAAGTGGCGCGTTGTTTTTATGCCTTGTCGCAGCCTCGTGCCGATTCAAAACGTTATCCTGCCATCGATTCGCTGGAATCGTATTCGAAATATCTGGAGTACCCGGAATTTATGGAGTATGCAAAGAAAAATATCTCTTCCGGCTGGATCAAAGATGTAAATGAAGCCCGCAATATGCTGGTACGGGGACGTGAAACGGCCGAACAGATAGATATTCTTGGCGACGATGGAGTGCCGGTGGATTACCACGTGGTATTTTGGAAATCGGAGTTGATCGATTTTGTGATTTTGCAGCAGGATGCTTTCGATCCGGTCGATGGCTCCACTCCAATGGAGAGGCAGAAATATATGTTGAGTTTCGTATTGGAAGTGGTACGTTCGGATTTTGATTTCGAATCGTTTGATGAGGTTAATCCCTACTTCAAACGGATGATCAATGAGTTTAAACAGATGAACTATTCGAAGTTCCTATCGGAACAGTTTAAGAGGTATGAAACAGATATTCGGGGAATCGTGAATGAAAGAAAAAAATAAGCGAAGACCCCTGCATGCTGTTATTCGGTTTTGATAGAGGATGAAAGGGGTAAGCTCCAAATAATTAAGTTTATGAATTCGGCATTTCAGAAAGTATATACAAAGATCACCCATATTACAAGAGCTACTTGTTCGTTAAAGGCCTGGGGGATCGGAAATGATGAACTGGCGATTGTAGATGGCCGGTTGGCCCAGGTGGTGAAAATATGGGGGGATGATATTACACTTCAGGTATTTTCCGGTACCGAAGGGATTCCTACCAATGCAGAAGTGACCTTTTTAGGCAAGGCTCCTTCCCTGAAAGTGGGAGAAGAGCTTTGCGGCCGTTTTTTCAATGCATTCGGCGAGCCGATAGATGGGGGGCCGCCTGTCGACGGCGAAGAGCGCGAGATCGGAGGCCCGTCGGTGAATCCGGTGAGGCGTAAACAACCTTCGGAGCTGATTGCTACCGGTATTGCAGGCATAGATATGAATAACTCGCTGGTCTCCGGACAGAAAATTCCGTTTTTTGCCGATCCGGACCAGCCTTACAATCAGGTAATGGCTAATGTGGCATTGCGCGCTCAGACAGACCGGATTATCTTGGGCGGAATGGGGTTGACTAATGATGACTATCTCTATTTTAAGAATCTGTTCGATCATGCCGGAGTATTGGATCGTATCGTGAGTTTTGTGAACACGACGGAAGCTCCTCCGGTAGAACGGCTGTTGGTACCGGATATGGCTTTAACGGCAGCGGAATATTTTGCTGTCGATAAAAATGAGAAAGTGTTGGTGCTGTTGACCGATATGACCTTGTATGCCGATGCATTGAGTATTGTGTCGAACCGTATGGATCAGATTCCTTCCAAAGATTCCATGCCGGGTTCGTTATACTCCGACCTGGCGAAAATTTATGAGAAAGCGGTACAGTTTCCTGCCGGCGGCTCTATTACGATAATTGCCGTGACAACTTTATCGGGAGGCGATATTACTCACGCAATTCCCGACAATACCGGATATATTACCGAGGGACAGCTTTTTTTGCGCAAAGACACCGAGATCGGTAAGGTGATTGTCGATCCGTTCCGCAGTTTATCGCGATTAAAACAGCTAGTTATCGGAAAAAAGACGCGGAAAGACCATCCACAGGTGATGAACACTGCTGTCCGGCTTTATGCTGATGCTGTAGACGCCCGGACCAAATTGGAAAACGGGTTTGACCTGACCGATTATGACCGGCGTACACTCGATTTTGCAAAAGAGTATTCAAACGAACTTTTGGCCATTGATGTAAACATCGGTACGACTGAGATGCTGGATAAGGCCTGGGCATTGTTTCGGAAATATTTTACAAAAGTCGAACTCGGGATCAAAGCGGAGGTTGTTGAACAATTCGGGAAGTTTTAGATCCGGGATATATAGACTGAAAAACAGATATGATAAAGTTTCAATATAACAAGACATCTCTTCAGCAACTTGATAAACAGCTCAAGGTGCGGATGAGAGCGTTACCTACGATTAAGAACAAAGAGTCTGCTTTACGGGCCGAAGTAAAAAAAGCGAAAGAGATGGCAGATGAGTTTACCCGGAGATTGGACGATACTCTTCATGAAATGAACGATATATTGCAACTTTATGATGAGTATGCCGAGGATATTCTGGTAGTAAAAGATGTGAAAATGTCGGTGAAAAAAATAGCCGGGATAAAAACACCGGTATTGGACCAGGTGGAGTATGAGATGAAAGAGTTCAGCCTGTTTAATACGCCGGGTTGGTTCTTGGATGGTATACAATATATTAAAAAGGTGGTTAATATTACGTTGGAACGGGAATTTTTCAGGCAGAAGATGGAGTTGCTGGATCAGGCAAGAAAAAAGACCACTCAGAAAGTAAACTTATATGAAAAGGTACAAATCCCCGGATTTCAGGAAGCCACTAGAAAGATTAAACGGTTTCTTGAAGACGAAGATAACCTGTCCAAGTCAGCGCAAAAAATAGTGAAAAACCGCAAAACGATGGAGGCAGAAACATGATTGTACCGATGAAAAAATTATCCTTGTTGATATTTTATAAAGATTATCAACCGTTTCTGGAGGAACTTCGGGAGAGAGGAGTGGTACATATTCATGAAAATAAGAAGCGTTCGCTGGAGGATGAGGTATTAAAACAAAAGCTTTTTATCATAAAGCGGATCGGTGAAATGATAAAATTGCTGAGACGCTGTGTCCCGGTGACTGCTTCTGTCTCTCCCGGGATATCCGGACAGGCATTGTTGGAATTTCTTGAAGGACAATATAAGCGGAAAGACCGGATCGACCAGCTGATACTAAGCTTGCAGAAAGACAAAAATATATACACACCCTGGGGCGATTTTTCGAAAGACTATATTAATGAGTTATGGGATGCAGGTTGGGCTCTGCGTTTTTTTACAATTTCCGACAGAAAGTACCTGCCGGAATGGGAAGAATATTATAATGCCTTTATTATCCGAGAGGAGAAAGGACAAAAATATTTTATTACCATGACAGCCAACGCTGATGAACAAGATATGCCGGATGCCGAAACGGTGGTTTTCCCGGTGGCAGATGCCACTGAAATCCGGCAACAGGTGGAAATGCTGGAAAAAGAGAAGGAAGAGATCACGCAGGGACTAGATGCAATAGCGGAAGAAGCTATAATACATCTGGAGGCCTTCTGGATACAGCAGTATCAGGATACGGATGAAATAAAGGTAACCGGAGCTTCGGACGCTCTGATAGATCAGAAAGTAATAATCCTTGAGGGATGGATACCTGCCGTGATAGAGACCGATACCGACCAGTGGTTGTCGGAAAGGAATGTATATTATGAGTTGGAAGAACCCAAGCCGGAAGATACGCCTCCGATTCTGCTGAAGAATAACCGTTTTGCCCGGTTGTTCGAGTTGGTTGGGGAGTTGTACGCTTTGCCGAATTACCGCGAGATAGACCTGACCCCATTTTTTGCTCCGTTCTTTTTGCTTTTCTTCGGAATTTGCCTGGGAGACGCCGGATATGGTCTGATTATTCTGCTGGGGGTGTCGTTTTTTAAACGAAAGGCTAAGCCGTCTGTAAAACCTATTCTTTCATTAGCACAATGGCTGGGAGGAGCGACGATGGTTATCGGCTTTTTCTGCGGTACGTTTTTGGGGATCGAGTTAGCCAATATTACCTGGATGGAAAAATTCAAGTTGGTGATGCTCGATTCGAAACAATTATTTAATCTGGCATTGATTATTGGCGGCATACAAATAGTATTCGGTATGTTTATCAAGGTGGCAAACCTTTGGAAACAGTCCGGCTTTCAAGCTGTTCTTTCGACTGTCGGATGGCTGTTATTGCTGTTGGGCGAAGGCTGTTGTTACCTGTTGTCAAAGAAAGGACATGATGTGACGGTTGCCGTATATTTAGTGGCTATTATAGCCGGAATGCTGATATTCTTATTCAACAATCTGAAACGCAATATTTTCATGAATATCGGAGTCGGGATTTGGGATACGTATGGGACAGTAACCGGACTGTTGGGAGACCTGCTATCGTATATCCGCTTATTTGCGCTTAGCATCTCCGGATCGGTACTGGGATTGGTATTTAACAACTTGGCGACGAATATGAGTGGAGACATTCCGGTGCTTAGCCAGATTGTAATGCTGATCATTCTGCTTTTCGGGCATGGTGTGAATATTTTTATTGCCAGTTTGGGTGCATTTGTACATCCGATGCGTTTGACTTTTGTTGAATTTTATAAAAATGCCGGTTTTGAAGGAGGGGGCAAAAAATATCAGCCGTTTAAAAACCGTGCCGGTTGAATGGTTATGTTCTATATAAAAAAGTAAGATATAAATGTTCAAACAATTTAAAAAATAATGTTATGGAACCAATTATTTTAGCGTATATCGGGACTGGTCTGATGATTGGACTCTCGGGGATCGGCAGTGCGTATGGAGTAACGATAGCCGGGAATGCTACTTTCGGAGCTTTGAAGAAGAATGAAGAAGCATTCGGTAATTATATGGTTTTATGTGCTCTTCCCGGTACACAAGGACTTTACGGATTTCTCGGATTTTTTCTTTTACAGGATGTGTTGACAATATCTATTTCCTGGCTACAAGCAGCCGCAGTACTGGGTGCCGGGTTGGGATTGGGTTTTGTTAATTTGTTTTCAGCTATCCGCCAGGGACAGGTATGTGCGAATGGTATCATCAATATCGGGAATGGATATAATGTTTTCGGCAAAACAATGATTCTTGCCGTGTTTCCGGAACTTTATGCTATTGTTGCTGTTGCTGCTACATTTATGATCAGCGAAACGATTTAAAAAATCGGAATAAGCTAAGGTCGCCGGATATTCTCGAGATGGGTTTAATTTATATTGTAATTCTGAAAACACTTAGCTTTAAATGGGAATATGTTAATGCCTAAAGAGGTTTTTAGTTTTGTTTTTATAGTATTTTTTGATTGTTATATATCTGATTGCAAGATATTAAATGGTTTTATGTGTAGATGACAAATTTTCATTACATTTGTTACGGAAAATTATTTGACCGGATCAGGAATCAAATGTGTGTGATTGTTTTTTAAATGCCGATAAGCGTTATTTGTCTAAAATTGCATAATATATGGATTTGAATCTGAATTTATTCCCTAACCTATCTCCGATTGAGGTAGAAGAAAAAGAAGCCAAAGGCTGTTTGCAGAATATTCTTTTGATGTTATCTACGTATAAAATCGGCATCTGGGAGTGCGATTTAGTATCCGGAGAATTGAGATTTCTGAATGATTTTTTTCGGATACTCGGACTGGATCGTATTAGCGTAAACTATTCGACTTTAAGTGAGTTACGAAATTTTGTCCATCCCGAAGACCTGCCTACTCTTGATGTTGCAATTTCTTCAATCTCGACAAACGTATCGGGTAATGTTTCGGTGAAATATCGTTGTGTCGGTCTTCGGGGAGAGTGTATATGGCTGACGGACCACTTCTTTTTTATCTCCGGTACCGACGGAGTTCCGGATAGGATTATATCCTATACGGCGAACACCGATTTACAGGAGCAGCATGATAAACAATACCGGAAGCTGATTAATGCAATGCCTGATTTTATCTTTGTGTTTGACGAGAACTTTATCTTTGTAGATATTATATTGCCGGAGGGAATGAGGTTGTTTCACACCCGGGAGGAATTGATCGGATCCAGCGGGCGCATGCTTTACTCTTCGGAGGTGAGCGATTTGCTGGCTGGTAATATCCGCGAATGTTTGCGTACCGGACAGATCAGAGAACTGGAATATCATTTGGATTTGCTGGGAAAAAGATATTATTGGCAGGCGCGCCTCGTACCTATTGAAAATAATAAGGTGTATGCAATGATTCGCGATATAGGCGATCGTGTAAAACGTATGGAAGAGCTTCTTGCAGCTCGCACAAGGGCTGAAGAGGCTGATAGGATGAAGTCTGCATTCTTGGCCAACATGAGCCATGAAATACGTACCCCACTAAATGCAATAGTCGGTTTTACGGAAGCTGTTCTCACCGGAGACGATCCGGAAACCAAAGCTCAATACATGGATATTATCCGTACCAATAATGATCTGTTACTCCAATTGATCAATGATATTCTGGATTTGTCGCGTATCGAAGCAGGAAAGAGTGAGATGAATTTTGAAGATACAGACATCAATACATTGATTAGGGAAGTGGAAAAAACCATTCGAATCAAAATAAAACCGGGAGTTGAATTGAAGGCTATATTCCCTGATGAGGAGATTAAAGTGTTTACCGACCATAATCGTGTGACTCAAGTGCTGTTTAATTTTCTGTCAAATGCAATCAAAAATACCGAATCGGGTAGTATCACTATAAAGGCAGAGAAAGAGGAAAACTACTTGAGGTTTTCCATTATCGACACCGGAAACGGCATTCCGGAAGATAAGCTACAGGTGATATTCAATCGTTTCGAAAAAGCAAACGAGTTTATTCAAGGCACAGGTTTAGGCCTGGCTATCTGTGAGAGTATTGTCGAGCGCCTTGGAGGAGAAATTAAAGTTGAATCGGTATTGGGGCAGGGAAGTATATTCTCTTTTACGATCCCTTACCGTAACATTCATCATGTTTTACCCGACCTGCAGAACATAAAAATCGGCGATTTGAAAGATTTGATGTCCCGTAAGAAAGTATTAATTGCGGAAAACTCCGAATTCAATTTTAGTTTTGTAAAAGACGTTTTAGACAAGATGTATGATGTAATCTGGGCGAAGAATGGAGAAGAAGCGGTCAGTTATTTTATCCTCGAAAAACCCGATCTGATTTTGATGAACATACAGATGCCGGTTATGAATGGTATTGATGCTACTAAAAAAATACGGGCGATCTCTTCCCATGTCCCGATTATTGCCGTGACTGCGAGCGACTTTTATATGGAACAGAGATGGGCACTTGAAAGCGGTTGTAACGATGTCATATCAAGGCCTTATTCGGCGATAAAGCTGGAAGAAATAATCTTGGCCTATAGTTAAGTGAATACTCGTGATTTTTTTTGATGTATTTTTATTGGTGGTATTCAGCGTATTATAAAAAAGTTTCAAAAAACCCCATAAAAAATTTGGAAAAGATTTTTAGTTTGTTTTATCTTTGCACCCGCTTAGCCAGCGATTCGGTTGATTCATGAGGGAGGAAAGCTGAGCAA
>JAVBLD010000043.1:0-58565 GCA_031553705.1 Marinifilaceae bacterium | reverse complement strand
TAGAGATCTTCGAGTACATAGAAATCTGGTATAATAAAATCAGACGCCACAAAGCTCTGAATAATATGACAATAGATGAATTCTGGAAACTAAATGCAAAAAGTGCTTAACTATTTGTGCGGATTTAGTTAGGAATTCCACCAGAAAGGGGTATTTATGAGAAATAACTACACCATGACGGAATTGACAATAAAAAACTTGTTAGCCGATTCGGCTAACAAGTTATAACATATATTTTAGATTTCAAATTTTTTTTATCTAAGATCGATCACCTCAACATCCGGAAACTGTTTTGTATCGAATCTAAAGAATGAGTCGGACGGAATGGTAGAAGGCTGTTTGATGCTATTGATCACAACGATGATATTATTACCGTCTTTGCCAAACAGGGTCACTTTTTGAATCATGGATGTATTCGGGTCAATCAGAATGCCGATTTTATTGATATTTTTTTTCTTATCAATAGGGGTTAGTTCGATATGAGCGACGCCGTTCGCTGTATTGACAAGCTGTTGATTGAACTCTTTGTTGTGAATGTCAAAAAGCGTCACCGGATTTAATAGTTCTTCCTGCTCTGCATCCGGACTTTTAATATTCACCTCTTTTACATCGGGCATGTAGGTGTATATGTTTTTCCCATCATAATAGCTGATAACATCCATTACCTCCACTTTATACATATTACCTTTCATGTAGGCTTTCCCTTTATGCTTTTCACTGATATTTTCCGCTTTGTTTTCCATAGAAAGGTTGAAATCAACTTCAACAGCAGGATAGGCTTTGAATTTTGCTGCCGATTTGTCAAGAATCGCTTTTGCTTTCGGATCTGTCTGGGCAGAAACTATCGCATGGAATAACAATAAAAAGAGTAAAGCTGTAAAGTGTCGCATTATCATATTGTTTTTGGTTTACATTGCAAATGTAAGTATTTTTTCGATATGATGTTCCTCACTCTATTTCCAATTTTTCAGATAGCCCGATCCTTAATTTGATTTATTTTACTTAGTTTTGTATACTATTTTGAATGTTGAACTTCAAATAGAGTCCGATTCAATACTCAACTCAAAATTGTTTACTATGTTGATGTTTATAAAACTGGGGATTTTTGATATAATAGATATTTTGATTGTCGCACTGATTTTCTATCAGATTTACCGTTTGGTTAAAGGGACGGCAGCTATTAATATTTTCGCCGGGATATTTGTCTTTTATCTGGCCTGGCTGTTGGTGAGGGTTTTTAACATGGAATTGGTTTCCTTGATCCTAGGGCAGTTTATAGGGGTTGGGGTATTGGCTTTATTGATTGTGTTTCAACAGGAAGTCAGGCGTTTCCTACTTTTAATTGGAAGTAAATATAATCTTCAGAATATATTCAATTTGGAGGGATTGTTTGCGAAACCTATAATAAAAGAAGATGTATCCGATGCCATTGTAAAAGCCTGCGAATGTTTTTCGCATACTAAAACCGGTGCGCTGATTGTGTTAGCACAGAATACGGAACTTTATAACTACGCTCAGACCGGGGTGATTATGAAAGCAAAGGTGTCGGAGGAGTTGTTGAAAAATATTTTTTTTAAAAATACGCCATTGCACGACGGGGCTATTATCATTACGGATAGTAAGATTATGGCGGCAAGATGTATATTGCCCGTTTCGGATCGGAACGACCTGCCCGGAAGCATGGGACTACGCCATCGTGCAGCTTTGGGGGTAAGTACGGTTAGCGATGCTTATGTCGTGGTTGTTAGCGAGGAGACCGGGCATATTACTTTTGTGAAAGAGGGAAAGTATAAAATGAATATTACCGGAAAAGAGCTGAAGCATTTTCTGAATAAGGATTTTTCCCATTTTGAAACAGTAGATTAAGGGATTTTGAATTACAGATTTTTTCGGCTATGGGGTAGCTGTATAACAGACTGTAAATTTTCTATTCCGGCTGGCCTGTAATTCAAAATTCCCGTTTCCTTTTATAGCTTTTTCAAACAAGCATTTACATTATTTTCAATGCGTTTCAATACGTCGGTTTCACTGCCTTTTATAAAAGGATGGCCGGTGATGTTCTCATAGAGTTCGATATAACGATCGGTAATGTTTTTTACCACCTCTTGGGTCATTTGAGGTACCTGTTGCCCCTCTTTGCCTTGAAAACCTTTGCCCATTAACCATTCTCGGACAAATTCTTTGGAGAGTTGTTTTTGTTTTTCTCTTTTTGCCAGCCTTTCGGTATATCCTTCCGAATAGAAATAGCGGGAGGAGTCCGGAGTGTGTATTTCATCAATCAGATAAATCTTGCCGTCTTTTTTACCGAATTCATATTTGGTATCCACTAAAATTAATCCCATCCGCGCGGCTATTTCACTGCCTCTTTGAAATAGTTTCCGTGTATACTCTTCCAGGATTTCGTAATCTTCTTTGCTGACTAAGCCTTCCGCAACGATTTCTTCCTTCGAAATATCTTCGTCATGTCCTTCCAGAGCTTTCGTGGTTGGGGTGATGATCGGGTGTGGGAAGCGTTGATTTTCGACCATGTTTTCCGGCATCGGAACGCCGCAGATGACACGTTTTCCTTCCTGGTACTCTCTCCAGGCATGTCCTGACAGATAGCCCCGTATCACCATCTCTACTTTGAACGGTTCGCACATATATCCCACAGTGACCATCGGATCCGGAGAGGCGATTTTCCAATTAGGAACAATATCGGATGTTGCATCCAGAAACCTTTCTGCAATTTGATTCAGAACCTGCCCTTTATAAGGAATACCTTCCGGAAGTACCACATCGAAAGCCGAAATACGGTCCGATACAATCATCACGAGATATTGGTCATTGATGTTGTATACATCGCGTACTTTTCCTTTATAGACATTTTTTTGTCCGGGAAAAGTGAAATTTGTTTTTACAATAGCGTTTGTCATATTTTTATATGTTAAATCTTTTTTTTACCATTACTGTCCATCGATTTTTTCTTCGTTTTTAGGAGGTGAGAAGTCCGTACTTTTATTATATGCTTTGACAATGTCTTTTACCAGCCGGTGGCGGACGATATCGTCGGAATTAAATTCTACGAAAGCAATGCCGTTGATATGCTGCAGTATTTTAAAGGCGTGTACCAAACCGGAATCATTTTTCTTAGGAAGGTCGATTTGGCTCATATCACCGGTTATCACGAATTTTGCACTGACTCCCATACGGGTCAGAAACATTTTAAGTTGGTTGCGGGTAGTATTTTGCGCTTCGTCTAAAATAACAAATGAGTCGTTTAAGGTGCGCCCGCGCATATAGGCAAGCGGAGCGATCTGAATCACATCGGTTTCCAAGTATTCCTCCAGTTTTTTGAAAGGTATCATATCCGATAACGCATCATATAGCGGTTGCAGATAAGGGTCTACTTTTTCTTTCATATCGCCGGGGAGAAAGCCGAGGCTTTCACCTGCCTCAACAGCCGGCCGGCTGAGTACGATTCGTTTTACCTCTCTGTTGCGTAGGGCTTTCACTGCTAAAGCTATGGCAGTATATGTTTTTCCGGTTCCTGCCGGGCCAGTAGCAAAAAGCAGATCATTATTTCTGGCTAGCTCCACCAGTTTGCGCTGGTTGGGGGTTCGTGCACGAATCGCCTTGCCCGAATTGCCGAAAAGAATTACCGATTCATCGTCTTCTATATCTTCGACCGTGTTGTCCTCCAGGATAATTCTTTTCAGATTGGCAATGGTGAGTATGTTGTAACGATGATAGTGTTCTATAAGAGCATTGATTTTATTGCTTACGATTTCAATATCGTTTATTTCTCCCTGAATAATAATTTCATTACCACGGGCAATGATTTTTAATTTTGGAAAATAATCTTTTAATATATTGATTTTTGCGTTATTAATACCGTAAAAATCAATTGGATCAATATTTTCAATACTTATTTTTTTCTCGATCATGAAACTTAAAATAAAACTTCTATTTTTGCAGGTGCAAATTAGCAAAAAAATGGTTTATACCGGAATTTGTCAAGCTATTTTTAGAGAGGTTATTTCTGCCATGTAGTCTATTGAAAAAACGGAATATGAGTTTTGAAAAGGAGAAAGAGGCTTTTGTCGAGTTATTGGAGGTGATTGCGACTTTGCGGACCGGATGTCCATGGGATCGGAAACAGACGATGGAATCGCTTCGTCCGTTGTCAATCGAAGAGATGTATGAACTTGGGGACGCTATCCTTGATGAAGATATGCCGGAGATAAAGAAGGAACTGGGGGACCTGTTGATGCATATCGTTTTTTATGCACAGATAGCTACCGAAAAAGGAGAGTTTGACATGACGGATGTATTGAACGGGATATGTGAGAAGCTCAAGTACAGGCATCCGCATATATATGGGGATGTAAAAGTGAAGGACGCCCAAGAAGTCGTCCAGAACTGGGAGCAGTTGAAGTTAAAAGAAAAAGGGCGGAAAAACCGGGTGTTGGAAGGCGTACCTGTTTCATTGCCAGCTTTGGTTAAGGCATACAGGATACAGGATAAAGCAAGGGGAGTCGGGTTTGACTGGAAACAAAAGCAGGAGGTTTGGGATAAAGTACGGGAGGAACTGGCCGAATTTGAAGCAGAAGTGAAAGACGGCGACCAGGAGAAGATAGAGGTGGAGTTTGGCGATTTTTTATTTTCGATAATCAATGCGGCGCGTTTGTACCATATTAACCCTGAGAATGCCCTGGAAAAAACAAATCGAAAATTTATCCGCCGTTTTACGTATATAGAACAAAAAGCTGAAGAACAGGGGAAATTATTGTCCGAAATGAGTCTGGAAGAGATGGAAATGTACTGGCAGGAAGTAAAAATGAATGATTCGGATAATGCAAAAAAATAGAGTAATCCAAATATAAATAACATATAAAAACAACATGAACCTGACAGGGAAATGGAAATATTTTGAAAATTATGCCTATGGGGTGGCGGAAGGTGAACTGTATCTGGACCAGAGTGACGATGTATTGTCCGGAAAGATCGTGTTTACCGATAAAATACGGGGTGAAAAGCCTTATATGATACAGGAATTTCTGATTGGAGAAATTGATGAACAACGGATTAGAATAGAGGCGGTGGAGTTTGATGTTATCCATGCGGAACAGCAGATTGATTATGAACTGGATCGTTGGTTCGGCATTTTGATAAACGATGTAACCATCAGGGGAGTCAGTTCGGATGAACAGGGCATATCCGGCTACTTTGAGTTTACAAAAGTAGGCTGATATGTTAAAGTGCTAAAAAACATATTTTGATTTATATAAAGTTGACGAAAGTCAGCTTTTTTTTTTTGCTTTCATATTATCTTGCAACATATTAACAAGGATGAATGAGTCCGGTTTTCCGGCTTGTTTATCATGGTGTATTATACATTGATTGCAATAGGAGAGTGCTATCCTGATTGGTGTGTTATTAAATTAAAAAATAAAATGGTATGACTAATATTACAAAACACCCTGTTTTAGAGATCCCGATGAGGGATAAGGTAACATTTAAATATAATGGAAAAGAGGTGACCGGAGAGTGTGGGTACACGATTGCTGCCGCTCTTCATCAAGCCGGATATACGGTACATAGCCATAGTCTGGATGGACGGGAAAGGTCATTGGCATGCGGAATCGGTAAGTGCGGGGCTTGTGAAATGCTCGTTGACGGGAAAATCCGTAGAATTTGTATAACCAAAGTGGACGGAGTGAAAGAGGTTTGCGAGGTAAACGAGCAGATGATGACTAAAAGTGAAACTGTATCCCGGATTGAAAAAAGAAAAATATTGCGGACTTCTGTAGTTATTATCGGTGCGGGTCCCGCCGGATTGGCTGTAAGGGAAGAGCTTAACAAGTACGGCGTGGACAACATTGTTATTGATAATAATGATAAGATTGGTGGACAGTTTACGATGCAGACCCATCAGTTTTTCTTTTTTGAAAAAGAGAAACGTTTCGGCGGTATGCGGGGATTCGATATTGCCAAGAATCTGGCCGGGGGTACGATGGATGGGATTTACCTGGACTCAACAGTGTGGGATCTGCTGGAAGGAAAAAGAGTGGCGATAAAAAATATCGTTACCGAAGAGGTGTTTTATGTAGATGCCGATTATCTGGTTGTCGCTACCGGAGCGGTACCGTTTATGCCGGCTTTTGAGAATGACGACCTGCCCGGGGTATATACTGCTGCAGTGGTACAGAAAATGATGAACAATGAACTGACCTTATTGGGTAAAAATGTGTTGACGGTCGGAGCCGGTAATATCGGTTACCTGACGTCGTATCAGCTGATGCAGGCAGGTGCAAATGTAAAGGCGATCATCGAAGCGATGCCGAGAGAAGGTGGTTTTCCGGTACAGGCAAATCGTGTGAGGCGGCTTGCTATTCCGATTATGACGTCGCATATCCTGTTGAAAGCTATCCCGAATAAAGAGCATGACGGAATAACCGGAGCGGTTGTTGCTTTGTGCGAGAATTTTAAGCCAGTTCCCGGTACGGAAAAAATAATCGAAGGGATTGATGTGATCAATATCTGCACCGGTTTGATACCGGACGATCAGTTGCTGGTAAAAGGAAAAGAGGTTTTCGGTGAGAAATGTTTCGCTTCCGGTGACGCTATCAGGATTGGAGAAGGAACAAGTGCTGTATTGAAAGGAAAACACACGGCTATGCAGATCATGATGAGTTTAGGGATAAAAATCAATTATGACGATTATCTGCTGTTATCCAAAGAGTATATCGATTCGCAGCAACATCCTGTTAAAATATTGGACGAACCTTGTTTGCCCGGGAAGGAACGTATGTTAAAGAGAGGTTTTGTGCAAGCCGATTGTTTATATGGATTCGCCTGCAACCCTTGTTCGTTTGCCTGTCCTCATGGAGCTATTACAAAATCGTCGACAATTTCCGTTCCTGAAATTGATTATAATAAATGTATTGGTTGTATGGAATGTGTCTACCAGTGCCCGGGGCTTGCTATTTTTGGGTACGATGTCCAGAAGTCGAAGTTGTTTCTACCGATAGAATACGAGGCTGCCGAAGGTCAGGAAGTATTTTTGGTGAATAATAATGGCGAAAAGCTGGGGGAGGGCGTTATTGAAAAGATATTGCGCAAGCCGAATAAAACCAATGTGGCAAGGGTAAAATCGGCTACTGTTCAAGGGGAGAATATGACACGGGTGAAAGGGTTTATTATAAAAGAAAACTATCCGGAACCGATCAGCCAGAAGCCTCTGTTAAAGAGCGAAAGAGGGGTAAGTTATATATGCCATTGTGATGATGTAACTCTGGAAGAGGTATTACGAATCGTAGGAGATCGTACTTTTATTTCGATAGATGAGATTAAACATACGACACACCTGGGAATGGGACCATGTCGTGGAAAGCGCTGTATCCCCCGTTTGCGTGCCGCTTTACGGAGCCGGGGCATTGAACTTACAGGGGATGCCACTCCGCGTGCCCCGTTGTCGAATCAATTGACGCTAGGTGAACTTTATCCGGCTTCTAAGGGAGACGTTTGTCTCGTTGCCAACCGGGAGACATTTAAGAAAATAGAGGTGGGGGTTTTGATTGCCGGTGGAGGAATTGCCGGGAGCGCCTTGTTCCGTTACATGGCGGAAGCGGGTATGAATCCGGTATTGATAAATGCCGGCCGGGGAGCGTCTTGGCGGAATATCGGAGGCGGACGGACGGCCTTCTCATTGCCGGAGCTGGCAGAGATCGCAGACCGGAATCATGATATTTTCAGAGAGCTGCAAGGCTTCTCGAATATAGACTATAAACCGATCCAGTATGTCAGTTTTGCGCATGACGAAACTACATATAAAGCCTTGGAAGCCAGTCAGGCATGGTCTAAAGCCGAGATGATAGCACCTAAGCAATTCAGGGACAGGATCTCTCCGTATTTCAATCCGAAGCCTAAAAAGTATATTTCGGCCTTGGTTACTGAGGACTGCTGGCAGTCAACGCCTGGAAAGGTGGTCGATCTGGTACGGAATATCGGTATTGCAGCGGGTGGTACCGTATTGGAGGATTGTAGGGTGGTGGAGGTATGCAAAGAGGGAAAATATACCAGTGTGCTGCTTTTGACACATGATAACCGGTATATAGAGTACCGGGCCGAACATTTTGTCAATGCCCTGGGGAGTAACGCCGGCAAAATATGCGATAGTATGGGTATTGATGCCGGTCTGTATGCTGTGCGCCATCAGGCCTTTATTACACGCCGCTTACCGATGCTCGGCGTAAAGGGACAGAATCTGAATATGTTAATCGACCGCCAGGATTATAAGGGATTTTCTGCGGTTTATGGTCAACAGTTGGCTAACACTGGACAGATTATAGGTTGCGCCTCACCTAAATTAGATGCGATCCGCGTTGATAAAAATCTGAAAATAAGCACAAAGGAGTTTCTGGAGATCATAAGCGAAATGTTTGTAGAGTGGGTACCTGATCTGGCGGGAGTAGGGATACAGGCCGTCTGGTCCGGATATTATGTCGAACCGCGTTATGTCGTAGATCCCGAACTTGGATTGTTTATCGGGATGAGAGGACACGGCTTTATGTTATCACAGCATATTGCTAAAATGTACGTTGATAAGCTGCAAGGCAAGGATGTACCGGAATATTTTGATAAGTTGAAATTGAGTGGCCCGGGTTTATCCGAGAAAGCCTTCAAATAATTTTTTTTTAACCTTAACATCAAAACTGAAGATCAAAAAATAGTTTTTGATTTTCGGTTTTTAATTTTTTAGTTTACGTACTTTTGTGAAAAATATGAATGATGATAGAAATTGGCAGATATAATGTGTTAACCGTGATAAAGGCTGTGGATTTCGGCCTTTATTTGGATGGAGAGGAGTGGGGAGAGATTCTTTTACCGAAGGAGTACGTTCCGGACAATTGTTTCCCGGATGATGAGATAAAAGTCTTTATTTACTTTGATTCGGAAGACCGTATTATTGCGACAACGGAGAAACCTTATATTACAGTGGGGGAATTTTCGTATGTGAAAGTTGTGGCAACAAACCGTATAGGTGCATTTCTGGATTGGGGATTGCGGAAGGACCTGTTGGTGCCTTTCCGGGAGCAACGGGAACCGATGCAGGTGGGGAAATCATATCTGGTATACGCTTATATGGATAAGTCGACAGACCGGATTGTGGCTACTGCTAAGATTGAAAAATATATCGATCAGGTTCCGTCGGCATACGAATTGAACCAAGAAGTGGATTTACTGATTGCCCGCAGGTCTCCATTGGGATATAGTGTGATTATTAATGGTCTGCATTGGGGGCTTATTTATCAGAAAGAGATATTTCAACCGCTGAAAATCGGCCAGAAGATAAAGGGATATATAAAAGAGGTGCGCGAAGATGAGAAGATAGATGTTGCACTTCAGCCTTCAGGATATGCAAAGATTGACGAGCTTGCGAAACTGATCTTGGATAAGATACAAGATAATGGAGGAACGCTCGATGTTTCCGATAAGAGTGCTCCGGAAACAATTTATAATCTGTTCGATTGCAGTAAAAAGAACTATAAAAAAGCAGTCGGAGCCTTATTGAAAAAAGGGATGATCGAAGTAGACGAGGACGAAATCCGTTTGGCTTCTCTACCGGAATAGGTTTAAATTAAGGGTGGAGAACTTCTTGCCATTCTCCACCTTCAATTCTTTATTTGTCAGAAGGGAAGGTCGTCTGCTTCCGGCATCGGAGGGATGTCTTCAATACGGTATTCGGGAACAGGTCCATTTCCGGGACTTTGGGGCTGTAGCTTTTCTATCCTCCAACCTTCCAGGTTGGTAAAGTAGGATACCTGCCCGTTGTTTTCCCATTTTCTTCCTCTTACGTTAAAATATACTTTTACTTGTTCGTTCAATGCAATGTTTTCCAATAGATCACACCTGTCCTGGATGAGTTGCACTTTAATAAAATCATTCCATTGAGAATTTCGCTCATTTTCCACTTCTATCACAAATTCTCTTTTCTGGAATTTCTCACTGATACGTTGCGTATCTTCTTTGAAAATGAGTTTTCCGCTTATTTCGTAATTCATAATGATGATAAATTAAAAACAAGCTCAATTAACTTGAGCTTGTTTTTCAGATTATTATAACTTTATCACTTTACAGATTCTGTTGCTGTAGCATCCTGCTTTACGATTTCAAGTAACTCGATTTCGAAAATAAGTGTTTCGTTCGGTCCGATCGGGCCACCGCCTCTTGGGCCATAAGCCATGTCAGCAGGAATATATACAGTCCATTTTGAACCAACAGGCATGTGTTGCAGAGTTTTTGTCCATCCGGGGATTACCCTGTTCAACGGGAATTCTGCAGGCTCACCTCTCTTGTATGAAGAATCAAATTCGGTACCATCGAGCAAAGTTCCTTTGTAATGTACTTTTACAACATCTGTCTCAAGAGGTTTCTCTCCGTTACCTTCTTTTTCTATTTTATATTGAATGCCTCCTTCTAAACTATCTATGCCGGCTTTTTTAGCATTTTCCTTCATAAAGGCAGCTCCTTTTTTAATATTTTCTTCTGCTTTCAGCATAGCCAGTTTATTCATATACTGATTCAGGTACATTTCCATTTCCTGCGGATTCTTGGTAGAATCTTTTACATGCAGTGCTGAATTTATACCGGCAACGATAGCGTTGATATTGGGATCCTTGATACCCATATTTTTCAAGCCTGTTCCGTACATGTATCCGATATAAAAGCTTGCTGTGTCGTTACCTGTTTTAAGAGTTGTTGAGGTCTGGGTCATTGAACCGCAGTTACACCCCATAGCCATAGCACCTATGGCTAAAATGAAAAGTAATTTTGTTGCATTCATTGTGTAAAATTATTAATTGTTTATCTGGATATAATGAAAATTCAATAAGTCTGTTTATACAATTTCCAGTAGCTCAACATCAAAAATAAGAACCTCGCATGGCCCTATCATCTGCCCTGCTCCATGCTCTCCGTAAGCCAGTTCATAAGGAATATATAATTGCCATTTTGAACCGGTATTCATAAGCTGTAACGCTTCTACCCATCCGGCAATTACGCCTTCTACCGGAAATTCGGCCGGTTCTCCCCGACGAATAGACGAATCAAAAACAGTTCCATTGGTCAACCGACCTTCATAGTGGCATTTTACGCTGTCGGTCGTTTTAGGTTTCGCTCCTTGGCCCTGCTTTAATATTTTATATTGTAAACCGCTTGTCAAGGTAATTACTCCTTCCTTGGTTCTATTATCTGCGAGAAATTTTTCTCCGGCAATTTTTGATGATTCCCCTCTCTTTTTCTGAAGCTTTTCGAAATAAGCCTGTAGTATATCATTGGCTTGATCCGGAGTAATTTCCGGCGTTTTTCCTCTAAATACACTACCGATAGCATCAGTAAATGCTTCGCCATTTAGTGTTGTTACTCCGGATGAGATTAGATTGCTGGCAACACTTAGGCCGAGGCAGTAACTGACTTTATCAAGTTCGTTAGAATATTCCATATATAATTTGTTAAGATAAAAGATAAGGTTGCTTTATTGTCTATTCCTTATCATATTTTTTGTTTTTCTGAAATTTCGGACTCTTGCTTCTTTTGTTGAATAAAGATGCGCAAAGATAAAACTAAAAATTAAAATCTGTTATTTTCCCGTCACTTAATTTTATTTGTTGATCGGACATTTCCGCTAATTCCATATCGTGTGTGACAATAACGAATGTCTGTCCCAGTTCATCCCGGAGAGAGAAAAAGAGACGATGTAATTCCTGTTTTGTCTTGAAATCCAGATTACCGGACGGCTCGTCGGCAAGTACAACACAAGGGTTATTTATTAATGCCCGGGCTACGGATACTCGTTGCTGTTCTCCTCCTGAAAGCTCGTTCGGTTTATGGGTGATTCTCTCTTTTAATCCCATCAGTTCAAGTAGTTCTAATGCTCTTGTTTCCACCTCTTTTTTCTTCCTTTTTTTAATCCATGCTGGGATACAAACATTTTCCAATGCTGTGAATTCTGGAAGCAAGTGATGAAATTGAAATACGAAGCCGATATTGTTATTTCTGAAATGGGCTAGCTTATTAGGCGAGTAAGTCGCTATATTCACATGATCGTATAGGATCTCCCCGCTGTCAGGATAGTCCAACGTACCCAAAATGTGCAGTAATGTGCTTTTTCCCGTTCCACTGGCCCCGACAATTGTTACGATTTTTTTTTCCGGGACGATCAGATCAATCCCTTTTAGCACCTGTAGCTTGCCGTAACTTTTTTTTACATTCCTGACTTCAATCATATCCTAACATAGCATTGTTGTATTCTTTTCGGTTTGGGATCTATTAATAAAGTCAATGAACTGTCCGGTAATATACATTAGTCTTATACTAAGTTTATTATAGGTTTCAATGTTAGATCCGTTAACGAGGTATAAAGGTAAAGTAATAAAATTAAAAGGCAACCGAAATAGCAAAGAAATCACGCCGGAAGGAGGTTTTTTGCAAGGGAGGAAGTCAATTTTTATAAAAGAGAGCTTTGGATATAAAAATTTGTTTTTATATTTGCAGTGCGATTTAACGAACATTATGCGAAAGTAGCTCAGTTGGTAGAGCACGACCTTCCCAAGGTCGGGGTCGCGGGTTCGAGCCCCGTTTTTCGCTCGTAAAAGGCAATCAGAAATGGTTGTCTTTTTATTTTGTAATCAATGACTTAAATTTCGCGCGTCGAGAACGTATGGGATTTTCTATTTTCGGATTGCGGAAGGGGAAATTGGGGAATTTTGGAGTAGGAAGGGGTGTTCTCGGGTGTTTCGTGTTACCTAATGTGTTACAATTAAGATTGCGTAGGACGGTTATCTGTATATTTAATTAATGATATGAATATCAGAAAAAATAATATGAACTAATGAACGATAATGTGAATTCTGCCGCTTAATTTTTTGTCCGGAAAAAGATAGGGTATTCGTTTTAATAGATGTTGTTCTGTCAATAATTTACTTTTATATATTTAAAGATTATTTTATCTTTGTGGAAGCGTTAGGCCTGTTATATAAAAACAAAAACGTTTATAGGCAGCTGTAAACATGGAAACAAATCCTCAGATAGAACTTGCTTTTGATTTTGTTCAATATACCGGAACGAATGTATTCTTAACAGGAAAGGCGGGAACCGGGAAGACAACTTTTTTGCGTAAACTGAAACAGATTTCCCCGAAGCGTATGATTGTCCTGGCGCCGACAGGCGTAGCGGCAATTAATGCGGGAGGGGTGACGATTCATTCATTCTTTCAGTTGCCCTTTGGCCCCTATGTGGTGGGGAAAAGTGTACAGATGGCTGATAAAGAAGGACATGTGAACAGGTTTAGTAAGACTAAAATCGATATCATTCGGAGTCTGGATCTGTTGGTAATTGACGAAATCAGCATGGTACGGGCCGATTTGTTGGATGCTGTGGATGGCATACTGCGCCGGTTTAAGGATCATTCCAGGCCATTCGGGGGAGTACAATTATTGATGATCGGCGATTTACAGCAATTGGCACCGGTAGTGAAAGAGGACGAATGGGCATTATTGAAAGAGTATTATGATTCGCCGTTCTTTTTTAATAGCATTGCTTTGCGGGAAACATCTTATATCAGTATTGAACTGACACATGTATTCCGTCAATCCGACCGGAAATTTATCGATTTATTGAATAAAATCAGGGATAACCGGACGGATGAGGCCACTTTGCGGGAGTTGAACAGCCGGTATATACCCCGTTTTGATCCGAAAGACGAAGAAGGGTATATTACTCTGACGACTCATAATTATCAGGCTCAGCGGCTGAATGGAGCTAAAATGGATGCGTTGGTTGAAAAAGCATATAGCTTTGCTGCCGAGATTACCGGAAACTTTCCTGAATACTCTTTTCCGACCGATCAGCACCTTATTTTGAAAAAAGGAGCGCAGGTGATGTTTGTACAAAATGATACCTCGTCTGAAAAACGGTATTATAACGGTAAAATAGGGATGATTACGGCTATCAGCCAGGATCGTATCGTAGTGAAGAGCGAGGGGGATGCCCATGAGATTGCGGTTGCAGAGGGGGAATGGACAAATACAAAATACACGATAGATCCGGAGACAAGGGATATTATTGAAACTGTGGAAGGCACTTTTAAACAGTATCCATTAAAAGCGGCTTGGGCGATCACAATACATAAAAGTCAGGGGTTGACATTTGAGCGTGCCATCATTGATGCTGGTTCTGCTTTCACACATGGACAGGTGTA
This sequence comes from Marinifilaceae bacterium, assembly GCA_031553705.1. Classification (GTDB taxonomy): domain Bacteria; phylum Bacteroidota; class Bacteroidia; order Bacteroidales; family Marinifilaceae; genus JAVBLD01. The sequence goes on along the minus strand of JAVBLD010000043.1, from coordinate 44,323 downwards.
TGTGGCATTGAGCCGTTGTAAGACATTGGAGGGACTGGTACTAAGTTCTCCGGTAAATCGCTATGCCGTAATCAATGACCATGCAATCAAGAATTTTACCGAATATATCGGACAAAATCAGCCGGGCAGCGAACAGTTGAAGAATGCGCGTCGCGCCTATTACCTAGAATTACTGGCAGATTGTTTTGATTATAAACCTCTTCTTCGGCGTATTGCAGGAGTAGCCCGGGTATATAATGAGCATTTGGCAAACGTTTATCCGGAGCAGGCTGCATTATGGCGGGAAAAGCGAGAAAAGTGTCATACGGAAATAGCGGATGTCGGAGATAAATTCAAACCGCAGTTACACCGGCTGGTGATGCAAAGCGCCGACTATGAGTATGACGAAGTGTTAAAAGAGCGGATAGGCAAGGGGATGAACTATTTTAACCGGAATATGGCGGAAATTGTTAAGCCTTTATTGGAAAAAGGGATGCCTGAGATCGATAACAAAGAGGTGGCTAAGAGCTTGAACGAGGCTTTAGGGCGTCTGCACCAGGAAGCTATGGTAAAACTGGCTGTACTGGAGGCTTGTTCCGGCGAATTTACAATAAAGCATTATCTGGAGGCAAAAGCCAAATCGATGCTGGAAAAATCGAAAGTGAAAAAGCAACCGGAAAAGGTGGTTGTATCGGATGATATCCAAAATCCGGTGCTGTATAAAACCTTGCTGGCTTGGCGTAAGACGGAGGCTGAGCGGTATAAACTCCCGGCATATACGATATTGCATCAGAGGGCTTTGGTCGGGATCTGCAACCTGTTGCCTGCCGACCGGAAGGAGTTAATGAAGATACCGGGCATCGGCAAGAAAACGATAGAAAAATATGGAGCAGCATTGTTGGAAATTGTGGATGAGTTTCGTTTTCAACATTAAGTGGAGTACGGGTCAAAATTTTTGAGGAAACCTATTTTATCTTTTTTATTTTTCATTTAGTAAGGGGAAGAAAATGAAAAATTAAATGTCTATCTTTGTAAAGAATATAACCTTTGTCTATGGATAATAAACCTTTAGCGGAACGAATGCGCCCGAAGAAGCTGGATGATTATATCGGACAGCAGCATTTGGTAGGAGAAGGTAAGGTTTTGCGCAAGATGATAGAGTCAGGGGTTATATCCTCCTTTATCCTGTGGGGACCTCCCGGCGTCGGGAAAACTACCCTGGCAACGATCGTTGCGGAACAGTTGAACCGACCTTTTTATGTGCTGAGTGCTGTTAGTTCCGGAGTAAAAGATGTCCGGGATGTGATTCAGAAAGCCGAAAGTCAGCGGTTTTTCAATACTCCGAATCCGATTCTTTTTATCGATGAAATCCACCGTTTTTCGAAGTCACAGCAGGACTCCTTGTTATCAGCTGTTGAGAAAGGTACGATTACTTTGATCGGCGCTACGACCGAAAATCCCTCTTTTGAGGTGATCTCTCCGTTATTGTCACGGTGTCAGGTGTATGTATTAAAAGCATTGGAGAAGAGAGATTTGGAGCAATTGATCGACAAAGCGGTAACAAGTGATTTTTACCTGAAAGAGAAGCCGATTGTGGTAAAGGAAAAGGAAGCGTTGATTTCATATAGCGGCGGCGATGCAAGAAAGGTACTGAATATCCTGGAATTGGTGGTAAATGCACAGCCCGTGGGCGAAATTGTCATAGATAATGAAACAGTAAAGAGAGAGCTGCAGGAAAACCCGTTGATGTACGATAAGGATGGAGAGCAGCACTACGACATCATATCGGCGATGATCAAATCGGTAAGAGGGAGCGATCCGAATGCGGCGCTTTATTATATGGCGCGGATGTTGGAAGGGGGAGAGGATCCTAAATTTATCGCCCGGCGGCTGTTGATTTTAGCATCGGAAGATATCGGCCTGGCTAATCCGAATGCAATGCTGATAGCGAATACGTGTTTTGATATTGTGCATAAGATTGGTATGCCGGAAGCAAGGATTACACTATCAGAATGCCTGGTATATCTGGCGACTTCGCCGAAAAGCAACTCTGCTTATCTGGCCATCGACGAGGCGATACAATTGGTAAAACAGACGGGTAACGTACAGGTACCTTTGCATTTGCGGAATGCGCCTACCAAGCTGATGAAAGAATTGAATTATGGCAAAGATTATAAATATTCGCACAATTATCCCGGTAATTTCGTAGAACAGGAATATATGCCAGAAGAACTGAAGCAGGCGGTATTTTATAAACCGCAGCAAAACGCCCAGGAGCTGAAAATACTGGAGCGATTGAAAATATGGTGGAAAAAGTATAGATAGATGTTAGTTAGAAGCGGGGGGCTTAACTTCTAAATTTAAATAATAATATATGAAGATATTGAAACAGATTACAGATCAGGAAATGTTTTTTTTGCTTGCTGGACCTTGTGTGATTGAAGGAGAAAAAATGGCAATGGATATCGCCGGACATATCTCTGAACTTACCGATAAATTAGGTATTCCTTACATATTTAAGGGATCGTTTAAAAAAGCCAATCGTTCGCGGCTGGATTCATTCGTCGGAATCGGCGATGAAAAAGCATTGAAAATCTTGGAGAAAGTCAGGAAAGATTTTCAGATACCGGTTGTGACCGATATTCATAGTGTTGAAGATGCCATTATGGCTGCCGAGTATGTAGATGTGTTACAGATCCCGGCATTTTTGTGTCGCCAGACGGATCTGTTGGTCGCTGCGGCAAAGACCGGACGGGTTGTGAATATCAAGAAAGGGCAGTTCCTTTCACCGGATGCGATGCGTTTTGCTGCCGATAAGGTGAGGGAATCGGGAAATGAAGACGTAGTGGTAACAGAACGCGGTACGACGTTCGGCTATCAGGATCTGATTGTGGATTTCCGGGGAATCGCAATTATGCAACAAACTTGCCAATGCCCTGTGATCGTGGATGTCACTCACTCGTTGCAGCAACCAAATCAGTCGTCGGGCGTGACCGGCGGACAACCCCAGCTAATTGAAACAATTGCTAAGGCAGGTATTGCAGTGGGGGCTGACGGTATCTTTATTGAAACACATCCTGATCCTAAAAATGCTAAATCCGACGGGGCAAATATGCTGCATTTGGATTTGTTGGAAGGGGTACTGGAAAAATTGATCCGGATACGGAAAGCGGTGATATAGGAATACCGGATTTGAAAAAAAAATTTTTGATTGTAAAGTAAACTAAAGAGTTTCGAAAGACGGTTTGACACACTATGATGAAGGTATTTACTTTTTGGATTGCGTGTTTTCTTTTCGCATACGGATGTGGAGATAACATGAAAAATGCCCGGCAAATGCCCGGGCTACCTGATATATTTCCGGATTATACCGGTGTGGTGGTACCTTTCAATATTGCTCCGCTGAATTTTGAAGTAAAGAATGCCGACCGGTGTTATGTCCGTTTTACGTCCGGAGGCACCGAACTGATGCATATAAAAGGAAAAGAGAGCATTAGGATTCCGGAAAAGAGATGGAAAAAAGTACTATATGAACAAAAGGGAAAAACATTAGAGGTACAGGTGTGTGCCCGTATGAAAAACCAAAAAGAGTGGTCGATATACAATTCTTTTGAAATAATGGTGGCAGAAGATCCGGTAGATCCGCATATCGCTTATCGGCTGATTGAACCGGGCTATGAATTATGGGGCGGGATGGGAATATATCAGCGCGATTTAACTGCATTCGATGAGAAACCTGTTATACATAATTCGCTTTTGGATAAAGGATGTGTGAACTGCCATGCCTTCCACAATTATGATGCCGGGAGTTTTATGTTTCACGTTCGTAAAGAAAACGGAGGAACAATTGTGGTAAGTAACGGAAGAATCGAGAAAATCGATTTGGCCACTTCAAAAACTATCGGCCAGGGGACTTATCCGATGTGGCACCCTTCCGGTAATTATATTGTTTTTTCTGTAAATAATACCAATCAGGCTTTTCATGCTTACCAGGAGAAGAAAATAGAGGTGTATGACCGGGCGTCGGACCTAATCATCTATGATGTCCGGAATAAAAAAGTTCTGGTTGACAATCGCTTTAATGAAAAAATATATTTTGAGACATTCCCCGCCTGGTCACCGGATGGGAAATGGCTTTATATGTGTCGTGCAGAGGCGAAAGAGATGCCTTTTGAATATCAGAAAACAAAGTATGGCATTTACCGTATAGCTTTTGACCCAGAAACCGGCCGGTTGGCGGATTCTTTGGAAACCGTATTTGATCCGGTTAAGCATAATAAAAGTGCCAGTTTTCCCCGGATCTCTCCGGATGGTCGTTACCTGCTTTATACATTGGCCGATTGCGGAGCATTTCCGATATGGCATAAAGAAGCTGACCTAAGAATGATTGATCTGGCAACCGGTGATGATGTGGATACGGAGATTATGAATAGCGATGATGTGGAAAGCTACCACTCCTGGTCGTCGAACGGCAGGTGGATCATATTCAGTAGCCGCCGTATGGACGGTCGGTATACCCGTTTTTATATATCCAGATTCGACCAACAGGGAAAAATGCACAAACCGTTTTTGTTGCCGCAGAAGGATCCTCGTTTCTATACTTATTTTTTAAAATCGTATAATATACCGGAGTTTATCCGCACGGAGATAAAGATCACTCCATATCAGATCGAACATACTGTGAAGCTCTCCCCCGTAACTGCGGTGTCTGTAAAATAAAGAATCAGGTCTATAGATAAAATAACTATGAGTCGTAATAAATCTATTATAAAACATCCGGAGAGTATAGTTTTTCTACTGTTTCCGTTGGTATTTGTTTTTTGGTTTATTTTTTATCGCCATCATATCCTTTATTGGGAAGAATCCGGTTTTTTTGTGCATACTTGGGAATATTTCAAAAGGTATCTCGAACAACCCGGCGGATTATCGGATTACGTTGGTTATTTTATCACTCAGTTTTATCGTTGGCCGGTCGTTGGAGCCATATTGCAGACGCTTTTCCTGGTCATTGTCTGGTATTGCGTACGTGGTATATTGAATAAGATATACCCGGATGACAAATGGCTGGTATTTCGTATCTTTCCGGTGTTATTTGTATTCGCCTTGCAGTGTAGCAACTTCTTTGTTGTAGCCGAATCAGTACGGATCATGCTCTTTTTTGCGCTAAACTATTTTTATTTGAGCGTGAAAAAACAACATTACAGATATCTGACCTTTATTTTTTTATTTCCGCTGATCTTTATTCTCTTATCGCCGGGAGGTGTGATTGCTTTGTATTTTACTTTTATCCTGTATGAATGTTGGAAAAGCCGGGGACCGGTACGTTACCTGATCATTCCAATATGGATAATCCTTCCGCTCTGTTACCCGTATGTGTGGAAACATACGGTTTGCCTTATACCGGCCGGAAAACTCTATACCCTTTCCCAGATCGACCAAATGCCTTTTGCCGGGAGACTGGTTTATATTACATACGCTTGGGTAATTCTGTTGTTTTTGTATACAATATTGGTTAGAAAAAGAGTTGCGAAAAAGCAGATCATCATTTATTTACTGAACATTGCGATGATTCTGGGAATGGGATACTATTTGTTTCAGCGGGTTTACGAGCGGGAGTTTGAACAACTGATGACAATGGATCATGCAATACGCTCCGGTAATGAGGATAAGGTTTTTGAGGTTGTACAATCGATAAAAAATCCGAATACGGGAATATTGTACTTTGCAACCTTAGCATTGGCTAAACAGGATGCTCTTCCTGAACGTTTATTCGATTTTCCGGTGAATGGGTCGGAATGTCTCTATTTACCTCGTACATTGGAGTATTTGAATATGGTTTGGGGAAGCGAGCTTTATAATACGCTAGGAGTGTATAATGAGGCTATTCACTGGAACTTTGATGCGTCGGTGAGTACTCCCTGGAGTGTCGATTTCCGGACATTGAAAAGTCTGATCGAATTGCATCTCAAGAAAAAAGATTTCGGACTGGCGGAAAAATACTTGCAAATATTGGATAACGCTACTTTATATAGCAAATGGGTCGACGACAGGTACCGGGAAATAGAGTTGTTAAAACGCGACCAAAATCTACCGGAAACTGAGGTCGGAGGAAATAATTTCTTTATCGGAGCCCGTCCGTTTTTATCGGATATGGCAAGGGTATTTGATGCTGCTCCATCCAACCGGAAAGTTGTCGATTATATATTGTGCGGGTTACTGCTGGATCGGGAACTTGGTAAGTTTATCTCTATTTTAAGGCTCTCTCCTTATACTTCTGTGAAAAAGTTACCGAAAGTTTACGAAGAGGCATTGATGGTGGCTATCGATATGGGAAAGCAGGATCCTTCAGCTTATCCGATCACTTTCGAAACCCGGCAGGCTTTTCAGGAATATACCCGGATAACGGCTCAATACCAGGGAAAACTTTCTATAGCCAAGCAGGCTTTACAGAAGTATAATAAAACATTCTGGTATTATCTTCAGTTTGCAAATCAGGGCAACCGATGATTATTTTTTGTAGACCGGAGATTTTTCTTTTTGGCTTCCCGAATTACCAGTAATGACGGCAATGTCTCGTAAAGCGGTTGATCCTTTGCAATGGTATTACATGTCTTATAGCTTAGGATCAGCATGTTGTCCGGTTGACGCAATAATGGGTTTTCGCAAAGAGGTTCATCCATGATAAAACGATTCGGATTACCGGTAATAATATCAGCTACGTTTTTCTGAAGTATCGGGTCGGCCGAATCCCGTTTCAGGAAACAGACCCGGATGGTAATTTCGTCATTTTTAACCAAAGAATGTATATAGGTAAGTAAAGATATATCTTCATACCCATCTATCAGGAGATATAGCTTATGAATAGATGCGGGGCTCCGGTTCACAAAAATAGCGATATTACGATTTATTTTCTGGATCATAGCCTCCGTTTTCTCTTTCATTAAATTATTGGGGAGGTGAAGCGAGTTGTTCTGCAGTATGGAAAACAACCGGAAAAAAGGACGGTATTTACTCTGTTCCGGTGCAGCTATCATTTTTCTTTCCATAAACCGGGGACCTGCTCCCAATAACAAAAGGTCGATCTGCTCCTGACCAGTCAGCCGGATCAGTTCATGAGTTATCCTGTCGGTAACCTTGTATCGTTTATCGATTTTCAGGTGCAGGTCTGCTGCTGCGTCATCCAGGAATTTGAAGCTTTCTTGGGCATACTGTTTCGCTTTTACCGGATTAAGATCGGTTCCCAACGTATAGTGGGCGGCAATAATATTAATCTCGTTCAATTGTTTACCCCATATAAGGTGCATAAGCGAGAGCAGTGTCTTTCCGCTTTCCAACCGCCCGAAAGAGAGCAGAAGTTTAAATGCATGGCCAATTTGTTTTTTCCTGGCAGCAAATAGCTTTTTGATAAAGTTCAACAGGGGAGTAGTCATAAAAGTGGTAACCAAAGCCATAAGCATCAAAATAACAAATATTTCCGGAGATAATATTCCCATTTCGTAACCAATATTAAGAGCTATGAGTTGCATAAGACCTCTGGTATTCATCAGCGTTCCGATAATCAGACTGTCTTTCCAGCTTTCTCCAACCAGGCGTGCTGCTATCGCGCATCCTCCTAACTTACCCAGAATAGCAATAAAAATAAAGAACAAACATATTCCCCACAGTTCCGGAGTATTAATGACTCCTATTTCGGTATGTAAGCCAGTGTACGCGAAAAAAAACGGTAGAAAAAAGACCAGTGAAATATCTTCAACTTTTTCCATCATAATTTTCCTAAAACCAATGTTGGATGGCATAATCACTCCGGCCATAAATGCACCGAAAAGCGCATGTATCCCGATAATTTCCGTAATAACGGCCGAAGTAATCATAATTAGGAAGATAAATCCGACAAATGTTTTATTGATCACTTCGGAGTCGGCATACATATTTCCTACTTTTTTCAAGAATGGGCGTACGATCCCTAGGATAAATCCGATAAACAGTAAGGTTAAAGCGATAGTGTATAGGGCGCTGGTAAAGGTACCTGCTTTAACTATGGCTATCACTATGGCCAGCAGACACCAGGCAGTGACATCGTCATTCGCAGCGGAAGCGATAGAAAGAATTCCAACAGAACTTTTAGTCATATTTCGCTCCTGAACAATACGTGCCAATACCGGGAAAGCCGTGATACTCATTGAGATTCCGATAAATAAAGCAAAAGGAAGAAATTCACTTTGAGCGGCAGCATATTTCTGATATACAAGGAAAGACGATGAGATACCTAAGAAAAAAGGAACGACAATTCCGGCATGACTTATAACCAGAGTTTCATTTATTTTGTTTTTTAATGTACCGAAATCCAGTTCCATCCCGATGATAAACATAAAAAATATCAATCCGATTTGACTCAGTATATTCAGATTACCTAGGGATTCGGGAGGAAAGAGGAAATGAAAGAATTCAGGGAAAAAATATCCTAATAGAGAGGGACCTAGCACAATACCTGCAGTAATTTCTCCAATAACGCCTGGTTGTCCGATGAATCTGAATATCTGGGAAAAAAGCCGGACGGTAATCAGAATTACAATGATTTGAAATAACAATATAGTAAAGGAGTTTTCTAAATTGGTTGTAATGATACTTTTAAACATTTCGAAAGCGCTGCTCTCAGAATGGAATGATGAAGATACTGAACTGGGAGGAAACATTTTACTCATGTCGAGCGCTCCATAAATTAAAATACCGAATAGAGAGACCATTCCGATGTATATCCAAAAATTTTTTCTATTCCTCTTCATACTTTCTATTTGCCCTTAGTTTTAAATCTTTTCTGGTTCTATATGATATCACAACATGCACGGGTATATCTTAAAGATCTAGTTTTACAACTGTAATACCGGAGCCTCCGAGTTGCACCTGTTCGTCGGCATAAGATGCAACGACAGGATTTGTCTGGAGATACTGGCGAATGATTTGCCGTAAGGCACCGGTACCTGTACCGTGCAGGATACGGATATCCTTATAGCTGAGTATGACCGCTTCGTCGATAAAATCGATCACCTTTTGCAACGCTTCGTCACCACGCATACCCCGTACATCAATTTCCGGCTTGAAATTCATTCGCTTCTGGCTAATGTTTTCCAGGAAATTAGAGTAAGTTTTCCGGGGTTGGTTTTGCCTGATTCGTTTAGCTTCGTTTCCGGATATCTTTTTTAATTGTGACAGTTTTATTGTTGTCATCAGATTACCTAAAGCTACTACAGCGCTTTTATCGCTTAGTTCGATGATTTCGCCGACGGTTTTATTAGGCAAATTTACCAGATCGCCTTCTTGTAAACATTCCTCTTCTTTTTCTGTTTTTTTTGAAGCGGTATCGGCTCCTTCCGGAATTACTCTTCCTTTTTTCTCTTTAATAGGGACTTGCTTATTCCGTTCTTGCCTGTTTTTTATCTGCTCCATCTTTTTGCGGATCCGATCCTCCTTTTCCGTTATTTCTTGGGTAAGCAGTTGTTCCTTTTCTGTCTCCAGGGTTTGGCGTAACTGTTTTGTTCTCTCTTTTTCCGCCTGATTCTCTCTTATTTCACGTATCGTCTGTTCAATTGTTTTGTTGGCTTTGTCAATAATCTCTTTGGCTTTTTCCTGGGCTTCCTTGATAATCTCTTTCCGCAATCGAGACGCCTCATTGAGTTCCTGGCTGTATTTCTCAATCATTTCATCCAGTCGCTTCTCATTATCATGGATTTTTCTTCGTTTTTCTTCCCAATAACGCTTATCCCTTGCGATATCCTTTAAATGTTTATCATAATTGATATGATCTTCTCCGATTTTGGCGGCCGCATCGTCCAGAATCTCTTTAGGCAGTCCTATTTTCCGGGCAATCTCGAAGGCGAACGATGAACCCGGTTTACCGATATGGAGCTCAAATAACGGCAACATCCGATGATTGTCGTAAAGCATCGCTCCGTTTTCTATACCGGGAGTAGACGAGGCAAAATGTTTTAAATTGGTATAGTGGGTGGTAATAACCCCTTTGACATGTTGCTGGTTTAAAGTTTTCAGGATCGATTCGGCAATGGCTCCCCCAAGCATAGGTTCCGTACCGGTCCCGAATTCATCGATCAGAATGAGTGTTTTATTGTCGGCATACCGGACGAAATTTTTCATATTGATAAGATGCGAACTGTATGTGCTCAGGTCATTCTCTATTGATTGCTCGTCGCCCATGTCGATCAGGATATTGCTAAACAGGCCGAACTTGCTGGCCTCACTGACCGGTATGGGGAGTCCGCATTGGAACATATATTGCAATAACCCTGTGGTTTGCAGGCATACCGATTTACCTCCGGCATTCGGACCGGAGATCACGATAATGCGTTGTTCTTCGTTGATCTCAATGTTGAGCGGGACCAGAGGTTTACCTGCCTGCCTCAGACTCAATAAGAGCAACGGGTGCCTGGCCTGATACCATAACATTTCGGGACGATCGTCAAATGCCGGGACAATGGCTTCGATATGGATGGAAAAATTCGCTTTCGCTTTTACAAAATCGATATAAGCTAAAAATTCATAAGCCGGAATCAGATCATCTATATAAGGACGGATGTCATTTGCACATTGACGTAAAATACGGATAATTTCCCTCTTTTCCTCCAGTTCCAGTTCCCGGATTTCGTTATTTGTCTGGACAATCTCTGCCGGTTCGATGTACGATGTTTTTCCGGTAGCCGATTCATCATGGACAATCCCGTTGATTTTCCGTTTATGGGCAGAAGGAACAGGAATTACCATCCTTCCGTCTCTGATAACAATAGCACTCTCTTTATCTGCCCAGCCCTCTGTTTGCGCTTGTTGTAATAGCGCCTGCATCCGTTTGGATATATTACTTTGCTTTTTAATCAGTCGCCGGCGTATGTCTCCGAGTTCCGGCGATGCGCTGTCTTTGATACTGCCATGCTTCGAAAGAATGGCTTCCAGACGCTGCAATATATAAGGAAACAAGTGTATTTTACCGGCTTTTTGAGTCAGGATAGGATAAAGGTTGCTTTTCCCGTTAAAAAAACGGATAACAGCATGTAATGATTCCAATGCACTTTTCAGAGCCATAAGCTCTGCTACTTCTAAAAAGAGTCCCTCGATTCGTATTTTATGAAGAAAACTGCGTGCATCGGTAAAGTGTCCGTCCGGAAAACTATCTTTCTCTTTCAGGATGTCCATAAATTCGGATACCTCTTCCAGAGTTTCCCGGAGATAAACATGGCTATCCGAGAAAGTCATACGGCCAACCAATTCCTTCCCCATGTCGCTAATGCAGTAATTGCTGATCAGTTGCCGGATTTTGTCGAACTTTATCTTTGTTTCAAAACTGTCTGGGTATATCACGTTTTTTTCCTTTTAAAATAATACCTGGCTATGTTGTCTGGTTTAAATCCCAAACAAAGTACGAACATGTTATCATACTTGATTCAACCAACAAAGATAAAAAAAAGGATTATTTAACATCGCCTGAAATAGTCAGGATTTCTTCTGGCGTTTTCGGATCGTTCGTAATCACGGTAATCGTTTTATATTGACGGCCTGATCTGCCTGAAGAGTCAAATGTTGCTTGGATAGTCGAGGCGTGACCCGGAGCAAGGCTTGTTTCTCCGATATTGACAGTAGTACACCCGCATCCGGCTTTGATTTTACGGATAATCAGGTTGCTTTTTCCGTTGTTTTTAATGGAAAAGTGGCAATCCACTTTTGATCCGGAAGCAATAGTACCAAAACCAGCCTCTTTTTTATCGAACGAAACGACCGGTGCATTTGCCAGTTGCTGCTTGGTCAATTTGGAAAAATCCTCTGTAATATTGGCGGTTACTGTTATCCGGCTAACAGGATTATTCCTGTTACCATTAATGGTTAGCAGGACGTATTCATAAACATAGCCGTAATCATTTTTTTTAACAGCGTCAAACGTGATGACGATCATACCGGTCTTGCCGGAAGCTATTTTTGGGGGTTGGATTTTTACACTGAGGGATGAAGGTATGTAGCTTGTACCAATGGCGGCAGAGTCTTCCCGCGAATTATAAAAATATAACGTATCGGATATTTTTTGGTATGTATATACTTTTTCGAATGAAATTATATCGGTTTTGAATTTTATTCCATCCATATTGTATTTATAAAGCAATTCCAGCTTATCGGGATTATCGATAATATTAGCTTTGAGATTCAGTTCTTCCTTGTTATTCTGGGCATTGGAATAGACAAGAATGGAGTAGTTGAAATTTTCGGGCATCTGGTTTGAACTGAAGAATACCGTAATGGCAGAGGAGGTTCCGGGAAGGACAGGAGTTTTGTCCCACTTGACGCCCAATAAGTTGCTTACTGGCGAAATCCTGGTAATAATTAAGGGCTGATCGCCGGTGTTTTTGAATGTAAAGATAACGGTTGTCGGAACATTATCCGCTTTTAAGTCCTTTAAATGAATCTCTTTTTTGTCAAAACTAAGTATGCCGTTATTTTGTGTAAAGGCTGCAACTGAATATAATAAAAACGCAACCAGGAATGAAAACTTCATATACTATAGATTGAATATTAAGCCTTATATCTTTTATAAACCACATCTGGCACCTGTTTAATTAACATCATACGTTAACCGGTAGTTTGTAACCGTGTTTTTAGGGTCATTTAATATAAATGCAATGAATTTTATTTTTGAACCGGTCTCTTTTTCGGTTTTTAGTTCGATCTTAATTTTTGCTTCCTTTCCCGGTTTAATGATATTGGTTGCAGGAGTTACGGTCATCGATTCGTCTGATGGCCGGATTTTCCGGATGATCAAATCCGATTTACCGTTGTTTTGGATAGAAAATTCATGTGTCTTGGTAGTGTTCGGAGCTAGATTACCTAATGCAATGTCCTTTGTGGAAAAAACGGCTATCGGCGCGTCGGCAAAATTGCTTTTGTTGTATTTTGAGAAATCTTCATAAATATTGGCCGATACGATAAGGGATCCTTTTACCTGGTTATCCACTAAAAGGTCTATTTTGTCCGAAACAAAGCCCCAGTCCTGTTTTGCCGAGGCATCATATACAATCCGGATGGTTGCTTTATCTCCTTTTTTTAATTTTGTTGGGGTAACCGTCACCTTGGCGTACTGTCCCGGAGAATTTGCAGTCAGGGTAACCACTTTACTCTCGGAGTTGACTGCTTCGATATTTTTTTCAATTTGTTGGGTGTTACTGATGCTGCCTAAATTGATGTTTTCCGTCATAAGCCTGACTGGCCCAGCAATATACAAGTATGCATCGTATGGACCTGCCGGTTTACGGGTAACATTCCCTTTGATAACTAACGATACAATCGGGGCTTCGGCGTTAGAATAGACTGTAATACTTTTCATAAACGCTCCGGGACGGGCAATCGGATCGAAGGATACTTTGATTTTTCCGGAAGCTCCCGGAAGAACTGGCTGTTTACTCCACTCGGAAGTAGTGCATCCGCATCCTGTTTTTACATCATTCAGGATCAAAGGAGTCGTACCGGAGTTTTTAAAGACAAATTCATAAACCGCATTCCCCCCTTTTTCATTAATATTTCCAAAGTTATGAGAAGTTTCACTGAAATCAATTTTTGCTTTTTGCCCCCATATACATAGCGGAATGATAATGAATATTAATGAAATGATCCTTCTCATAGTCTTGGTATTTTTCAGTCTTTAAAGTTTCTGTTTATGAAATGTATAATGCTCAAAGTTTTATTATCACAAAGGTAGAAAATAAACTACAGACGACGAACGAAGAATAGATAATTTTAGAAAGGCAATAAATTCAGTTATTGTCTGCATTATTACAAAAAATAGTCATTATATTTGCGATCTTTAAATACAAAAACAATCGGTAATATGGAAATTATCCATTATATCATTGATTTTATTCTGCATATCGATGCTCACCTGGTAGAATTGATTGCCGAATACGGAACATGGATTTACGCAATTCTGTTTCTGATCATTTTTTGTGAAACGGGATTGGTGGTTACTCCGTTTCTACCTGGTGATTCTCTTTTGTTTGTCGCCGGAACGCTTGCCGCTGTCGGATCGAATAATATTAATGTACATCTGATGGTGCTTTTATTGATCGGTGCGGCAGTTCTTGGGGATGCGGTAAATTATATGATCGGAAAATTTTTCGGTGAAAAACTGTTTAGTAACCCTAATTCGAAAATATTTAAACAAAGCTATCTTGAAAAGACTCATGCTTTTTATGAGAAATATGGCGGAAAAACCATTATCCTGGCTCGCTTTGTTCCGATCATACGTACATTTGCTCCTTTCGTTGCCGGCATGGGACACATGAGCTATAAACGTTTTGCCAGTTTTAATGTTATCGGAGGCGTTATCTGGGTGAGTATATTCATGTATATCGGTTATTTTTTCGGAGGACAGGAATTTGTAAAGAAAAATCTGAGCTTTATAATGATCGGGATCATTATTGTCTCTATTATTCCCGGAATTATTGAGGTATGGCGCATCAGGCGAAAAGAGAAAAGAGCGTGACCCTATTCGTAAATTGTGCTCTTTTTTTGAGTAAATGTTTTGTTTGTAGTTGAATAAAGTATATCTTTGTGCTGTTTTAAAAATGTAAATTAATTAAAGAGTTAGAAACCATGTACTTAACATCTGAAAAGAAACAAGAACTTTTTACAAAGTACGGGAAGTCTAATAAGGATACGGGTTCTGCAGAGTCTCAAATTGCCTTATTTTCCTACCGTATTAACCATTTGACAGAGCATTTGAGAGCAAATCAAAAAGATTTCGGGACACAGAGAGCGTTAATCAAATTAGTAGGAAAACGTAGAGCGCAGCTAGACTATCTGAAGAATATCGATATTGAAAGATATCGTGCTATCATTAAAGAATTGAATATACGTAAGTAATTATAGTGTAAATTACCTACATAATTATATGTAAACCCGGGCTTAAGCCCGGGCTTATTTTATCCTCCTCCTCCTTCCTCTATTATCTTAAAAGAATCCTGTTAAAAGATTATCATTTTAACTGCAAGAAATTATGAATGTTATTAAAAAGAACATTACTCTAAAAGACGGAAGAGTAATTACGTTGGAAACCGGAAAGCTGGCTAAGCAAGCAGATGGAGCCGTACTATTGACAATGGACAAAACCGTACTGCTGGCCACAGTTGTATCAGCTCAGGAGGCGGGACCGGATGTGGATTTTATGCCATTATCGGTAGATTATAAAGAAAAATTTTCCGCTTTGGGACGTTTCCCAGGAGGCTTTACCAGACGGGAAGGAAAGGCCTCCGATTATGAAATCCTGATATCAAGGTTGATCGACAGGGCGTTGAGGCCGCTGTTTCCGGATGATTACCACGCGGAAACTTTCGTACAGGTAATATTATATTCCGGCGACGAGGAGTCGATGCCGGATGCATTGGCCGGCTTAGCCGCCTCTGCGGCTATTGCGGTCAGCGATATCCCGTTTCACGGTCCGATCTCAGAGGTTCGTGTGGCTCGTATAAAAGACGAGTTTATAATTAATCCTATTGCGTCCCAAATGAAAGAGGCCGACCTGGATATCATGGTAGGAGCCACGATGGAAAATATCATGATGGTGGAAGGAGAGATGAAAGAGGTGTCCGAAAAAGTGATGTTGGATGCAATTAAATTTGCACATGAAGCGATAAAAGAGCAGTGCCGGGCGCAGATAGAATTGGCTGAAACTGTCGGAAAGGTAAAACGCCTCTATTCTCATGAAAATAACGATGAAGAATTGCGTAAAGACGTATGGGAGAAATGCTACCAGAAGGTATATAGCGCGGCAAGGCAGTGCAATGCAGACAAACATTTACGCGCAAGGTTATTCGATGAAGTAAAGGCAGAATACTTTGCAACTTTAAGCGAAGAAGATCAAGCTGCAAAAAAGACGTTAGTGGGTAGATATTACCATGACGTAGAGAAAGAAGCAGTGAGAAGAATGATTCTGGATGAGGGCGTACGTCTTGACGGGCGTACAACCGAGCAGATCCGTCCGATCTGGTGCGAGGTGGATTGTCTGCCTGGACCTCATGGTGCATCGTTGTTTACAAGAGGAGAAACGCAATCTTTATCTACCGTTACACTCGGTACCAAACTGGATGAAAAATTGATTGACGAAGCCACGGTTCAAGGTAAAGACCGCTTCTTGTTGCACTATAATTTTCCTCCATTCTCTACCGGAGAAGCAAAAGCATCCCGGGGAGTGGGACGCCGGGAAGTCGGGCATGGAAACTTGGCCCTTCGGGCGCTGAAAGGGGTAATGCCGGAGGAATATCCTTATACCGTACGTTTGGTCTCGGATATTCTGGAATCGAATGGTTCCTCTTCGATGGCTACCGTATGTGCTGGAACTCTGGCTCTGATGGATGCCGGAGTACCGATTAAAAAACCGGTGACAGGTATCGCTATGGGATTGATTACGGATAAAGGATGTGCAAAATATGCCGTATTATCTGATATCTTGGGAGATGAAGATCACCTGGGAGATATGGATTTTAAAGTTACCGGAACTGTAGACGGAATCACTGCTACCCAAATGGATATAAAAGTGGACGGTCTCTCTTATGAGATTATGGAACAGGCCCTGGAGCAGGCAAAGAGAGGACGGTTACATATTATGAAGTTTGTTACGGATACCATTGCAACTCCACGCCCGGATCTGAAACCACACGCTCCGAGAATTGAAACATTGATTATAGATAAAGATCAGATCGGTGCCGTTATCGGACCGGGAGGAAAAATCATCCAGGACATCCAGGAGAAATCGGGAGCTGTGATTGCAATTGAAGAGGTAGGAAATCAAGGTATAGTCAATGTTTCTGCTATAAACCTTGAATCTATCCGGATTGCAGTATCCAGGATCAAAGGGATTGTTTCAAAGCCGGAAGAGGGAGAGATTTATGAAGGAGTTGTTAAATCGATTATGCCTTTTGGCGCTTTTGTAGAGATATTGCCTGGTAAAGACGGGTTGCTGCATGTATCGGAAATCGATTATAAACGCATAGAGAAGGTGGAAGATGTATTGAAGGAAGGCGACCATATCCAGGTAAAATTGCTGGAGGTCGATAAAAAAACCGGTAAATTACGTCTTTCAAGAAAGGCATTGCTACCCAAGCCAGAAAAGACGGAACTTACGGATAGACCGGATAAACCGATACTCAAAAAACCGTAAAGAAAAGAGATTAACAAAATGGAAAAAAGAGGCGTATGCCTCTTTTTTTTATGTATATTTGCAAGACATAAAGTTTTTACACAATGGAGAATAAATTGAAAGTCGGTATAGCACACGGAGATGTAAACGGAATAGGGTATGAAATCATCATTAAAATGATGGCAGAGAACAAGGTATGTGAAGTATGTGTTCCTATTCTTTACGGATCATCGAAGGTTGCGGCATATCACCGTAAAACTTTAAATATAGAGAATTTTAGCCTGAATAGTATTCTACATGCCCGGGATGCAAACGCCAAGCGGTGTAATATCGTAAATTGCGTGGATGATGCAGTAAAGGTCGATCTGGGCATGGAGACTCCGGAATCGGACGGTGCAGCAATGTTAGCCTTAAAGCATGGGTTGGATGAATTGGATAAAAAAGAGCTGGACGTATTAGTAGGAGCTCCGCAAGGGGCTACCAGTTTCAGAACCGAAGGTACTGCAGGAAGTGTTGAGTATTTAGCGAAACGCTATAATGTGCAACATGTTTTACCTCTGTTTATCGGGGAAAAGATGAAAATCAGCTTTGTTACGACCGATATTGCGTTAAAAGATGTTCCTGCCAATATAACGAGAAACAATATTTTCAACAAACTTAAAACTTTAGACAGTTGTCTGAGAAAGGATTTTGTAATACGCAAACCCCGCATAGCCGTTTTGGGTTTTAACCCTCATGCCGGAGAGCAGGGGTTGTATGGAGAGGAGGAGAAAGATATTATTGTTCCTGCAATTGAGAATGCAAGAAACAATGGAATTATGGCGTTGGGGCCTTATGCTGCCGATAGTTTTTTCAGTGGAATAGAGTTTGAAAAATTTGATGCGGTTTTGGCAATGTACTATGATCAGGGGATGGTCCCTTTTAAAGCTATTGAAGGAAATAGCGGAGCCTTATTGATAGCCGGCTTACCTATTGTTTTTACCTCTACCGTGCATGGTATGGCTTATGATATCGTAGGAAAGGGTATTGCTGACGAACTTGCCCTGAGAAATGCCATGTATGTCGGAATAGATGTATTCAATAACCGGACAATGGATATCGAACTTTCACGCAATCCGCTGAAGCATTACGATATTGGTGGCAATAGCAATGAGAGCGATTTGAATGTAGAACAAATTGCCGGAATGAAGCAGGATACGGAAGATTAAGCATTGGAGATGTTATCTCTTTCGCTTTAAAAGTCTTGGAATATAAGTAGAAATATGTCGTATTTTTTTGATTTCGTAAACCTCTTCGATATTGATCAGGAGAGCAGTCTCTTCAACTCCTCCAAAGCCGGGATTGATAGCCGTACCGAATGTCTTCATTGAAGGCGAAAGGCTCATATAGGCATTTACCAACGGCGGAATATTCTCTCCTAAATTCCGGACATATTTTGATAATATTTTGTAATCCTCATTGTAGTTTGCTCCGGTGAAAACCTGTTCCATCATTTGTTCATCAATCTCTATTTTCAATGGATGAATGGGGGTGATCAGCTTTTCGTCGTCGTTGAAATATTTCTTCATAAAGAAAAGAATCATGTTTCTGGCATCAATATTAAAACTAGTATACATGGTGACTTTTCCAAAGAAGTATTTCATTTCAGGATGGTCTACAGTCAGGGCCCCCAGTCCATCCCATAAGTTATCCAAAGCAAAAAGGGACTTGCGACCCATTTTTGTGGATTGATAGAGCGGGTGTACAAAAGAACGTCCCAACTCGATCATTTTCGGTAAGAACTCTGCTTTGAATTTGTCGGATAAGTGGAATAGTTCGGTTGTAGCCAGTTTCGGTTCTCCTTCGGCATTCAGCGGCAGGTTATTGCATACGATGTACCGGTATCCTCCGATAATTTCTTCTTCTTTTGAATCCCATACAATGAGTTGTTGATAAGGAGAGTCCCGATCCGTATCAAACTCGTCGATATCGATCTCTTTTCCGGTACCGCCTCCGGCCGAACGAAAAGTGAGTTCTCTGATTCTCCCTACTTCACGCATCAGATAGGGTGCGCTATAAGCATTGAATGTATATATATCGTTTCCTCCCTTATTTGTCTTCCGCACAAGTCTTTCTTCCGTAAGTTCTGCTAAAAGTTTCTTTTTTTCAACAGGATAAATAACAGGTTGCATTCTTTTTAAATTTAATCATCTACTATCCGCTCCTACACAAAGTTATGCAGGTCAATATCTGGGCAAAGATAGTGTTTTTAAGTTAAAAACGGATACCCGGAGCCCCGGAACCTAGAAGAATAGTGAGAAAAAAGATAGCAGGCATTGTCTTATTTTGTAAAAAAATTGCGGTGATTTCTAGGTTAATCTTTCTTTTTTTGTTATCTTTGTATATGAATTTCAGACCTGTGTATGATTTATTAAGTATTTGAATAGTAATGTATTATGGCAAAAACCTATCTTTATTATATCTCAATATTATGTTTTGTATTGTTAGCATCTTGTTCATCACATGATCAGGAAACCGATCCTCAAACGCGGACGATTCTGGTATATATGGCGGCGAATGATTTATCCTCTGATCAACAAAACATAGAGTTGATGAAAAAAGGGATGAAGGGATGTGACGGAAACTGGATTATATATCTGGATAAGCCGAGTGGGGCCCAATTGTTAAGATTAAAGTCGAAACAGGGAGTTGTAGAAATGGTAATGATTAAAGCTTATGGCCAGGAAAATTCGGCATCGTCGGCTACATTAACGCGGGTGATCCGGGAGACAAAAGAATTGTTTCCGGCCGATTCTTATGGTTTGATCTGTTGGTCGCATGGTACAGGCTGGCTTCCTGCACAAAATCCGTTTTTTAGAAGCCGTAGCCTATTGAAACGTACTGCTACTTCATCTGCTACTGAAGAGATACGCACCAGATCATTTGCACTGGATAACGGAGGCAGTGTGATAGAGATTCCGGATATGGCTTCGGCAATAGAGGATAAGTTCGATTTTATCATTTTTGATGTCTGTTTTATGAGTTCTATCGAAGTGATGTACGAACTACGGGAAAAATGTGATTATATCATCGCTTCTCCGGCGGAGGTCCTGGATATGCAGGAGTATAACGCCGCCGGATTACCTTATGATAAAATCGTTCCTTTACTCTTTAAAAATGAGGCCGACCTGAAAGAGGTGTGCCGGCAGTATTATGAACATTATAATACTTTACCGGATACAAAGTATCGATCGGCAACGATAACATTGGTAAAGACATCGGAGTTGACCCCGTTGTTCGACATGACAAAAGATATATTACAGGGAAAAGAAGCTCAGATTGCTGCTTTGAATTTAAAGGCTATACAGTTTTATGATCTGTTTAATCCGCCTGTTTTTTCCGATTTTGGCGACTATATCAAACAATTGGCCACAACATCGGAGTATCAGGCGTTCTCTGACCAATTAAATAAAACAGTGATCTATAAGGCAAGTACACAGCGTGTCTGGACTACCAGTGGTCAGATTGCCCAAATCGAAGTTAATCCCGACAAATACAGCGGAGTCACAGTATATATTCCCCGTATAGGTGGTACGATGAACGACTACTATAGTGTGCTGGAGTGGGGTGGAATGTATAACATCGAGGCGTTTAAATAATAAATAAAAAGAAGAAACGGCAGTGGCAGGAGATATTATAGCCGATAAACGGTTTCTTTTATATCTTCGGCCCATTCTGTCGGTTTTTTATTTTTGTCGAATCGCTGCCATGGGATGGGTTTTCCTATTTTGATCGTAAAAGATTGCCCCTGCTTTTTAAAGGTCTCTTTGGGCAGGAACAGCATTTCCAGATTGGTTTTGATATGGAGCTTTTTACGAAAGTTGGCCAGATTGTAGAAGAAGGGTGAATTTGCACCACTGATAAAGATAGGTACGATGTCTCGCTGATATTGTATCGCTTTGGTTACAAAATTCTTGTGCCATACCAGATCTTTGATTACTCCATGATTCTTACGGCTTACCATCCCGTAGGGGAAGGTGATAATCTGATTGTCTGAAGCATACGCTTCCTCCATTTCGGCAGCAGCCTTTTTTGCCATTCTGCCGTGCTTATTAACAGCCAGGAATATATTATTCAGGTTTTTCAGGTTTAGTAATAAATCATTGACCGGAAACTTTAAGTTTGGATATTTCCTTCCTAAAAAAGAGATCAGTATAATCCCATCCGGCCCGCCGAGCGGGTGATTGGAAACAAAGATATATCTTCCGTTCTTCTCCGGGAGATTTTCTAGTCCTTCCACATAAAATGATATGTCGAGATACTCTAGGATACCATCGGCAAAATCGATTCCTTTTCGGTCCCCATACTTTGAAATGAAATCGTTAATTTGATCGATGCATATAATCCGTTTCAGTAAAGCATACACAAATCCGGGGATAATAGCAGCCAACCTGGGATTTTTACTCTTAAAAAGTTGTTCCAGGCAGATAGGCTTTATACGGTCATTATCGTTCATTTCAGTTGTTATTTTTTCTACTTAACAGATGCAAAGATAGTATAATAGCCTGAAAAATTTTTGATTTTCAATTTTTATTGCTATTTTTACCTATCTGTCATTTTTTAATAGCATAAACTTTTGTTTGGCTTTTCTATCATAAGACGGTTTTTAACTATCATAGATTCTTCTGTTTGCATGGAGTGAGTTCCAATGACGGATAAGTTTAAGAGTAGGGGTGGGGAATAAGAGAAATAAATGAGATAGAGACACAGTCTTTACATGCCATAAGTTGGCTTAATAATCTTATTCTGTTTATAAATTTTCAAATCTTTTATATATGAAAAAGAATTATCAAGCTTATACCTTGAGTAATTACAGGAGCCTTCCTCAGTTATCAAAAATTACCGGGGAAGAGCTGGAAGCAGTCGAAGTGGTGGGGCGTGTACTGCCTTTTAAAACTAACAATTACGTTGTAGAAGAGCTAATAAATTGGGATAATATTGCCGATGATCCTATGTTTACCTTGAATTTTCCTCGACGCGGCATGTTGGAGAGGAAGCATTATGGCGTAATAAAGAAGTTATTGGATCACGGGGCAACAGCAGAAGAACTGCAATTAAAAATCAATGCGATCCGGATGGAACTGAATCCCAATCCTGCCGGTCAGGAGCATAATGTACCGATGTTGGGAGATATTCGTTTAAAGGGCGTGCAGCATAAGTATAATGAAACGGTACTTTTTTTCCCCAGTCAGGGACAAACTTGTCATGCTTACTGTACTTTCTGCTTTCGCTGGCCCCAATTTTCAGGTATGCACGGATTTAAATTTGCGATGAAAGAGATCGACTTGCTGTTGAAATATTTGAAAGCACACCCTAAAGTAACGGATATACTTTTTACCGGCGGTGACCCGATGACGCTCAACGCCTCTCTGTTGGCCTCATACATTGATGCATTACTGGCTTCGGGTTACGAACATATCCGGACCATTCGTATCGGTACGAAGGCGTTGTCGTATTGGCCGTATCGCTTTTTATCGGATCGGGATACTGATGATATTCTCCGGCTGTTTGAAAGGATTGTGATATCAGGTAAGAATCTTACAATACAAGCCAATATTAACCATCCGGTGGAACTTTCTACTTCGGCTGCCCG
This sequence comes from Marinifilaceae bacterium, assembly GCA_031553705.1. Classification (GTDB taxonomy): domain Bacteria; phylum Bacteroidota; class Bacteroidia; order Bacteroidales; family Marinifilaceae; genus JAVBLD01. Next base: position 21,533 of record JAVBLD010000043.1, on the reverse strand, counting down.
GGGAGCGATAGCCCGTATTAGAAATACCGGAGCTCAGATTCGTACACAATCTCCGTTATTGCGACATATTAACGATAGTCCTGAAATATGGGCGGAAATGTGGCGTAAGCAAATAGATCTGAATTGTATACCTTACTACATGTTTGTAGCCAGGGATACCGGAGCCCGTCATTATTTCGAACTCCCATTGGAAAAATGCTGGGATATTTACCGACGGGCTTACCGTCAGGTAAGTGGGGTGTGTCGGACAGTCCGGGGACCAAGTATGAGCGATCTGTCTGGTAAAATCCAAATATTAGGTACAGCAACAGTTAAAGGAGAAAAAGTTTTTGTATTGCGTTTTTTACAAGGGCGTAATCCTGCTTGGGTGGATATTCCATTTTTTGCAGCCTACGATCCGAAGGCAACCTGGTTTAGCCAGTTGAAACCTGCTTTTGGAGAAGAGAGATTTTTCTTTGAAAAATCTTCTATAACTTCCGATCACAAAGGGGATTTATGGTTCTTTGAATAATTTTCTCAAAAAAAAGTATAATATTTTCCTAAAATTTCTTGTATGATATTTTTTTTATTTTATATATTTGCAAGGTATGCTAATCTTTATTGAACTAGTTTTTGAGAGATTTTGGGCCTAGATGGAGATAAAATAGACTGCTTCTGGTGGTTGCAACATGTGGTAGAGAGGGAAAATGCTTCTGTTATCTATCTTAAAAATGTTGCATGGACGACTAAGTATAACTATTAAAAGCAAATAGTATGAAAAAAATACTTCTGGCTTGTCAGCATTTAGATTTTAAACTAATAGAGAAAATTCTAAGAAGTGATTGCGTAGTACGCAATGTTCAATCATGTACGGAGATGTTTACGTACGCTAAAAAGAAAGAGTGCGATTTGATGTTGATTGATGTCGATTTCTTAAAATCGGATTACAACACGATACAAAGTTTTGCCAGTATTATAACGCCGATTGTAGTGCTTACAGCTGAGCCTTCGGATGTTCAGAATAAAGAATTAAATCGGCATGGTTTGACCCTTTCTTTTTTTGTAAAACCGATCTTATATCACGATTTTATTCATTTTATCCGCAAAACACTGAGGCGATAGTGAAATTGGATATCGGACTGCTTGTTCTATCGTATTTTATCTGGATTTCTTTTGATAAAATCGCTCCAGTTTTTGTAACTATCTCCTTCCGAGGAAGCGAAAGGGCTGCTGCTTTGCAAATAATGACAATATGCAATAGCGATGGCATCGGTTTCATCGAGCAGAGTCGATGTTGTATTTACAATCATAAACTTTCCCAGCAATACGGCAATTTGCTCTTTAGAAGCGCTACCCAGTCCTGTGACACTCATTTTAACCTTTTTAGGCGCATATTCGAAAATAGGAATATCCCGTTGTAAGGCTGCGGCTATAGCCACACCTTGCGCACGTCCGAGTTTCAGCATCGATTGAACATTTTTTCCAAAAAACGGGGCCTCTATAGCCAATTCATCCGGTTGGTAGCTGTCAATCACTTCCAGTGTACGTTTGAAAATACGTTGTAATTTGATGTAGGGATCGGTGATTTTATTCATATCGATGATTCCGGATACCATCAATTCAGGCTTTTGGCTTTTACCATAAGTTTTGATAATGGCATAACCCATAAAACTAGTACCCGGGTCAATGCCCATGATCAGTTTTTCGGTTCCCGGTATGGATTGGTTTAACTTCATGTTTGATTGTCTGTTGACTTTTTTGTTTAAGGTATTTCCGTTTTACTTTTTTAAAATCTTAAATCTCTAGGAGAGTTGTGGTAAAGCGGAGGCATTTATTTCCATGGCTTTCTGTGATCATTTGCTCAAGTACGTGCAGGTGCCTGTTAGTAAACCGGTTTAATAATTCTTCCGAATCAAAAATGATTTGTAGTGAATAGTTTTTTCCTTCCGGTTGTTCAAAGAGTACTTTTGTGAAGATGACATCGCTACATAATCCATGGTACAATATATATCCGATATAATGAAGTTTCATATACTCCACCCATTGGGCCTCGATCTCATCGTCGACAAGAAAACTGGTACTATAAATGACCCTTTTATTTTTCATCTTTTATAAGGATAACTCTAGATCCTTCCTATTCAATACCTATTTTATCATATCCGTTCCCATAAACAGATGCAAAGCCCTTGGCAAGCGGATACCTTCCGGACATTGGTTATTTTCCAGGAGTGCAGCTACGATACGAGGTAATGCAAGGGCGCTGCCATTTAGCGTATGGGCGGTAGTGGTCCTTTTATCGCCTTTATTCTTAAACCGCAGTTTCAACCGGTTAGCTTGAAAATCCTCAAAGTTGGATACAGAACTAACTTCCAGCCATCTTTCCTGCGCTTTTGAATATACTTCAAAGTCATAAGTAAGAGCAGAGGTAAAACTGAGATCCCCTCCACAAAGTTTAACGATCCGGTAAGGCAATTCCAGTTGGATCAGGAGGTTCTCTACATGTTTAACCATCTCTTCCAGCATTCTATAAGAATATTCCGGGTGTGTAATCTGTACGATTTCGACTTTGTCAAACTGGTGTAGTCGGTTTAACCCTCGGACATCTTTCCCGTATGAACCGGCTTCTCGGCGGAAACAGGCGGAGTAAGCCGTATTTTTTACCGGCAATTCTTCACCGTTTAGAATAACATCGCGGTATATATTTGTAACCGGGACTTCGGCTGTCGGGATCAGGTAAAGGTTGTCTTCGTTTACATAGTACATCTGTCCGTCTTTGTCGGGTAATTGACCGGTGCCATATCCCGAATCGGCATTAACCATCAACGGAGGCATCACTTCATGATAGCCCGCTTTGGTGTTTTCGTCCAGGAAAAAGTTGATTAACGCACGTTGCAAACGCGCCCCGAGGCCAGTATAAAGCGGAAAACCGGCACCGGTGATTTTCACTCCGATTTCAAAGTCAATTAAGTTATATTTTTTTGCCAACTCCCAATGGGGTATATCGCTTTCCCGTTTTTGCGGTATTTGATCAACCACTTTTACAATCAGGTTGTCGCTGTCCGATTTCCCTCTCGGAACAGAGGCATGGGGGAGGTTCGGCAGACGTAATAGGATAGTTGCCAGTTCCGTTGTTACCTCGTTCAGGCGGGTATTCAGTTCGAAAATCTGTTCTTTCAGATGAGTCGTTTGATTACGGGCCGCTTCAGCTTCCTCTTTTTTTCCTGCCTGCATCATTGTCCCGATCTGTTTTGAAATATGGTTCATCTCTGCCTGTTTGGCTTCCGTTTCCTGTTGATTTTTTTTCCTCTGCTCGTCGAGGTTAATGATATTTTCTATGATCTCTTTTGCATCGAAGTTTTTAACGGCAAGGCGCTCGATAACCTCTTCTTTGTTTTCCTGGATATACTTTAGGCTAAGCATCGTGTATCTATTTAGTTTGTTAACTTCTAATCTTGAAAGTTGAGCATAAATATACAAAAAACTCCTGTATTTTTTGCAAAATACAGGAGTCTAATAGTTTATTTTTTCAGTTTATTCTGCAATAGTTTCAACTGAAACATACGATCTGTTGTCTTTTTTCTTTTTGAAAACAACCGTACCATTTGTCAGTGCAAATAGAGTATGATCTCTTCCGATCCCCACATTTTCACCTGGATTATGAACGGTGCCCCTCTGACGAACCAGGATATTTCCTGCTTTTGCAAATTGTCCACCGAAGATTTTTACTCCGAGCCGTTTACTTTCCGATTCACGGCCGTTCCTTGAACTTCCGACTCCTTTTTTGTGTGCCATATCGTATAGAAATTTTAGAAATTACAAAATAACTAAGCTTTGATTGCTTCAATTTGAATCTGGGTCATAGATTGCCGGTGACCTCTTTTTCTTTCGAAAGTTTTTCTTCTTTTCTTTTTAAAGATAATTACCTTGTCAGCTTTTACGTGGGCGAGTACTTTCGCTGTAACTTTTGCACCGGATACGGTAGGCGTCCCTACTTTAATACTTCCTTCGTTATCTATCAGCAGTACATTTTCGAACTCAACCTGAGCTCCCTCTTCTGCTGCAAGTCTGTGGACATACACTTTTCTGTCTTTTTCTACTTTAAACTGTTGTCCTGCAATTTCAACAATAGCGTACATGTTTTATTGTTTTTAATGTTAATACCATGGGGTGGGTGTGATCCGCTTACTGTACCCCTAAGGAAAATTTTAGTCGTGCAAAGGTAGTATATATTTTTAGAATATAAAGCAATGGAGTGTAAAAAAATGAAAGTTGAATGATCTTTTTTGCCCTCTGTTTTTTGAGACCTGTTCGGTCCAAGGTTGTTCGGAGGAAAAAAAGTTCATATTTGATAGTCGGATGGAACATTTGCAGAATAGAACTTATTCCGGTAAACTGTGGTAATTATGCTAAAAATCTTTTAAATTTGACCCGAGAGAATTACAGGTAATAATATCATAATGCAAAAGCTAAAGGTGTTCAATTCAAGATCAAATTTTAAATCTGTATGAAATATATTGCACGTTTTATCATGAAAATAGGGGGATGGAAATTTCAGGGAGAGTTGCCGGCGGTCAAAAAAGCAGTAATTATATCGGTTCCGCATACCTCTATCTGGGATTTTATTTGGGGTGAATTGGCATTTTTAAGCCAGGGTATTCCTACATTTATTTTGATGAAAAGAGAATTTTTCTTTTTTCCGTTGGGAGTATTACTACGGGCTTTACATGTGATTCCCGTGGACCGGGGCAACAAAGAGAATAAGCTGGTAGAACAGATGGTGAACGAATTTAAAAAGCGGGATGTAATGTATCTAACGATTACTCCGGAGGGAAGCCGAAAGAAAAAGAAAAAATGGAAAAAAGGTTTTTTAGTTATTGCCAAGCAGGCAGATGTCCCGGTTTATCTTGGAAGAATAGATTACAAGAATAAATTCTGCGAATTAGGCCTATTATTCTATCCAACGGATAATCCGGAGGCAGATCTGGAATATATTATGTCTACCTATAGAGATGCTAATCCGAAACATCCTGAAAATTTTTCGGCTGGCGATTAAAAAATGAATAACTATATTTTATGGAGGTAAAAAGGTGTGGGTTTCGTACTTGGATCATTTATGTCGGAATCGCAATTGGAGTTACAGGGGCGGGTTGTGGTGGTGGGGTGGCGAATAAAGATGGATTTCGTGTAACGGATTCGGTAATGATGGCTATTATCGATTCCATTGTCAAAAAGCATGTATCCATTATTTTAGATAGCATATCGTGTACTGCTGCCTCGAAAAATGTCATGCTGGAAGAGAAGTTCCGAGCGATGGGCTTGGTTAATATCAGGGAATTAGAGCCGTCGATAGCAGTTCATATTGTATATGCTACTCCTTTCAACTTTGTTGGAAAAATTTTATATAAGAATCTCGACAAAGCCTATATGTTATCTGAAACAGCCGAACGGTTGATAGATGCGCAAAAAAGATTAAAGGCTATGCGCCCGGATCTGAGTTTGATTGTATATGATGCAGCCCGCCCGTTGTCAGTACAACGGGAGATGTGGGAAATTGTCAAAGGCACCGACAGGATGATGTATGTCAGAAATCCGGAGCATGGAGGATTGCATAATTTCGGAGCTGCAGTAGATGTTTCGCTTGTGGATTGTACGGGGAAAGCGTTGGAAATGGGATGTGAATATGACTTTTTCGGAGATAAAGCACATATCACCCATGAGGATTTATTAATCAAACAACAACAAATCACTTCCCGGGAATTGGCTAATCGTTTACTATTGCGCAAGGTTATGACCGATGCCGGTTTTAAGACAATCGAAAATGAATGGTGGCATTTTAACCTGGTATCACTAAAAGAAGCGAAAGAGAGACTACAGTTGATAGAATGATAGTTTGTAAGTGGCTGATAAAAAGATAAATACAATGATTTATTATATTTTTGAACACATATTAACTTTTTTTACATGAAAAAATGCAACAAAAATTTTGCGAGAAATAATTCTTTGTATATTTTTGTAATGTCAAATATGATAGAGCATATTTGAGATGTGTAAAGCGTGAGTTTTCATTTTGAAATGATGATATAAAAGAAAAACCATTGTAGGGATTACAACGGGAAGTTTAGTTTAGTTTAGTTTAGTTTAGTTGGTGAAGAAAAGGGAGCGATTCGTCGCTCCTTTTTTTATTGTGTGTCGTGCATGATTGATAACTAGGTGGTATAGGGGATAAAAACAACGATATGGTTATCTGCAACTACTTTAAAAAACGATCAACAAAATCCTTTAATGCCAGAATCAGGGCTTTTAAAGTCGATTTAGGGGAGTTATTTAGGCTTGCGACGCTTTTCGCATGATTTTTATCGTATTAACCGGGTTTTAGGATTGATCCCAAATTTAATGTATTCCTTTTTCTTGGTAAAAAAGTGATATTTTTTTGTAGTGGTTTTATTTTTATATATCTTCGCATCGTTGAAATATGATTGAAATATCTGCAAAATATGAGTTTTCATTTTGAAATGATGATATAAGAGAGAAACCATTGTAGGGATTACAACGGGAAGTTTAGTTTAGTTTAGTTTAGTTGGTGAAAAAAGGAGCGACAATGTCGCTCCTTTCCATTTTGAATCCCAATATAAAATAGTAATTATTCCATAAGTCCTCGTCCGGTTTTAATAATCTGATTATTTTCTTTTAACAAAGAGACGGTTTTGTCAAGAACTCCATTGATAAATGCTCCACTTTTAGGGGAGCTATATGATTTTGTAATTTCAATATATTCATCAAGGGTTACTTTTATAGGAATCGAGGGAAAGTGTTTTAACTCGGAGATCGCTGTTGACATAATCAGTTTATCCATATCGGAAATACGTTCGATGTCCCAGTTAAAGATAAATTTGTTTATGATATCGATATTTTCCTGATTTTCGAGGATCGTTTTCCGTAAAAGTTTTTTGGCAAATTCTGTATCTTCCTCTTCATTATAAATGGAAAACAGGATATTGTTTTCCTCTTTTGTATTTTCCTTTATATTACGGATTGTTTTATGCACAATACTCAGTATAAGTTCGAAATCACTATTCCAAAAAATGTTCTTATCTTCCAGTGTCTGAAAAAAGACATCATCTTGTACGAGAACCTCACCGAATATATCAAGTATCAGATTTTTATGATCCTCAAAAGATACTTGGGGAGCATTCATGTAATCCTGGTATATGTTTGTTTTGATAATGGCATTATAGAAATAGGCAATTGTTTCGGGAGAGTCATTCCAAGATATCAGATTATTGCGGACAACTATCTGAAATTTTCTATTGTTTTGTAGAATCTTAAAAATAGGATTTTCTATAAATCGGGTATTCGGATTCAATTCTTTTTTAGAAGTCAATAACCTGTTTTTTGCTGCATCGATTTTAAAGGAAGCAGTATGTTGAATCTCAGATAGCAGGAGTAATATATGATGATACAAGTCGTAACTCTTAGAGATATTCTTTATTAGATCCTGCTCAATTTCAGCTAGTGTAGTATCTTCTTTTTTTGTATACATGTAAAGAAGCTGTAATACCTTAATCCTGATTAATCTTCTACTTGTCATTTTTATGAAGAACTATTATATTATTTTGTGGCGCGAAAGTATGGAAAAAAACTGAAACTAAAAACTAATAATTAAAAATTATGGAAATGAGAGAATAAGCTGCGGGAGTAAGATGACGGTGTCGGGATAAAAATATATATTTGTGCATATTTATTATCATGATGATAAGGAGTTGTATATCTATCGTATTTCTGTTATTGTGGGCCTGCTGTCATATTTGTGCACAGGAGTTGCGTTGTGATGTTACTGTTTCGTCTCAGAAGATTCAGGGAACAAATAAGGAGCTTTTTACCAATATGCAACGGGATATATACGAATTTATGAATAACAGACGTTGGTCAGGTAATGTTTTTGCTTATGATGAACGGATTGAATGTAGAATTCAGATTACTTTAAATGCACAAGGCGGAAGCGACCAGTTTAAAGGAACGATGCAGGTGAGGGCCGTACGTCCGGTATATAACTCTTCTTATAATACGGTGTTATTGAGCCTTATGGATAATGATGTCGATTTTGTTTACCGGGAGTTTGAGCCATTGGTGTTTAACGAGTCGGGGCAAAATAGCAGTCTGGTAAATATATTGGCTTATTACGCCAATATTATCTTAGGTATGGACTATGACGCTTTTTCATTAATGGGAGGAAGCGAGTTCTTTAGTAAGGCGGAAAATATTGTTGCCCAATGCCAGGGCGCTCGAGAGTCCGGATGGAAATCTTTTGAGGGCAGAAGAAATCGTTATTGGCTGGTTAATAATTTGCTGGACCGGAGTTATGCGCCGATCAGAGAGTGCATGTATCGATATCACCGTTTAGGGTTGGATGTGATGGCTGACCATGTGACTGACGGACGTGCTGCGATTCTTATGGCTCTGGAACTTCTGCAAAGGGCGCATCGCGCACGACCCAATGCTTATATTTTACAACTTTTTTTTGATGCAAAATCGGATGAGATTATAAATGTCTTTAAACCTGCTTTGATCGATGAGCGTAAACGGGTATATAATATTGTATCGGAAATTAATCCGGCAAATATATCAAAATACAGCAGTTTGATTGAAAATAAGGCGAATTGATATGTTTTAATGTTTTGTCGATGTGTGGTTTAAATCATGACTTATGATAGAAAGTATTAGTATTAATAATTATGCTTTAATTGATCGGACGCAGATTGATTTGGAAAAAGGATTTTCGACAATTACCGGAGAAACCGGAGCTGGAAAATCTATTTTACTGGGGGCTATCGGGTTGACTTTGGGGCAGCGTGCGGAGGCGACCGTCATTATGGACAAAGACAAGAAATGTGTGGTAGAAATTTCGTATTGTGTTACCGGATATTCGTTGACGGAGTGGTTTAGGGAGAATGATCTGGATTATTCGGAATATGTTTTGGTACGTCGAGAGATCACTGCCGATGGAAAGTCCCGTTGTTTTATAAATGATACACCGGTAAATAATAAGCTGTTAAAAGAGTTTGGCGGTTTCCTGATAGATATTCATTCACAGCACCAATCTTTATTGATCGGTCGACCTGAGTATCAGGTTGATATCTTGGATGCTTTTTGCGGAAACAAAGAATTGGTAGGTAGGTATAGTGAATTATATCGGTTACGAAGAGGGATGTTGAATGAACTGGATGATTTGAAGAGTAGGGCCACCGATATGGAAAAAGAGGAAGATTATTTAAAATTTCAATTTAATCAGTTAGATAGTGCATGTTTACGGGATAGTGAAAGGGAGGAACTGGAAGAAGAACTTGCGCTACTGTCGAATGCGGAAAGCGTGAAGTCTGTGCTCTCCGGATTAGTCTACCATCTACGGGATGTTGATCATGCGGCGATTTCCGCTTTAAAAATGTCAAAGAATAATGTTTTGACATTGGAAGGGGTCTTGAAAGAGGCCGGGGAGTATATGGAACGGCTGAATTCGGTGATCGTTGAACTGAATGATCTGGTGGACGAGGCCGAACGAAAAGCTGAAGGGGTAGAGTATAATCCTGTTAGGATAGAAGTAATTAATGAGCGGTTGAATATAATATACGACCTGTTGCATAAATATAAAGTCGATTCGGTAGCGGATTTGATGATGATACGGGACCAGATTTCCGATAGGTTGAAAAATATACAGGGATATGTTGATGAGATAGAGAACTTGGAGAAAAGGATAGAGGAGGCCGGATCCCGGATGAAAGAGCTGGCGGGTCAGATTCATACCGGCCGGGTAGAGGCGGAGGGAAAGCTGAGGGAAGAAATGAAAGCGCTGTTAGTCGATCTGGGAATAAAACATGCCGAATTTACGGTTATGACGACATCTATCGACGAGTTTACACCGACAGGTACTGATGAAGTGAAGTTTTTATTTGCCGCTAATAAGAACCAGCAGCCTGGCGAATTGTCAAAAGTGGCGTCCGGGGGAGAAATTTCCAGAGTGATGTTATCGTTGAAATATGTATTATCAAAGACCAAAAAATTACCGGTTATCATTTTTGATGAGATCGATTCCGGACTTTCGGGGGAGGTTGCACATAAAATGGCCCGGATGATGAAAGAGATGGCCACTTCCATGCAAGTAATCAGTATTTCTCATCTGCCTCAGATTGCTGCTGCCGGAAATGCCCATTTCAAAGTTTATAAGGAGGATGATTTGAAGGGTACCGTTTCTAAAATAAAGAGGCTGGAACCGGAGGAACGTGTCAGGGAAATTGCCGGGATGATTAGCGGCAGTGAGATAACGGCCGTTGCTATGGAAGCTGCAAGGAATCTGTTAAATTGATGAGTTTTATGATAGATCCGGAAACAGTCTGATTTTGCTCTAAATTCAAAATTCGGAATTTAAAATAACAGGATTATTGTTTTTTGGATTATTTTTGTCGTCGTTTATTGTCGGGGATGTTCCCGATTTTATGTAAAAAATGAAAAGTATGATTGTGGGGAACGATACATTTATTTATTTAAATTTTTAAAAGATGGCTTACAATTTATTGAAAGGGAAAAAAGGAATTATTTTCGGTGCTTTGAATGAGATGTCGATTGCTTGGAAGGTGGCTGAGAAATGTATTGAAGAGGGAGCGGAAATAGTTCTGACAAATACTCCGTTGTCTATCCGTATGGGAGATGTTGAGAAGTTCGCAAAGGAAAATAATATCCTTTTGATTCCTGCTGATGCTACAAATGTGGAAGACTTGGAGAACCTGCTTAACGAAGCAATGAGGCATTTGGGAGGGAAAGTAGATTTTATCTTGCATTCTGTCGCAATGTCATTGAATGTGCGGAAGAAACGTTCTTATGATGATCTGGATTATGAATTCTTACAGAAAACGTTGGATATATCGGCCATATCTTTTCATAAGGTATTACAGACGGCTAAAAAACTGGATGCAATTAACGAATGGGGATCGGTTGTTGCACTTTCTTATGTAGCGGCACAACGTACGATGTTTGAATATAATGATATGGCAGATGCTAAAGCTATGCTGGAGTCTATTGCTCGGAGTTTCGGTTATATATATGGCCGGGAAAAGCATATCCGGGTGAATACGATCTCGCAATCACCGACTCAGACTACGGCAGGAAGCGGTATTAAAGGGTTCGACAGGCTGGTCGATTTTGCCGATCGCATGTCTCCATTAGGAAATGCTACGGCGGAAGAGTGTGCCGGATATTGCATCTGCTTATTCTCGGATCTGACCAGGAAAATTACGATGCAGAACTTATATCATGATGGTGGATTTTCAAGTATGGGTATGAGCTATCGGGCAATGCACCAATACAATAAGAGTTTCGATGAATAACGTAGGATAAGGGAATAAAATATAAGAAGCTTCACAACTATAATTGAAATCCTGAGCTATGTATTTGTTTTTTGATACTGAAACTGTCGGATTGCCTGAGCGTTGGGATGTTCCGATAACCGATATGGATAACTGGCCGAGATTGGTACAGTTGGCATGGATCGTTTGTGATGTCCGGGGAGAGGTGCTCGAAGAAAGGAATGCAATTATTAAACCGGAGGGATTTTCAATACCGGCGGAAATATCAAAGTTGCATGGAATTACAACATCTATAGCCAATGAACATGGAGAGCCGTTAAAAGAGGTACTGGAGCTATTCGCCGAGAGGGTGGATAAGGCTTGGTTGCTGGTAGGACATAATATCAGTTTCGATGAGTGTGTTGTAGGGGCCGAATTTGAAAGGCTACGGATGATGACATCTTTATTTTTAAAGCCCAAATATTGTACGATGAAGGGATCAATAAATTATTGTAAGTTGCCTGGTAATAATGGATTTAAATCCCCAAAACTCGTAGAATTGTATCAAATTTTGTTCGGTAGCAGGTTCGATAACGCTCATGACGCATTGGCGGATGTAAAGGCTACAATGAAATGTTTTTGGAAACTGAAAGAGTTGAGATTAGCATAACGATTGAGAATTAGAAAGAGGTAAAAGAGGTAGGATCTTTATTATTCATTTTTCATTTATCGATATGGCAAAGAAAGCAGAAAGCAGTTATAAGGATTTGCAATCGGAGTATGGCAAAATGCCGCCGCAAGCGGTGGATCTGGAAGAAGCAGTGCTGGGCGCGCTTATGCTGGAACGGGATGCTTTCACAGTAGTCGGAGACTTGTTGGAGCCGGATGCTTTCTATAAAGATGCTAATCAGCGTATATTCAGGGCCATCCATAAGTTATTCCTTCAGGACGATCCGATAGATATACTTACTGTGAGCGAATCGTTGAAGCAGACCGGTGAACTTGAACAGGTCGGAGGTTATTATTACCTTTCGCAGTTGACATCCCGCGTCGCTTCTGCTGCGCATATTGAATTTCATGCGAAGATCATCGTACAGAAGTATATACAACGGAAGCTTATCCGAGTTTGTACCGATTTACAGGATATGGCCTATGATGATGCGACGGATGTGTCCGATTTGATAGATAAAGCCCAGAAAGCTGTTTTTGATATTGCTGACGGGAACATCAAGAAAGAGACAGGAGAGATTGCTTCTATTATTAGGACAGCGCTTAAAGGAATTGAGGAAGCGGGAGAAAATCCTGACGGAATCAATGGAATTCCTTCCGGTTTCCGGGCATTGGATGCCGTTACAAACGGATGGCAACCTTCCGACCTGGTCATTATTGCGGCACGTCCTGCTATGGGAAAAACGGCTTTTGTGCTTTCTATGGCACGGAATATGGCAGTGACATATAAACAGCCTATCGCCGTCTTTTCATTGGAGATGTCTGCCGTACAGCTGGTGAATCGTCTGATAGCCAGTGAAACGGAACTCGGATCAAATAAGATAAAGACCGGAAAATTGACAAATGATGAGTGGAAGCAGTTGCACAGCCGGATCAAAGAGTTAATCAATGCTCCTATTCTGGTTGATGATACGCCTGCTCTGTCTATTTTTGAATTACGTGCGAAATGTCGTCGGTTGAAGCAGAAATACGATATTAAGTTATTGATTATCGACTACCTGCAATTAATGACTACCGGAATGGATATGAGGGGTAACCGGGAGCAGGAAGTGGGTATGATTTCAAGGCAGTTGAAGATTATAGCTAAAGAGTTGAACATACCTGTATTGGCTTTGTCCCAGCTGAACCGGGGCTTGGAGGCACGTGTGGATAAAAAACCGATGTTGTCGGATTTGCGTGAATCCGGCTCGATTGAGCAGGATGCTGATATGGTGCTGTTTATCCACCGACCGGAGAAATATGGAATCACCACAGATAGTGAAGGAAATAGCTTGATAGGGCTTGCCGATATTATTATTGCAAAGCATCGTAATGGGGCAGTAGGAGAGATCCGGTTACGTTTCAAAGCCGAATTGACTCAGTTCTGTGACGTGGAAACTACTTCGCCGTTTATGCCTAGCATTACGACCGGAGAGGTGACTACCCGTATCTTAGGATCAAAGATGAACGAAGAGGTTCCTGCGTTGGATAGCGGTTTCGAAGGGGGCCTCTCGGCATTTGAATACGGCGCTCCGGGAGATGCGCCGTTTTAAAACAAAGATATTGGTTTGTATTCTCATTTTTCGATACTTAACGGATTAAGAATATGCGTGGAAAGATATATTTTTTGCTAAGATATTACTTGTTTTGGGTAGGTATATCAGTAGTGGCAAAAATTGTGTTTCTCCTTTATCAGGGAGGAAAAGCGTTTGAATTGTCCGCCGAAGAGTATGCCCGGGTATTTTTTCGCGGACTACGGCTTGACCTATCGTTGGGGGGCTATATCATAATGCTTTCATGTGTGATATTGGCGTTTACTCCTTATCTGAAAGAACGGATGCTCCGGTATATATTTAACGGGTTGACCGGAGTTTTATTGTTTTTTTATTCCCTGGTAATGACTGTTGACCTTGAGTTGTTTAAAAATTGGGGGTATCATATCAATACGACTCCGTTACTTTATATCAATACTCCGGGGGAGGCTATGGCATCTACCCCCGATTGGCTGATTGCCGGGTTGTTGTTGTTGATGCTTTCTTTTATTGCTTTCTTTTATTATATATATCACCGTTTTGTCGTATGTGCGCTTCATTACCGGGGATGGAACTGGCAGCAGGTACCGGTATTTTTGCTGATAGGGGGAGTTATGCTTATTCCGGTACGCGGAGGATTTAATGTAGCTCCGATGAATAGCAGTTTTGTATTCTTCCACCGGGACAACATGTTTGCCAACCAGGCAGCAGTCAATCCTGTCTGGAATTTTATGTATGAAGTGACACATATACATAAATTTAAAAATAATTATCACTTTATGCCGCAGGAAAGAGCAGAACATATTGTGGATAGTTTGCATAAAACCGGAACAATTTTTCCTCATGTATTAAAAACGCAACGTCCCAATATTGTTTTTCTACTACTGGAGAGTTTTACTGCTAATGCAATAGAGGTGTTGGGAGGAGCCAAAGGGGTTACTCCCAATTTGAATGAACTGGCAAAAGAAGGCATTCTTTTTTCTAATATCTATGCTACGGGTGGGCGTTCCGACAGGGGGATAATTGCAGCAATCAGTGCTTTTCCTTCTCATCCGGATGTCGCGATGATCAAATATCCTGACAAAACAATTGCTCATCCCAGATTTCCGAAAGATCTGGAAAATCATGGGTATCATACAAGATTCTATTATGCCGGCGATATTAATTTCGGAAGTTTCCGTTCTTATATTACCATGAGTTTTCAGGAGTTTGTAACTGAAGATGATTTTTCCGGTGAAGCAAAGGGGCCTACTTTTAAGTGGGGAATTCACGATGAATATATGTTTAATCGTTTTTATGAGGATGTTAGCCGGGCTCCTTTTCCTTTTATGTATATGGCGTTTAATATGAGTAGTCATGAGCCGTTTGAAGTACCAATGCCAACACAAATCAAGGGTAGTGATTCCCAAAGTAAGTTTTTAAATGCAATCTATTATAGCGATCGTTGTATTGGTGATTTTATTAAAAAATGTAAACAGTCGGATATATGGGATAGTACATTGTTTGTATTGATGGCCGATCATGGTACACGTGCGATAGGTAATCTGGATCCTGCATCTCCGGCGGCCTACCGGATTCCTTTGATTTTTACGGGAGGAGTTCTGAATGTAAAGGATACGGTCATTTCTGTGATTGGTTCGCAAACGGATATGGTAGCTACGCTTTTCGCACAATTGGGGATAGATTATTCCGGATATAAGTACAGTAAAAACCTGTTAGCTACGGATGTTGTTCCGTTTGCGTTCTATTCCTATTCCGATGCAGCCTGTTTTATATCTGATAAAGGGGAATCTATTTATAATTTGAAAAGCCGACAGTATGTTGTAACTGATTCGTGCCACCGGAATGATGAGCTTGTAAAAGCTTACTTACAGTCTGTAGACCATGAACAGAAAAAAACATTGCCTTAGTCCGGCGTTTTTTCTTCAGTTGTTCCTTTATATAAAATGGCCAGTAGTGTCAGGTCGTCCGATTGCCTGACTCCCCGTATGTGTTGGCTTATACTTTCTAGGATAGAATTTACTATATGTTCTGGCGTTTTTTCCGGTGCTTTCTTAATACATAAGATTAGTCTTTCTTTACCGTAGAATTCGGTATCAACACTCTCTGCATCAGTCACGCCATCGGTATATAGCAGGATTTGTGTGTCTCTGGGAAAGGTATATGTGTGCTCTTTGTAAGTATAATCCTCCAGAACGCCGATCGGAACATCCGGATATTTGCTAAGGCAATGAACGTTTTCATCTTTCTCAATAATAAGCGGATACGGGTGGCCGGCGTTTGTGTAAGTCATCTTCCCACTATTCAGTTCAATGATGCCCATAAACATGGTAACATACATTTCATTGTCATTGTCGCCACATGTATGGGCGTTGATGATATTACAGATTTCTGCTGTAGAAGTTTTTCCGTTTGCGACATATTTGAAGAATTTAATGATGGACGCCATATATAAAGCCGATGGAGTACCTTTACCGCAGACATCACCGATGGTGAAATAGAGTTTGTCGTTTACTATAAAATATTCGTACAGATCACCTCCAACTTCATTCGATTGTCTTATTTTTCCGAAAATATCAACCGAAGAAGGGATATATTGTTGAGCAGGTAAAAATTGTTCTTGTATTTTTTGCGCTAGTCTCATTTCCGAATTGATCCGTTCTTTTTCAGCAGAGCTGATTTTCAAGCGTTCTATATAGTCTATAATGCTTTTCTGGAGATAATGGACGGATTTATATAGTTCCTTGATTTCGTCAGGTGTCTGCCTGGATTGAGATAATTCTGTCAGCTGAGTTTGAAACTCTCCTCTTGCCATCTTTTGCGCTGTTTCACTCAATTCATTTAGAGGATAAGAAAGTTTGTGGACGATTCTGATGATACAACCATATAAAAATAAAAGACCTGAAATAAGACAAATAAACAGTAGGATATACAGGCTGTTGAAAGGTACTGACATATCTTTACAAGGATAGATAACACCTAATCGCCAGTTTATTTTTGCTATCGAAATAAAATGAAGATAGTGTTTAATATTATTTTTTGTGATGATTGCGAAACACTCATCTCCGTTTATGAATTTATTGATAAGAATTTTGGAGTGGTTGGGTTTTGTGTGATTGAAATAATAATTAATGTCGCCGTATGCCATCACTTCCGGATTCGGATGGGTTATAAACTGACCTTTATTATCGATAATGAAAAGATAGCCGAAATTATATAGTTTGTAACTATTGGCAATAGCGCTTAAATCGCAATCTATCTTCAAAATACCATAGACATTTTTATTCCGGTCCAGAAGCGGCTCACAATATGATTGGATATGATGCCTCCGGCTTATAGTCTGTATCCAGTAGCCGTTTCTACTGTTTTTAGATATACTGGAGTCCGAGATGTGAACATTGTAGGTCAATGGTGTTTCACATACGATGGAATCATTTTCTTGCTTATAAATGCGAAGATGCGGTATTTTACCCGAAAGAGGATGCGTAATGTCATAGTGTATGGAACATCCTTCGACAAACGGATAATCCTCTACTATTTTTCTTAGTATGACTTTGGCATGCTGGTAATCTAAGTCGTCGCAAAGTTCCGAAATCATAACAGGAAGAGCTTCAAACCTACTTATTTCGTGATAGATCGTTTGAATAATATTGGTAGAGATATTCTTTGTATGATGACGGGCGTTGGTGTTGAGTAATAATTTTAGAGTTATGAATAGATTTATAGAAATAAAACCAAATGTAATAAACAATACAACTACCATATATATAATTAGTTGCCTTGAGAAACGATAGTTGTATTTATTCATTTGGCTTGCTTATAAAAAAATACATCAGTTTAAGATTAAAACTTATTTTGAATTCATAATGTTTCAGATCAACGAATATTTTTTCGTATTAAAATAAGCTCGGTAATCTCGGGCCTTAAGCCTATTCTTCCAGGAAAACCAAGATATCCTTGACCGCTTGAAACATAAAGATATTGTTTATTCTTATTATATAGTCCATAATATTCAGTATAAACATACTTTGCCGGACTCCATACGTGGTGCCTTATCTGAAAACCCGCTTGCATAGCATGTGTGTGGCCGGATAGCGTGAGCGGGATGTTGTAATTCAGCACTTCTGCTCTCCAATGAACGGGATCATGCGAAAGCAGGATGTTGAACGTTTCGTGTTTGCGCGGCATGGCTTCTGCAAGACGGCCATAACGCGGAAAAGGAGGATTGCCCCAATTTTCAACTCCGATAATATATATTGTGTCCTGATTTATAATCAATGGTATATGGCTGTTGTTCAGCATCTGGAAGTCGGCCGTTCTCATATTTTTGAAGAATTGTTCCAGGTTATTTATCCGTGCCTGCGGAGAGTCCCAATGGGTATAATCTCCGTAATCATGGTTACCGGTTACCGCAAATTTCCCCTGTTTTGCATTCAATTGCTTTAGAATATCTATCCAGGGATCCATTTCAGAAGCAAAATTGTTAATCATATCCCCAGTAAAAAAGATCAGGTCTGGATGAAGATTATTTACTTCGCGTACTAATTTAGAGATACCTTTATAATGTTTGGCGTAGCTTCCTAAATGTAGATCTGTAATCTGAACAATTTTCAGGCGGTCAAAGGATGCCGGTAGATCGGCATACTCAATCGTTACCGTATTGATTTTGTAGTTATAACGTCCGATAGTAATGCTATACAGAAGAAAAAGAAAACATGCTCCACCTGTTATGAGCGCCAAAACCTGAAGAAAAAATCCGACTTTCCTGCTGACCCTGCTGCAGAGCCGGGCCAATATGCTAATGATAATATATATCAGTTTAGGTGTATAGAACAGAAATAATATCCCGATAACCGTACCTATCCAATAGTAGGCGGTAGGACCTTTTAATAAGGGCATAGCAATATGGCATGCAGTTACAATCAGGATAAACAATAAGCTATATAAGCTGTAGGCAAAGATTTGCCATTTATGATGCAAATATTGTTTGATCTGTAAAAAGAGGAGTGTATCCGTTAATAGTATAGAAAGAATTCCTGCGATGAATATTAGGTTATTACTTCGCATAGGGTGCGGTTTTAATTGTCCTAGTCGGTGTTTTCGTTATTGGGACAAAAAAGTCAAAACAGACCGGAAATGTGTCCATTCTGGTCAATGTCAATAAGTTCTGCCGCAGGGTTTTCAGGCAGACCTGGCATACGCATAATCTCTCCGGTAATAGGGATCAGAAAGCCGGCACCGGCAGCAATCTCTATTTGTCGGACAGTTACCACAAAATCTTTCGGACGGCCAAGTAATTGGGGATTATCCGATAACGATTTTTGAGTTTTGGCAATACATACGGGAAGTTTATCCAATCCCAGTTTAATAATTCTTTTCAAGTCATTTTTTGCTTGTGTTGTATAATCAATAGCCACAGCTCCATATATTTCTTTGGCAATAGTTTCGATTTTTCTTTCAATATTCCAGTTCCAGTCGTAAAGCGGACGGAATTGACAGAGGCATTGTTCGGCCACTTTCGCCACCAATGTAGCTAATCTTTCAGCGCCCAGACCTCCTTTTGCCCATACTTCGGCTACTTCCATCGGTACGCCCAGCTCTTTACATTTTTCACGGATAATCTGGATTTCAGCATCCGTGTCGGAAAGGAACTTATTTACGGCAACTACCGGACAGATATTGAATTTTTTCATGTTCTCAACATGCTTTTCGAGGTTTCCGAGTCCTTTTTTCAAGGCTTCGATGTTCTCTTCTTTCAATGTGTCCAATTTTACTCCTCCATGGTATTTTAAAGCTCTAACCGTTGCAACAAGTACGACGGCACTGGGGTTCAATCCGGCTTTCACACATTTGATATCCAGAAATTTCTCTGCTCCGAGGTCGAAACCAAAACCGGCTTCCGTCACAACGAAGTCGGAAAGAGAGAGTCCCATTCGGGTCGCCAGTACTGAATTGGTCCCCTGTGCAATATTAGCAAACGGTCCACCGTGGATAATAGCGGGGTTTCCTTCAATTGTCTGGACAAGGTTCGGTTTGATTGCATCTTTTAGTAGAGCGGCCATTGCTCCGTTCGCTTTCAGGTCACGGGCGTAGATAGGCTGTTGATCATAGGTGTAACCGATAAAAATATTTCCCAACCGCTCTTTCAGATCGTTGATGTTGTCGGATAGACAGAGGATTGCCATAATTTCCGATGCGGCAGTAATATCAAAACCGGTCTCTCTCGGAACGCCTGATGAAGTGCCGCCCAATCCTACGATAGTATGTCGTAAAGAACGGTCATTCATATCCATGACTCTTTTCCATGATATAGTCCGCGGATCGAGTTTGATTGAGGCTGATTTATTTTGTATTGTGTTGTCTATCAGTGCTGCCAATAGATTGTGGGCTTTTTCCACAGCATTAAAATCACCAGTAAAATGGAGATTGATGTCTTCCATAGGCAAAACCTGTGCGTGTCCTCCTCCAGTAGCCCCTCCCTTTATCCCGAACACGGGACCGAGGGAGGGTTCTCTTAATACTACGGTTGTCTTTTTACCGATACGGTTCAACCCTTCGCTTAATCCGATGGAGATCGTCGTTTTTCCTTCCCCCGCAGGAGTCGGAGATATGGCTGATACCAGGATTAAGTGTTTACCCTGCATTTTTGCAGGGTTTATCAGGTTTAACGGTAATTTGGCTTTATATTTCCCATACTGATCAATCGTCTCCGGATCAATCTTCAATAGAACGGCTATTTCAGTGATTGGCTTTAACGTTACGGAATTAGCAATTTCAATATCTGTCATGGTCCGGCGAGTATTTATGGGGTTACTTTAAAAAGAATTCTGTGGTTCCGATCAGTTCGTTATCGCAAAAAAGTTCCGCGACATATTTACCTTTTATCAAACTGCCGTCATTTGGCCAGTATATAGCCATTTCCAAACGTTCTCCTTCAAATTCGAATTCTCTTTTGGCCGCATATGTTAATGAAGCATCACGATATGTGAAAAAAGAGTCTTCGCTGAAAGCAATTACTTTTTCATCCGGCCGAATGATATGAAGATATATGGTACGTTCGCCGCGTGTTGCCGTGATGTTTTTTGCAATGACAAAGTCGGCTTTTAGTTGAAAGCATCTTTTCCAACTGATCTCTTTTCCTTTTTTATTGATAGGATAAACAATGAAGTTTTCAGCTACCAGTGCGCGGGCGCGGGCGATCACCTCTTTCATGTTTTGGGATTCGGATTCCAACGTTGTGTTACGTTCCCGTACCCAGTCTATCTGTTTTTTTACTTCCGTGTTCTCAGCTACCAGTTTTTGATTCATACGGTTCAGAGAGTCAATTTGCACTACATAACTTCTTAAAGCTGTTTTTAATGTATTGATCTCTTTCCTGTATGCACTAATCTCTGCATAAGATTCGTTTTTCAGTTTCGTCATTTTTTCCAACAGGGTGTTTACTTTTTCCTGTTCGTTCGATAGCTTTTGATTAAGCGTATCATTGGAGGTTTTAAGCCCGTCGTAATTGTTACTCAGTTCGCTTAATTCCTGCTGTAATGTCTCTTTTTCCTGATGGATGGCTGTTATGTGTTTTTTATTTTCGTTCTTTTCGATAATGAAAAATATGAGCATTACAACAAATATTGCCGATAAGCATCCGATAATCGTTAGTAGTATTTTGTTTTTTCTATCTTTTTCAGTGTATTGATCTTCCATAAGTTTTGAAATAATAAGTTATACCTTCTGAATTTGTTGAATCTTTATCCGTGACATCCACAAAGATATAAAGAATCTCGCAAAGATAGGCAAAATTCGGAAGAATAGAGTAAGTGTTTGGTAGTTAGGTTTATTCGGCGTAGTTTCGCTGTATTCTTCCGGTAGGCTAAATGGAAGAATATAGAGCAGTTAAGCAACAGATTTACTACCTATGTACTGCCTTTTGAAATCTTCGGATTAGGAAGCGAAAACAGCCTGAATAAAGATAATCACCTCAAAGAGC
>JAVBLD010000044.1:0-39321 GCA_031553705.1 Marinifilaceae bacterium | reverse complement strand
GAGATCTTCGAGTACATAGAAATCTGGTATAATAAAATCAGACGCCACAAAGCTCTGAATAATATGACAATAGATGAATTCTGGAAACTAAATGCAAAAAGTGCTTAACTATTTGTGCGGATTTAGTTAGGAATTCCAATTCTCATCGACGTATAAAACCTTAATGATTTTATTTTTTATCATATTTTAGAATAAAACATATGTATTACAAAATATTATAAAACATCAGCAAATATATGTAATTTATTTAAAATATCAACTATTTTAACTATAATCTAATAGAAATAATCTGTTTAAATATAGATTGTTGAATGTATTTGTAACATTAATTGATTTTAGCAGAGTGTATAATAAAAAATAATCCGTATCAATTTATAGTTAAAAC
The DNA here is from genome assembly GCA_031553705.1 of Marinifilaceae bacterium. Taxonomy (GTDB): domain Bacteria; phylum Bacteroidota; class Bacteroidia; order Bacteroidales; family Marinifilaceae; genus JAVBLD01. The sequence continues at coordinate 38,936 of JAVBLD010000044.1, read as the reverse complement.
TATCAGACTATTTTAGTTCAATAATAATATTTAATGTCGATAAGTTCCCGTTTTTGGCTATAATGTAAGTTTACGTCTGATTTAACACTATTTGCATGCCAAAACGTTTATGGTTACTGCTCTTTTTTGAAATAGTTCTCCAACAATTCGAAGGCAGCGGCGAATGAGCTGAGTTGGTTGTGCATTACTTTTTTCTCGGCAATTTTCAGGTGTTCTTTTTGGCTTTGGTAGAAGCGGTCGCGTAGTTGTTCGTTGATGGTTTCGTACATCCAGTATTTGGATTGTTCGTTTCTGCGGCGGTCGAAGTAGTGGTTTTGCTGTGTGACGCTACAGTAGGTCAGGATGTTTTCCCATATCTCTTTGAGGCCGGTTTTTTCGTGTGCGGAGCAGGCGAGTACCCGGGGAGTGACGCCGGATTCGTGTGGGGGAAAGAAGTGGAGGGCGGTTTGCATTTGTGTTTTGGCCAGTTCGGCACGAGTGATGTTGTTCCCGTCAGCTTTGTTGATGATGATGCCGTCGGCCATCTCCATGATACCCCGTTTGATACCCTGGAGTTCGTCGCCGGCGCCGGCGATCTGGATCAGCAGGAAGAAATCGACCATCGAATGTACGGCGGTTTCACTTTGGCCGACCCCGACGGTTTCGATCAGGATGATGTCAAATCCGGCCGTTTCGCACAGGACCATCGCTTCGCGGGTTTTACGGGCTACGCCGCCTAAAGAACCGGCTGAGGGAGTAGGGCGGATGTAGGCCTTCGGGTCGCATGCCAGCTGTTCCATCCGCGTTTTATCGCCAAGGATGCTTCCTTTTGAGCGTTCGCTGCTTGGGTCGATCGCCAGTACGGCGATCTTATGCCCCTGGGCGGTGAGGTATTTTCCGAAGCTTTCGATAAAGGTGCTTTTTCCGGCTCCTGGTACGCCGGTGATACCGATCCGGACCGATTTGCCGGAGGAGGGGAGACAATTATTGATGACCTGCTGGGCAATAGTTTGGTGTTCCGGTTTGGAACTTTCCACCAGGGTAATCGCCTGGCTCAGAATATTGATATTTCCCCTGAGTATGCCTTCGACATAATCATTGACAGTCAGTTCTCTTTTCTTGATGTGTTTCAGTCTTTCCGCCAGGTTCGGATTCATCGGGTCCGGCTGGCTTATGCCTTTATTCACTTTTAAACCCTCATATTCCAGTGCGTTTTCCGGATGATCGATCCCTTTAGTCATGTTATTTTAATTTTCACAAAAGTATAAAATATTCGTTTTGCTTATAATAAAAATTTACCGGTGAAGTCAGCTTTTATCGTTCACCAGATGGGAGATCCGGCCGATCAGTTCGTCGCCTAATGCCCGTTTGATCTCAATGTGTTGTTTTACGGCCTGTACAAACGGATTGTTTTCAAAATCGATTTGCGCTTGCTCGGCTCCGTTTCTGATATATTCTTCGGATGTACAGGGGGTTATCTCGACCTGTGCGATCAGCGAAAACTCTTTGCGGGCGTCTTCATAGAACATATTATCCAGAGTGATCACTGCGTCTTTCCAATCGTTTACGATCCGGACGATCTCTTTGGCGGTGATGGTGTCAATGCATACGTCGTACCATTGTTGGATCACTTCCCAGGCCCACGTCCATTCCAGTTGGTAGTATTGGGCATGGAGCGATCTGAATGTACCGCGTATCTGTGCCAGGGAGCTGATCTCTCCCGATTCGATCCGCCGGATCAGCTCCATGACTTCCCGGCATGGGGCGATCAGGCCGGACAGGTCGATCCATTCACCGCTACCTTGTGTCATATCGGGTTGCAGACATTTCCGGATGTCGGACTCCTGTTCGAATTTTTTATCTTCCAGACGCTTGATCAGGGAATTGCCGAGGAATTTTTGGATGGCCATAGAGTAGTATTTAATACCTTTCTTTAAGGAATCGTTTCTGATATAGGCCTGTTGGTAGGTGTACTCTTTGGTATCTCTCCCGGAGGTTTGTTGCAGGTTGCGCAGGATGTTGATTCCTTGTAGCATCTGGCGGATGGTATATGGGCTCAACAGGTTGAAATTGATGCAGTCGAGCAGGTTCGGATCGGTGCGTTTATCGCGCTTCGGCCATTTTTGAGCATCCCGGATGGTACCGACACTTCTCAGGTTTACACCCGGAACAAGCTGGGTCGAATTGTCTTCCTCGATCAGGTAAGAGAAAGGAAGTTCCGATGTATCGGGATGGTTGACATGGCGTCCCATGATCAGGGAGAATGCTCCGATCTTTGCAGGCCATAGGATATAGGAGTCGCTGGTGGTTTTAGAGCCGCGCTCGATGATGCCCTGGTGGATCGGTCCCAATTTATAGAGGTGGTTGCTTTGGTTCGAGCCGCTACCGGCATTCAGGAATGAGAACATCCCGGCGATCAGCAGACTCGATTTATGCATTGTTACGGTATATGGGCCGGCGAATACGGCGCAGGCCTCTCCGTTCTCCCCCTGGCAGTTGCTGAAAAATAGTGAATTGTGCGCCGAAAATAGTGAGCAGAACCGGCAGGCCTGCCCGATAAAGCATTGCACTAACCGGGCGCCGTCGTTGATGATCGATCCGGAGGAGACGATAAAGTCTTCCATTGTAACGCCGTAACCGATGTGCACCGGAGCATCCGCGTTACTGTTGATTGAGCCGTTTTGCATTCTCAGGGCGCCGGAGATGACAGCGTGGTCGCCGATGCATACATTCTGGATGCTGCCGGCATTGGTAATGCTTACTTCATTTCCGACCGTGCCTCTTTCGGAGGAAACAGACTCGGTATACTCTTCGATCATCTTTTTTAGTTTCTCCATCAGTACAGGATGGTGGCGGTACAACGCAATGATGTAGGCCAGATGGGCCGACAGTTCATTGAATATAGGCACTTCCCGTCCGCCGCTTTCATTCAGTACTGCTACCTGCACGCCATTTCCGAAAGAACTCCGGCCTTCAACGATCATCAGATTTACATTCTGTATCAGACAACATTCACCTATGTTATAGTTTGCAATCTGGCCGGATATGTTTTCGATCAGTACGTTATTTCCAATCGTACAGTTATGCAGGATAGCATTCGAGATACCGGAATGTTTCTCCATTCCTCCCGCCAGCGAGAATATTTTGGAAAACGATCCCAGCCGGATGTTGCCAGAGAAATGAGTGTGCCGGATATATTCGGCTTTAAAATGTCCGGTTACTTTTACCTGTTGCCAGTTGACGGCAGTGCATTGCTGACGTTCCAATTGTGTGATCTCGTCCGTGTGGAGTGGTCTGTATGATCTGTCGTTTGTCATAAGTAAATAGTTGAAAGTTGAAAATTACTTATTTTATGAAACATGCCTATAAAGGTATAATATTGTCCATAAAAAAAGCCGGTGTTACACCGGCTTTTTTTGTATAAACGTTATTTTATTTTTTTGCATGCTGTAAAGCTGCCTGTGCGGCTGCTACTCTTGCGATCGGCACGCGGAACGGAGAACAGGATACATAGTCCATACCAACCTTATCGCAGAAGATCACAGATGACGGCTCGCCTCCATGCTCGCCGCAGATTCCGACTTTCAGTTTTGCATTCACTGAACGGCCTTTCTTTGTTCCCATTTCCACCAACTGGCCAACTCCTGTCTGATCCAATACGGCGAACGGATCGGTTTTCAGGATGCCTTTTTTGATGTATTCCGGCAAGAATTTACCGGCGTCGTCACGGGAATAACCGAAAGTCATCTGGGTCAGATCATTGGTCCCGAATGAGAAGAACTCGGCTACTTCTGCAATTGTATCAGCAGTCAGTGCAGCGCGCGGAATTTCGATCATTGTACCAACCATATAATCTACTTTTATACCTTTCTCGGCAAATACCGTTTTAGCTACTTCGTGGATGATTGAAGCCTGCATTTTCAGCTCTTTCACATCGCCTACCAATGGAACCATAATTTCCGGTTTCGGGTTCAATCCTTTTAATTTCAGGTTACAGGCGGCTTCGATAATTGCACGCGCCTGCATTTCGGTAATTTCAGGGTAGGTGATTCCCAAACGACAGCCGCGATGTCCCAGCATCGGGTTAAATTCATGCAGTGCATCTACCTTTTGTTTTACTTCAGCAACGGTAATGCCCAGTTTATTTGCCATTTCGGCTTGTGCGGCATGCTCGTTCGGTGTAAATTCGTGCAAAGGCGGATCCAGCAGACGGATAGTTACTCCAAAGCCGTCCATTGCTTCAAGAATTCCTTCAAAATCGCCCCTTTGCATCGGCAACAGTTTTGCCAGCGCTTCACGACGTCCTATTTCGTTGTCGGCCAGGATCATTTCACGCATCACTTCGATCCGGTTTCCTTCAAAGAACATGTGCTCTGTACGGCAAAGGCCAACCCCCTGTGCTCCGAAGTTGCGGGCAACCTGCGCATCATGCGGTGTGTCGGCATTTGTCCTTACATACATACGGGTATGTTTTTCAGCCAGCTCCATAATGGTTTTGAAATCATTATTCAGGGACGCAGCGGCGGTAGCCACCCTACCAACATATACTTCTCCGGTGGAACCGTTCAAAGAGATCCAATCGCCTTCTTTGATCTCGGTGCCTTTTACAGAGAACATCCTTTTATGATAATCTACATTAACGTCTCCCGCTCCCGAAACACAACATTTACCCATTCCGCGGGCAACTACGGCGGCGTGAGAGGTCATTCCTCCGCGTGCGGTCAGGATACCTTCCGATACATGCATTCCGCGCAGATCTTCCGGAGATGTTTCGAGACGTACAAGGATTACTTTTTCACCTCTTTCTTTCCACTCTTCGGCTTCGTCGGCGAAGAATACTACTCTTCCGCAAGCAGCACCCGGAGACGCCGGGAGACCTTTGGTCAGTACATTGGCTTTTGCCAGTGCTTCTTTGTCGAATACCGGATGAAGCAGTTCATCCAATTTGGCTGCCTCCAACCGCAGAAGCGCTTTCTTTTCATCGATCATGCCTTGTGCAAGCATATCTACAGCCATCTTCACCATAGCGGTACCGGTACGTTTTCCGTTTCGGGTCTGCAACATCCACAATTTACCATTCTGGATCGTAAATTCAAGGTCTTGCATGTCATGGAAATAGTCTTCCAGTTTTTGCTGTGTGGCGTTCAGATCGGCATAGGCTTTCGGCATAGACTCTTCCAGAGAAGGGTATTTGGATGCCCGGTCGGCCTCCGATATATTTTGTGATTTGGCCCAGCGTTTGGAACCTTCGATGGTGATCTCCTGCGGTGTGCGGATACCTGCTACAACATCCTCTCCCTGTGCATTGATCAGGTACTCGCCGTTGAAAATGTCTTCTCCGGTTGAGGCGTCACGTGTGAATGCAACACCGGTAGCCGAGTTGTTCCCCATATTACCGTAAACCATTGCCTGTACGTTTACAGCGGTACCCCACTCTTCGGGGATCTGGTTTAACTGACGGTAAAGAACGGCTCTTTCGGTCATCCATGAATCGAAAACAGCGCAAACAGCCCCCCATAATTGTTCCCAAGGATTAGAAGGGAACTCTTTTCCGGTTTTATCTTTCACGACAGTTTTAAACCGTTCTACCAGTACCTTAAGGTCATCTGCTGTAAAATCGGTGTCGTTTGTAATTTTCTTTTCAGCTTTTAATTTGTCGATTTCAAGTTCGAACGGGTCGTGCTCTCCTTTTCCGGCAGCTACTCCCATTACCACTCCGCCATACATCTGTACAAACCGGCGGTAGGAATCCCAGGCAAATCTGGGGTTACCTGATTTCTCAGCCAAAATCTTCACGGCATTGTCGTTCATACCAAGGTTCAGAACGGTGTCCATCATTCCCGGCATTGATACTCTTGCTCCTGAGCGTACAGAAACCAAAAGGGGAAACACCTTGCTGTCTTCCACACCGAATTTAGCATTCATCAGCTTTTCGGTAGCCGCAATACCGGCTTTTACTTCTGCTTCAATCATTTTTACCACTGCATTTCTGCCTTCCTGGTTGTAAAGCGTACAAACTTCAGTTGTAATGGTAAACCCCGCAGGTACCGGAACCCCGATAAGGTTCATCTCAGCCAGGTTAGCGCCTTTACCACCCAGCAAATTTTTCATGTCTGCCTTACCTTCTGCTTTTCCGTCACCAAATGTGTAAACGTACTTCGTACTCATAATTTGTTTGATTTTATTTTGTTAACTCCTGTTTTTATAGAAGAGAACGGTTTATTATTGATTTTTTTCTTTATTTAAAAACCTGAACTGCAATATGAAACATCTTTAAAAAAAAGCTTTTTTAGAGTCGCGAAGATAGTTGCTTTTTTTTGATAAAAAAAGTTGTAATCTGCTTTTTTTGTTGCTTTTTTATTTAGGCGTTTGTCAGAGGGAAAAAATAGAGATAAGAAGCGGGGAATAGAGGGTAAGGGGGAAGGTTCTGTGGAAGTTATGAGTTGAATTATGAGTTATGAGTGGGAAAAAAGAAATTAGATGAAGGGGGTGGGAATTTGGTTTTCTTGTGGTATTTTTGGACCACGGATAAAGTTAGGAAAGGGGCAAGTGGCAGGTAGCAAAGATTATTTCCTTGTGCCCTGTACTTTTTACCCTGCCCTGACTTCTTATTGTTAAGTTAGAATTCAACTTTAACTTAAAAAAAAGTGGGTCAACAGGAGGTAAAACGATATAAGGATTTTCCGGCTTTCTTCAGGAGCCTGTTTAAGGAACGGGTGCAAAAATTATCGATAGACGGAGGGTTCACCTGTCCGAATAGGGATGGTACGGTTGGAGCAGGAGGATGCGTCTATTGTAATAATAAGAGTTTCAGTCCTGATTATTGCAGGGCGGTAACCGGCATCTCTCAGCAGATCAGCGAAGGGATCCGTTTTTTTGATGCGAAGTACAAGGGGCAGAAATACCTGGCCTATTTTCAGGCTTATTCCAATACATATGCTCCGATCGAGGTGTTGCAAGCAAAATATCAGGAGGCTCTGGCCCATCCGAATGTGGTGGGATTGGTGATCGGTACGCGGCCGGATACTGTGGACGACCGGATTCTGGATTATATGGAAGAGTTGGCGAAGGAGCACTATATCTGTGTGGAGTATGGAGTCGAATCGACAAATGGCGAAGTGTTGCGGAAAATCAACCGGGGACATGATTTTGCAACAGCCGAACAGGCTATCCGGAAGAGTGCCGGACGGGGTATTACTATTGGCGCACATCTGATATTCGGCTTGCCGGGAGAGACCCGGGAGTCGATGCTCGGAGGAGCTGTCCGGTTGAGCAGGCTTCCGGTGGATGTACTGAAATTTCATCAGTTACAAATTATAAAAGACACACTATTGGCGGATCAATATTTGCAGGATCCGCTACAATTCAAGCTTTATACGATGGACGAATATCTTGACTTACTGGTGGACGTGATTGAGCGCATCAATCCGGAAACCTATCTGGAACGTTTCGTAAATCAATCTCCTGATGAATATCTGATCGCTCCGAAATGGGGGATTAAAAATTTCGAGTTTACAGACAAACTGGATAAGAGGCTGAAGGAGAGGGGAACGTGGCAAGGGAAGGCGTATAAGTGATTAATTAATAACTGATAATGAGAAATCGGTGCAGGGTAAAAGGTACAGGGCACAAGGAAATAATCCTTGCCACTTGCTACCTGCTCCTAATTTTTATAACTCATAACTCGCAAAAGCATGATTGGTCAACAAAAAGTATATGAAGTACTGTCGGCATTAGGGATCACGTTTGATTATCTGGAGCATCCTCCAGCTCCGACAATTGAGATCGCGAAACAGTATTGGACAGGTTTGGACAGCGTACATTGTAAAAACCTGTTTTTCAGGAATCATAAAGGCAATCGCCATTACCTGGTTTGCTTTGACTGTGATCAACATTTAGCGATTCATGATCTGGAGAGGTTATTGAAACAAGGGAAACTGAGTTTTGCCTCCGAACAAAGGATGGAACGCTATCTGGGACTACGCCCCGGTTCGGTAAGTCCTTTCGGGTTAGTGAACGATACGGAACATCACGTCTATGTGTTTTTAGATGAGCAATTGCGTAAGGCTGGGAAACTATCTTTTCATCCGAATGACAACCGGGCGTCGATTGCGGTCAGGACCGGCGATTTTATCCGCTATATGGATGCCACCGGAAATGGGTATGAGTGGATCACGCTGTATTAGTGGAAAGTCGGATTTTTTAGAAATGAGCGCAGCGTCAAGCTTGTTTGAACATTGCCGAATCGACAGAAAATCAAGACAGTGAAACTGCATTAAAATTGACAATTGCAAGTGGAGAAGGTCAGTGGAAAATTTATCATTCTTTGTTTTTGTTATATAATTTATTATTTTTGATCACTTTGCTGGAGGAGGCGGTGATTTTTGAGGAAAGGGATGACGCTGAATTAATGAATGATTGAAAATAATAAAACATATAAGATGATGAAAATGAAAAGATTAATCTTGGGAATGGTGTTATGCGGAGTGATTTCGCTTTCCTGTGAAGGAAAGTCAGGGAAACAGCCGGTGAATATCGTTCCGCAGCCGCAAAAAGTAGAAGTTATCAACGGCAGTTTTAAACTGACATCTTCTACGGTGATTCAAATTGTTAAAGGTTCGGTCGACTTGACTCCTGCTTGTACTTTTTTTAGTAAACTGGTAGAAAGATCGTTGGGTGCTCCGTTGGCCATCAAGGAAGGTGCCGTTAGGAACAAAGCTATCAATGTTACGATTACTTCTGATCTTGCGCCGGAGGCATACCGGCTCGATGTAAACGGTAAATCGATACAGATCCAAGCCGGATCGGGACAGGGTGCATTTTATGCTTTTCAGACACTAAGGCAGATGATGCCGTCTTCGGTAGAAAAGGGTGAAAGGATGAAGTCGATCATGATTCAGAATGTGTCGATACAGGATGAGCCCAGATTGGCGTATCGCGGCATGCACTTCGATGTTTGCCGTCATTTTTTCACTGTGGACGAGGTGAAGACTTTTATTGATATGCTTGCCTTGCATAAATTGAATCGTTTTCATTGGCATCTGACGGATGATCAGGGATGGCGTATTGAGATCAAGAAATATCCTAAGCTTACCGAAATCGGCGGTTACCGTCCCGAAACCGTTATCGGCCGCAACAGCGGTAAGTATGACGGAAAGCCTTATGGGCCTTTCTTTTTTACACAGGAACAGGTTAAAGAGGTAGTTCGATATGCTGCCGACCGCTATATTACCGTAATCCCTGAAATCGAACTTCCCGGACACGCACTGGCTGCATTAGCCAGTTATCCCGAGTTGGGATGTTCCGGAGGTCCGTACGAGGTATCAAAATCATGGGGCGTTTTTAATGAGGTATTTTGTGCCGGGAATGACCATACATTCCGGTTTTTCCAGGATGTGTTTGACGAGATCATTCCGCTGTTCCCGTCCGAATATTTCCATATCGGAGGGGACGAATGCCCGAAAGGTGCCTGGAAAAAGTGTCCGAAGTGCCAGGCCCGGATGAAACAGGAGCATCTTAAAGATGAAATGGAGTTGCAAAGTTACTTTGTCCACCGGGTTGAAGCTTATCTGAACAGCAAAGGTAAGAAAATCGTCGGATGGGACGAGATCATGGAGGGAGGATTATCAAAAACCGCTACGGTAATGTCCTGGCAAGGTACCAAAGGGGGTATTGCGGCTGCCAAATTGGGAAACCAGGTGATTATGACCCCGAATAACTATGCCTATTTTAATTATTACCAAACGAAAGATGTGGAAAATGAACCGCTGGCAATCGGTGGTTTTGTTCCGGTGGAAAAAGTATATAGCCTGAATCCCACAAACGGTTTGAGCGAGGAACAGGGAAAAATGGTGATAGGTGTGCAGGCTAATACTTGGAGCGAATATATAGTTGATTTCAGTCATGTACAATATATGGTGCTGCCGAGAATGGCGGCATTGGCAGAGGTAGGGTGGACAATGCCGGAGATGAAAAATTATGACAATTTTGTGGCAAGGGCATTGCCTTTACTTGAAAGATACGACGCTTTGGGGTATAACTATGCAAAACATATTGTTCCGAAAAAATAAAGAACAGCTATAGTAGGATCGGGAATGTAAAGCGATATATCCTGAATTTTGGAAAAATAGAAAAAGGGTCGGATGATAAATTCGACCCTTTTTTGTGTCGAAATGATTAGAAAAGTGTATTTTTGTTGAAAATTAAACAGTAGTTATGGTAAGCATTGCTCATGTTGTAGAAGAGATCGTAAAGCACCGGCCTTATTTGTCGGAATCTTTGGCAGCGGGGATTATTAATGTATCCTCATTGGCGCGCCAGTTGCAACCGGATGTAGAGAAGGCATTGCGTAAAGAGGTTAATGTCGGGGCAATTGTTATGGCATTGAACCGGTTGGCACCTTATTTGCAGATCCGGGAACAGGTGCAGTTGAATAAATTGTTGAGTAGTATGGGAGATATTATTCTAAGGAGTAATCTATGCGACTATACGTTCAAGAACTCATCTACTTTACTGGATTGCCATATTGAAGTGCTGAAGCATCTGGTGAAGAATGATGAAGTTTTTTATACGCTGGTACAAGGGGTTTTTGAAACGAACCTGGTGGTCAGTGATGTGATGGAGGAGTTGATCGAGGAGTATTTCATGAATGAACAGTGTCTATTCAGACAGAGCGGCTTGTCGTCGGTGACATTGAAATTACCGAAAGGGAACAGCATGCAGCCCGGTTTTTATTATACCATCATGAAGGAGTTGTCATGGGAGGGGATCAACCTGACCGAAGTAATTTCGTCGACCAACGAATTTACGGTAGTGGTTGATAATACATTAATTGACAAGACATTTGTGGTGCTTAAAAATATAGGGAAGCGTTAGGTTTTGCGACCCGGAACACTTTTTCTACATTTGCACCGGGAGTGGCGAATGAATATAGAGTTAGAAGTTTAAAATAAAAAAGATATAATATGTTTGAGAATTTATCGGAAAAACTAGAACGGTCGTTTAAGATACTAAAGGGACAAGGAAAGATTACGGAACTCAATGTTGCTGAGACCTTAAAGGAGGTGCGACGCTCATTGTTGGATGCCGACGTCAATTATAAAATTGCAAAGGATTTTACCAATAAGGTAAAGGAGAAAGCGATGGGTATGAACGTGCTGACTGCGGTGAGGCCCGGACAGATGATGGTAAAGATTGTTCATGATGAGTTGGCGGAGTTGATGGGCGGAAGGAATGTAGAGGTGAATCTTAAAGGAAGCCCTGCTGTGATATTGATGTCCGGACTACAAGGTTCCGGTAAGACGACATTTTCCGGTAAATTTGCCAATCTGCTGAAGAACAAGAAGGGGAAAAGGCCACTGCTGGTTGCCTGCGATGTGTACAGGCCTGCGGCTATCGAGCAGTTACGGATTTTGGGGGAACAGATCGGAGTGTCCGTATATAGCGATTTGACTACGAAAGATCCGGTCAAGATTGCACAGGATGCGATTAAACAGGCCCGGATGAACGGGAACGACGTGGTGATTGTCGATACGGCCGGACGTCTGGCTATCGATGAGCAGATGATGAGCGAAATCGCTGCGATCAAGAGTGCGATAAATCCGAGCGAAACCCTGTTTGTTGTGGATTCGATGACTGGACAGGATGCCGTTAATACCGCTAAGGAGTTTAATGACCGGTTGAATTTTGACGGGGTTGTATTGACAAAGTTGGATGGTGATACCCGCGGAGGAGCGGCGCTTTCGATCCGGACGATTGTCGACAAACCGATCAAGTATGTCGGGACAGGTGAAAAATTAGAGGCGTTGGATGCTTTTTATCCGGAACGTATGGCCGACCGGATCCTGGGGATGGGAGATATCGTCTCTTTGGTAGAGAAGGCACAGGAGCAGTTTGATGCAGAGGAGGCGAAAAAATTACAGAAGAAGATATCTAAGAATCAGTTTAATTTTGACGATTTTCTTAGCCAGATCCAGCAAATCAAGAAAATGGGAAATATTAAAGACCTGGCTTCGATGATTCCCGGCGTCGGAAAGGCATTGAAAAATGTAGACATTGACGATGATGCATTTAAAGGGGTGGAATCGATTATTCGTTCGATGACTCCGTTGGAGCGCGAAAATCCGGAGGTAATCAACGGATCGCGGAGAAAACGGATTGCGGAGGGTAGCGGAACGACCGTGCATGATGTCAATCGGTTGCTGAAACAGTTCGAAGAATCGAAGAAAATGATGAAGATGCTGTCCGGCGGAGGAAAGATGATGAGAAATATGAAACGGTAAAAGTTTCAAAAATAGGCAATGAGGTATTTAAACGAGTGACAGGCTTTGAATTTAAATAGAATACAAATGGAATTAATTGACGGTAAAAAAATTGCTTCCGAGATAAAACAGGAATTGGCGGCCGAGGTGGACCGGATAAAGGCGGCAGGGGAGAGAGTGCCCCATCTGGCGGCGGTGCTTGTCGGGAATGATCCGGCAAGTGAGACGTATGTTGCAAATAAAGTAAAAGCTTGCCAACAGGTAGGTTTTAAAAGTACCGAGTTGAGATATTCCGATGACCTGACCGAGGAGCAGTTGCTTGAGGTCATCGATCGGCTGAACCATGATGACGGGTTGGACGGGTTTATTGTCCAACTGCCGTTGCCGGCTCATATTTCGGAGGAGAAAATATTACTGGCGATCGATCCGAAAAAGGATGTGGATGGTTTTCATCCCTGTAATATCGGAAGAATGGTGACCGGGTTGCCTACTTATTTGCCTGCTACTCCGGCCGGTATTGTCGAGTTATTGATGAGACACCGTATTCCGACCCGTGGAAAACATTGTGTGGTGGTCGGGAGAAGTAATATTGTCGGTACGCCGATGTCGATTCTGATGTCGCGTAAGAGCGAATATGCCGACTGTACGGTGACGATTTGTCATAGCCGTACGCAGAGCCTCCGGGAAATAACCCTTCAGGCCGATATATTGATTGTTGCGATAGGAAAACCTCACTTTATCGCGGCCGATATGGTAAAGGACGGAGCAGTTGTTGTGGATGTAGGGATGCACCGGATCGCGTCAAAGGAGAACCAGTGCGGATTCAAACTGGTGGGCGATGTCGATTTCGGGCAGGTGGCACCGAATTGTAGCTATATCACACCGGTACCGGGAGGGGTTGGCCCGATGACGATCGTTTCGTTGTTGCAGAATACATTGAAGGCTTATATGGGGAACAGGTAGCAGGACGGAAAGTATGAGGTAAAAGGGAAGAGGAGGAGAGATTTTTTTTGGGATATATAATTCAAAATTTATAATTTCTACGCATGGTCCTGAATTATATTTGGATTGCTTTTTTTGCTATCGCTTTCATGGTGGCATTGTTGAAACTGCTTCTTGATGGTGATACGGAAGTTTTTGGGGCTATGATGAAAGCGACATTCGATATGTCGAAGAGCGGCTTTGAGATCTCTTTGGGGTTGACGGGGGTATTGACCTTGTGGATGGGGATTATGAAAATCGGGGAGAATGGAGGGGCTGTCGGGGTGATGTCCCGTTTGATCCGGCCTTTTTTCAGCCGGTTGTTTCCCGATTTGCCGAAAGACAGTCCGGCATACGGCTCGATGATGATGAATTTTGCTGCCAATATGCTTGGGTTGGATAATGCGGCCACGCCGGTGGGACTGAAGGCCATGCAGCAGATGCAGGAGGTCAATTCGGATAAAAATGTGGCTTCCAGGGCACAGATTATGTTTCTGGTGCTCAATACTTCCGGTTTGACGATCATTCCGGTTTCGATCATGGTATACCGGGCACAGCTCGGAGCGGCTAACCCTGCCGATGTGTTTATTCCTATCCTGTTGGCTACCTATTGTTCTACTTTGGTGGGATTGACAGCTGTTTCCATTTATCAGCGGATAAATCTGTTCAACCGGGTGATTATGGCTTATCTGTGTGGAGTCACGGCTTTGTTGGGAGGAGTGGTATGGTATTTTTCGACGCTGGATAAAGATGCGATTACGGTTGCTTCGAATATAGCCAGCAATCTTATACTTTTTCTGGTTATTATCTCTTTTATCGGTATGGCGGTATGGAAGCGGATCAATGTGTACGATTCGTTTATCGATGGGGCGAAAGAAGGGTTCGGCATAGCGATCAAGATTATTCCCTATTTGATAGCGATCCTTGTGGCGATCGGCGTGTTCCGGGCTTCGGGGGCTATGGAAATGTTGATGGACGGCATCAGATGGGGTGTGGCTGCGGTGGGACTCAATACCAATTTTGTGGATGCTTTACCTACAGCATTGATGAAGCCGTTGAGTGGTAGCGGAGCCCGGGGGCTGATGATCGATACGATGACAACCTATGGGGTGGACTCGTTTGCCGGGCGTCTGGCTTGTACTTTTCAGGGGGCAACGGATACCACTTTTTATATTGTAGCAGTCTATTTTGGTTCGATAGGTATCAAAAATACCCGTTATGCGATACCTTGCGGGCTGATTGCCGATTTTGCCGGGGTAATTGCTGCCATTGCAATAGCTACCCTATTTTTCGGGACATGACGCCTGTAGTAGTCGGATTAAGCGGCGGAGTGGATAGCTTTGTGACAGCCATGTTATTGAAACGGCAGGGATATGATGTGCATGGTGTACACCTGAAACTTTGGGGGACTGGTGACGACGCCGGCCTGTACGATTTGTGCCGGAGTCTCGGAATAACATGGCAATGCGCCGATGGTCGGGCGCTATTTAAGGAGAGGGTAGTAGACCCTTTTATCTGTGCATATCTTTCCGGTCGCACTCCAAGCCCCTGTACGATCTGTAACCGTGATATAAAATGGAGCCTGTTATGCCGGGAGGCGGATCGGTTGGGAGTACGGTATATTGCTACCGGCCATTATATCAGGACACTTTTTTTCGAGGGATATTGGTATGTCCGGAAAGGGGTCGATCCGAACAAAGACCAATCCTATTTTCTTGCGGGACTCGGACAGGATGTTCTTTCCAGGGTACTGACTCCGTTAGGGGAGTATACCAAAGCAGAGGTGAAGGCGCTGGCTGAAAGCAACGGATATGCGGTTGTTGCCCGCCGGAGAGAGAGTATGGGAATCTGTTTTTTAGCCGGTACCGATTATCGCGACTTTATTATCCGGCATAGTGACGGAACTCAGGTACAACAGTCCGGTGATGTATTGGATATATATGGAAATGTAATCGGCAGGCATAATGCGTTATTGCATTATACTATCGGCCAGAAACGAGGCTTGCCGTCTGTTGGCGGACAACCCCTTTATGTTAAAGAAATCCGTGTTAAGGATAATACTATTATTGCGGCGGCTAAATCGCAATTGCATCAAAATATATTGCGAGTAGAAGAGGTACATGCTGTACGGAGGGAAGAGTTGTTTGCCGGTGATGTGGAGGTAAAGATTCGGGGAATCGGATTAAATCCGGAAGGATATATACATGCGGAGGAACAGGAGGATGGTGGCCTATTGGTACATCTGGGATCTACGGCATGGGCGGTGGCTCCCGGACAACCGATAGCATTTTATCGGGGCGACCTGCTGATCGGAGGGGGAGTCTTGGGAGATTATAGGATGTAGGTAATCATGTTTTCCACATATATTTCTGCACGTTATCTACGGATTTAATACGTTGTCAATTATCAGTTGCTGGCAGAAAAGAGATGGATGGAGTAGCGAACTTATTTTAAAAATAGTTTATTTCATCTGACTATTGATCTACGTTGTTTATAAATTGTCTATTTTTGCCGTTTGAAATTTAACTTTACCATTGAAACCAGCCGGTAGTTTGAAGCGTAATAGAAATATCTCTACGAAGAAGTTGATGTAGGATTTAGGTATAGGAATTATAATAAGATAAATTATTAATTAAAAAATCAGAGAGATGAAAAAGGATTTATTGTTTTTATTGGTGATGGTTTTGACCCTCGGTTTTACCGCTTGCGGTGGTGATGATGATAAGACTGCACCGGAGCAGATTGCAGGAACTTATAACGGCGATCTTGCTTTTACCACACAGGAAGGGCCACAAACAACCGAGAATGATGTTGTATTGGAAGTTAAATCGGATACTACAGTGGGCATGACATTGAAAAACTTCAATTTTCCACCGATCGTGGGGGATCTTCAAATTAACAAAATTGATGTAGTTACTACGGTAACCGGTTTTACTTTGTCGGGTCAGGGAATTGTTATGGTGGATCTAACCGGAAGCGGAACAGCAAATGTACCTGCGACCGTAACGATCGGATCCGGATCGACAGTGGTCGGTAAGCTCTTGACACTGGCTATTTCTGTCAGCATCCCTACCGGACAGGATACACCTCCTTTAGTAATAGGCGGAATAGGATTTATCGGAACCAAAAAATAACGATTAATGCAAATCATATAAAATCCTCGCAATTATTGCGGGGATTTTTTTATGTTTGCAGGATCTAGGGATAAGTAGCAAGTATCAGGAAAATGTAAAGTCAGTATATGGGAAAGTTTTTGACTCTAATAGGATTGATCGGCTGTCTGGCGGCTTGCGGACAGGAGCATACTGTAAAGATGTTGCAGTTGAACATCTGGCAGGAGGGTACGATGGTAAAGGGGGGGTATGAAGCGTTGGTCAATGAGATTGTACGGGTCGATGCCGATTTTGTGATGTTGAGTGAGGTCCGTAACTATAAAGGTACCCGTTTTTGTGACCGGATTGTGAGTTCGTTAAAGGAAAAAGGGAAGAATTATTACTCCTTTTATAGTTATGATTCGGGGCTGCTCAGTAAATATCCATTGATCGACAGTGCCACGATTTTTCCGGAAAACGGGGATCATGGCAGTCTTTATAAATTGGTGGCAAAAATATATGGGGAAGAGATCGCTGTATACACGGCCCATCTGGATTATCAGAATTGTTCATATTATATGGTGAGGGGATATTGCAGTACGACATGGAAGAAATTGAACGGACCGGTAACCGATATTGATACGATTTTATATGATAACCAAGTATCGCAACGGGATGACGCGATCCGTCTTTTCATCGAAGACGCCCGGAAAGAGCAGGCAAAAGGACGTTTGGTGGTTATCGGGGGAGACTTTAATGAACCTTCTCATCGGGATTGGATGGAGTCGACAAAAGATAGTGCCGACCATCACAGGTTGGTTATACCGTGGACGGTGACGACATTGTTGGAAGAGAACGGGTTCCGGGATGTATATCGGGAGCGCTATCCGGATCCGGTACGATATCCCGGCTATACCTATCCCTCCGATTGTGCCGGAGCGGATATATCCCGGCTGACCTGGGCGCCTGAATCGGACGAGCGGGAACGGATCGATTTTATTTTTTATATGCCGGCGGACAAAATACAACTAACGGATGCGATGATTCTCGGACCCCGAAATTCCATACGGAACAGTAAACGGCTTCCGGAAAATACCCGGGACTCTTTTGTGGAACCGTTGGGTGTGTGGCCGGCAGATCATAAAGGAGTTATAGGCATTTTTAAAATGATCAGAAAGCGGAAATGAATGCAAGTAAAGAGATGTGTAATAAGTGATTGGCCGTTTTATGGTGAGAGTATACGATTATTATAGGAGTACGATAGAAGAGAATAGCCGTTTTGTCCGCTTTTTGAAGCGAAGGATATATGTAGTAGGTATCGCCCGGTTGCTATTGGTGATCGGTTTGATCATCAACCTGGCGGCAGGCAGTGGACAAAGTTGGCAGTTGCTGGTCGCTATAGCATTGGTATATACGATTCCCTTTATCATACTGATGACCTATCATAACCGGTTATTTGGCCGTAAATCCCGTGCTGAAGCATTGATATTATTATGCGAGCGCGAGCTTAAAGGACTCGATTATGATTTTTCGGCTTTTGACGGTGCATCCGATAAATCGGATCCTCATCATTCGTTCAGCCTCGACCTGGACCTATTCGGCGAACAATCTTTTTTCCAGTCTGTTAATCGTACGGTTACGCACGGGGGACGGGAGATATTAGCCGAGTGGTTTCTGAAGCCTTTATCCGGTAAGGCCGCTATTTTAGAGCGGCAAGACGCTGTAAGAGAACTATCCGGTTTTTCAAGATTGAGACAGGATTTTTATGTCGAGGGAATATTACACCAACGGAATAAGAAAGATGTAAGCATTCTTTCTGCTCTTGTCGGCACTTCTGTCCGCTTTGCAAACAACAGAATTTGGAATGTTTTGACATGGCTTGTGCCTGTTTCATGGCTTGTTGTTTTGGTTGCTTATATGTTTCATGCAATCGGCGATATTGTTCCATTGTCCTATCTCTGGATTTGTGTATTTCTTTCAAATAGTAAAATTAAGCAAATCAATGCATTGCACCGTTCTGTCAATAAAATGGAGAAAATTTTCTCGACTTATTCCAGGTTGATGGAGATGGTGGAGAAAACCGCATTTACATCCGAAGTTCTGGCCGGCATTCAAAACCGTTTGATATCTAATGGAGGGAAGGCCTCACAAGCTATCAGGCAGTTGTCATCCCGGCTCGGGGCACTGGATCAGCGGGCAAATATGGTTATGGGAATCATCAACATCTTTACCCTGAGGGATATCAGGATTGCTATAAGGCTGGAGCAGTGGAAAAGGACTTACTCTGCAGATATCGGGAACTGGTTCGAGGCTTTGGCACATTTCGATGCCCTGGCATCGTTGTCTGGATTTGCATTTAACCATCCCGGCTATATCTATCCGCAGATAGCCGACCATTATTTTTCAATATCGGGTAAATCTTTAGGCCATCCTTTGCTTCACCGTGATATTTGTGTGAAAAATGATATCGTGATAGAGCGTAATCCGTCATTTATGATAGTCACCGGGGCTAATATGGCCGGTAAGAGTACCTATCTCCGGACAGTAGGGATAAATTTTGTGCTGGCATGTATCGGTGCACCTGTGTGCGCTGACGAACTGGCGGTATATCCGGCCGGATTGGTAACAAGTTTGCGGACATCGGACTCGTTGACGAATAACGAATCTTATTTCTATGCCGAGCTGAAACGACTGAAAATGATAATCGACCGGTTGAAAGCTGGTGAAGAGCTGTTTATTATTTTGGATGAAATATTAAAAGGAACCAATTCGACGGATAAGCAGAAAGGGTCGCTTGCCCTTGTCAAGCAGTTTATATCCGACCGGACATGCGGTATTATTGCCACGCATGATCTGGTGCTGGGGACATTACAGGACGAGTTTCCGCAATATATAAAAAACTTCCACTTTGACGCCGATATAACGGAAGACAAACTGTCTTTCTCTTTCAGATTACGCGAAGGGATAGCTCAGAATATGAATGCCTGTTTTCTTATGCACAAAATGGGCATGACAGTATAACCTTTATTTTCATTTTCTTCTCAACGTATTCTAAATAAAGAAAAATTTACGCTGCCGTATTGGCGGTGTTCGGAAAAATAGGGGTGGCCTTTATAACTGACCTCTTCCGGGTGTTCGATAATGGCGATTCCGTTTTGTTCCAGTAGTCCGTTGCTAAAGATCGCAGCTGGGATAGCATTAATATTTGCCAGATTATAAGGAGGATCCGCAAAAACAATATTAAATTTCCGTCCCTTCAGTTTTGTACAGGCTTTGAAGACATCTGTTTTGAAAACCTGAATATTTTTAAACCCCAATTCATGGGATATCCGTTTGATAAAATTAAAATGATTATAATTTAATTCTATTGACACAATATCTTTTGCGCCTCTGGAGGCAAATTCATAGCTGATGCTACCGGTACCGGAAAACAAATCCAGTACTTCGATACCCCCCATATCGATATAGTTTGTCAATACATTAAATAGATTCTCTTTAGCAAAATCGGTTGTTGGTCTTGCCTGAAAGTTTTTGTCAGGAAAAATCTGACGCCCTCTGTGTGAACCTGAGATTATTCGCATAGGTGCATGTTTAATAGATGGAGCATGCAGGAACTATTAAATTCGCTGTTTCCAATAAGTTGGTTGAGGGAAGAATAGTTCAGCATGTTGATGTTTGAAATATATTTTTTTAGTATAGCTGATAGTTTCGGATCGTCCACCAGATTGCCGGAGAACGTCGAACATAGATTTTCCGTTGTTGTTTCGCAGCGTTTCAGACAGTTTAATATATAGTATGCCATGTCTGCCACGGAATTATATGCAAATGAATTGAAAAGCCGTACCTGATTGTCCCGGGCAATCAATATATCCATATATTGATTATGGATATCAACAAATAGACGATCGAGTTGAGGTGAATGTGTTGATAAGGAGCTGATTATGAAGACATGAGCACTGTTTGCGATGCAGAGATCCTGGTAACGAGCAGAAAGAAATGAAACGAAGTTCCGCGGTAACGCTTCTATAATATAGCTCATCGTCGGCTTATTATACCGGTATAACAGCGTATCATTTTTCTCCAGTTCGGCACAGATACGATACATATCCGGCAGGTACGTTTCATCGAACATATCTTTCGGGATCAGAATCTTTTCTTTGCTACAGGTCATGACATATACCTTTTTGTATTGGAGATTCAATAAAGTATTGTCGACAAGAATCTGTTTTACCTTGGCAATAACCGTGTCCCGGTGGTCTAGATTATAAGGTTGATGAAAAAAAACAAGCAATTTGTTTTGATCGTTGTGTATGCAAAACGAAAGTCCATCTGTCGTATACCGAATGGACAAAATATACTGCAAAGAATCCTCTTTTGTAAAAAACTGATCTATGTAACAGATATTCTGCATACCAATATCTTGAGTTTTGAATTTTAGAAATCTAAAATCCAAATGAATTTATTCCCAATTTCCTATATTATTATTTGCTTCTTTCAGATCACCCACTTTAAGACCCGGATATTTATTCAAGCGGAGGCGTTCTCCGTTTTCTTCAAGCAGCTGTTCATTATATTTATCCCTGACATCTTCGAAAATTTCCATATTGGAAATACGAGCTTCAAAAAGAGGTATCTCGATACCCGAATCAGTTGTAATGGAAGACGCTCCCATTTTGAACTGATGTTTTTTGTTTGTAAAAGGTACATGTCTGAGCTGATCAATCGGATAATCTTTATTAAAAACATGCGTCAATGCAGCTACTTTTATCGTATCCCGGATAATGAAGCCTTTTTTGATTCCCTCTGCCTCCGTCATACCCTGGTCTATCTGTTCGTCGGTCAATGCACCTATTGAACGCACAACTTTTATCGAGTCGAATTTGATAAAATTAATCAATGTGTCCAAACTTCCGGTATATTTACCATGTACTCCTTTATAAGCTTCCTGCGCTTTTCTGATATCCTGCAATTTTTCGATGATTTTTTCATATCTCGTTTTCTTTATCTCGCTAAACCGTTGAGGAAGCATGATACTGTCGTAACACTTGTACCCGAGAAATAAAATCACTGCAGCCAGTAAGACTTGAATGATAATCTTTTTCATATCTGTGTACTTTTGTTAAAAAATAAATAGAAAAAAGTTCACCTTAATCAGCAAATCGTTTAAATCAATTTCACGACATAATTTTAACATTTTTTGTCCGGCGATTATTGTATAAACAAAATAAAATCCGGAGGTATGTGTCATGAATTTTTTACCTTTACTCCAATTTAAACTCAATAAACTGTTGTATAAAACTCTAACCCTATTTGCAAAATTAGGAATTTTTTTAAATTAACACCATATTCTTCCATTAAAAATAATATGATCCAAAAACATTTTGAGGATGTTGTCCTGAATAAGTTCGGATTTGCTTTCTCGCCGACTCAAAAAGCGGCGATGGATTGTTTCGGACGTTTCCTGTTTGAAAATAACCCGGAACACCTGTTTTTACTGAAGGGATTCGCCGGCAGCGGAAAGACGTCGCTGGTTGCAGCGATTGTAAATGCTTTGGTTTTTCTCCGGTATAAGGTAGTTTTATTGGCGCCTACCGGGCGTGCGGCAAAGGTGTTTTCGGGATATGCCGGACACACGGCTTATACAATTCATAAGAAAATATACCGCCAGAAGACTGCGGCTGACGGTGAGGGAGTGTTTAGCCTGGCTTTTAACGGAGGAAGCAATACTTTGTTTTTTGTGGATGAGGCCTCTATGATCTCAAACGATGGAGAAGGTAGTTTCGGTAGCGGCTGTTTACTGGACGATCTGGTCGAATTTGTTTACAACGGCAGGAATAATCGCTTGGTGCTGATCGGAGATACGGCACAGTTACCGCCGGTGAAACTCGATATAAGTCCTGCATTGGATAAAGACCTTATCGAACGAACCTATTGCTTTGAGGTTACTGAAGTCGTTTTGACGGATATTATGCGGCAGGTGCAGGAGTCGGGTATCCTTTATAATGCTACTCAAATCAGGAAAATGATAGGGGGAAATGTAGGAAGGTTGATACTGAAAACGGACGGATTTCCCGATGTTTTTTATATAAGCGGGGGAGAATTGCTGGAAGCGATTGAATCGTGCTACAGCCGCTTTGGTGAAGATGAGACAATTATTATCTGCCGTTCCAATAAACGGGCGAATCGCTATAATGAGGGGATCCGCCGCACGATATTGTACAGGGAAGAGGATCTTAGTAACGGCGACCGGATTATGGTTGTGAAGAATAATTACTTCTGGGGGAAAGAGTATGACCATATTGATTTTATTGCCAATGGGGATATGGCAACGGTGCGGAAAGTCGGGAAACGGACGGAGCTCTATGGTTTTCGCTTTGTCCAGGCACGGTTAGACATAGACGGGTATAAAGAAGAACTTACTGCCTGGGTTATATTGGATGCGTTGATGTCTAATGCTCCTGCATTGACGTTTGAACAGTCTAAACAGCTGTATAGCAGTATCGAGGCTGATTTTTCGGATATTGCTTCCAAACGGAAGCGGTTTGAAAAAATCAGAGAGCATGATTACTATAATGCGCTGCAAGTGAAGTTTGCTTATGCGATTACTTGCCATAAAGCGCAAGGCGGACAATGGGATGCCGTCTTCATTGACCAGGGGATGCTTACCGGCGAGGCGGCCGCCGATGATGATTTCTGGCGCTGGCTTTATACCGCCGTTACACGCGCCAGAAAACGACTCTACTTTATAAGAGTTGTGAATTATGAGTTATGAGTTGTTGTACATTATTTCACTCATAACTCTTTTACAGTTTCAGGTCTTTAACCATGTCTTCTATTTTTTGATTGGCTTTTATCTGTGCCTGTTCGAAATCGGCGATACTTTTCATTTCTGCCCTTGATTCGAAATAGAATTTAATTTTCGGTTCGGTGCCTGACGGACGTACCGATATTTTGCTGCCGTCGGCCAGAAAGAACTGAAGCACATCGCTTGTGGTATCGAAATCGAGGCTAGTGGTTTCGCCTGTCTTCAGGTTGGCCGCTTTAAGGCTCAGGTAGTCTTTTTTGATGATCACTTGACTGCCGTTGATGGTTTTCGGAGTGTGGTGCCTGAAGTTTTCCATCATTGTTTTAATCTCCTGTGCTCCGGAGAGTCCTTTGCGCACGATATAGATCATTTTCTCCTGGGAGAATCCGTATATGGCATAAATCTCTTTTAACAATGTATAAAGCGATTTGTCCTGGTCTTTTGCCCATGCGGCTATTTCAGCCATCATAGAGACCGAAGAAACGGCGTCTTTATCCCTGGTGAACGAGCCGGGCATAAATCCGAACGATTCTTCGCCGGCGCCGATATATCCATCCGCACCTTTTTCGCGGATCATATTCGCAATCCATTTAAATCCGGTGTAGACATCATAACAGGGGATATTGTCTTTTTCTGCAATGTCTTTAATCAGTTCGGTAGTAACGATCGTTTTGATCGTATATTCATTTCCCCTGATCAATCCCAGCTCTTTCCTGCGGCGGATGATATAATAGGTAAAGATAATGTTGGCTTGGTTACCGTTCAGAAGTATCCATTCTCCTTTGTCGTCTTTCACGGCAATTCCGAGCCGGTCTCCATCCGGATCGCAGGCCATTGCCACATCTGCGTCAATTTCACGCGCTTTGTCCAATGCCATTTTGAAAGCTGCCGGCTCTTCCGGGTTAGCCGATTCTACTGTTGGGAAATTGCCGTCCGTGATCATTTGCGCCGGGATGGTGGTGATGTTTGTGAACCCCCAGTTATGTAACGAATCCGGTACCAGTTTATAAGTGGTACCATGCAATGGTGTAAATACGATTTTCAGGTCGCGCTGGTGGTGAATTGCTTCCGGCGAAAGGCTCAGGGTTTTCACTTGCGCCAAAAAGATCTTGTCGAATTCTTCTCCCAGGATTTTAATCTTTTCGGGTTCAGCTGTAAAACGGATGTCGGAAGCCTTGACTTGTTTCACCTCATTGATTACGTTCTTGTCATGCGGAGCCACGAGTTGCGAACCGTCGTTCCAATATGCCTTGTAGCCGTTGTACTCTTTCGGGTTGTGCGATGCGGTAATGATTACTCCGCCATTGCATCCCAGCTTACGGATTGCAAATGACATTTCGGGAGTAGGACGCAGGTTTTCGAACAGATAAGCCGTAATACCGTTCGCCGAAAATATAGCGGCCACCGTTTCGGCGAAATGGCGGGAGTTATGCCGGCAGTCGTGACCGATACACACAGACCTTTGCTTGCTGTCCGGAAACATTTTGTTGATATAGTTGGCAAATCCCTGTGTGGCTGCGCCTACCGTGTAAATATTCATCCGGTTGCAACCCACTCCCATAATACCACGCAATCCTCCGGTGCCAAATTCAAGGTCGTTATAAAACGAATCGATCAATTCTGTCGGATCAGTTGCATCTATCATCTTTTTCACCGCTTCCCGCGTATCTTTATCATATGCTTCATTCAGCCAGCTTTCGGCTTTTGTCTTTGCTGTTTTTATGATTTCTGCTTCCATAATAATATATTTTAGATGTAATCGGCGAAAGTATTGAAAATGGGTTAAACCCAGATTTTAATCTCCTTGCCTCTCTTTTACTGTGAACGATAAATTTGGTTACGTTATTTTTGTTTTTTCAAACGGTGATATAAACCATATTTTACAAATTTAAAAATAATAAAAAAGTCCTGCAATAGCAGAGCCTTTATTTATAGTATAAAAAGGGAGTATGGTATTTTACCTCTTCTTTCTTCGCAGATTTGTTGGGGCGTTTACTTTTCCAAATATCTTGTGATCAACGTATCAAACATTTCAGTCCCGGGGTCCGGACCATACGGATCAAGCACTTGGCCACTGCGATCAATGATGATGATGCGGGGAATTGAGAATATCCTGTAGGACTCAGGTATATTTTTTCTCCCACCGGGAAAGATATTTATACCCGGAACGCTTTTTTCCTTTACCACCTTTTCCCATTTTTCTCGATTATTCACCTGATCTGTTGTGACAGTGAGGAATACGACACCATCATTATCACGATAGTGTTTTTCCGCTTCTCTGAACTCCGGGAAAGAAGCTATGCAAACTCCACAAGTCGTGCTCCAGAAGTCCATCACAACCAGTTTACCGCGGAAGTCGGACAGTTTAATCTCTTTACCATTTATATCAGTGCCGGTAAAGTCTTGTCCCGACATGTCTCGTATCATTTCCCTAAACTTATTTTTGTATTCTTCTAATCTACATATATCGGAAGTAGAGAAGCATTCTGCATATTTTTCCTGTAGAAGCTCGATTGTTCCGAATGAAGTTAGCGTTAACAGGTAGTGCGTTAGCACTAGGCTTTTCAGCCTGTTATTTGTAATGTTGGAAAGTTCGTTTTCAATATCGGGCATAAAAGAAGCATTCTTCATGATATATGGAAGGTTGGCGGCATGATGAAGCGTACTTAAGCCGAAAGGCATGCGTAGAATGGTCGTATCGGCGGTCAGCAAAGCGACATTGATCTTCTCATAGAGCGTACCTGCATAATCTGAAGCTGTAGGTTTGACGAAAGGTTTGCTAAGGTAATCTAATGCTTTGCATTGTATATCGAAAGGTACTGTGTAGCTCATCAGTTCATCGAAATCTTTATTTCCGGTCTTTTTATCCTTGAACCAATCTATATTTGCATCTGCAAACTGGGTTATCCGGGAAAAGCGTGTTTTAAGTGTTTCATCGGGGAGATTGGTATTGAAAATATAATTCACAATATCCGTGGACAATTTGAACCATTCAGCCAAAATTTTATTTTCGCGGCTGTTTTTGTTTCCGGTCAGCAAATAGTCGTTATTATTCATGGTTAGTTGCAGAACTTCTCCGCCGCGAAAATAGAACTTATATTTTTTATCAGTTTCATCGTCCGTTCCGTGGCCAAGTACATAAAATCCTTTGTATTCAGGTATAAATGTAAGGGCAAACTTCCGGGTGCTATCTGCTTTGACGTACTGTAGCGGAACATATTGTCCGTTTTCTACTTTATAAAGTTGTATAATGGGATTAGAGTAAGGAGAGTGAAAATTTACAGTTCCGTGAATCTTTACGGGCTTCTGGGCTTCGGTATGCAAAGCGACCAGCATGGCAATAAAAAACAGAGCTGTTGCCGCGATTGTACTTTTCATCGTTTCGGTTATTTTATTGTTACAATCTCAACCGGATTTATTGAACACGTCCAAATACGCCCCGTGATCTTGGGGTGCATTTGGACGATATATATTCCAATTGCATTACTTTGTGGTGTAATGCAGTTTCGATTCCAGGCGGATTAAGATCTTTTTTCTTTGATCTTGGCTTTCTTACCTGTAAGATCACGGAAATAGTAGATCCTTGATCTTCTTACTTTACCAACTTTGTTTACTTCAATTTCCTTGATATAAGGAGAGTTGAACGGGATGATACGTTCTACGCCAACATTTCCCGACATTTTACGGACGGTAAAGGTTTTTGTGTTTCCGGTGCCTTTGATTTGAATCACTACACCACGAAAAATCTGTACGCGTTCTTTATTTCCTTCAATGATTTTGTAGTGAACGCTGATGGTATCCCCTGTACTGAACGAAGGGAGCTCTACTGAGTTCTCAGCAGCAAATGCCTGCTCTGCAACTTTAATTAAATCCATTATGTTTATTTTATAAATTCATTTAAAGCGCAGTATTATCATGAGAGTCTTTCCATATAAGAGACTGCGCACTTTCTAATCGGGATGCAAATGTATGGAGAAATATTTTAATATGCAAGACTATTTTTTATATAAGATTGCAATTTGGCAAACTTAGGTTGACTCGCATAGAAAATCCGTACAATTCTGTAGTTTAGGTTTCTCGATTGTGATACCGGCCGAGGCTTCCGAAATAGGATTCTGCTCCTGCAAGAACCCGGAAACTCCATCCGCTGTTAACCGCAATTGACGGATTACAGTGATATTCTCCGGGGTTATGTGCAATATTAACCGAATGTTCTAACAATGAATGTAAAATATGTTTTTTATTTGAAGCGCCCGGTCGCCTGTTAATCGATAGGCTCCCAGCTAAAGACGACCGTAGGTTATATAATTTACAATGAATCGCAAAAGGGAAATGAAAGAAAGGTTTTGAGGATAGTAGGTTCATGATATGTTAAGAAAAAGTTATGGTCTTTTTAAAAAATAGTTATATTTAAAAAAGTGTGGCATGTTGATGGATCAAATCGATATTTTTACGTGGATTAAAATTTAAGTACATAAGAAATGAGGTACTATAAAGTGGTATTTGTAATAAGCATATTTTGTTCCTGCCTCGGGAATCGTTCAATAGCACAGACCGATACGCTGAAAAGGACGAAGCAGTTCACTAGTCCCCAACCGTCGGAACAGTCACCGGTCGAAGCCCTGAAATTAACATTGAGGGGAAGGGTGGTAGGAGGAGATGATCGAGGGCTGTTGCCGGGCGCTCATATTTATATCGGAGAGAGTAAAACTCCGGTGGTTGCGACGGATCGTAACGGCGAATTTGTCCTCACCAACCTGCCTGCCTCCATTGTTGTGCTGTCCGTGTCTTATACCGGTTATCAGTTTGTAACAAAAAGATACTTCTTGAAAAAGGATATGGATATCGGGACTATTCAGTTGGTGCCGGTGATACTGGATGAGGTGGTGATTACGGCTCCTCCTCCGCTGGCGGTACAACGGGGAGATACGACGCAATTTAATGCAGGAGCGCTGAAGCTTGCCGAAGATGCTTATCTGGAGGACTTATTGAAGAAGCTCCCCGGTTTTGAGTTGGTCGATGGTAAAATTATGGCCCAGGGACAAGAGGTGAAGAAATTGTATGTGGATGGGACGGAATATTTTCTAAATAATCCTACGCTTGCTTTGAAGAATCTGCCGGCGAGCCTGATTGCCCGGGTCAAGATGTATGACGACCGGAGTGAGGAGGCAAAATTTTCAGGATATGACGATGGGAAAAGGATGCGATCCCTGAATATTGAAACCAAACACCCTGACCGGTTAAAAATGTTCGGAAGGGGAGCGTTGAGTGCCAATTTACCGGATAAACTTTCCGAGACTTTCGATCAGGCCGGTTACAGTACCGACGTCTCACTTAATATGTTTGACCGGAAAAGACAGATTACATTGACCGGAGGTTTTGCCGATTCGCAGATCGATGAGCTTATCGGGGCAAAATATCACGGGAAAGGTAGAGGTAATGATGCACAGAATCTGGCATTTAATTACGCATCGAGGGCTAGTAAGAATTTCGCGTTTATCGGCAGTTATGCCGGAGGTTGGACAAGTAATTACTCCGGATTCCTTTCGAAACAGGATTATTTTCCGACAGAGAATTACGAAAGCCGGCTGTATGAAAATGAAAATCATTCCTGGTCGGACGGAAACAAGCATAGCATAAATGCGAAAATCGATTATCAGATTGGCAAGAAAGACCGGATATCTTCGACATGGGGGATAGGATTGACTAAAAATAAAGGAGGGGCCCTGCGTTTTTCCAACAGCATGGAAAACGGGGAGGTATTGAATAATTCCAATATCAACTCGGATAGTCGTTCGGACAATAATAGCGTGAATGGAAATTTGTCCTGGATGCATGGTTTTAAAAAGAGAGGGCGGACTTTTACGGTGAGTACGCAGTTAACTCAGAATAAAAGCAATTCCGAGCAGGCGCAGGAGACATTCGAATCACGGCGGAATAGTCAGAATGTCCTTTTTGATACTATTCGGAACCAGCTGATTGAAAACAACTTACAAAATCGAGGCCTATCCCTGTCGGTTTCCTATTCGGAACCATTAACGGAATCCGCCCGTTTCAGCTTTAATTATTCTTATCGATATAGTGCCGACAAATCGGACAAAGAGGGGGCCTCGTACCGGGATAATACGTTTGACGAGCGGATAGAGATCGATACAGCTCTGACCAATACTTTGAAAAATGTGCATGCTTCCAATCAAATAGGAGTAAACTATAGCTACTCAAAAGATAAGATCTCTTATAACGGAGGGGGTAGTATACATAGAACGAAAATTGAAAACCGGTATGCTTTTTTAGATTTAGCTGATTCGGTGCTTAAAAATGATTATATCGATTTCTCACCCCGTACGGAATTAAAAATTCGTTTGAAAAAGAATAGCGAAATGACCTTCTCTTATGACGGAAATACCTCCTCTCCGTCCGCTCAGCAGCTTCAGAACGTTTTGGATGTCAGCGACCCGTTGCAGGTATCGAAAGGGAATCCGCAACTGAGACGATCTTATAGCCATCGGGTAGGGTGGGTAAGCAGCATATCGAATCCAGAAAAATCGACCTATTTTTCGATTTCGGTTTCCGGTAACCAGGTGTTTGACCAGATTGTGCAGGATGTAAGGTTTATACGGAAAGATACGGTGGTTGATGATTATACGTTATTGCCTGGAACACGTTTATCTACCGTAAAGAATCTCGATGGAAACTGGAATGCCGGATTGATGACTCATTACTCTTTTGAGATAAAAAAAGTAAAATTACGCTTTAATACTTCATGTTCATATAATCTCTCACATACGCCTTCCATTTATGACGGACAGGAAAATTACACGGACGCTCACCGGGGAAATTTGCAGATTGCTGTGATGACAAATTTTTCAAAAGATTTTGAACTCTCCTGCCGCACCAATAGCTCTTATTCTTATACCGATAATTCGCAGACAGGTAATTTTCGCAGTTTTAGCCAGGCCGTCACATCCGATATGCGTTGGACTTTCAAAAACGGATTTTTGGTCGGAGGAAATTATTCGTATACCTATAATCAAAATAGCAGGGCAGGAGCGATAGACCAATCCAAAAGTCTGCTGAACCTTAAAATCGGAAAGAAATTCGGTAAAAAACGACAAGTCGAATTGGAGTTTGCTGCAAACGATATTCTTCGCCAACGGAATACAATGGATTATTTCGTCAGCGATCTTTATACTCGCACATCGTATAGTACGCGGGTGGCAAATTATTATACTTTTTCTTTCAATTATCGTTTTAACCGGTTAGGGAAATAAGTGATAATCAGGATATTTTCCTGATTATCATTGTTAATAAAAATACGGCCATGGAATAAAATGAGAAGAGGGAATTATTCTTATTTTATTGATAAAAAGTTACTGTTTTTTCGTCAATTTTGTATTTGACATTGATAGCGGCGGTTATTGATTCCAGAACTTTCTGTATACTTTGCTCTTTAAAAGTTCCGGAGTAGCGCTGCCCCTTTATTGCTGGGTCTTGGAATTCCACTGTTATATCATAATACCGGGACAATTTCTCCATGATCTCTTCCATTCGTTGATTTTTAAAGACTAACTGCCCTTCTTTCCAGGCGATATAGGGCCATATATCAACCTGCTTGATCTCTATGTTCTGTTTATCCGGATAGAGACTGGCCAGTTGTGATGATTTCACCGACCACTCTTTTTTGTTATCCTTGGTTCGGATCATTACTTCTCCTTCTGTCACCGCTATTTCGAGCCTTTCCGGATGATAAGTATTAATATTACAGGAAGCGTCTAATATCTCCACCTGTATAGTGTCAGTATGAATAATAAAAGGCTTTTTTGCATTGGGAACAACTTTAAAAAAGCCTTCTCCTTTAAGTCGTACTTCTCGCGTTTTTCCGGTAAAATAAACAGGATAATGCAGTTCACTTTCGGAATTCAGAAATACTTCGGTGCTATCTGATAATTGCACGGAATATGTTGCTCCGCGTGGAATTTTTATCGTCTGCCAGGTGCTTCTATCTTCCTCCGGAGAGGTGGCATCTGTAAGTCTCGCTGAAGTGGCGTTTACTCCTTCGATAACCGGGTTTTGTTGTATACTGGCTAATTCTACTGTGCGCCCGTCCTCCAGATATAATTTAGCTTTAAAATTTCCCGGATGGATATTTAGCGCTTTTGCCGATAAGGTATCAATAATTGTCTGGCACATAATATAAGGAGTCATGACTATAAATAGGGCAATAATAATGGCTATCACGGCGATACTTGGACTAATCTGTAGACTTCTCTTTTTCTGGAATTGTTTCCTGACGGTCTTCTTCGTCTGTTGCCGTTGCGTATAATCTTTTTGAATATTCTCCCACAGGGCAGTATTCTTTTTACTTCCCTCAATAAAAATTTTCAATTCGCGGTCGATATAACCTTCTTCGTGTACTTTATTATAGACTGCTTCATTCTTTTCTGATATGCTACGCCATAGGTCAAGCGTTTCTTGTTCTTTCTCCGAAAGCTCTCCCCGTAAGCTTCGGAATAAAAGTTCTGCGATTGGATGAGATAAGTTTGTGTTCATCTGTTTTTGTTTTAATACTAATAAAACACATGAACTTGCATTTGGTATATAGCAGGTAGTCGAAAAAAATTAAGAAAGAGATAAATTATTTTTTAAATTACTGAATTTCAATATTGAGAGAATAAGACTGATATCTTTTATCCGGTTGCGCATATAGTGATTGGCATTGTTTTTATACTTCTTTACCGTATTGACGGATATATCCAAGATGCGAGCTACCTCTTCATGGCTTTTCCCTTCCAGGCTGAGCTGGTAAACCTCTTTACAGGCAGGCGGTAACTCTTCGAAAACGAGATGCAGTAAATGGGCTATTTCTGCTTCGATAATCTTTTCCATTGAATCCTCGAGAGGTTCGTCGATGGGGCCTTTGGTGTACTTTTTTTGGGTTTTCTGATGCCTGAGAAAGTTCAGGCAACGGTTTTTTACCAGGGTATAGAGAAAACTTTTTACCACGACTTCATTCTGGAAATTTTCCCAACGCTCCCAGACCGAGACGAAACAATCCTGCAGAATATCCTCTACGGCGCTTTCGTCGGCGACGTATTTTAATCCGACATAGCGCATCACGGAAACATATTTATCATATATTTCATGGAAATCCATCTTCTGTTTCAGAGTGGAGGCGGATAACTTGTTTGTTTCAGATATCTTCATAAGTAATTGTTGTGTCCAAATATAGAAAAAATAGAGGTCGTACAAATAAAAATACCTCCAAAATGTTATCCAATACATTTTGGAGGTATTTCATTAAAATAATTTTTATTTACTTTATTTTATCACCTGCAGTTTATCGCCTGCTTTTTCGATGATAATGCGCAGGTACCATTCCGGCAATGCAGGCTGTTCCACTTTCGGATTTTTTTGTCCGGGGATAGCAGTTTTGATGTTGCCATCCATATATCTGGCAAACAGGTAACCATAAAACTTCCTCCAGTTATCCAATAAAGCATTTCCTGTGTTACAAGAGAAGTCGGTGACATACTGTATTGCTTCCGCTTTGTTTTTCGCTAATATAGTAGCTGCGCCGGCATCTACCATCTGGGTATAGGCGAGGTATTGGGTCTCCAGAGCTTTCTGCTTCTGGCGGATTTCCGGATGAATCACGTTGTAACGTGTATAGGCGAGGTTGGTTACCTGGTTGAATACCCAGAATGCGGCATCGGTGGTAAATTCCATCATATTTCCGTTACCGACGGCAAAAGCGTGCGGAACACGTGTGGCGGAGGAGTACATCGGGAAGTAGACGCTACTGGCAGCATCGTCCACGCCGAACCAGAATATTCCTCCGATTTCATTCGGTAGCCAGCTCCGGCACTGAGCGACGAATGAAAAACCGGTCTGTTGCGTGGCGGTAGCCCTCTCATGTACATATTCCTTACCATCCACTGTGAAGTGCATCGGTCTCCATCTATACGGACAGGCATACGGACCGGCTCCCGGATCTTTGGTCATATCCAGTTCGGTTCCTTCCAGGTGATCGCGCATAAAATCCATCACCTCCAATACATCGACTTTCCGGCTTGGTTTCACCCATAGAGGTATTCTGTTGGTGGCATAACCTTTGTCGTCGCGTTTGATGTCTCCTTTGGCATAGTTGAAATACTGGCCCATGTCGGGAGTGATCGCGTTAAAAAAAGCCCATACCCTGATTTCGCAAGCGCGCGCTCCGCTGAATTCAACCGGAGCGTAGGTATCTGAAAAACTAAAATCGGCATTTTTGGCCTGTTGCGGATAAAAACCTTTTTGTTTGGCAAATGAGATCACATCTTTTGCATATACGGTGGTAATCTCTTTTTCGTAGATACGTTTGATATTATCCGAAGAGACAGAGCTTCTGCCTTCCAACGGGAACGTGGTAATTCTTGCCTGGTTGGCATGTGCACAGACATAACCGTCCGGAACCATCCGGGCCACCCATACTGCGCCTTTCTCTCCCTGACCTTTACCGATCATCTCCATGATCCAAACCTCGTTCGGATCGCAGATCGAAAATGATTCGCCACTGCTGGCATACCCGTATTTCGCTACAAGATCGGCCATCACCACGATTGCTTCGCGTGCGGTTTTTGCCCGCTGTAATGTCAGGTATATCAGGCTGCCATAGTCGATAATAGCTCCATCCTGTGCTTCAAGTTCTTTTCTTCCTCCATAAGTCGTTTCGCCGATAGCCAACTGAAACTCGTTCATGTTTCCGGCAACATTGTAAGTTTGACCTACCTGTGGGATCTTTCCCATAAATTTCCCTGAGTCCCACTCATATACATCAACCATTGCCCCGGCAGGCCAGGTCTGTGCAGGCCAGTGGTAAAGCTCTCCATAAAGGACATGCGAATCGGCCGAGTAGGTAATCATCGTGGAACCGTCTTTTGTCGCCGATTTGGTAAACAGAAAATTTGTACATGCGGAACTCTTTATCACTCCGCAGACAATCATTAACAACAGAATAATGTAGCGTTTGTTCATGATAATTAAATAATTATGATTTTGAATTGAAATTGAATATCGGACATTTGATGTAAAATACAGGATGTTTTCATATTTGTACTTGCTTCTGCTTTATATTTTATCTGATGCGATCGAAGGATTTCAACATTTTCACATCCTTCATGATACTGTGTATGGCCAGCCAGACAAGGACTATTCCAATAAGCGGAAAGACAAAAGCGATTTCCGAAAACCATTCGGCACCTGTCTCTGCCGATCTTTGTTTGATTTGGAGCCAGAGCAGAACAAGCATTCCGAGCCCGAGGATAACATCTACAAAACAAAGTCGTATTTGTAACGTACGTTTTTTATAGAAAAAAATCGTTACGAGCGGGAGAATGATCGTTACAATTGCCAGGATCATTGACATCCAGTTGTAAGCAATCAGTTGCGGTTTTGCCCCGATTCGGACAACTTTGGCTGCATAGAATTCATAGGTAAAATCATTTGGAACGACTAAAGTGGCTACCGGCATAAACAGCAGCAAGGCTGCAATGATTGTTGCGCCGAGCAGGAACAGGGATTGGATGCGTTGAATCATATTTGTTGTGTAATTTGATTTAAGGTATATATTATCAGTTTTTCCATGTTGTTACGGTAGTCTGCGGAAGCATCTCCGTTTATCCGGTTAGCGATGATCAGACATATCGTGACGGCATGATGTCCGAGCAGGTTACACAGGCCGGTGATGGCAGCACTTTCCATTTCATAGTTGACCACTTTATAGCGCCGATACCGGAACGTGTGAATCCGGTCGTTTATGCCCCGCATAGCCAGAGGCAACCGTAAAACCCGGCCTTGCGGACCGTAGAATCCTACGGCAGTCAATGTGACCCCTTTTATTGTTTTGCCTTCCGTATGCAGTTTGTCGACCAACTTGCCGGCAGCGCTTACGACGTAGGGACGTGCGGCCTCTTTGACCCATTGGCAGTGGTCAATAAAGGCATCCTCAAAATCGGTATCGCATACGGTCTGGTTGCCGGCATAGAATCGCAGCACACCATCGCACCCGATACTTTTTTCGGAGATAACATAACTGTTAACCGGCACCTCTGCCTGTACCGATCCGGAGGTACCAATCCGTATAATATTCAGCTGCCGTTTTTCTTTTTTGACCGTTTTTGTCTTTAGATCTATATTGGCCAGGGCATCCAATTCATTGATCACGATGTCGATGTTGTCGGGACCGATTCCGGTGGAAACAACGGAAAGCCTCATACCCCGACAGGTCCCGGTAATGGTGCAAAACTCCCGGCTGCTTTTTCTCAATTCGATGCGGTCGAAATGGGCCGCAATCATATCCACTCGTCCCGGATCTCCCACCAGAATGATATCATCCGCCAGCTCTTCCGGCAGCAGATGGAGATGGAAGATCGTTCCGTCGTCGTTGGTAATGAGTTCAGATGATGCGATAGGTATCATTCCGGTTTTAGTTTACGGCTTATATAATCCTGCTTTTCCGATGACAGGGATAAATAAGCCCGGTAATTGTTTTTCTTTAGAGACAAATATATGGTAATTATCGTAACATCGCAAAAAAAATGGAGCGATCCGTTTTTTTCTTCACTGGGAAGCCGTAATGGAAATAACTGTTAAACTGGATATCTGCTACCTTTATGCTGCAGGAATAGACCTGGAAGCTGGGATATATAAACTACCCCCTAATGTTTGTGTTCAAATTTTAGAGGGCAGTTCATTCAAGACCAACGGGATTCTTCTATAAAATAGTTTCGGTCATACCGAAACATAACCTTGATGCGCTTATTAAAGCAAATGCCCGACACAATGGCCGGGCTTATTCTATCTACCAATTCGCTTTATGTCCCAAGCAACATCACAAATGGTTCACCTTTCTGCACACTCTTTATCCATATACCAATTGTCTTCGTAAATGTGATAATATTGTTTATTAATATCTTTTAACGTATTTTCGGGTGATAACTTAAGAAAATGATAAGTACATTGATCATACCACGGAACGGAAATAAATACATTATCCTTTTCATCAACAGACAATGTCAATACATCTATCTTTTCAAAGGCTTTCAAAACATTGTCAATATGTGTAATTTCTTGTTTTGATAATGAGATTTCGTTGTTATCGCAATACATCTTTTCTAAAGATAGTCTTTTTGAAAAGAGATTTCTCTTTATTTTGTATGTTGAGTCATTATACGTAACAAAGTATACATCTTTTCTATTTACGATATTCATATTTTTAAAACCTGAAAAATCAATATTTTTCAAGGTGTCAAATTTCACTTGAAGGCTTTTATTTTGAGTACAATTAGGAAAAAGACACATACAAAACAATAATGCATAGATTAATGACTTCATTTTCTTAATTTCCTATAGTTATTTATTTGTGCATGATATATTCCTTTGATGATTGAGCGTTGATCATCCTTTGAATCCCATTGCGATGGATAGCCATTCCGTCTTGAATTAAATTTACTATTCAAATGCGCCCCTGATTGTAGACCGGCATAATTCAAGCCTATTGTATACCCAGTGGCTCCCCATAAGTAATTTCCGAAATTCATAAAATTATGAGCCGTATGATCACCTTCTGGAAGGAATAATGAATTTGATTTAGTCCCATTAATCTTGCATCAGGATACTTTTTAGGAAGAACAGTATAGGCATAGTCAAAATCTCCTCCTCCTTGACTTTCCCATGCAAAATTCATTTTTCCCGACTCAAACGCTCCTTGCTTATCCATCATAGATTGAATGTCAGCTTCACTAACAAAAACAAGTTTGTTTATAGTTCCATCATCTATGTCTTTTGCATCATTCTCTGGATCAGCAAAGTCAACAAATCTATAAGAATCGTATTCATATCCATTTTCAGTCTTTTCCACAGTATGAATCATAATTCTATGAGTTCCATCTGTTTCGACTTTTTTTTGATAATTACCATCTTTATCAAATTCATACCAATCTTCCCCATTTGTATCCACAAACCGTATAGGATTATTTCCAGAAAAATGATACGGACTGAATGAGTAATACTTTTCTGCCAGCGGATCCATGTTAAACCACCTCCCCAACGCCGGATCATACATCCTCGCCCCATAATCCAACCAGTCAGTCTGCTCCTGAAGCTCCTTGCCATTTAAGAATACATATTGTTGCTATTGCCTGTCTGCGCAATAACCATTCCAAAGGGATAATAATCCGTAGTCTGAATAATACTTCCCGCCTGGTTCATGACCACCCTAACATTCCCCAGATGATCCGTCAGATTATACTCATACGTTCCGCTTGCACCATTCACTACATACCTTCCCTCACCCGTAACGATATATTTTAAAGAACTCCCTTCATATACAAAACTACCGACATAACTGAGCGTCTTACCCGGAAGGATATTCGCAAGCTTCTCCCCCCCGGCCGAATAGACATACCTTACCGTCTGCCCGCTTTTTGTAATTTCCTGTGGTAAATTTAGGTAATTATACGTTATACCGGCAATATTCTTACTCAAATCTTCAGTCATATTCCCGTTGGCATCATAATAATACCTCTTATCACTCAACGTCCCGCTTGTCGGATACCCAAAACTGTACCCGCTGTTATCCTTTACATTCTCCAGCCGGTTGCCCGCGTAACGGTAAGTCAGCTGATCGACTTTTATACTGTTACGGAACCTTGTCAGGTTCAGCAGATTCCCATTTCGGTCATAACTGATCCCTGTGACACTATACTTATCGGTACGGGCGATGGTGCCGGTCCCACTCCCATAAAAAGCGCCGATCAACCGGTTTAGACCGTTATAGGTATAGCCGTAGGCCTGCTTCTCCCCACTGCCGTTCTGCCAGCTGGATGCCGAGATATTTCCGTTATAACAAAGCGGCACCCCCATCCCCGCAATCGAATCGGTATAATAAAGCTGCTGCTTAAACCTGCTCGCATCAATCCCTGTCAGCCACCCGCGGATATTATAACTGTAGTTAACAGTCTCCATCCCGTTATGCAGCCTCTTCTGCACCAACCTTCCCAGATCATCATAAACCAACTCGCTAACAGTCGTTTCCCCTCCTTCATTCACCCTCTGCTTTGTGGTCAGCAACCTTCCGCGGTCATCGTAAGTAAAGCTTGTTTCGAGAATATTCAGGCTGCCATACTCCTGCCACTGCTTTGCTGCCACAACATTACCTACAAAATCATACTTATTGCTGGCGACCGTTTTCCATGAATTGGTCCTCATCCTGATCGTCTGTATCGGCCGCAGACGTTTGTCATAATAGGTAGTGGTACATAGCCAGTTCGTATCAGCCTCCTCCAGCACCCTCTCCCTTACCACTGTCGGCAGTCCCGCCAGCCGGTCATAATACCCGTTTAAGACCCCATCTCGGTCCTCATACCCTGAGATATCCCTTTCGCTCTCAAATGCCGGTGCTTCTGCCGGATAGGCATCATAACAATTTACAAACACCGGCGTCCTGTCCGAAGGGATATAGGAAGAGGAAGCGCCAACCGTACTGCGGATAGCAGCCATATCGCCTCCGATCACACACTCCCCGCTCTCTGTCACCCTGCTGTGATGATCATAAAGGTTATATAAAAACCTCCCTTCCTCCCTCTGATTCCCGTCCTGACTCAACACCAACCGGTCCCTCACATCATAAAACAGATACACCCTCTCCACCCCCGGCAACTTCTTTTCAATCATCCTTCCCCAATCATCATACGCATAATAATAAGCCAACGCATCCAGTACGCTCTGAATTACCGTTGTTCCCAATTGTGTACTGGCCTCCGGCGACAGCACATACCTTAA
>JAVBLD010000021.1:0-15000 GCA_031553705.1 Marinifilaceae bacterium | reverse complement strand
AGGCGTCTATAGCTAAGGGGACCCACCTCTTCCCATTCCGAACAGAGAAGTTAAGCCCTTATGCGCCGATGGTACTGCCCCTGGGTGGGAGAGTAGGTCGATGCCGAATTTTTAAAAGCCGCGTAATTGCGGCTTTTATGGAGAAGCTCTCTGATAAGAGAGCTTCTCTTTTTTTATGGAAAAGCAAAAAAGTTGAGAGCTTAAAAGATAATCAATTTTTTAACTTAAAACTTATGTAGTAGTTGATCTAAAAAGTGCTGTAATAACTCCGGTTTTAAGAGTGCCGGAAAGATAAAACCGTAAACGGCACCATAAAAGTGGGCGTTGTGATTTATATGATCTCCACCCTGTTTAGCCATGTACTGGCAGTAGAATAAATAAACAAAGCCGAATAAAATACCGGGAATAGGAATTGCAGCAAAAAGATAGATCTTGTCCCATGGATTTACAAAGATTGCTGCGAATAATATGGCGGAGACGGCTCCTGAAGCGCCGATAGAGACATAATTAACATTTTTATATTGCTTGAATAAGTCGTAGACGGAAGCAGCTATCATTCCTCCGAAATAGAGTAGTAAAAAACTCCATGTCCCTAGTCCCAGCTCTTGAAACAACCCTTCGATATACTCCCCGAAAGAGTAGAATGTAACCATATTAACAAAAAGATGTACCCAATCGGCATGTACGAAACCATGGGTGATGATCCGGTGCCATTCATGGTACTTCACTACCCTGTATGCTGAAAAAGCAAGCTTACTTAATAACGTCCGATTACTAAAACAAATGATGGAAATGATGACAGTTGTAAATGTAATTATTAGTGTTATCATACTTTTATTTTTATCCCATGTTATTTACATTATTCAATGCGTCTTTGTTGATGACTTTAATTTTCTTACCGATCAGTTCGACAATACCCTCCGAAGCAAAGTTCGAGAGCGTGCGGATTGCATTTGCCGTGGTCATATTTGACAGATTGGCGAGGTCTTCGCGCGTCAGGTAGACTTTCAATGTACATCCGTCGTTTTCGTAACCATAAGTGTCGATCAAAACAAGTAAGGCCTCTGCCAATCGCCCGCGGATGTGTTTTTGAGTAAGCGTCACCGTCCGCCGGTTTGAAAATCCGAGGTCTGTTGCAAAAGCCCGGATAATATTCATGGCCAAATCAGGCGTATTTCGAGCGATATCCATGATTACCTCCGTTTTTATTTTACATACTATGGAATCTTCTATTGCCTCTGCCGATGCGATGTGGATCTCCTCGGCAAAAAAAGCACGATAGCCGATAAAACCAATCGGTTTAGCCATTCTGACAATCTGCTGTCTGCCTCCGAAACCTTTCTTGAATATTTTTGCTTTTCCACTGATCAGGCACAGCAAACCGGCCGGCATGTCTCCTTCATTATAAATAATCTCTCCCTTTTTATAGGCGATGCATGTCGCTGCTTTTATGATCTGCTGTTTGATGTTTTCATCCAGATCGGAAAGCAACGAATACGGACTATCTATACAGATCCGGCATAGATTGTTGTGTAGATCAGCATCAATGATAATATCCATGATTAAACGTCATGTTAAGTTTTAGACCTCTTTTTTCTAATTTCATCCACAAGTCTTTTTTTCTTAAAAAGGAAGGCGCCTTCCTGATCCAAAGGCTTTTTTACTCACCTTTAGTATCGGAGGGCACTGAGCCCGCTTGTATTCACTCCGATCTGTCAACCGGATAATTCGGTGTATGGTTTCTTTATCGTACCCTTTATTAAGGATCGCTTCCGCAGATAGATTCTCTTCGATATACAGGCGTAAGATCCCATCCAACACGTTGTAATCGGGCAATGAATCGCAGTCTTTTTGGTCCGGACGAAGTTCGGCGGAAGGCGCTTTTGTGATTGTATTCTCCGGTATGATAATACCGGAACGGTTAATATGCAAGGCCAGCTTAAAAGCATCGGTTTTATAGACATCCCCGATAACGGACAGCGAACCGCACATGTCTCCGTAAAGCGTCCCGTAACCCACGGCGGCTTCACTTTTGTTGGAAGTGTTCAATGCAATATATCCGAATTTATTGGACATGGCCATGATGAGCATACCTCTTATACGCGCTTGTATATTCTCTTCTGTGGCATCAAAGGCATATTCTTTACACAGCGGATGCAAGGCATGGCTGTACTGATCATATATCTCTTTAATCGGAATGATGTGGTATTCGATACCGGTATTTTTGACCAGACTCAGCGCGTCCCGTACGGAGTGGTCCGTCGAAAAATGAGATGGCATCAGGATACCGATTACGTTTTCTTTACCGAGCGCTTCCACGGCCAATGCGGCTACAACGGCCGAATCGAGCCCTCCCGATAATCCGAGTACGGCTTTTGTAAAGCCGTGCTTTTTAAAGTAATCACGGATTCCTGTTGTTAATGCATTATGTATTAGTGCGATATAATCTTCTCGGACCTGTTTTAAGACAGGTAACCCATCTGTTTTCGCCAGGTCGACAGTGACAAAATCTTCTCCAAAGTCCTGCAAGCGGATAATGGGACATCCTTTCGTATTATATACCATTGCATTACCATCAAATATAATTGATGTATTACCTCCGACGTGGTTTATTGATATGATTGCTTTGCGATGCTTTTGCGCCAACGTGGATAAGAACTGTTGTCGGTAGGTCAGGCTTTCGGTCGTAAAAGGGGACATGCCGATGTGTACAATAACGCTATCCTGTCCGTTGATCTCTTCTGCTTCGTATTCGTCAAAGATGATCCGGATATTTTTGTTTTTGTACCGGATCGGAACATTTTCTTCCCCGGCAATAAAATAGCGGCTCTCATCGAAAACATCGTAGTCGCTCAGGATTGTTTTGTGTACGCCGTTTACTACTTCGCCGTTTTCAATGAAATAAGCGGAGTTATACATGATGCCGTGTTCCGGATCGAGATTCGGAGCCCCTACGATTGTCGCAAGATTACCGCATTGACCGGCGATTTTTTCTACAGCCAGCCGGCATTCATTGATAAACTCCTCTCTT
Source organism: Marinifilaceae bacterium (assembly GCA_031553705.1). Taxonomy (GTDB): domain Bacteria; phylum Bacteroidota; class Bacteroidia; order Bacteroidales; family Marinifilaceae; genus JAVBLD01. Next base: position 11,969 of record JAVBLD010000021.1, on the reverse strand, counting down.
CCCAGCAGATCTTTGGGTACCGGACCGCAGATCGCCAGCTCCGGAAATATGATCAACTCGGCTTTTTCCGCTTTAGCCTTTTTAATAGCATGTAGTATTTTGTCTGTATTGGCCTTAATATTGCCGGTCTGATAATTCAATTGAGGTATCGCGATTCGCATCTCTTTTTTTTAAATAATACATATAAGGAGAATGTTATCGTGAAGGTATCTCTTTTTTGCAACATTTTGCCTCTTTCGGGTTAAACTTCAACATATAACTTTTTATCTTTGCCGTAAAATTACGATTTTTGGAGTCAAAAATAGATAAGTTCACCCTTTTTTTATCGATCTACTGAAAAGCTATGAAAGTTGAGGTTATAGGAATTGTTTTATTATTGTTGTTTGCCGCCTGCCGGGATAAAAGTCACCCGAATATCGCCCATCTGTTAACAGAAAGAAAAATTATACGTTTTGACCGGGAACTTTGGGCCTTGGATCACGAGCATCCGGATATCAATACACTGTCATCCGGTTCGAAAGAATATCTGAAACGATATGCCAGTGGTGTGATACAACTTGGCAGGGCGGATGCTCCTCATTTTGAAGAGTACCTTTCGTTGTTTTTGCAAGATTCGACGATCCATGAAATTTATGACACCGTAGCGATGAAATACGCCGATATGAGGGAGCAGGAACAGGAATTGTCAAAGGCTTTTGCCTATTATGCTTACTATTTTCCCGGTCGAATTATTCCACAGGTATACACCCATATTTCCGGTTTTAATCAATCGGTGGTTGTAGATAGCGCTTTTGTCGGAGTTAGTTTGGATAACTATTTGGGGGAGCGCTGCATATTTTATGATATGCTGGTGACCCCAATCCCGATGTATGCCAGAAAGAAGATGACCGAACGGGATATTGTGAGGGACGTATTGTTGGCCTGGGTGGGGACCGAGTATCCTTTTCATCCGAAAACAAACGATCTGGTAAGCGGGATGATATACCAGGGAAAAATTATATATCTGTTGGAAAAGCTTTTTCCGGACTATACAAAAGAGCGGCTTTTCGGATTTACCAAAGAGCAGTTGCTATGGTGTGAAAAAAACGAAAACCAGATATGGAATTTTCTGGTCGAGAATGAGTATCTTTTTTCCACCCGGCAAGTGCTGATTATGAAATACATCAGCGACGCCCCGTTCACTTCCGGTATGCCGGCCGAATCTCCGGGACGTACCGTAGTGTGGACCGGATATCAAATTATAAAGTCGTATGTCGAAAAGTCGGGCATTGCATTGGAGGAGTTGTTGTGGGAACAGGATTACCATAAGATACTCCGGGGAGCTAAGTATAGACCGTGATAATTAATAGCTAGATAAATGATCTAGATGATTTTAGATTTTGAATTCAGGGAGAAGCTATAAAAAGTTAGAGTAATAATTAGGGATACCATGGAGTCGGATAAGAAAGCGGTTAGGAAGCTGATTCGAGAGCTGAAAAAAGAGTATACGCTGGATCAAAAAAAGATCATGTCGACATCAGTATGGAAACAGGTTGAAAAAGACCCATTTTTTCAGAAAGCTGAAGTGATATTGATCTATTGGTCAATGGAGGACGAAGTGTTTACCCATGACTTTATTGCAAAATGGGCAAAAGAGAAGACATTTCTACTCCCTTGTGTAAAAGGGGAGTGTCTTGAAATACGTTATTTTGACAGCGCAGGACAATTGGTGCCGGGAGAGGGATACAGTATACTCGAGCCGACAGGTCACTTGTTCCCTGATTGCCGACAAATAGACCTGGCTATTGTCCCGGGTATCGCTTTTGATATCCGGAATAACCGCCTCGGAAGGGGGAAAGGCTATTATGACAAGATATTACAAACGATTTCTACTTATAAGATTGGCGTCTGCTTTCATTTCCAGTTTTTTGACCAGATTCCGGCAGAAAAGTACGATATCCCGATGAACCGGGTGGTATGTAGCGTAAAATAGATGACATTGGCTTAGAGTGGGCAAATAATGTGTTGAACTCAGTGCGGATGGTTTCTAAAATCCTATATCAGGATTCATAGAAAACAGAGAAGTTTTATTGTATGAAATGTCGTAAAAAAGTATATCTTTGCATCCAAAGATCCATGGGTGCGTGGTTTGATTATGTGTATAAAAAAACAGATTGTTATTGTTTATGAGAAATCTATTTTCGACGACATTATTGCTGCTTGTTGCAGTATCTATCTTTTTATTTGTTTCATGTAGCAAAGATGATGATGACAATGGGCAGTCTAAAAAGCCTCCTGTTATTTATATAGCCGGTTATGTAGATAATGGTACGAATGATGTTGCCAGATATTGGAAAAATGATACGGTAATAAAATTGGCTGGAGAAGACCGTACCACGCTTGCTGCTTCGATATTTGTTTCGGGGAATGATGTTTATGTGGCCGGACGGGAATTTATCGGCGGCAGATTTATCGCAAAATACTGGAAAAACGGTATAGAGTATGAATTGGAAAGTGGTTCCACCAACGCCCATATAGCGTCAAAAGCTGAAACCGTTGATGCGACTTCGGGCGCATCGCCAAGTACAAGTAGCACTTATGTCTTTTCGATATTTGTTTCGGATACCAATGCTTATTTGGCGGGACGCGAGACGACAGGGACGAAATCCGTTGCCAAATACTGGAAGAACAAAAAGGGTGTAGTATTGTCTGATGCAGCTTCCAATTATGCAGCTGCGACTTCGATAGTTGTCTATAACGGCGATATTTATGCTTCAGGGATTGAGTCCAACGGGGCCTGCAATGTCCCCAAGTATTGGAAAAATGGCGGAGCGACTTCATTGACCGACGGTAAATATGATGGTATAGCCTATGCACTTACCGTATCAAGAGGCGATGTCTATGTTACAGGATATGAATGTAATGAAGCCGGAAAACAGGTTGCCAAATATTGGAAAAACGGCGTGGCGGTATCTTTGACTGACGGTACAAATGATGCATCCGCTCATCCGATTTTTATTTCAGGGAATGATGTTTATGTTGCCGGTTATGAAACGAATGAAACAAAAGCCTCTATTAAATATTGGAAAAATGGAAAGTTAGTTGCGACATTGACGGACGGTAAGCGTGAAGCGTATGTTTACTCGATGTATGTTTATAATAACGATGTATATATTGTAGGGTACGAATATAATGAGGCCGGAAATAGAGTTGCCAAATACTGGAAAAACGGAGTGGAGACTGAATTGACAGATGGTACAACGGATGCTTATGCCGGTTGTATTACTATTCTTCCCGGGAAGTAAGAGCGGATTTTCAAGTTTCTAGGATTAAAAAAAGCGACCCGGAGGTCGCTTTTTTAAACTATAATAGTTATGCCTGATGGATAGCCTCAACAGGACAAACTCCTGCGCAAGTACCGCAATCAGTGCATGTATTAGGATCAATTTGATAGTGATCATCACCCATTGAAATTGCACTAACCGGACATTCAGATTCACATGATCCGCAAGAGATACAATCATCATTTATTACGTAAGCCATTTCTAAATAATTTTATTGATTAATATTGGAACAAAATTAGAATCAATATTTGAAAGAAAAAATAATTTTGCGATTAAATTCAAAAAAAAGAGAGAACGACCTATAGGGAGAAAAATCAGAAATGACAGATCATAATAAAAGTGTTCATTTTCAATTTTTGTTTTTAAGTTCTCATTTTTTATTTACCTTTGTACCCTAATTTTACGGGGAATAATTTGAAATGGTGTGATGGGAGGGCAGGTCGGCTTATACCCCCGGAGCTAAGATCTGTCTTTGAGTAACACATAAATACTATTTATTATGCAAGTATTTGATTTAAAGGGAGAATCAAGGATCGACCTGGGCAAAAAAGCAACAAATCTGTTGAGACAGGAAGAAAAAGTGCCATGTGTACTTTATGGTGGAGGAGAAAACGTTCATTTTGTAGTTACCGAAAAGGATCTGAGTAAATTGTTGTATACTCCGAAGGTATATGTTGTAAAAATAAATGTTGCCGGAAAGGCCTATGATGCTATTATGAGGGAGATTCAGTTTCATCCGGTGACAGATCGTGTTCTTCATATCGATTTTTACCGGATATTTCCGGATAAGCCGGTAATTATGGAGGTTCCTGTCAAATTACAGGGATTTGCAGAAGGCGTTCAGGCCGGCGGTAAGCTTTCGTTATTAGTGAGAAAGTTGAAACAAAAGGCTTTGCCTGTCGATTTGATGGATGAATTAGTACTTGATGTCACTAGCCTGGGATTGGGAAAATCGATTAAGGTAAAAGATTTGTCTTTCCCGAAGGTTGAGATCGTTAATCCGAAAGAGGTGGTTGTTGCACAGATTAAGCTGACCAGAGCAGCCAGAGCAGCAGCACAGGGTACGAAATAATCAGAAAAGACAGGTTTTTCCGAAAGGATAGGCCATAAACCAGTATAATATGAAGTATCTTATTGTTGGGTTAGGAAATATCGGCCCGGGATATCAGGATACACGGCATAATATCGGATTTGGTGTGTTGGACGCTTTTGCAAAGGCGTCCAATGCTGTTTTTGAGAGTAAGCGCTATGGGGCGGTATGTGAAACCAAAGTGCAGGGGAGAACGCTTGTTCTGCTGAAACCGAATACCTATATGAATTTAAGCGGGAATGCCGTCCGCTATTGGGTGCAGCGGGAAAAAATCATTCCGGAGAGGTTGCTGGTGATCGTAGATGACTTGGCTTTGCCTTTCGGTACATTGCGGCTGAGATGCCAGGGAGGTGACGGAGGGCATAACGGCTTGAAGAGTATCAACACGTTATTGGAAACGATAAATTATGCTCGTTTAAGGTTCGGGATCGGCAATGAATTCTCAAAAGGCCATCAGGTGAATTATGTGTTGGGAAAGTGGCATCCGGAAGAAAAAGAAAAACTTCCGGCATTGTTGGAACATTGTGGGAAAATAATAACTAATTTTATCCTGTTAGGAGGTACCCGGACGATGAGTATGTACAACGGCGACTTCCTGGAACCAAAATAAGGGCTATATGAATCCGGTAGAAGAGAAGGTAAGGATAGACAAATGGTTATGGGCTGTACGGATATTTAAAACGCGCTCACTGGCCGCCGAAGAGTGTACGAAAGGGCATGTTTCGATCGGAGGACAGCATGTCAAAGCTTCAAGGGAGGTTAAAAAAGGAGATGAGGTTTTGGTACGGATCCCACCGATAGAGCGCCACTACCTGGTGAAGCAAGTGACATCGAAGAGGATGTCGGCCCAGTTGGCTGTGGAGTTTGTAGAGGATGTGACGCCACCGGAAAAGCTAGCCCTGTTGGATGTAATAAAAAATCCGGGTTTTGAACGCCGTGACCGTGGCATAGGGCGACCGACAAAGAGGGATCGCCGGATGATAGATAAGTTAAAGGGAGATTAAGAGTAAATCTTAATATGTTTTGGTATGTTAATTGCAAGGGAAAGGAAGAAGAGTAATATTGCCGAATATATCCTGTATATGTGGCAGGTGGAAGATCTGCTCCGGGGAGTCGGCTTGGATATTGACCTTGTGGACCGGTATGTCGTAAGCCGTTTTCAGATTAATGAGGCTACGGCAAAGGAGTTGCACGATTGGTATGATAATATTGTTGCCATCATGAAGCGGGAGGGAGTCGTTGAAAAAGGGCATATTCAGGCATTAAAGAATAATGTGGATGAGTTAACGGACCTGCATATTTACCTGTTGAATAAAGCGCACGACAGGGAGTATCAGCACTTGGTGACGATGGCTGCCGCCAATTTGGCGGATTTCAGGGTAAGATCGGATGCAGGGGAGGATATATCGGATGTTGAGTTAGGGCTGAATGCATTGTACGGCCAGTTTATGTTGCGGTTGCAAAAAAGAGAGATACACTCGCAGACGGAGGCTGCTATGGCAACTTTCAGTAAGATGCTCGGTTATCTTTCGGCAAAATATAAGCAATTGGAGGACGAGGAGGCAAAGAGATAGGGGATGAAGAGTGACTGTAGTGTAAATGTCGGATTTGGAGTAATGTAATGCTGGGGAGATCAGGATACAGGATTCATAGTTAAATGAACGCATATGAGGACAGTTGTATTAGTACTATTGCTATGCTTGTGTCATGCAAGTATATATGCTTCCGTAAGCGAGAAGAAGTATCAGAGGAAGATTCCTAAAAAAGGATTCGAAGAGTTGGTCATCTCAAACAAATACGGACGGATCGAAGTAGAGCAGTCAACGGGGAACCAGATTGAGGTTTCCGTACGGATTGTGGCAACGGCTAAGACCGACGCCAAAGCGGATGAAATGCTGGATCTTGTGACCATAAGGGAAACCTATGCCGGAAACGCATTGAATTTTGAAACCGATATTGCCAAGGATATCGCTTTGACGCAGTTGCTGGCCGGGACGACGGTGAACATCGACTATACGGTGGTTGTTCCGGAAGGAATGAGATTGCGTTTGATTAATACGAACGGCAATGTGATGATGACCGATTTTGTCGGGGAGGTAAATGTGGATATAAAATCCGGAAGCTTTACGGCGAATTCGGTAAAAGAGGGTGAACTTTATATCAAGCAGGAAGGAGGAAGTTTTGAGATTGCCGATGTCGGGGTGATGAGCGGCGAATTCAAATCGTGTGAGATGAAAATTGAAAACGCGGAAAGAGTAAAGTTGGTGACCACCAGTAGTAGCGGTTTGTTGGGTAAGATAGAAAAGCTGAACATACGTTCGTTCGGGGGATCAATATCTTTAGGGGAGATCGAAGAGATGAGCGGTAGTTCATCCTATACAAAATATGAGGTACAGGATATAGGCAGTATGCTAAATATGGATATGAAATGGGGAGAGATAAATGTGCGGAATATCCATACGGATTTCTCCGAAGTCAATATTACCGGATTCTTTACAAAGGTCGGTCTTACTTTTATGGATGACGCGGGTTATCATCTGGAAATCAGGTATAACAAGTCGCTAAAGATGGAGCTGCCTTGCGATATGGTATTGGACGAGCGTCCCACCCCGAAGAAGAATGTCATGGTTGCTTCGAAAACCGTCGGGAACCCGAAATATGGCGGTAAGGTAATTTTAAACCTATCCAACGGAAGTCTTTATATTCAATAAAGTTTTATCAATTTATTGCAAATAATAAATACTGTAAGTTATGAGAACATTGATTTTATGGTTTATGCTATTTTCAGTATTGATATCTTGTAATAATAAAGAAGTTGCGAGAAATGAGGTAACGGCTAATCTGTTAACAAGAGGAATAAGTTTGTCTGATAAAGAAAAAGGAGTAATAGAAGGATTGAAAGATTTTTTAAAATTACTTCCGAAAACTAAAGACAATACTTCTAGTCCGTTGTTTAGAACGCTGTATAGGCTGGATGATTTTCAAATCTCTGCTTTTCCTTATGTATTGCTTGACGAAGAGAAGTTTTATAATTCCCCCAGTCCGGAGGATCTATTAAAATTTTTGTATATTCCTGATGACCAATATGCTTTCTTTGGTAAAGATAAAGAAGGTTATAATTTTAAGTTGGTTGCAATAAGGTATGAAAATAACTGGGCTCCGGAGATATACAATGAGAAATGGGAAGAGAATCATTCTTGGCTGAAAGAAAAATTAAAAGACGCTAATACAGAGGAATATCAGTTATTTCGTTACTATGCCCATGATTTTTATGTGGTCGTAACATAACTTTGCATCATAACCATCATTGCCATCCTGTCCTTCAGGTGAGATGATGCCGTTATGCTGTATTGATAGATAAAAAGTATAATTAAGGGGCTGTCTAAACTTTGTTAGACAGCCCCTCATTTATTTCTGAAAAATCATTTTCACCTCATTGATCAGCTATTCGTTCAGGGATCTCCATAACAGGTCTTTTAGTTCCGTGATACCGCTCCTGGTAATGGAGGAGATAAAAACATACGGAATATCCGGCAGGTCTTTTTCTATTTCGGCAATGAGTTCTTTGTCGATATAGTCGCATTTTGAGATGGCCAGTACTCGTTTTTTATCCAGTAGTTCCGGATTATATTGTTTAAGTTCATTCAACAGGATATTGTATTCGGTGCGGATATCTTTACTGTCGGTAGGTATCATAAACAACAGGATCGAGTTGCGTTCGATATGCCTTAAAAAGCGTAAACCCAATCCTTTTCCGGTGTGTGCGCCTTCAATAATGCCTGGGATGTCCGCCATAACAAATGAGCGCCCCTCGCGATACGAAACGATTCCGAGATTTGGTACGAGTGTCGTAAAGGGATAGTTGGCGATTTCCGGTTTCGCAGCGGACATTACGGATAGAAGAGTCGATTTGCCGGCATTTGGAAATCCTACCAGCCCAACGTCGGCCAATACCTTTAATTCCAATATAACGCTACGCTCCACGCGGGATTCTCCCGGCTGTGCATAACGGGGTGTTTGATTTGTAGCCGAGCGGAAATTCCAGTTTCCGAGGCCTCCCCGGCCGCCTTTTACGATGGTTTGCTGCTCTCCGTCTCTAGTGATCTCGCAAATTGTCTCGCCGGTTTCAGCATCCCTGGCAACGGTACCCAGCGGCACTTCAATGACCACATCTTTCCCGTCGGCTCCGGTACTGCGGCATTTACTGCCGGAAGCGCCGTCTTCGGCAAATACGTGCCGTTGGTATTTGAGATGGATCAACGTCCAATGGTTACGATTCCCCCGGATGATCACATGACCGCCTCGTCCGCCGTCTCCTCCGTCAGGTCCTCCTTTTGCAGTCAGGTTATCCCGGTGGAGATGCGCGGAACCCGGTCCCCCGGCTCCACTCCGGCAAAAGATCTTCACATAATCGACAAAGTTTGTTGTAGTCATTTATATAATTAATAATGAGTGATTCGGCTGTTTTTATTCTTCAATTAGTATATAGAGGTCGGGAAGATTTCTTCCCAGTCCATTATAATCCAAGCCTCTGCCTACGACAAAGTCGTTTTCCAATTCCATACTGCAATAATCTATTTCAATGGGGCAGGTGATGGCTTCCGGCTTGTAGAATAATGCTGATACCAGAATCTGCTTGGGATTCCGCTGTTTTATCATGTCGATCAGATGGACCATAGACCTTCCGGAATCGATAATGTCTTCGAGGATAACGACATTTCTTCCGGAGATATCGTCCTGTAAACCGATCAGTTCCCTGACCTCTTCAGTGGACGAGGTTCCTGCATAAGAAGAGATTCTTACGAAGGAGACTTCTGTTCCGGGGATTGTGATATGTTTTAACAGGTCGGAAGTGAACATGAAAGAACCGTTCAGAACACTTATAAACAGGGGGCTATCATTTTTTAGCTCTTGGTTCATCTGCTCTGCCATATTTTCAATTGCCTCGTCAATTGCCGAAGCTTCAATAAACATCTGGAATGTTTTATCGTGTAGTTTGACTGTTTTCATAATAAAGTAATTGAAAATTGACAATTGAAAGTGATTTTTTTTTGTTTTCTTTGTGCAAAAGTACTATTTTGAATTTAAGTCTGTCGACTTTTTTATTGTTTTTGTCATTTCCTGGAAAAAAGGAATTACGAGTCCGGGGATAGAGTAATAATATTAGGCTATTTAAATATACGGAAAGATGACTCCAAAAGTAAGTATTATCATGGGCAGCACATCCGATTTGTCTGTCATGGAAAAAGCAGCCAAAGTATTGAATGATTTTTGTATCCCTTTTGAAATCTACGCGCTTTCGGCCCATCGTACGCCGAATGAGGTAGAAGAGTTTGCAAGAAACGCACAAAAGAGGGGTGTGGATGTGATCATCGCCGGTGCCGGTATGGCAGCCCATTTGCCGGGTGTGATAGCTGCAATGACAACGTTGCCGGTTATCGGAGTACCTATCAACGCGACATTGGACGGAATGGATGCTTTGCTGGCCATCGCCCAGATGCCTCCGGGAATTCCTGTTGCAACGGTTGCCATTAACGGCGCAATGAATGCCGGTATCCTGGCTGCCCAAATCCTGGCCGTTGGCGATCCGGAATTGAAAACGAAAATCGCTGACTTTAAAGAGTCGCTAAAGAAAAAAATTGTGGAGGCTAATAAAGAGCTGGAACATGTAAAGTATGAGTATAAGGTAAATTAAATCTGTGTAAATAGATGTCGTTGAGCGGATGGGCTTCTATCTTGGTCGAATAGATCAAAAACATATTCTTCACGATTCTATATTCCGGAAAGACCATATAAAATGAGCTTGCCTGAGTGTCAGTCTTTTTTATAAAAAATGTCTAGAAAGTGTTTGGTCTTCTCGCTTTGTTTGGCCTCTAACCTGATGACCCCTGGAAAATCCAGTGCGCGTTGACCCCGTGCGCCAATGCGAAGTTGACCCCTTAAAATTTTTTATTTTGACCCCCAAAGTATCCTGGCCGACGGGGTCATTTTTATTTTGGTTTATCTGTTTTTACCTACCTTCATTTTTCTCACGCTCTCCCCGGTCAGTTCAATCTGATGTGCCGGGTGTACAATGCGGTCAAGGATAGCGTCAGCGACTGTTGGGTCACCGATTGCATCGTACCAGTCAGCAACCGGCAGTTGCGAGGTAATGATGATGGACTTTCGCTCATGACGATCTTCGATGATGTCTAGCAGTATAGGACGTTCTTTAGCGTCAAGAGGTACTAGAAAGAGGTCATCCAGGATGAGCAACGGGCATCGTTCGATTTTCTTGAGTTCGGCTTCGACTGTACCCTTTGTCTTTGCAACCTTTAGAGCTCCCATCAGTTTGGAGGCGCTGGCGTAGTTGGTTCGTATTCCATCTTTGCATGCCTGATAACCAATGGCTGTGGCAATATAGCTTTTACCTGTACCGGATGAGCCGGTGATAAAGAGATTCTGTCCTTGACGGATAAAGTCGAGCGATGAGAGACGCTCCATATGGTTGCGGTCAAGACCGCGGTTGATGGCGTAGTCTATTTCCTCAAGATAGGCTTTGTAACGAAATCCGGCCCCGCGAATCAGACGTTCTATGGCGACATCCGAACGGTAGTCCCATTCACGGGCCAACAGTAATGCCAGGAAGCTGTCAGCCGTCATAGCCTCAGCCACGGTGGACTGCAGACTTTCCCGAAAGGCGGTAGCCATACCATGCAGGTTCATACGCTTCATCAGATCCAGCGAGATGCCATTGCGGTCTTTCTCCTGGATAACGGGTGCAGTTTTATTATTTGTTTCCATTGTTTCTGTTTGATTTTGTTGTTGATTTTGAGAAGTATTCACGCCCACGGATGTTCTTGTGATGCACAAGTGATGAGCCACAAGCCGTATCTTCATCTGCCTGTGCCAGGAAGTTGGAGTCATCGCCCCGGTTCAGGATACCGATAATATCCTGATGTCCGTAAACGCGCATCTGCGATGCACAGGCACATGCCGCCACAAGTCTGTCCAGACCGAAGGTCTTTTCCAAAGAAAGGATGCCTCTGCATGAACGGAACGCCAGAGGTGGGTATTTCTTCTGTGATGCCACTTCCCTGAGGTAGAGCAAGATGATATTGTCTATCTGGGCGGATCGCTCAAAGATCTCGTCCAGATTCTTTTCGTAACTACCATGCCGGCCAGGAAGGTTGTGCACTTCCTTCTGGGTGTAACCGTAAGGGGTGTTATCTCGGTGATGGGTGGTGACCAGTCTCAGACCGTGGAAGATTTCGAGCGTGTCAGTATCGTAGACGATATCGACACGCTTGCCTATATACTCCTTGGGCACGCTGTAATGATGCTTACCCAGCGTCACATAGCTGTTACGCATTACAGTCGCAGATTTGCGTTCCTTCATCTGATACCGCACTGAGGGTAGAGTTCCCAGATAGTCTTTTTCCACGTCTTCGAACAGTTGTCTGCGCGAGTGACTGCGTCCGGTAAGCTTGCGGTCATTGAACTTTCCCAGGGATTGGATTATGGCGGCGTTGAGTGATTCCAGATTATGGAACATCAAGCCTTCGATATCGGTATAA
>JAVBLD010000008.1:0-28998 GCA_031553705.1 Marinifilaceae bacterium | reverse complement strand
AAATACCTTCCAAATCTTCCTCTACCTTTTTTTGAAACTTTTTTCAAGAACTTTTGCTCAGCTTTCCTCCCTCATGAATCAACCGAATCGCTGGCTAAGCGGGTGCAAAGATAAAACAAACTAAAAATCTTTTCCAAATTTGTACGGACATTTTTTCAATATTTTTCATCACAGAATAATAAGATCAATAATATCAATCATATACGAAACTAAAAAAATGATAAGATCCGGAATTGTTCCGGATCTTATCATTCTACTCATCGGCTGTTTTTCTATAAAACTATCCAAACGTATAGCTATTTTCTACTCTTCTTTTGTCCCGTCAGTAAAAAAACGGGCCGAAAGTTCTTTATCCAGCATATAAATTGCGGTACCGCTTTCACCTATCATTTTCAAATGATCAAGGAGCTCCAATGCGGTAGCTTCTTCTTCTACCTGCTCATTAACAAACCATTGGAGCATATTTACCGTAGCATGGTCTTTCACCTCGATAGCCATATTAACACAGTTATGAATCAATTCCGTCACCTTACATTCATGTTCATAGGTATCGGTAAACACATGCACATTATCTTTCCAATCGGTTTCAACTTTTGCAATAGGTTGCAGGATAACCCGCCCCCCTCTTTCATTGATGTAATCAAAAATTTTATTTCCATGCGTAAGTTCCTCCTGGCATTGAATCTTCATCCAATTGGCAAAACCTTTTAACCCTTTTGCTTGATAATAGGCAGACATTGAAAGGTATAAATAAGCAGACCAAAACTCTGCATTTATCTGCTTGTTAAGTAACTCTTCTACTTTTTTATTCAGTTTCATAGTTTCAAATTTAATTTGTTTACAATATTATAACGCTAATCAAAAGACTTTGTTTTACCAGGACTTCAGTTCCATCCTACATCCTAATATGCTAACATTACATTTTTTAAATCTCTCTATTCCAATTCCAAACCAAAGACAGCTTTTAATTCGGCTATTACCGGATTTAGTTTCACAAAACGTTCATACTTTTGACCGGCTGTAAAAAGTTTTTCTTCTTCTTTTCCGTCGCTATTATCAAAGATCTTGAATGAAAGCGAAATTAAACCATTGTTCAAACTCCGCATCAACACATTCTGCATATTAATCTTTATCGCCTCCAGTTTTTCCAATTGTAATTGATTATCTACGGCTATGATAATCATATTATCCTGGATCTCAATCTTATGAGATTTTAAGGCTATGGATATAGTTGTTTCCGAAATATTTTTTGCGATATAATCATCCAGCATTAAGATTACCTTTTCTTCATTAAACGGTTCCGTTACTTCCAAATGAAGATTTCTCTCTTCTATTTTCTGTTCAACTATAGGTATTTCATCAAACCCAGCTTTTTTAAAAGAGTCGTTTATTTTAAAAGACGGATCCGGTTTGATATACTGAACCGGCCGTATTTCCTGAAGTTGTCCGGTGGTATTCGAATGAAGCTTTCCCGAAAATCCTTCTATCTTAAGTAACGTCGTCTGTTCCGACGCACTCAGTTTTTTTTTTTTAAGTTCATTAATCTGGCACAACCTGATAAATGCCAACTCTACACAAAGTCTTTTTTCAACCCTGAGTTTATATTGCATCTCACATTGTTCCATGATTTTCAACGCTTCGAAAAGAAAGTCGGCAGTACAATCGGCGGCCTGTTTGGCATAACGGGCTTTAATGCCTGCACTCACTTCCAGCAATTGCACGGTCACCGCCTCTTTAGCGACTAAAACATCCCGGAAATGTTTTCCCAACCCGGTAATCAGATTACCTGCATCAAACCCTTTTCCTAGAATCTCATTAAACAACAGTAAAGCTTCCGGAACTTTCCCGGCATAAAATATATCGGTTAACTTGAAATAGTAATCGTAATCCAACACATTCAGGTTTTCGATCACCTTATCGTAGGTCAGATTTCGTCCGCAGAAACTGACAACCTGATCAAAAATAGAAAGAGCATCGCGCATCGCACCATCAGCCTTCTGAGCAATCACATCCAATGCCTCTTCTTCAGCAATAACATTTTCCTTTTGTGCAATATATTTCAGATGCTCAACCGTGTCGCTCACCTTCATACGATTAAAATCATAAATCTGGCAACGAGACAATATCGTAGGCAATATCTTATGCTTCTCCGTTGTCGCCAGAATAAAGATAGCATGTGCCGGCGGTTCTTCTAATGTTTTCAGGAAAGCATTAAATGCCGAGGCACTTAACATGTGTACCTCATCGATAATATACACACTGTATTTTCCGATCTGAGGAAGTATTCTCACTTGCTCTACCAATCCGCGGATATCATTGACACTGTTATTTGATGCGGCATCCAGTTCATGTATATTCAGAGAACGGGAATTATTGAAAGCAATACAAGATTCACATGTGTCACACGGTTCCGCATGCTCCTTCAGATGCATGCAGTTTATCGTTTTCGCAAAAATACGCGCGCAAGTCGTCTTTCCGACTCCTCTTGGTCCGGTAAATAAATAAGCCTGAGCCAACTGGCGATTCATAATCGCATTTCTCAATGTCGATGTAATCGAAAGCTGCCCTACTACTGTATCAAAACTTGCCGGTCTGTATTTCCGAGCCGAAACGATAAAATTATCCATCCTCTTAAGTTAATGAAGTTGTAAAGTTAATAAGGTTCAGAAACTTTACAAAATCTCTCTGCGATTTATTTTAGTATATGACGTATACAAGCCTTTATGAAGCTATCGGAGTATAATCAATAATTTAATTTCCAAATATTTATTTTATAAGTACAATGTACGAATAGGCTAAATTTTTTCAAGATCGGATTTGGCTACCCAACCTTCATTGCCGTCTACAAGTTGAATATTATACCACTCTTCAAGAGAACCGATAACTTTAACTTTCAAACCTTCATGGATTAAAAATAACCCGGTCCCGCTATTATCCGGTGCACCTTTCACCGTAACGCTCGGAGCAACGATTATGGCATATTCCCGATGTTTCACCCGGTAGTTTTGCCTGGTCGCAAAAAAGATCGACATGCCGGTAAACAATAGCATGAAGAATCCTATAATAAACCCGGTTTTCTTTATTCCTACAACAGATGAATAGAAAAACAAAGCCATCATCAATAAAAACCCGACAAACGTCACTACAGAGATATAGCCCCACTGATCGGCAGAAAAATAAGTTTCGACCGCCCGGTACCACCTGACTAAGAAAAGCTCGGGCAACACATTGATCTTATCTACCGTATTTTGTTGCGCAAGTTTCAGATTATACCGCACCAGTTCATCACTTGGATTTAATAGCAAGGCCCTTTCATAATTCAGGATAGCCATCGTATTCTCGCCCATTTTATAATAACAGTTTCCTAAATTATAATACAATGGAGCCGCTTCCAGACCTCCCGACAAAATATTGCTGTATACTCCCGCCGCTTCTTGATACTTCCCTTGCCGATACATCTCTTCCGCCTGCTGTATATCGGAAACTCCGGCAGCCAAAAGCCATGATGTATAAAGCAACACCGGTAATATTATAATCCATTTTTTCATATCTGTCATCTCCTTTAAAACTATCCGTAATTTACCCGTTTATCTCAGGCTTATTTAATTATTTTATCCAGTTTGGTAATAATCTTAATGCCATCCATATAGATCCTATCCATCTCTTGTCCGATATTGCTACCCGGAGCATAACGGGCATACTCACATTCATCGAGAACACCCATAAACTCCTGAATTATTGTATGATCAACCGTCTTTTGTTGCAAGATACCGGTAATATTATCCCGGTTCAGTTCGACCTTATCAATATTCAATTTATAACTTACATACCCCCACAGAGCCTTCAGGACCTCCTCATAAAACTGTTCCGCATTACGATTTTTCATCGCATTTGCCGCCACTTTCATCCGTTTGTGCGCCATTTTATTAGCCGCCCTGTTTTTTACTCTTGCCAAATCGGCATTTGCTTTGATCCGACGGCGGTTTAATATCGCTCCGATCACGAAAATTAAAAACGGGCCTAACAGCGCCATCCCATACATCCAGGTAGCAAAAAAGCGAACCCCCTTCTTGTGCAGTTTTATATCGCCGGTCCGGAGATAGCGGATATCTTCGCCTACTGTCCGTACATCTTCTTTTTTAAATGACTGGATAGCATTTCCTCCAGTTCCCTGGGTTCGTTCTGCTCCTTTTCGCACATGTATATTATATCCTTGTCCGTACAGGTTTTTGTAAACGCCACTCTGTACATCAAAATAAAAGGAGTAAACTGCCGGTATCTGATAATCGCCGGAATAACGCGGAATAATCAGATATTCAAATGTAATACTCCCTAACATTCCCGATTCGGTTGTCCGGATATCCTTAGTCTCTTTTGGATCATAGGTTTCAAAATCGTAAGGGAAATTCACTTTCGGCGCCTTCAGTAGCTTCAGATTCCCATTACCTTTAAAAGTTATTTTATATGTAATCGCATCATTAGCATTAACCGTATCGGCAGAAACAGATGTACTCATCGTGACATTACCTACCGTACCGCTAAATCCTACCGGCTTTCCATCCTGAGGCAACTCTTTTACATTAATTGTTACCGGTCGGCTTCTCCGCATTACTCTGACTTCCCGAACATTTCCGAAAAAATCATCAAAAAAACTTCTTGATCCCCCCAAACGTTGGTTCACCACACACTCCAACTCAAAAGGATCGATTGTGATTTCTCCCGTTTGTTGCGGGAATAGCAGTAATCTCCGAAGTACTCCTATATTATATATTTGCCCATTATATGTTCCCCGTGTCAACTCTATACGGTCCGGCATCGGAAGCTCTTCAGACAAAAATCCCTCAAAAGCGGGAAACTTACTCCTCCCAAAGCCTGCCAGTTCTACTTTTGAATACACCTTTATCGTAGCAACCAGACTTTCACCAATATACATGCTCTTCCTGCTGACTTCAACCTGAACAAAAAGATTCTCGTCATTGATAGTGTTTGATGCACTCTGCGAAGAAGTCTGGCCACTCTGATTTCCGGCCTGACCTGCAGCGGCACTATTATTACCCTTCACCACCTGTATCTTAAGAGCGTTCGATTGATATTTCTTTCCGTCCACTACAATGGTGGCCGCCGGTATTTGGTATACCCCCTCTTTCACCCCTTCAAGAACATATGTATAGATAATCTCAAAACTTTGAGTCTGTTTACCATTATTATAAAAGAAAGAACTGGATTCGCTTTTATTAGGCCCCATCAACAGATCAAATCCCTCTAAGGTAGGTATTTCGAGATTCGATCCCTGCTTATTGATAGAATAAGAAAGCTTGAATTGCTCTCCCAACGCAACGACAGAAGGTGCCGAGGCTGTGAATTTCACATCCTGGGCATAGGTCAGTACACCTACAAATAATAATACTATAAAACTGAACAATTTCATCTTTATATATCACTTATAATTTTAATCTTATTATTTACAGAATCGCAAACTTACCAATCTTTTTCGATTTTCATTTTTTTAGCTTTCTGCTCTTTAGCCTTCTGCTGCTGCACCTTTTCCTGCACCCCTTTTTCATCACTTTGTAAGGCATCCAGCAAACGCTGAGCATCCTCTTTTGAAATCTTTCCCTCTTTAGGTTGTGATTGTTCCGTATTCTGTTGATCTTTTGAATCTTTATCCTGCTGACTCTGATCCTGTTGGTTCTTCTTTTGGCCCTGTTGATTTTTATCTTGCTGATCTTTATCCTGATTCTGCTGGTCTTTATTCTGATTTTGATCCGACTGCTGCTTTCTCCGGGCAAACTCCAGATTATATTTAGTCTCCTGCGATGCCGGACGATTTCTCAAAGACTCCTTATAAGCCTCAATACTCTCCTGTGTTTTTTGCATAGAAAGCAGGGTATTTCCAATATTATAATACAATTCTCCGAGCCGTTCCTTGTTTTTTTCTTTTTTAGCTAATGCCGAAAACTGTTGCAAAGCTTCGTCATATTTTTTCTGCTTAAACAGCGCATCTCCCAGGTTAAACTCCGCCTGATACGAATCCGATTTATCCATTGCTTCTCGGTATTTCACTTCGGCTTTTTCAAAATCCTGTCCGTTAAAAAGCTTATTCCCTTCCCGTATAAACTTTCGTTCCTTCTGAGCAATAGCAGAACTACCTATTGCCATTAGTATAATCATCAACCATATTGTTTTCATATTCACTACAATTCCTATTGATCATTAATTCCTTTGTAAATCCATTTATTCCCTCTTTCTGCCAAAAATATTTATTTTCATCAGATATCTGTTTTTTCTGTCTAAAATCAAAAAGTCGACAAACAGGAAAAAAAGACCTGCAATTAAAAAGTATTGGTATTTTTCGGCATAATCGCTATATATACGCTCTTCCATCAATGACTTCTCCATCCGATTTACTTCATCCAATAACTGGCCAAGCCCGGTATCGGTATTACTAGCCCGTATATATAAGCCTTCTCCGGCTTTTGCAATCTCTTTCAATGTCTCTTCATCCAACTTTGAAATAATTACATTGCCGTTTCTATCTTTCATAAATTCTCCGGGCTTCCCCTGTTCCGGAATCGGACTCCCCTGTTCCAACCCCATTCCGATCGTATGCACTGTGATTCCTTTTTCATGGGCCATCTTCGCAGCAGCGACAGCATCATCCTGGTGGTTTTCCCCGTCGGTAATCACAACGACCGCTTTAGAAGTTTCCGTTTCGGGCGTAAACGAACGGACAGCCAGATCTATAGCAGCCCCGATTGCCGTCCCCTGCACCGGGACAATATCGGTCCTGATATTGGCCAAAAACAGCTTAGCCGATGAATAATCGGTAGTGATAGGCAACTGTACATAAGCTTCGCCGGCAAATACGATCAATCCGATCTTATCATCGGTTAACTTTTCAACCATTCTCGAAATAGCCATCTTAGCCCGTTCCAGTCGATTAGGTTTTATATCCTGCGCCATCATCGAGTTCGATACATCAAGAGCTATAATCAATTCAATCCCCTTTTTTTTCACTTGACTCAATCTTGATCCGAATTGCGGACCGGCAACACCGATAATCACAAATAACAAGGCGAATAATAATATGGCGAATTTCCAGGTTCCTTTTTTAAAAGAAAGCAACGGCATTAAAGACTTTAATAATTCCGAGTTACCGAATTTGGCAATCGCTTTCTTCTTTCTGTTCGTCATTACCACATAAAAAATAATCAATAACGGGATAATAACAAGCAGGTATAATAATTCAGGATGTGCAAATCTAAACATACCTTTCCATTTTTAACATTAAAAACAAATACCCTCTCTGATAATCATTAAGGAATCTTTCGTAAAACTGTGTACCTAAGCACCGATTCAGCAATCAACAAGCACAACCCGATCAATGCAAACAAAAAATACTGCTCATTTTTCTTACTGAAATGTTTTACTTCAATTTTACTTTTCTCTAACTGATCGATCTCCGAATATATCTGTTTCAATTTATCATTATCAGTGGCTCGGAAATATTTTCCGCCAGTAAGCGTCGCAATCTGCTGTAATATCCCCTCGTCTATCTCCACGGACATATTCCGCATCTGGACACCAAACGGAGTTTGCACGGGATAAGGAGCCTCACCGTAGGTCCCGACTCCGATAGTATACACCCGGATATTAAATGCCTTTGCCAATTCGGCAGCAGTCATAGGCGCAACCGCTCCCCGGTTATTCACCCCATCGGTCAGCAATATCACGACTTTCGATTTTCCCGGACTATCCTTCAACCGGTTCACCGCATTAGCCAGCCCAAGCCCGATAGCCGTTCCATCCTCTATCATTCCGCTTTTCAGGTCATGTATAAGATTTACCAACACTGACTGATCCGTTGTCAATGGACATTGGGTGAAACTTTCTCCGCTAAACACGACCAGTCCGATTTTATCCTGCGGACGTTCCAGAATAAACTTTACAGCAACCTTTTTTGCCGCTTCCAGCCTGTCCGGGGTAAAATCACGTGCCAGCATACTGCTTGAGATATCCAGAGCCAGTATAATATCAATCCCTTCACTCGAATAGGTCTGCCAGCTATTACTCGATTGCGGGCGGGCTAACGCCGTAATCAAAAAAACGATAGCCAATAGCTTCAATAAGAATAGTATATGACGCAACCAGGAACGTCCTGCATGTTTTATTTCTTTGAAAGCCCTTAGGGATGAAAAATGCAGATCGGCATGTATCCGTTTCTCCTTTAAAACGTACCAAACAATTATTGGTACCAATAATATCAGTAATAAAAAATATTTCGGGTTGGCAAATTCGAATCCAAACATATTTTTAAATTTTAAATTCAATCACGTAATAGACACAAGATTCAAAAATAAAGAGATCTCAAAATTCCTAATCGTTAATTCCTGTTTCTTTATTTTTGTCTGCAACTGTATCCTGTTGCATTTCCATCGCCACCTCCTGTTGTTTCTGCCTGATCTTTTGGTTCACGCTATTTACAAACTCATACGTATGATCCAAATAACGGGCATTCTCATCCTGTAACGGAACGAATTTGGCAAATTTCACATAGTCGGCTGTTTGAAACAATGTAGCCATTTTTTCCAACTCGTGACGCTCAATCTCTTTACAGCTTTCCATAGACCTGATCGTTTCAAACGATGTCTGTTCCATTGCCGGAATCTGGAATTCACCGTCCAGATACTGGCGTATCACATCCGTAAGTATTGTATAGTATTCCTTTTCTTTTCCGGACTGCCATAATTTTTTATTTTTAATTTCATCCAGCAATCCGATAGCTCTCAGATAAGGAGGTATGGCTTTTCTATAATCAAATAGCGGTTTCTTTTTCCTGTAATATATAATCAACCATATAAAAAACACTATCGCGCAAATTCCCAGATATATATACATAATATAAGGCAGGACCTCAGCCAAACTCCAAGGTGCTCCGTAAGGCATTACAATATCATAAGCCCCTTTCTGTTCGTCTACTTTATAAGTATTAACAACAAATCCTACCGGATCGGTTCTTACAACACTATTATAATCGTTACTTTCCAATATGATCGACATCGAAGGGATAACATATACCCCTGTATCAAAAGCCGTTATCACATACGTTTCCCGGAACAACCACCTCCCATCTTTCTCTTTCACGGAGTCCCGGACAGGACCGGAAATAATCTCCACTCCTTTAGTTACCGTATCTTTTAATTGCGGGAATGTCGCCTTTATGCCGGGATCCCCTTTCAGCAAAAGAGTAAGGTGTTGTTGATCACCTATCATCATATAATTGGTGTCTACAGTGAGACCGTATTCTATATTCTGTGCCTTTACCAATCCGGTACCTAACAACAGGAGTATTATAAATAAAATTAGTTTCAACCTCATAATTTTAGCAACTAAATTCATTCGCCGGTATATTTCACTCATTGTTCCCCTACGCTCTTTTCTTGAACAGGTTTATCAAAGCCCGTACATAATCTTCATCCGACCGGATATTAGCGACATCCACCCCCGATCGTCTAAAGGTATGTTCCAGCTCTTTTTCTTTTCCAACAGCATATTCCTTATATGCCGCCCTCAATTTTTTATCGGAAGTGTCCACCCACATGCTCTCGTTCGTTTCCAGGTCGGTCAGGTACATTAATCCTACAGGCGGTAACTCGTTCTCCCGGGGATCATAGACCCGCAATGCAACAACATCGTGTTTCCGATTGGCGATAGCCATAGCATGGGAGAAATCATGCTCATCGACAAAATCGGAAAGTACAAAACAGGTACACCGTTTCTTTATTGAATTGGTCATATACCTTAATGCCATTTCAATATCGGTCTGCTTATCTTCCGGGGTAAAGTCAATCAGTTCGCGTATAATATGTAAAATATGTGTCCGCCCTTTTTTAGGAGGGATAAACTTTTCGATTTTGTCCGAAAAAAAGAGCACACCAATTTTATCATTATTTTGAATAGCTGAAAATGCAATGACTGCGGCTATTTCAGTAATCTGATTTTTTTTTAATTTTGAGACCGTACCGAAATTGCGGGATCCGCTCACATCAATCATCAACATTACGGTCAATTCGCGTTCTTCTTCGAAAATCTTGATGTAGGGACGATTGTGCCGGGCCGTAACGTTCCAATCAATATTCCGAACATCATCGCCATATTGATATTCCCGTACTTCGCTGAAGGTCATTCCTCTTCCTTTAAACGCAGAGTGATACTCTCCGGCAAATATATTTTTAGACAGACCACGGGTTTTGATCTCGATTTTTCTTACCCGCTGCAATAATTCAGACGTTTCCATAATAACAATCAATGATTAATAGTTAACGGAAAGAAAACTTTTGCCGTCAGGCAACTATTCATTCCTTACTTCTTACCTTTCATTCATTTTATGGCACCTCTACCGTATTCAATATCTCATTTACAATGTCTTCGCTTGTAATATTATTGGCTTCCGCTTCATATGTCAGCCCGATACGGTGGCGCATTACATCATGGCAAACCGCACGTACGTCTTCCGGAATCACATAACCTCTTCTTTTAATAAATGCAAAAGCTTTAGCAGCTTTGGCCAGATTCACACTTGCACGGGGAGAGCCTCCGTATGAAATCATATTGACAAATTTTTCCAATCCGTATTCTTGCGGAAAGCGGGTAGCAAAAACGATATCCACAATATATTTTTCAATCTTTTCGTCCATATAAACCTCTTTCACAACCTCACGTGCCCTTATAATATCGGCAGGTTTAAGAATCACGGTAGCCTTCGGAAAAGTCTTCTCCAGATTTTGGCGAATAATCAGTTTTTCTTCTTCCCTCTTCGGATAATCTATCACCAGTTTCAGCATAAAACGATCAACCTGTGCTTCAGGCAGTGGATATGTTCCCTCTTGTTCGATCGGGTTCTGGGTTGCCATCACCAGAAACGGTTCCTGCAAATGATATGTCGTTTCACCGATAGTTACCTGATGCTCCTGCATTGCCTCCAATAAGGCCGACTGCACTTTTGCCGGTGCCCGGTTAATTTCATCCGCCAGAATGAAGTTTGCAAAAATAGGACCGTGTTTTACAATAAACTCCTCTTTTTTCTGGGAATAGATCATTGTACCGATCACATCGGCAGGCAGCAAGTCGGGAGTGAATTGAATACGATTAAACTTGGCGTCGATTGTTGTGGCCAGCGTATTAATTGCCAATGTCTTTGCCAATCCCGGTACACCTTCCAACAGGATATGCCCGTCCGAAAGCAAACCAATAAGCAAACCTTCCGTCAGATGTTTCTGACCAACAATCACTTTGCCGATCTCCATCGTTATCATGTCGACAAAAGAGCTTTCTTGTTGTATACGCTCATTCAATGCTTTTATATCAACAGTGTTCATCATATATGAAATTTTTAAAGTTGTTATTTCTGATTACTCATACCTCTATACGAATCAAACCTGATCTATTCTTTAATTTTCTATTAGAATCAGCTACCTGCAACGTTTTTTTAAAACTACACCAAAATTAGGTATTATCCCCTCAAACGTTAATTCTTGAATAGTTAAAAAACACTAATATTACTTTTAAGTTTTTTATAAAAAAATCGGGACATTGAATCCGTTAACCTTTTATTTTTCTCTATCCTTTCTGTGATTTTTACCAAATGCTTTTATATACCCTATCGTAAAAATGTAAATTGTGAATATAAAAATCAAACAACGTAAAAAAAGATTCCGGGGTTCCACATCTTTTATCAACGTAAAATCCTGTACTAATGCAGGGATCATATAAATCATCAACCCACCCAATACGAATAATAAAATGATCGTGAAAATCCTTGTGCGTTTTTTCCTGCGCAAATGTACTGCTTTTACCTCCGGAGGCATCTGATCATATTGAGTATCAGATTGCTGAAATCCGTTTATTTTTCCCTGTTTCCGCTCGTTAAAACGTTGTTTTATCCTTATCCCTACCAAGAAAACAAACACACAAAACGCAATAAACATAAATGTATCCATAACAATCTATTTAGGTATTAAAATGTATCGTCCTGTTGTTTATTTCGTCATCACTATCGATCCGTGGGAAGGCAAGGCTCGGTAAAGTACCTTCGCATCTTTTTTACTGACCCCAATACAGACAGTCGGGATATATTCCGGTATGTTGAACGTAAAAGCCGCTTTTATCACTTTCCGGGCTTCATTCCAGCGATCATCGATCATAAACCGGAAACAAGCCCACTTGTCCAGCCAATTGTCCTCCATCTGATAAATATAAAAACGGAGTTGCTTATCGGTATCTATTATAATAAATACCGGTTCGGAATGTGTCGTATCGGGCTTTATAAACGCCGTCACTTCGCTACTATCTTTCGGGGCATTTACCACATTTATCGGTTCTTTGGGTATGGTTGCTTTTGACCCAATAACGCTAAAAGGCCCCGAAAGCAGGTCATACAAAGCCTCCGGAGCAAGAGAAGTAAAAAACGCTCCTGCCCGGATCTCTTTTATCGGAATGCTATGCACAGCCACTCCTTTTACCATCAATTGCGCGACACTATCCGGAAAATTCAGAAACATACCGATCGAGTCGGATTTTGCCAATTGTACCAATCCTTCAAGCATCCCTTTCTCTTTCAACAAATCGTGATAGCCGGGCACACGATACATCTCTTTGTCGCCACGCTCCTCCTGTTTGCTCCAATACGTTTTGTTTATTGCATCATAATGCCGCTTGGCAGCCATTATTGAACAGGCAATATAGTATACTGCAACAACCAATACCAGCACAATAACTACAATTAAAGACCTGTATTTTCTCATATATAAATAATTGAAAGTTGAAAATTTTTCTTCTCTTACCCTGTTTTCTGTCTACTCCCGATATGCTTAATTAATACACGTACACATATGATCCTATGTTCAGTGTATGATAAACCACATCCAAATCCTCATCTCCAAGGCGAATACAACCGTGAGTCACAGGCATTCCCAGGAAGCGTTTATACAGTGTGCCATGCAACAAATAACCGTCAGCCATACTGAGTTTATATTTTCCCAACACTCCCCTCTCATACCGCGACGGGTCGCCGGGAGGCGGGACAGGCAATCCTTCTTCAATAAAAGCCCAATCGGGTTTACTCCATACGGGATTCTCCGTTTTTGACAATACGGTCATCCGTCCCTTAGGAGTCTTAAACACCCAAGTCTTTTTTTCACTGACTAGCTTTGTATAACTACCTGAAGAGCAAAACCCTTCCCGGACTAATTTTCCGTCTTTGTCATAAAGGTGAAAACGATTTTTTGTTGTATTTACCACAATATAAGGTAAGTGGGGTAAGAAAACGTCCAATTTACGATCCAATACTTTAATCTCGGACTTCATTTTATCCATCACAACCTGAACCTTCTTTTCCGCCAACAGGGCCGAATCAAGAGCGGTTGCGGCATAGTTTCCGCCGATAGTCTGAAATACCGGTGCAATGTATACCGGTAAACTAGCCACAAATAATATGAGTATAAAATAGACCGCAAAAACGACCCATTTATTTCTTTTCGTCGAAACAACCGGTTGCATTTGGTTGCTTTCATTCGATACATTCGATTCCATAGTTACTTTAGCGTTCTCCGTATTTATTATTTTTATACATTTCCAAAGCCTCCTCCAGAGGAGCAGATGCGCCGATAATAACCACTTCGGTTTCAGTCTCAGCATACTTGTAAAGCATATCCATGTCGCTATTTGCAAGTGCAACACACCCCATCGTCCAGTTAACTCCCTGACCTCCAAATCCATGAATCTCGATCAACCCTCCGGGACGTGCATTCCGGGAAATTGCCCCGTTTTTTTTTAACCGGTTAAAATTTATTAGATCCTGTTCATTCGGATAATTGATCAATAGTGCTTTATAATATTTCGTTGCGCGTCCATCCGTCTTTCTTACTACTTTATACACTCCTTCGGGAGTAGCATAATCCCCCTCGTAACGTTTATCCCCAAGCCAGTTTCGTCCAAATTCGGCGGGAAACGAATATTTTTTCACACCTTTATAATATAAATCACACCGCGACGGGATTTTATGCACTACAATCAGATATGATTTTTCCCTTTTGGATTGCTCTATCGCCTCCGACAACTCTCTTTTCCATACAGGCAACCTCTCAAAATATTCCGCTAATGCCTCCCGACCTCTCTTATAAGAATCTCCGATCATTTTCGAGGCTTCCTGGCTCTTCTCCCGACCTATATTATACTCTTTTTTCTGTAAAGCAATCTCAGCTTCGTTCAACAGCAACTTTCCCCTGGCATATCTACTCTTTGCCACTGAAGATGAAGGCAAATCAGCGAATACCCTTTCAAACAGGTTCATCTCCCGGCGCAGCACTTTTATCTCTTCCTGTAAAGCGCTTTTCGAATCCTGCTGCATATATTCCGCTTGTTTTATTGCATCTTCTCCGACCTTTACAACCTGATCTATTAGGTTTACAGTCCGCTCAAAATTACGAAAAAAAATAATCTTCTTATTTTCCTCTTTCCAAGCTTTCATGGCCGAATCATAAAGAGTCTTGGCTTTATTATATAAAATCCGGCTATATATCTTTGCATTAGCGCTCTCTGCTTCCGATAGCACTGCTCTGGCTTTCTCCATCTCTTTTACCGGAGGCTTTTCTATCCTCAAAAACAGTATTGGTGCCAAAACTATTACAACAACAACCGGAATAATCCACCATTTTTTTTTCCTTTTCTTCTTTCTTCTTTTTATCATAAACCTTGTTTTACCGCAAAGAATAACCAAGTCGCAAAGGTACAAAATATCAGGCGAATGACCATATATATATAAAAAAAAAGGGCGTCTTCAAACGCCCTTTTTATACCTGCAAACGGTTTATTTACCGGCTTTCTTTGCAATAGCCTCAGTCAACTCAGCAGTAATGTCAGCAACTGATTTCTGAGAAGCATTAAGTTTATCAAGAACCTGAACATAGTTCACATCTTCAGTCAAAGAAGTCTCAACTTCCGCAACTGTAGTTTCAACTACACCCAATTCATTCTTAATTTGCTCTAAAGCCTCTTTACCTTCTTTGCCTTTAGGAGCTTTTGCTAACAAAGCTTTAGCTTCTTCAATAGCCGTTTTCACGGTAACTAAAGTTGTTTCAGCCTCTTTCTTCACAGCTTCTTTTTTAGCAGGAGCTTCAGTAGCTACAGCCTCAGCTTTAACTTTAAGCTCATCCAATTTGGTAGTCATTGTACCAAAGTTTTTGAAAAACTTAGAGTTTTCAGCCTCGATTGCTTGCATAACAACTGCAAGTGAATCCTGTAGTCCTTTAAATTCAGAAGCCATGTAAACATCAGCTTGAGCTGTTCTAGCTGTTTCAATAGCAGCTTTCGTTGCATCAATGTTCTCTTGCGGCATCTTTCCACAACTAGTTGCTACAACCATTGCAGCAACTGCAAAACCCAGAAATAATCTGTTCTTCATTTGTCTCTTAAAATTTTTTTTTAAACCTTATGTTCTTCTCACTAGGGTCCCCGGACAGTTGTGTCAACTTCACGTTGACCCGAGAAAAATCATGCAAATTTACTTTTTTTTTGGGAATTTATATCCATTCTTAAACTTTTTTTTTTGAAAAAATAAAGAATTCATCTTTCTCCACTCCCAAATCTATATTTTTTAGTATGGATCGACATCAAAAAAGGCTCTAATAGAATGATATTTTTTATACTGACCCAAAATGGCAAATTCTTCCTTCAGAAACAATTTAACATTCGATACAGAAAGACTATGCTCCATTTTCAATATAAAATGTAATCTATTCCATTCGCTGATTCTTCCAATATTCGGAACTGCCGGTCCGCAAACTCTCTTTCCGAAATGTTCCCGTAATCTGATGGCTAATAAATTAGCGGCATTTCTCAAGACCGCGATCTCCCTGTGTCTCAATTCGATCTGGATAATTCTACTATAAGGAGGATAAACAAACAATCTTCGCTCTTCAGTCAACATAGAAAAAAACAGATTATAATTACCGGAAACAAGCATCGGATAAATCCTGTTTTCCGGATCAGCGGTCTGAATGACCACCTTCCCTCGTTCTCCTTTTCTTCCGCTTCGCCCGCTCACTTGCATCATCATGGCGAATGCCCGTTCTTCCGCTCTGAAATCAGGGAAATTTACCATACTGTCCGCATCCAGAATCCCGACCAGTTTCACCCGTTCAAAATCCAACCCCTTCGATACCATCTGTGTTCCGACCAATATATTGGCTTCGCCCTGTTCAAAACTATCAATCACTGCATGGTATTTCGACTTGCTGCTCATTGTTTCCAAATCCATCCGTAATACCCGGCTCTCCGGAAATAATTTTCTCACCTCTTCCTCTATCCGTTCGGTACCGGGAGTGCGATTCTCGTACTGCCCCACCCCACAAGACCCGCAAGCACTATCTACCTTTTTCAGGCTTCCACAATAGCGGCAACCCAATGTATCGCGCTGCTTATAATAGGTCATGCTTACATCACAGTACTTACATTTTGGGATAGCCCCGCAATGCATACACTGCATATAAGTAGAATAGCCCCGCCGATTCTGAAAAAGAATAACCTGCATTCCGGAATCCAGTACCTTTTTCATCTCCTCTATTAATAATGGGGAAAAACTGCCTTTCATGACCTTCTTCTTTCTATACTCCCGAAGATCAGCAAACAGCAACTCCGGCATCTGTATACCACCGTAGCGCCCCTCCAGCTTCACATAACCGTATTTTCCCGTTATCGCATTATGATATGTTTCAAAAGAAGGCGTCGCCGACCCCAGCAATATTTTTGCCCGGTTCATTCTGGCAAGCATGATTGCGGAATCCCGGCCGTTATACCGTGGCGCCGGTTCTTTCTGTTTATACGACCCCTCATGCTCTTCGTCAACAATAATCAATCCCAGGTCGGCAAACGGTAAAAATACCGACGAACGAACTCCCAGTATCAACTGATAAGGCCGGTCGCTACATTGTTTTCGCCATAACTCGGCCCTATTTCTGTCCGACATACCGGAATGGTATATGCCGATCCGTTCTCCGAACACCCGCTTAAGCCGACGGACGATCTGCACGGTCAAGGCTATCTCCGGTAACATATAAAGCACCTGAGCACCTTTTTCGATATATTCTTTTATCAAATGAATATAAACCTCTGTTTTACCCGAAGAAGTCACTCCTTGTAGTAAAACGCTATCGGCTTTCCTGAACAATGCCCGTATCTCATTTAGTGCCTGTTGCTGACTATTCGACAGTGTATTAAAATTTCCAACCGGCTCATCCATATTTCCCGGATCGCTTACTACCCGCTCCGTCACTGTCAGGATATTTTTTTTACACAACTCCCTCAACGCCGCCACAGACGAATGAATCCCGGTCATAAACTCCACCTTGCCTACCTCCGTTTTACCTTGTTCAATCCATCGGCATAACATATTATATTGTGCCGGAGCCCTTTTTAAAGCATCCAGTATTCCGAACAATTCGCCTTCCGTAAATGCTTTTGCCCATCCTACCACCCGTTCGGTTTTTTCCTTGAATAATTCATCGACCGTCTCTTTAACCCGGACATATCCTTTATTCAACAGCGATCTCACCACCGTTACTCCGTTTCTTATATCCAAAAACGTCTCAACATCTTTTAATGCAACATACTCTCCGGTATGTAAAAAATCCAGTAATTTTACTTCATGAGTAGTCAATTCAGTAAAATTCGGTTCTTCCTCCGTACGTGTGATAGAAGTATAACTCTCCAACCGGAAAGCCACCGGCAAAGCTGCTTTCAACACTTCACCCGTTGTTGCCATATAGTATTCGCTGATCCATAACAGGAATTTCAGGTAGCTCTCCGAAAGCTTTACCTGCTCTTCGACAATCGCCTCTATGGGCTTGGTCTTGTAACTTACCGGTTCGTTTTCATGAATACGGTATACCACTCCGGTATATTTTTTGTTACCGGCAAAACACACCAATACCAATGAACCTTCCGCGACTGCTTGTTCCAATACGGTAGGTACTGCATAGGTATAAAAACCATCGACAGCTAAAGGTATGATTACATCAGCAAATCTCATCCGCTTATCATTTCATGAATCAAAGATAAAATTAAGAATTGAGAATCAGAGGCCGGAACCGGAATTTTATCCTGGTTCCGAAGCTGCACAAATTATCCGCACAACCAGATTCAAACCGGATCGTACACAAAAAAATAGAAACAACTATAAATCTGCAGGCAGTTATTAAAAGCAAACCACAGATTGAAAAGAGCTTCTATCAAGATGATTATAGCCGGTACGAATGCTTATAAAGAGAGCACATTCACAAGGCAAAGCAATTCAGGATTCAGTCCTTTCGAATGCTTAATCGTTTTATTGAAAGGAACATGAACTATCTCCTTATTCATAAGCCCGAGCATAATACTTTTTTGATCGTCCATCAACGCATCGACAGCCGCAACGCCAAGCTGGCTGGCAAGCACACGATCGAATTGTGTCGGTGAGCCTCCCCGCTGTATGTGCCCCAACACAGATACCCGGATATCATAATCGGGATGTTTTTGTGCGACCTTTTCTGCGATACTATAAGCGCCCCCCGACTTTTCTCCCTCTGCTACAATAACAATTCCACTGGATTTTTTAGGATCATAATCCTTATCGAGATATGCTTCCAGGTCAGACAGGTCGGTCTCTATTTCAGGTACAAGTACCGCCTCTGCACCGGTAGCAATGGCTGTCCTTAATGCGATAAACCCGGCATCACGTCCCATCACCTCTATAAAAAACAGACGATTGTGCGCACTTGCCGTATCCTTTATCTTATCGACAGCATCTATCGCCGTATTTACAGCCGTATCATATCCGATAGTCGAATCGGTCCCGTACAAATCATTATCTATCGTACCGGGAATACCCACAACGGGAATATCATGTTCCTGTATCAATAATTTAGCCCCTGTAAACGATCCATCTCCGCCGATTACCACTAATGCATCAATTTTATTTTCCGCCAGTGTCTCCGCTGCCTTTGTCCTTCCTTCCGGAGTACGGAATTCAGTGCTACGCGCCGACTTTAAAATCGTACCACCCCGTTGGATAATATTGCTTACATCGGAGGAAGCCAACTGCTTAACCTCTCCGTTGATCAATCCCTGATAACCGTTATAAATACCGCACGCCTCACAGCCATTATAAATAGTTGCCCTTACTACTGCCCTGATTGCAGCATTCATTCCCGGTGCATCACCTCCGGATGTAAGCACTCCGATTCTTTTAATTCTTGCCATACTTTTATATTTTAATCTAAAATAACCATTGTTACATTGTACCTATTACTTATCTATCAAATCATTTATTTTCTGCCGGATATTCTCCATAATCCAGGCCGGTGTGGAAGTTGCTCCAGTTATCCCGACATTCTGAGCCTCTTCCAACATTTTCGGTTCCATCTCATCCGCACTCTGCACAAAATAAGTGCGCGGATTTACTTCTTTGCATACGGAATAAAGCTGTCTACCGTTCGAACTTTTTTTCCCTCCCACAAAGATCACGACATCATGTTCCCGGGCAAATTCTTTTAACTGAGGAATCCGGTTCACCACCTTCCGGCATATCGAATCATAGACAGTCACATGCTCTCCTCCTCTCCGGCGGATCAAGTCCGAAACGGTTTGAAAGCCGTCAAGGCTTTGGGTAGTTTGCGAAAATAATATAACCGGCTTTGTAAAATCAATCTGCCGGATATCCTCTTCATTCTCTATCACCAATGCCTCTCCATTCGTCTGCCCAACTAATCCGATCACCTCCGCATGTCCCTTCTTTCCATAAATGACGATTTGACCTCCTTTGGTCTTTACCGTAGCATACGCTTCCCTTATTTTCATTTGAAGAGCCAACACCACCGGACATGATGCGTCAATTATCTCAACCCCGTTCTCCTTAGCCAACCGGTAGGAAACCGGCGGCTCACCATGCGCGCGAAACAGTACACGACAGTTTCTAAGTTCGGCAAATTCTTCATGGTCTATGGTTATTAATCCCTTATGCCTCAATCTGTCTACTTCCAGATTATTATGCACAATATCACCAATACAGTAGAGCTTTCCCTTCAACAATTCCTCTTCTGCTTTCGCTATCGCATTTACTACACCAAAACAAAAACCGGAATTTTTATCAATCTCTACTTTCATCTGACATCGTTTTATCTCTTACAAGATTTCATTGCATTTCGCCCTTTACGGCCTTTATATGTCGTAACATAAACTGAACCCCCTCTTCGATACCCATATCACTATTATCTAACAATATAGCATCATCGGTCTGTTTCAACGGTCCGATTTCCCGGTGGGTATCGATATAATCACGTTGCCGGACGTTCTCTCTCACCTCTTCATAACTCACCGGATCGCCCTTTTCCGCCAACTCTTTATAGCGACGCATGGCACGCACGTCCAGAGAGGTCGTCAGGAAAAACTTTACGTCGGCATCAGGAAACACGACACTGCCAATATCCCGGCCATCCATAATGACCCCTCCTTTTTCCCCCATTTCCCGCTGTTTTTCAACCAGAAATTCACGCACAAAATCAATGGCCGCGATCTGGCTTACACTATTTGATACCTCCATTCCCCGTATCTGGTTCTCTACATTCTCGTCATTCAGATAAGTTTCGCTTTTACCGGACGCCACATTATATTTCAATTCTATGCTGATATCCTGTAAATATTTTTTAAGTCTTTTCCTATCGACTCCTCCTCCAACAACCACACCTTCCCGTAACGCTTTCAATGTCACAGCACGATACATCGCTCCGGTATCAATATAGACCAATCCCAGCCTAGCTGCAACAATCTTTGCCAAGGTACTTTTGCCGGTAGAAGAATAACCGTCCACGGCTATAACCAATTCTTTAAAATCTTTATTCATAGTGCCTACAAAGATAAAATATTTTTATATAATGTACCGGAGATATTGCCGTTAATGCAGACAAAACTCATGCAATCGATGGAAATAGCCGGTAGAATTAAAACATACGATCTTAGAAATCTTTGTGATTTCCTGCAAATCAATCATAAATTAAAGTTAAACCTCTGTTTGATCTCTCATTAAATTGGAAATAACATTATTTTTGTTACAACATTCTAAAAACTTTAAATATGAGAAAAATATTAAAAACATTGCTTCTTTTCTGTCTGGTACCCGGAAGCGCGGTATTTGCACAGCAAGACATGAAGTCTCCTATTCCTAAGGATCCAAACGTGATCACAGGAAAATTACCGAATGGTATTACTTATTACATACGCCACAATGCCGAACCCAAAGATCGCGCCAGTTTCTACATTATACAAAACGTAGGAGCGTTACTGGAAAATGATAATCAAAATGGTCTGGCCCACTTTCTGGAACATATGGCATTCAACGGCACGGAACATTTTCCCGACAAAGGGATTATCAAAACCTTAGAAAGATATGGTGTAGCCTTCGGTAGAAATATCAACGCTTATACAGCTCATAACGAAACCGTTTATAATCTGTCCGCCGTTCCTACGACAAACGAATCGTTGCTAGATACCTGCCTGCTGATACTAAATGACTGGTCGCACTATCTTTCACTGGAACCGAAAGAGATTGATTCGGAAAGAGGTGTTATATCCGAAGAGTGGAGAACCAGAAGAAACTCAGCATTCAGGATCCAACAACAGATTTTTCCTGTTCTCTTGGCAAATTCGAAATATGCCGTTCGTGACGTGATCGGCGATCTGGAGGTGATTAAAAACTTCAAGTATCAAACATTAAAGGATTTCTATCATAACTGGTACCGCACCGACCTGCAAGCTATCGCTGTAGTTGGAGACTTTGATGCAGCCAAAATGGAACAAAAAATCAAAACCCTGTTCTCAAAAATCCCCGCAGTAAAAAATCCACAGCCGCGCCCATTCTTCAGCATCCCGGAGCGTAACGAAATTTCATACGTCCTAGCTACCGATAAAGAAGCAAACAATTCGGCCGTCTCGATTGTTACCATCTTACCGGGAACCCCTGTAAGTGAAAAGAACACCCATGATTATTTGAAACAAAATATTATTAATAACTTCTACAATAGCATGATTAATATGCGGATCAGCGAACTGCTGCAAAAAGGGAATCCGCCATTTATCAGTGGAAGTATTGGAAGAGGCGGACTTGTACGCGGGTATGCCGCATATAACATCGCTGTAAATGCCAAACCGAATCAAGAAGACATTGCCCTCGAAGCAATACTGACTGAAAACGAAAGAGTAAAAAAATTCGGTTTTACCCCCAGTGAACTCGAAAGAGTAAAAACAAATATGCTGGCCGGTCTCGAATCCGCTTACAAACAAAAAGACAAGACGGATAATGAAGAATACATCGATGAAATACAGGGAAATTTCCTTACACAAGAGCCAATCGTAGATTTTGACTACTATTATAGCTTTGCCAAAGCAGTTATTCCGACCATTACTGTGGAAGAAGTCTCTGCAAAAGCAAATGAATTTAGTGTAAAGAAAAACAAGGTAATCATCATCACCGGTCCTTCCGAAGATGCCAAGCACTTAACAAAAGAAGAAGTGCTTGCAATCATCGACAAGGTAGAGCATGCAACCATTGAGCCCTACAAAGACGATTCAAACAATGCATCATTAATTTCCGATGAACTTAAAGGTTCAAAAATTATCGCAACCAAAGCGTTGCCTCAATTCAGCGCAGAAGAGTGGACATTGGCAAACGGAGCGAAAGTCGTATTCCGGAAAGCCGATTATGAAAAGGATCAAGTTGCCCTGTCCTCGTATAGTAAAGGAGGAACATCCTTGTACAGCCCGGATATGCTTCCATCGGCTGTCAACGCTGCTGCCCTCGTCGGTGCGTACGGACTCGGCGATTTTGATGCTATTGCGTTGAGAAAGCTACTGACCGGAAAGATCGCTTCATGTAATGTAGCGATCAACAATCTTGCAGAAAGCGTTAATGGAGGCTCCACACCGCAAGATATCGAAACAATGTTCCAACTATTATATCTGCGATTCGAAAAGCCGCGCTTTGACAAAGAGGCCCATGAAGCTATCATGAGCAGAAACCGTGCTTCTATAGCCAATGCTGCAAAAAACCCGCAGAAAATCATGCAGGATTCATTAAATCTGATCATGAGCAATTACAGCCCGAGGACCCAGGTTGTAAACGAACAATATTTCGACAAAATCAGCATTGAAACAATTGAAAAGGTTTATAGGGACAGAATCAAAGATGCCAGTGATTTTATATTCTTTATCGTAGGAAATGTCGATGCTGAAACCATTAAACCATTAGTTGAAAAATATATCGGTTCTTTAACTTCTGTAAACCGGAAAGAAACATGGGTCGATAATAAGGTTAGAGGTCCTAAAGGAACTACGACAAAAGAGATTGAGGTTGCACTCGAAGTTCCGAAAGCTACTGTGATCACAAACTTCTCGCAAGAAATGAAATACAGCATATATAATAATATATGCAACGAAATTCTGAAAGGAATACTGGACTTGAGATACACAGAAAACATCCGGGAAAAAGAGGGGGGGACTTATGGTGTCAGCGTGAGATCCGGCTCGATAAGAGAACCCTACCAAAGTTACAGTATGTCTATGAGTTTTGATTGTGATCCTGATAAAGCAGCTCACTTGAAATCATTGATCTATGCAGAAATTGAAAAAATAGAGAAAGAAGGGCCGACCGCCGAAGAGGTTGACAAAATCGTGAAAAACATAAAGAAAGACAATGAACAGTCAAAACCTCACAACAACTATTGGATGGGAATAATATCCAACTATTACCTTATCGGATTGGATATGACCGATCCGAAGAATTTTGACAATATCTTAGATAAGATTACACCTAAAGATATTCAGAAATTTGCCAAATCGTTGTTCAAAAAAGCTGATGTTGTGGACGTAACATTCAAACCCAAATTATAGTCCATATCGCTTTTATAAAATAAAAAACTGCTGTACCTCTTGGCGACAGCAGTTTTTTATTTTATAAAATTATCTTTGAACCTGATTCAGATAAAGAATTAAAATCCGCAGATCTCAAATCCGTTAGGTAAATCTTTATACCAGAGTCATAAACGACACAAATACCATCAAATTAAAACATCAATAAAAGTGAAATTTTAAAAAATCTATGTATAAATACATTTTTAAAAATGAGAAATTTTACAAAGTATAGGTTTATTATTTTTTTTTATTACATTTACACCTGGAAATTCAAAGAAAAACATCCGTGCATATAAGGGTCATTCTAAAACAGCTAATATCAGAATCAAATAAATTATAATAACGTATGGAAAATAGATTAATGCACATTTGCGACCAGTTTCAACTTAAAGGAACTATTTCAAGTGTAAAACCGCTTGGTGAAGGATTTATCAATGATACCCTATTGGTTACAACCGTTGAAGTCAGTACTCCGAATTATATCCTCCAGCGAAAAAATAAAAATATTTTTACCAACGTGCCTGCCATGATGGATAATATCCAGCGTGTAACTACCCACCTGAAAAAGAAAGTCGCAGTTGCCGGTGGCGATCCGATGCGCGAGGCTCTTACGGTTGTCCCGACAAAAGACGAAAAACTGTATTATCAGGATGATCAGGAAGAATATTGGGCCGTATGTGTATTCATCAACGATACGATCGACTACCAAAAAGCGGATACTCCGGAGTTGGCTTACCAAGGAGGGAAGGGCATCGGTAAATTCCAGTCGATGCTGTCCGACTTCAAAGAGCCTTTGACGGATATTCTACCGGGATTCCATAACATCCGCTATCGTTTTAAACAATGGGACGAAGTGCTGGCTGCCGATCCAGTAGGCCGGAAAGCAGTAGTAACCAAAGAGATCCAATGGATCGAAAGCCGTAAAGAAGAGATGTTACATTTCTGGACGCTTGTAGAAAACGGTACGATCCCGACCCGTATTACGCACAATGACACCAAAATCAATAATATCCTATTCGACAAAAAAGGAAACGTACTTTGTGTCATTGATCTGGATACCGTATTGAGCAGTACCTGCCTGAACGATTATGGCGATGCCATGCGCTCCTATACAAATACCGGATTGGAAGATGATGAAAACCTGGATCGGGTATCAATGAACCTGGATATTTTCCGTGGGTATACACAAGGCTATCTGTCGGAAACCGCCGGTTTTCTGAATCAGGCCGAAATAGATTATCTGGCTTTTTCGGCAAAATATATTACATACGAACAAGTACTACGTTTCTTAATGGATTACATTAATGGCGACAAGTATTATAAAGTTAAAAACCAGAGCCATAACCTGACCAGGACACATGCACAATATAAATTATTGCAAAGCATGGAAGCTCAATACGAGCAGATGCGCAGCATTGTGAAAGAAGAGATTGCAAAATATAAATAACAATTCATAGAGTTTCTCTTTAAAACACACAAACTTTTAAATATAGGGATAGACGATCAGGCTATCCCAACGACTAAAGCAATAATGCCTGAGGCGTATCGAAAGATACCCTCACGGCATTCAGCTTATCCCGGATAATAAAATATTTTTATACAAATCGATAACCGTCAGCTATGTTAAACATCGAATACCTGAGCGAACTGGATGTCCATGATCTTCTTAAAGCATCACAAATACTGGAACAACTTCCCGAACACCGTATTTCTTGTAATAACTGGCCGGAAGCCTATCCTTACACTCCACAGGCTAAATTTTATATTGCCCATAATGGGGATATGCTCTTTTTAAAATTTCGCGTTTCGGAGCAGTATACCATGGCAAAAATCTCTGTTGATAACGGAGAAGCATGGACCGATTCTTGTGTTGAGTTTTTCCTTGCTTTGGACGATAGCGGATATTACAATTTTGAATTTACCTGCATTGGAAAAGCGCTGCTGGGATTCAGAAAAGAACGTCCCGATGCCGTACACGGTACTCCGGAGATTATGCAATCGATCCGGCGTTATACAACATTAGGTGAAAAAAATTTTGACGAAAAAGAGGGGGATAATATCTGGGAATTGACAGTAGCTATTCCGGCTTCTACCCTATTCCGCCACCAGATAAAAAAATGGTCGGGTATTCATGCGAATGTGAATGCGTATAAATGCGGGGATAATCTTTCAAAACCTCATTATCTTTCGTGGAAACCGATCAATACCCCATCACCCGACTTTCATGTGCCGAGATGTTTTTATCCGGTAATCTTTGAGTAAAAATGGCAATTGAAATCGATATAAACCAATATTGGTTTATATCGATCGAACCGTTCCGGCACAATTCGGTGAAGTCGACCACATGTGTATCCAACGCTGGTAAAAAAAGTCTTTCAAAAGTAGTCGCCACTTTCTGAAGAAAAAAGCTCCGGCTCATTACTTCTTCTCCTCTACCTCTTGATTACTCCGAAATATATCGTATCTTTACCTCCTGAATTTAATACTTATCCAATGAGAATAAACAATTAATAGTTGGTTTACTAAACCGACACTCTTCGCAGATTGAAATAAAATATCGGTTTAACCGCTTTTCTTGCAAAAGCATCTATTAATTGTATTATGAGTATTATAATCAGTGATCTTTCCTATCACTATCCCAACCAGCATTCCCTGTTCGAAGGTTTGAATTTCTCTATTGAAAAACAGAGTAAAGTATCCATTGTCGGGCATAACGGGACAGGTAAATCTACATTGCTAAGACTCATGGCGGGACTCCTGCAACCTGCCGGAGGGAGTATTATGGTATCTTCCGCCTCTTATTATATCCCCCAGCATACGGGAATGTTGAATAAAAGCGTTGCCGAGATACTACAGGTCAGCGATAAACTGGCGACACTGGATGCCATTATAAAAGGCAGCGTATCCCAATCGGATTACGATATTTTAGGCGATGATTGGGAAATAGAATCCAGGTGCATGGCAGCCCTCTCCCACTGGAATCTAGCGCATATAAAAACCGATATGCCGGTAGACAATCTTAGCGGCGGCGAAAAAACAAAAGTTTTTCTGGCCGGGCTGACCATACACTCCCCGGAAATCATACTGCTTGACGAACCGTCAAACCATCTCGACCGGACAAGCCGGGATCTGTTATACCAGTACATTGAACAAAGTAAAGCGACTATCGTCGTCGTGAGCCACGATATCACTCTTCTGGATCAATTACGTACGACATACGAACTATCTGAAAAAGGCATCAGATTATATGGTGGGAACTACTCTTTCTATAAAGAACAAAAAGAGATAGAAGTAAATGCTCTGAATGAAAGCATCCACACCGAAGAAAAAACGCTTCGCCTTGCCAGAAAGCAGGCCCAGGAAGTAAAACAACGCCAGGAAAGACGCACCGCATCCCAAGGCGAAAAAAACAAAATGCAGGTTCCGCGTATCATGCGCAACACCCTGCGCAATGCAGCCGAAAATACCGCATCGAAACTAAAGGAAAAACATTCGGAATTGATTGGTAGCAGCCAGAGCAAACTCTCGGAACTAAGGCGGCAGCAAGAACAGCTAAAAACGCTGAAAATAGATTTCGACAACACGACCCTCTATGCCGGTAAACTACTGATCGAAGCCCGTCAAATCAACTTTGCCTATCATCAAGGTGCCGAATTATGGCAAACACCGCTGGACTTCAAACTATACAGCAACGACAGGGTCCATATTCTGGGAGATAATGGAACAGGCAAAACCTCCTTTGCCAGGCTTTTGACAGGTTCCCTTATCCCCTCTTCCGGGCAAGTCAACCGCGCCGATTTTAACCGGATCTATCTGGATCAAAACTACACTCCGATTGATCTGGATTGTACCATCCAGCAACTTGCCGAAAAGTATAATCTACAACAATTAGCAGAACACGAAGTAAAACTACGGCTAAACCGTTTCCTTTTTCCCTCGGACACATGGGACAAAAACTGTAAGGGCTTGAGTGGCGGCGAAAAAATGAGGCTATACCTCTGCTGCCTGATGATCAGCAACCAAACCCCAGATTTGATCGTACTGGACGAACCGACCAACAACCTGGATATCTCGAGCCTTCAGATACTGATCCAAACAATAAAAAATTACAAAGGCAGCCTGCTGGTCATCTCCCACGATAAACATTTTGTAAACGAAATCGGAGTAAACAGAAATTTTGCGTTTTATCGTCTTTATGGAAAATCCGCTTCAAAATGCCCCCATAAATGGATCTAATAGTGAAATCTCTCCATTTATAGCATGAGACATTTTTTCTATAATTGGCTCTTGGACAGAAGGAACCATCATTGCCGGATAGTTGAGAATGCTTCTAGCGAAATCATCTCTAGAGTAGTTTTCGCCATTCAACACTTCCGAGCTTATGCCCTTTATGCTTTTTTTATATTTTTTATGTCTTTATTCACTTTATATCAAACAAATGAAATTGTATATTTTTCAACAACAGATGAAATAGGCATTGTTTATAGTTCAACTTTTTTCAAAAAGTCACTCAATCCGCAAACTTCCACATCATTTTTAAATGGATAAGATGCTGATACGGGAGAAACAATATATGTTTTATCCGGTTTTGTGGTTTCTATAGCACTCCAAAAGCCTTTAGTTACTTGTGGTGCAGATGAGGCTTTGCATTCTACTGCAATCGTTCGAGTACCTCTCTCAATAAGCAAATCTAACTCATCTCCTGTAGCGCTGCGATAAAAAGAAAATTTGCAATCTTTCAATGAAGAAATAATATTTTCAATTACAAAGCCTTCCCAAGATGATCCGAAAACAGGGTTACCCATCAGGGAATTGAAATCATCCACTTGTAGCAGTCGATGTAATAACCCACTATCTCTCACATAAATTTTGGGAGATTTAACCAAACGTTTCTTGATATTCTTCTCAAATGGTGGTAATGAACGGATAATAAAGGTTTGCTCCATCAGGTCGATATATCGGCGAATAGTTTGATAGGTTACACCTAGCGATTCTCCCAATTTG
>JAVBLD010000024.1:0-13289 GCA_031553705.1 Marinifilaceae bacterium | reverse complement strand
GGCGCTCCATAACGCCCCTTAGCCGACGCGTAGGTCTGTTGGATCAGCTCCTCCAGATGTTCCCGCTTGCGGTCGCGAAGGCTGTAGATACCCCGTTTATAATCGTAGTAAGAACGGGGGCTGATCCCTAATAACCTGGCGGTGGCGTTCCGGGTTGGTCGGGCGTCTCTACGGCCCAACAGTCCTTTAACACAAAGTTGACAGACGCCGGGGGCATAGGATTAGCAGGCTATTGGTATTGGTCTTCGTCGGAGAATGACTTCAACGGCGCGTGGATCGTCGATTTCCTCGATGGCTTTACGTACGTCGACAGTAAGGCCAATGTCCTCAATAGGGCGCGGCCCGGAAGTAAAAAGAGGTTGCCCATAGACAACCTCTTTTTTTGCTTTTAAGAAAATCCAAATATTTTATTCAGAAATCACTTCAAACTCAACATCGACTTTTATATCCCTGTATAGTTTTATCGTAGCGGTATAAGTTCCGACTTCTTTGATATCTTTAAGCATGATTTTCTTTCTGTCAATTTCAAATCCTTTGGCCGTTAAGCTTTCAGAAATCATGATATTGTTTACGGAACCGAAAATTTTACCGGTGCTGCTGGTTTTAGCACCAATAGTAAGCTTTATTCCTTTTAATTTTTCTGCTAATTCAATCGCTTCAGCTTTTAATTTAGCTTCTTTATGCGCTCTTTGCTTTACATTCTCAGCAACTACTTTTTTAGCTGATTCCGTTGCGAGGATCGCATATCCTTGAGGAATAAGGTAATTACGGCCATATCCTTGTTTTACATTAACAACATCGTCTTTCTGACCCAAATTCACTAAGTCTGTTAATAATATAACTTGCATCTTTTGTCCTCCTTCGTTTAAATTATTTCATCAAATCGGTTACGTAAGGCAACAAGGCAAGGTGTCTTGCTCTTTTTACAGCAGTTGCTACTTTTCTCTGATATTTCACAGAGGTACCGGTAATTCTTCTTGGGAGAATCCTTCCCTGTTCATTCAAAAATTTCTTAAGAAATTCAGGGTCTTTATAATCAATAAATTTGATTCTCGCTTTTTTAAAACGACAATATTTTTTCTTTTTTAC
Organism: Marinifilaceae bacterium; assembly: GCA_031553705.1. Taxonomy (GTDB): domain Bacteria; phylum Bacteroidota; class Bacteroidia; order Bacteroidales; family Marinifilaceae; genus JAVBLD01. The sequence continues at coordinate 12,200 of JAVBLD010000024.1, read as the reverse complement.
ATCAACTGTCGGGGGGGTCAGATATCTGATTTCAGTTTCGTTCTGTGCCATGGTTTATTTCTCCTCTTTTTTTGCAAGGTTTTTACTTCTTCTCTTTAAAGCATACTCATAAGCATACTTATCTAATCTGAATGTCAAGAAACGGATTACTCTTTCGTCACGTCTGTAAGCAGTCTCCAACTTGTCAACCAATACTCCTTCTGCTTCAAACTGCACTAAATGATAAAATCCGGTTGTCTTCTTTTGAATTGGATAAGCTAATTTACGTAGCCCCCAAGCTTCTTCGTGTTCAATGGTACCACCATTTTCCGTAATGGTATCCTTGAATTTTTTTGCCGCTTCCTTTATCTGTTCATCAGATAAAACGGGAGTTGTAATGAAAACGGTCTCGTAATGATTCAACATAATGAATTGATTATTAGTATATAAATAATTTATCGGCTGCAAAGGTACTCTTTTTATATGAAATTGCCAAATATTTCGTTTTTGATTAATAAAAGCTTTAGCCAAAGAGAATAATCTAAAATCAGTAGATTTTCCTTTTATTTAACTCTTGGTGGTACTCGTTGGCGTGTTGATTATGTTCCCGGAGAGTCTTTGAAAAAAAATGACTGCCGGAAAAATCATTTTTTGCACAAAAGTACAGGTAATCATGATGTTGGTAATTTAGCACAGCATCGATAACAGGTATTGAAGCCATCCTTACGGGGCCCGGAGGAAGGCCTTTGTATTTATATGTATTGTAAGGTGACTCTATTCCAGTGTGTTTATCCAAAATACGTTTCAATGTAAAATCGCCCCATGCAAATTTGAGGGTGGGACATGCGTTCAGCAGCATACCTTTATTTAACCGATTGATATAAACACCTGCGATGATAGGGTATTCTTCAGGTTTGATGGTTTCTTCTTCAATAATTGACGCAAGAATCATAACATCCATAGAAGAGAGTCCTGCTCTCTCAGCTTTTTCAAGCCGCTCATCATTCCAGAATTTTTTATACTCGTCGGCCATTTTAAGTATAAAACGATCGACCGATATATCCCAATAAATCTGATAGGTATTAGGAATGAACATGCCAATAAAACTAGCAGGAATGAATCCTATCTCTTCTAAGAATTCCGTATCGCGCGCCTTATTTAAAAATGCCGACGAATCGATGGATAACTGTTCGGAAATGATCCCGGAAAATTGCTCTAGCGTCCTGATATTATTAAAAGTAAACTTTACCGCAGTCTGTTTACCCGAACGTAACATATTGATCAAATCATTATTATTGATTCCATCTTTAATCCGGAATCTTCCTGCTTTTACTAAAGATGGATATTTTTTTACTTCTGCCACTTTACAAAATGTGTATTCATTTTTAATATATCCTTTGTCCTGTAATATAAGGCAAACCGTCTCAAATGAATCATTAGGACGGATAAAGATAATTCCGTCGTCTTTTACGGTTGTATTGGGATACAAAACAAAATAGTATCCCACACCGATTCCTACAATAGCAACGGATAGAAATACAGCCATTATGATGAAAATCTTTTTCATACGTAAATAATTGAAAGTAATTTTATTTCTATAACTCTTTAGTTTATCAACACTCTTCCCGGAAATAAAGCGTATAGTAATTCATATCCCGATCGGGATCGTACCCCTTTTTCAGGTATTTTCTCTGTCCGTGTATATAAATATGGAAATTCTTATCCAATTTCAGGACATGTTTAAAATACTTTTTTTCATCTTTTACAGCATAATCAGAGATTTCAAAATGGTTGCTTAAGGCGACGTCATTTTCTTGTTCGTATTGATTCTTAAACTGTTCAAAAGCCTGGATTACCTCCGGTTCTTTTACTATCTCTTCTTTAAACCGTTCTTCCGAAAAGAAATCGGCATCTTTGAAAAAATTAATAGAGCGGTTCAGCATGTCAATCTGGTCAACCCGGGCTACATCATTCGTCTCATTGTAAATATCTCTTACGAAAGACTTACACAAATTCAGATAGTTAGTTGTTTGAAAATAGCAATCATCATAGGGCAAAAGTCCCAGAAAATTACTTGTCCAATATACCGCTTCCGTAGTGTTAGTCTTGTCAAGAACACTTACCTTATATCCTTCCTGTTCATTTACATTAAATATGAGACATGCTTTATCCAGTTTTTTGATACTAATTCCTGACTCGCTTGCCAGTTGATAGGAATCCTGATTCATCATGATTTTCAGAAATGTCTCTTTTGCTTCCGACTTAAATATTCCGACAGCATCACATATACCTTCTTCGATATGGCAATTCTTTAAGTATATAATATATAGTTCGCCTGGCTTGATGTTCGGATTATTCGACTGTTCAAACAGTTGTTTCGCTATCCGGATAGATTCAGCATAAAATGCCGAATCTTGTTCGAAAGTACGCCCGACAGCCGCATATATCGGGTTGTTATGCAAGTCTTCCTCATAGGGTGCAAAATGATAATAGGCATCCTTTTTAAAAGAGGATAGAAAATGACTTTTCAGTAAAGCCAGTACATCCGCATCTTCCGGTAAAAAACAATTTGCCGAAATACTCAGTTTACCACCTTCAAATTTATTCCCGATATGGTGAATAACTATATTACTGATCTCACAGTGTTCAAAATTGATCATAGATTTAAAATCTAAATTTCACTCCCAGGTTTAAGTTCTCTTTAAACTGCAACTTCTTAGAAAAATTTTCATCATAGACTGTTTCCGTATAGATAGTTGCATTCATAAAGTAATTGATTTTAAAACTTAATGTCAGCTTCCAGTTTGCAGTAAAGATACCGGGTTTATCTTTGTTTTTGTCTTTTTCATCATAACTGGTAAACAACCGTACTTCGTTTTTCAAATCCATAACCTTAAACAGATTATAGATATTACTTCTTAAATCGATGCTTGCTCCTCCTTTTCTCAAAGATCTTCCTTCTTTCACACCATATCTGCTGGCGGAAATTTTAGCGGTGTCACGTACAAAATTCCATTTTACCGCCACGGGGGAGATAATCAGCGAAAAATTGGCATTAGGTTTGTAATCAAGACCCAACGAAATAGTAAAATAGGCTGGACTCAATAAATTGGCTACTAATTTAGGGTCTTTATCCTTAGGATAATCATAAGAATTAAATAACTGGGTCAATGCATTGAACTGAGCTGTATAGTACCAATGTTTGAATGCTTTTACACCGAGTTTGGTATTCAATTCAAACCGGTCTTGATTTTTACGGATAGCTTCGTCTCCGCTTTTTAAAAAACCGAATTGGTAATGTACCCAATTTTCCCAGCTGGTTTTATTCTTATTATAATTGAGAAAATAACGAATATTGCTCAAAAATGATATCGAATTTTCTCCTCCGCTTGCCCAATTTGCCAGCATTCCCTGACTCATAGCCATTTCCACTTCAGAGTAATATGTCCAGTATCTGCGTCGTATATCCTTATTATCAATTTGTTGTATTTTAAAGTAATCCTTAGATTGTGTATCCAGAATCTCATCCGCATCATTGACTCTTTTGGGCTTTATCCGAGTAGCTTGAAATGCATCGTTGTCAATGTGCACACAAATCATATTGTCTTGCGGTAGAGTTTGTATCCAAGTGGCAATCGTATCGCCCAATTTATTCGTCATCCAAAAGCGGTGATATTCACTCCGGCCGTTATTAATCCAGAAACGCGCCGAGTGATTGGTCACACTTGATACATTTAATAATACGGAATCACGGCCTGCATTCCTGATCCAAATATAATTCGAATCATTACGGACATAATTGACCAGTGTTTGCAGATCCTTATCCCTATCGTCGTCATCACCTGCGGCCTGCCCCTCGCCATAAAACGCTATGCTATCTTTTATAATCTTGTTTTCCAACGTTTCGATCGCTTGTTCTTTTTTGCCCATATCGTACGAATATTTACGCAGATGCTCTATGAGACGTTGTATACGAGAGTCTTCGGCATAATCGAGAATGGTCTTTATGGCAGTTTCAATCTCCCGGTCATATTGCTCTTTCTCCAAATTCTGAACGGCATACCTGACTGCAGCATTTTCGATAGACCTGTTAATATATTGCTTTTTAAACAACCTTGAAGGCAGAGGCAGAGGATAGTTCTGTTCTAACGGCTCAATCCTTGCAGGAAATACTTCCATTACCGGATATCGCCACCTTTGGGAAAACAGGGTTTCAGTCCCCGTTAACATTAAAATAGTAAAGAGTAACGTATACTTCATATATAACTCTTAAAACGGTGAATTAGGTTCCTTGGACATGTGCGAATAACTTAATCTGTCGATTAAGCGGGGCATCCACTTACTCAGAAATACGGTTAATTTTCCTTCTACAAATGTCATTATGATTTCCCTTTTCCTCTTTTTTATTCCTTTAATAAGGATCGCAGCACAGAGCTCCGAAGTCATCATTTTCTCCTCTTTTCGCGGACTTTCTCCTTGCTGACCGCCTATTGCATTTAAGGCGGTTTTACGGATATTCGAAGCTGTAAAGCCCGGAGCTGCTACTAATACATGAAGTCCTTTTTTCAGGGTTTCAGTCCGCACGGTATTCAAAAAACCCCGCACGGCAAATTTACTCGCCGAATAGCCGGTTCTCCCGGGAAGCCCGATAAATCCAGCAATAGAGATAATACCTACCAGACTACCTCCGGATTCCAATAGAAAGGGCAAGGCGTATTTGGTACAATATACTGTACCCCAGAAATTTACATCCATTATCTCACGTAATACTCCCAATTCAACCTCTTCTAATGAAGCTCTCATTGAGATACCGGCGTTATTGATTAAAACATCAATACGTCCGAAATGTCGGTATGCCTGTTCGATCATCTCTTTACACGACGACTCTTTCGTCACATCTGTTTGTATAGCAAGTACATCAACACCAGATGCTTTTATTTCATTTTCTATAATTGATAACTCTTCGATATTCCTGGATGCCAAAACAATTTTGGCATCTTCACGCATCAACGCATACACTAACGCTTTGCCAATACCGGAAGATGCTCCGGTAACGATAACAACCTTATTGCGCATAAATTAAGCTATTTTAAGAACAAAAATATGTAAGCAAAGGTAATATAAATTGTCTGAATATTAGTGTGTGTCAGCTCAAAATAAACCATACCCGAAGAGATAAAAAATACGAACTTCAGATTCTAAAGCTGTTTCAATAAAAAGGACAAAAAACAGGTTGTTTTTGAACTTCGCAATCATTGTATAAGAAATAAAAAATTAAATTTGCCATCGCATTATTTTAAATGTTTATTCATTATGTATGATTTTGATAAAGTAATAGATCGTTACAACACCGACTGTGTCAAATACGACGACGCAACGAAATATTTTGGATATCCCGGTATTTTGCCAATGTGGGTGGCAGACATGGATTTTCAATCGCCGCCGGAAGTAATTACTGCTACCCGAAGGTGTAGCGAACGAGGAATCTTTGGGTATACATTCCGCTCCGACGAAGCCAAACAGGCTTTTATAGACTGGGTTGCAGAGCGACATGGCTGGAAGGTGGAGCAGGAATGGATGTTAAGCAGTCCCGGCATTGTAACAGCTCTTTCGATCGGTGTAAGGGTATTCTCTGAGAAAAAAGACAAAGTATTGATTATGACTCCGGTTTACCATCCTTTTTTTTCAGTAGTAAGGGAAAACGACCGGGAATTAGTATGCAGTAGTCTGATTATTGAAAATGACAAATATGTACTCGATTGGGGTGATTTTGAACATAAATTAATTGGATGTAATCTATTGATTATAAGCAATCCACATAATCCGATCGGCCGACAATGGACAAAAGAGGAGTTGGCCCGGATAGGGGAGTTATGCCTTCAATACAATGTTACTATCCTTTCCGATGAAATCCATTCCGATCTTTCCCTTTTCGGACATAAGCATACCGCCGTAGCCTCGATCTCGAAAGAGATTGCAAGTATTACCATTACCTAGCAAAACCTTTAATCTTGCTGGTATGATGAATTCGGTTGTCATAATCTCATCAGCTGCACTAAGAGAGCGTTTTGCCCGGGAGATTACAACGCTCCATCTGGATACCGGAAATATTTTCGGTCATATAACATTCCAAGCTACTTATCAATACGGAGCTCCTTGGTTGGAAGCCATGCTTCATTACCTGGAAAATAATATCCGCTTCGCAGCCGACTTTATCCGGAAAGAGATCCCTGACATATCGTTATTTATCCCGGAATGTTCTTTTTTATTATGGTTGGATTTTATAGAAAAGTCGAAAAAACCTGTCTTCGCGTCATATTATATATTGTCCTATAATTTATATTATGTAAATTATTAATCTAAAAAAATAAAAGGGGAGTTTTCCCCTTATATTTTTACTGCTGTTCTAAAAGCTTTATAATCTCATCATATTTTTTCTGATAGATCGGATTTGTATTCCTTAATTTATAATAAAGTTCTCTCAGTGTAGTCATCGTATTTTTTTCCTTCGGATTCAATTCCAATGCTTTTTCAAAATACGGGATAACCTCGGCATATTGGGCATATACTTTTTCCATTTCTTTATTATATTGCTTTGCATCATCAATATCATTTACCTTTCTATGATATTCAATTACACGGCTCAATTTAATATTTCCCAAATTATATTGAGCTAAAAAGTCTTTCGGATCAAGTTCCAACGTCTTGATATACATTTCTTCGGCCTTTTCCGGCTGTTTCATCTTTTCAAATAAAGTACCTTTTGCTCTATAAAAAGATGCATTGGTAGGATTCTGTTTAATTGCAGCGTCCAGATATTTTTCTGCTTTTTCTGGTTCTCCGCCCAACAGGTAGTAGTTAATCAATTCAACCAGCATGTGGGAATTGTCAGGATAAAGTTCATAACCTTGATGTAAGTACTTTAAAGCCTCTTCATCTTTTCCTTGTTCTTTTAAAATACTGGCAAGCATAGCATAAGTCCTGGCAGCCTCATAGTTATATTTTAAAGTCTCTTTATAATAATATTCTGCCTCGGGCCAATCTCCGGCTTTATGAGCTGAAACGGCGGCATTAAAAATAACAGCCGTATCTACTTTTGCAGGTTTTCCTCCGGTTATAATGGGTGAATTTTCTATCTCGAGTACTCTCTTGAAAGCTGCCAAAGCTTCTTTATATTTACCTGTGTTATAGAAATCAACAGCACTTGTTGTATAATCAATAATTAAATTTTTGTATTGGGTTTCGAGTTTTTCAGTATATTTTTTCTTAGCATCCAGCTGAATTACTTTCTGATAGGCATCCCATGCTGTACCTAAAGCATTAGAAGCCAATTTTTTATACTCTGGAAGCGGGCTTTCAAAAATAGCTTGATATATTTGTCCTTTTGTAAAATAGCCTTTATCCCAATCCGCACAGGACTCGTGATTCATCGCTTCATCAATCAATTTCTTTGCCTGATCCAGTTTACCAGATGTAAAATAACTGATAGCCTGAGTCGCTTTCCCCTTTTGTGCATAAGAGTAACCTACACAAAAGAGTAATACCATAATAATAGATATTTTTCTCATACGTATAATATTAATTTAAATTTATTTTTTTATTGATGGTCTTTTTGTCAAGTCTGTTACATTATTCATTCTCTTCCGGGTTTATTTCTGAGAAATTTTCTTCTGATACTACGTCACTCCCCTCTTCTTTTGAAGCGGAAACTTTTGCTACGGCTGCAATGGCATCATCATTCCGCAGATGAATCAACCTCACTCCTTGCGTATTACGTCCCATAACTCTTAAAGAGGCCACATCTAACCGGATTGTCAATCCTGACTTATTAATAATCATCAAGTTATCATCATCTGTTACATCTACTAACGATATCAGGTTGCCGGTCTTTTCTGTCATATTTATCGTCTTTACCCCTTTACCTCCGCGATTGGTAATCCGGTAATCTTCTATATCCGAGCGTTTCCCGTAACCGTTTTCGGAGACTACTAGGATATCCGCTTTGTTCGGCTCTACACAAACCATACCGATAGCCTCATCATCCTCTCCCATCCAGATACCTCTCACTCCCGAAGCTGTTCTTCCCATCGGACGCACCTTTGACTCCGGAAAACGAATCGCTTTACCGGATTTTACAGCAATCATGATATCATTTGCTCCATTAGTCAGCCTAGCCTCCAACAACTGGTCTCCTTCCTTGATTGTAATAGCGTTGACACCATTTTGTCTTGGACGGGAATAAGCCTCTAATGTAGTCTTTTTAATGACGCCTTTCTTCGAACATAACACTATATAGTTGCTATTTATATAATCGTAGTCTTTCAGGTCGAGAAGGTTTATATACGCCTTTACTTTATCTCCCGGCTCGATATTCAATAGGTTTTGTATCGCACGTCCTTTGGATTGCTTTGTACCCTCCGGTATTTCATAAACCTTCAACCAGAAACATTTGCCTCGTTCCGTAAAGAACAGCATCGTATTATGCATTGTAGCCATAATCATGTGTTCCAGAAAGTCTTCATCCCGGGTTGCTGATCCTTTTGATCCTACCCCCCCTCGATTCTGCACCTTATATTCCGTCAACGGAGTACGCTTTATGTAACCCATGTGCGAAATAGTAATCACCATTTCATCATCAGCATAGAAATCTTCCGGATTAAACTCCTCCGAAGCATATATAATATCTGTTTTTCTTTCATCCCCATACTGAGCTTTTACCGCCAACAACTCTTCTTTAATGATTTGCATCCTTAAATCGACGCTATCCAGTATCTCTTTCAAATGGATAATCAATTTTTCGATCTCCTCATATTCAGCCCTTAATTTATTTTGTTCCAAACCTGTCAATTGGCGCAATCTCATCTCAACGATAGCGACAGCCTGTTTTTCCGACAAACTAAACCTCTCCATCAATCTACCCTGAGCTTCCTGCGGTGTCTTCGAGTCGCGGATAATCTGAATCACTTCGTCAATATGATCGCTCGCAATAATCAAACCTTCCAGAATATGCGCTCTCTCCTCCGCTTTCCTTAATTCAAAACGGGTACGGCGTACCACCACATCATGACGGTGTTCTACAAAGTAGTATATAATATCTTTCAGGTTCAATAACTTCGGACGTCCTTTTACCAACGCAACATTGTTTACTCCGAAGGATGACTGCAGAGCGGTATGTTTTAGCAAGGTGTTTAATACGACATTCGAAATAGCCTCTTTCTTAATATCTATTACAATACGCATCCCGTTTCTGTCCGATTCGTCGTTCACATTGGAGATGCCATCTATTTTCTTTTCATTTACCAGATCGGCGATTCTCATGATCAACTCCGCCTTGTTCACCTGGTAGGGAATCTCGTGTACAATGATTTTTTCCCGTCCATTAGGTCCGATCTCTACCGAAGTTTTCGAACGGATAACTACGCGTCCTTTTCCGGTACGATAGGCATCTTTGACCCCACTATATCCGTAGATGGATCCTCCTGTCGGAAAATCAGGAGCTTTTATAATCTTAATAAGTTCTTCAATATCAATTTCATTATCATCAATATAGGCACATATTGCATCTATTGTATCGGCAATATTATGAGGCGGCATATTGGTGGCCATTCCCACCGCAATTCCCGAAGCGCCGTTGATTAACAAATAAGGTATCCTTGTAGGAAGCACGCTCGGTTCTTTTAATGATTCGTCGAAATTGGGAATCATATCAACGGTGTCTTTTTCAAGATCGATCAGCATATCTTCTGCGATCTTATTCATTCTCGCTTCCGTATAACGCATCGCCGCCGGGCTATCCCCGTCGACCGATCCGAAGTTCCCCTGTCCATCCACCAACGGATAGCGCAATGACCACTCCTGAGCCATTCTCACCATGGCCATATAGACGGAAGAATCTCCGTGCGGATGAAATTTACCTAGCACCTCTCCGACAATTCTTGCAGACTTTTTAAATGGCTTTCCAGAAGTAAGTCCCAATTCATTCATTCCGAATAATACGCGCCTGTGAACCGGTTTCAACCCATCCCGCACATCCGGCAAAGCACGCGAAACAATCACCGACATTGAGTAGTCAATGTAAGATGATTTCATTTCTTCTTCAATATCAATCTTTATAATTTTTTCTCCGCCTTTTTCCATCTATATATTAAATTACACTATTAATTCTCTTCCTATCAAACATCTGCAAATTGCGCATCTTCTTAAAAAACATACAAATGTAATAAAATCAATGACAATTCAGCCTATCACAGGCTATAAAGTTTTTAACATCTATCTCATATACCAATGGTGTCTGTCCTTGCTTTTATACCTCTACATTTAGTGTGTCATAAGCCAGACACACATTTTCCGGCAATTCGCGTGATATGTCAGAAGCCAAACCCATTTGGTGCCCGATATGGGTCAGAAATGCCTGTTTCACATTCAATTTTTTTATAACCTCCAATGCTTCGGTCAGCGTAAAATGAGAAATATGACTCTCTTTGCGTAGAGCATTGATTACAAGATGTTCTATCCCCGCCAGCTTCTTTATTGAAGAGTCGGAAATCACTTTAGCATCGGTAATGTAGGCAAAATTTTTTATCCGGAATCCCATCACAGGTAACCTGTGATGGGACACTGGTATCGGTATAACCTCGATCTCATCGATCAGAAAAGGAGTATCTCCTATAATATTCAGGTTTATGTCCGGCACACCCGGATACCGGTGGTCTGCAAAAGCATAGGCAAAATCCCTGTATACCACCTCCTTTGTCCTTGAATTTGAATAAACATCAATAGCACTGTTCTTCACCCAATTAAATGCTCTTACATCATCCAACCCTCCAATATGATCCTTATGCTCATGGGTAAGAAGGATTGCCCTGATATCTTTGACTTTTGCCCGAAGCATCTGATAACGAAAATCCGGACCTGCATCAAAAATAATGTTTTTGCCATTTACTTCCAGCATTGCAGAACACCTCAGCCGCTTGTCGTGCAGATCTGTCGATTGACAAACCGGACACTCACAAGCAATAACCGGTATCCCTTGAGAGGTTCCGCTTCCTAAAATTGTTAATTTCATTTTATTCCTTTACAAGTGGCCTAAATTAGATACATTTATAAATTTCCGGTTTAAAATTTTAAATTTGGATTATTTGAGAATCGGACTTATTTCGTTTATTTGTACAATTGTTTACTGAACATCTGACCTTTTACAGAATTACGTAAGGATTGATCCAATCCTTCAAAAATAGGTATTACTTCTTCAACCTTCCAATTGTTGGTGAGCAGTACTGAAAACGCTTCCAAGCTTATCGGTGAACTGGGATGAGTAGCAATAAACTGTTTTGCCAACTCTTTTTCCTCCTTCTCCAATTCCTCCATCTTTTTATAAATCGTATTGTCTCGCAGATGCTCTGGAGTCTTATTGTACTCATTTACAAGAGCTATCCGTTTATTCATTATGTCAGAGATAGGACCAAATAAAGATTTGTATTCGTCATTCAAACGGGAATCGGTAATTACGCCATGTTTAATTGAATCGGCTGTAGTAACTTTAATAGCCTCCCTGCCTATCATCAGGACAAGATAGTCTCTACCTACCAAACTGCCTTTAGGTAATCCTTTACCGGTATAATCAAACAAGAGAAATCCCCTGGCGACATTCTGGCCCATGTTCAGTTTTAGAAGGTACTTCCCATTCGAAACGATCGCCGTATCGGATACTAATTCGCCGACCGCCAGATCATAATAAGCAACATACACCTTCTGGGGAACTATAGATCCCACCTTACCTTCAAGAGTAAATTTACCTTTCTCTTGGGCCATCGACACATAAGAAAGGAGAACAAGCATAAACAATAGTGATTTGATTTTCATCATCTTTTTTTTTATTTCAACAACTCGGCCAACTCATTTTCATATACCCTCACATAGATTTTTGGCCACAATCAAGCCCGGGACAACAATCAAGACTGCATCGAAAAACGATAACATTCTTCGTAGCAAAGCTAAGCATTTTTTACTTAATGTCGTGCGTTTCCGGCTAAGGAATATATGAACAGGAAGGAGGTAAGTAAGGAATATCTAAAATTTTCTATCTTCTATATAACAAAATCACTTCACGCCGATTTTTTGAGTTGATTCTGTAGTTTTTCAAGTGTTTGTTGCGTTTTGAGCTGTTTCCTCCTGAGTATTTCTTCCTCGTTGGTTTTTATGCAGTTCTCATCAAATTCTGT